>JARKOV010000096.1 GCA_029975965.1 Anaerolinea sp. | reverse complement strand
CAGGTCAAGGTTTTTTTAACTCAATCTTAGATATTGATCTTGATGTTACTGTTGTTGACAGCCTCTCTGCCGCGGTTTACAATTCCTTTCACCAATCTTTCCCGGGGCAGCAGGTTCACCGAGAAAACCAGCCAGCGATGTCCCTCACCCCCTTGAATTCACAAATAAGGAAACAGATCATGGAAGACATTCACACGCTCATCCGTCAAATGAGTCTGGAAGAGAAAGCAGCGCTTTGCTCCGGGTTGAACTTCTGGTATTTGAAGGGCATCGAGCGGCTGGGTGTGCCGTCCATCATGGTAACCGATGGTCCGCATGGGTTGCGCAAGCAGGCTGGCGGTGCAGATCATGTCGGCTTGAACGAAAGCGTCCCCGCCACCTGCTTCCCAACCGCTTCCGCCCTGGCTGCGACCTGGAACCGCGACCTGGTCTACCAGGTGGGTATCGCCCTGGGTGAGGAATGCCGGCAGGAGAAGGTGAGCGTGATCCTCGGTCCGGGGGTGAACATCAAGCGCTCACCGCTTTGCGGGCGCAATTTTGAGTACTTCTCCGAAGACCCCTACCTGGCAGGCGAAATTGCCAAGAGCCACATCAACGGCGTCCAGAGCCAGGGGGTGGGCACTTCGCTGAAGCACTACGCGGCGAACAACCAGGAAACCCGCCGCATGACGACCGATTCCATCGTGGATGAACGCGCCCTGCGCGAGATTTACCTGGCAGGTTTTGAAATCGCCGTCCGAGAAGCCCAGCCCTGGACGGTGATGTGCTCCTACAACCGCATCAACGGCACTTATGCCAGCGAGAACACCCGCCTGATGAAAGAGATCCTTAAAGAAGAATGGGGACACCAGGGGTTGGTCGTTACCGATTGGGGCGCGCTGAACGAGCCTGTGGCGGCATTGAAAGCGGGCGTCGAGCTGGAGATGCCCGGCACAGCCAGCGGCAATGACGCCGCGATCGTTGCCGCGGTGCGCGATGGCTGGCTCGACGAAGCCACCCTGGATAGCGCCGTTGCCCGCATCCTGACCCTGATCCGCAAAGCCGAACCTGCCCTGAAGCAGGCTTTCACCTGCGACCTCCAGGCGCACCACGCCCTGGCAAGGAAAGTCGCCGGGGAAGGCGCTGTGCTGCTCAAAAATGACTTGGGCTTGCTGCCCCTGCCTCCCACCGTAAAAATTGCCCTGGTCGGCGGCT
>JARKOV010000089.1 GCA_029975965.1 Anaerolinea sp. | reverse complement strand
CCTGGGCCTCAGGCAGGGTGGCGACCCCGTCTTTGGGACCGTTGAGCGTGACATCCACCAGCGTGTTGGCGCGGAACTCTTGCACCAGCCGGTTGATGCCCTCCATCAGGTTTTCGTTCTTAAGCTGGCGCGGGCGCAGGTCGAGGATATAAGCGCGGATATCACGGATGGTGCTGTTGAGGTCGTTGACCGCCTGTTGGATACGGCTGGTGGCTGTATCCGGGTTTTCTTTCATTAGCAGGCGGGCGTGCTCAAGCGTGAGCCACACGGCGTAGATTGACTGTATGATGCCGTCATGCAGGTCCATACCGATACGGTCGCGTTCTTCAAGGATAGCAAGGCGGCGCCCGGTGATGTTCAGGCGGATGTTTTCGATGGCGGTTGCCATCCAGGCGGCGATGGCCTGGGCGAATTGCACATCAGGCTCGTTCAACGGTTGCGGGTGACAGGTCGCCACGCACAAAACCCCAACAACGCCGCGCCGCCCCTTCATGGGAATGACCGCCATCTGGTGCAGCCCGCGCGCCTTGGTGAGAGGGTTGAGGTCGGCGTATTCGTGTTCAGTGAGGTTGAGGACGATGGGCACATCGCCCCTGGCTGCCCGCCCTACTGTACTCTCGCCAATGGAGAATTGCGCGCGCTTCCACAGGCTATCCACCGCTTCACCATGATGGATGAGCAGGTTCAGGCGCCTGCTATCCTCGTTCTTAATGAAAATCTCACCCACTTCCAAGCGCAGGTAATCCATCAACTGCATCATCCCCTGTTCGAGGATTTCGTTCACTTCTGTGCTGGTGGAAAGGGTGCTGGCAAGCTGGTTGAGCAGAGAAAGGTTTTCGTTCTGCCGGGTCAACGCACGGTCGCGCATGGCGTAATCACGGAACAGGCGCGCGTTGACGATGGCGACCCCGGCGTAGGCGGCCAGCAGTTCCATCAGGCGCTGGTCTTCTTCTGAGAACTCTCCCGTAATTACCTTATCGGTCATATAGATCTGACCGATCTGGCGCTGCCCCTGGAAGATGGGCACGCCGAGAAACGAAGACATCTTGGGATGCTCAGGCGGAAACCCGCTGTGGCGTGGATCTTTACTGATTGCGGGGATGCGCATGGCG
>JARKOV010000082.1 GCA_029975965.1 Anaerolinea sp. | reverse complement strand
GGCTGTGGATTATGTAAGAGCCGTATTCATGCGACTGCTCGATCTGATCGAAGTTTAAGGCCTCTTCTACAGCCCACTCGACCTCCCAGGGTGACCCGCCAGCAGCCAGCATTTTCGCCTTGATCGCCTCTTTGTCGATGGCTACTTCGGGATTTTCGATGGTGTCTTTGGTCACCTCCCAACCCGCGAGCTGCACCTCGCAGCGACGAATGTATTCGTCCAACGGCACGTTGAACTTCTCGATCAAGTCGGGCCGGTCGCGCTTGATGAACCACGGCACGTATTCGCTGAAGTGCTCGCTCGACTCGGTGACAAAATAGCCGGTGCGCTTGCAGATTTCGTAGCGCACACGGTTCCAATCGGGTGCCTTGCCTTCTGCCGCGATCTGGCGGATGCGCGGGTAGAGGTCTTCCACCCCGGCGGCGGTTTTCCGCTCGAATTTCAGGTAGAAGGCCATGTGGTTGATCCCCGCGCAGACGTAGTTGATCTCTTTGGGATCGACGCCGATGTCGTGAGCGAGCTGCTCCGCGGTGCCCTGCACGCTGTGGCACAGCCCGACGTTCTTGATTTTCGACCCGCGGTTGAGCGCCCACATATTCATCGCCATCGGGTTGACGTAGTTCAGGAAAGTGGCGTCGGGGCAGAGCTCCTCCATCTCGTGACCGACATCCAGCAGCACCGGGATGGTGCGCAACGCGCGCATGATCCCGCCGATGCCGAGGGTGTCGGCGATGGTCTGGCGCAGGCCGTATTTCTTGGGGATTTCGAAGTCGATCACCGTGCTGGGACGGTACCCCCCAATCTGGAACATGGTGATGGCGTAATCGGCGCCATCCAGCGCGCGGCGGCGGTCGGTGGTAGCTTCGAGCGTGGGGTGCGCGCCCACGCTGCGGGCAATGCGCTCGGCGACCTTCTGCGTGGTGTACAGGCGTGACTCGTCGATATCCATCAGCGAAATGGTCGAACCTGCCAGCTCGGGAAAACTCAGGATATCGCCGAGGAGATTTTTGGCAAATACAGTGGATCCGGCTCCGATGAAGGTGATCTTAGGCATGGTGGGTCTCCTTAGTCTATAGAATGAATTGCGGCAGCCATTGTTTTTGTGCTTGTAGCATCTCTGTGACCATCGCATGGATCTGGGGCAAGGTGCAGACGGCACCGGTGAGCGGATCCAGCATCACCGCGTGGTGGACGGCTTCGGTGTCGCCGGTCAAGGCTGCCTCGACGATCAATTCTTGCACGTTGATATTGGTGCGGTTGAGGGCGGCGAGCTGCGGCGGCAGGTCGCCGACCACGGTGGGTTGAATGCCGCCGGCATCCACCAGGCAGGGAACCTCGACGGTGCACCCCTCGGGCAGGTTGGTGATGAGCCCGTAATTGGGCACGTTGCCGTTGACCTTCGCCGGGAGGTTAGTTTCCATGGCCTCGATGATGGCCGAGCCGTATTCATGGCTTCGACGGTCGCTCAAGTGAGCAACGCTGTCGAGGACGTCTTTGAACTCGCGCTCCATTGCCAGGGCGGTCTGCTGGCAGTGGCGCAGGTACCCTCCCGTGCGCGAGAAGTCGAACCAATGGTCGTCGGGGTTGGTAAACCTGGGCGCCAGCTCTTCTTCGACCATGCGGGGAGTTTTGCGGAAGTAAGGCACGTACTCGCTGGCGTGACCGCTGGATTCGGTGACAAAATAGCCGAAGTATTTCATCAGGTCGATGCGCACCGGCTCGGTTCCATAAATTTCGGGATTTTCAATCGCCTCCCACAACCTGGGGTACAGGTCTTCCTTGCCCCGGCGGAATTCGAGGAAGAAGGATTGGTGGTTGATGCCGGCGCACACGAAATTCACCTCATCGTAGGGCGCCCCGGCCCAGCGGGCGAGCATCTCGCTGGTGCCCTGCACGCTGTGGCAAAGACCCACGAAGGGCCTCCCCGATCCGTCGCTGATCGCCCAGCAATTGGCGGCCATCGGATTGACGTAGTTTAAAATCAAGGCGTCCGGAGCAACCTGGTCCAACTCGTCGCACAGGTCGAGCAAGACGGGGATGGTGCGCAGAGCGCGAAAAACGCCGCCAGGTCCCAACGTGTCGCCCACGCATTGCTCGACTCCGTATTTGCGCGGAATTTCGATATCCAACTCGTAGGCAGCCAGTCCGCCCTGCTGGAAGGTGGTGATGACGTAATCCGCTTCGTTCACAGCCTCCCGCCGGTCTGTGGTGGCCTCCACTTTCGCTTTAAGCCCGCGCCGGTCGACCAAGGCTTGCACCAGGTCCCGCGCCCAGGCCAGGCGCACCGGGTCGATATCCATCAGCGAAATGGTGGAGCCCTGCAGGGCCGGTGTGAGGAGGATGTCGTTACATAAATTGCGGGTGAAAACGTAGCTTCCCGCGCCGATCAAGGTGATTTTAGCCATATGTGCTCTCCCAGGTGAATTGGTGAACCCATTAAATTATAGTGCGAATTGGCGGCAGCGATTGCGTATAATAGCTGCATGCTGTGTGACCGCGTGCTCAAAGCCTGCCTGGAGGCCTGCCAATTGACCCCCGACCGGGTCCTCGTGGTGGGAGTGTCGGGCGGGCCCGACAGCCTGTGCCTGTTAGATTGCCTGGCGAAGGCCTCTTTCAACCTGCTGGTGGCTCACTTCGACCACCGCTTGCGCCCGGAATCGGGGGAGGATGCCCGGCGGGTGGCGGCGATGGCCGCGCAACGCGGCCTGCCTTTTGAATCCGGCTGCATGGATGTGGCCGCTTTTGCGCAGGAACAGCGCCTGTCGATCGAAGAGGCGGCTCGGAACGCCCGCTACACCTTCCTGTTCGATGTGGCCCGCCGGTCAGGCGCCCAGGCGGTGGCGGTGGCGCACAACGCGGACGACCAGGTGGAGACGGTGTTGATGCACCTTCTGCGCGGGGCGGGTCTCGCCGGCCTGCGCGGGATGAGCGCGCGTAGCCTGCAGGAAGGCTGGGATGAGCGCATCCCTCTCGTGCGCCCGCTGCTGGGCATCTGGCGCGCGGAGATCGAAGGATATTGCCAGGAAATGGGATTGGATGTGGTGAGAGATGCCAGCAACGATGACACCAGTTTTTATCGCAATCGCTTGCGCCACGAGCTACTCCCGACTCTCACGCAGTACAATCCGCAGGTGAAAGAAGCGCTCTGGCGCACCGCCCAGGTGCTGAGCGGAGACACGGAGATCTACGAGAGCGCGGTTGAGAGGGCCTGGGAGCAGGTGGCGCTGGAATCCACGCCCGAGTCAATCGCCTTCGATCGCGAGAATTTGCTCGCTTTGTCACTCGGTTTGCAGCGCGCCTTGCTGCGCCGGGCGATTGCCCGGCTGCGACCGGGGCTGCGGGATGTCGATTTCGAGACCGTCGAGCGCGGCCTGGTCTTTGCCGCGCGGCCGGCGCGCTCCCGCAGCATCGAGCTGGCCCAGGGTTTACGACTTATCGTGGAAGGCGAGCGCTTGTACCTGGCGGAGCGAGATGCAGCGGTAGGTAAAGGGGATTGGCCGCAACTGGTCGGCGGGGTGCAGCTGGAATTAAATGTTCCGGGCGAGCTTGACCTGGGCGAAGGTTGGCGGCTACAGGCCGAGTGGGCTTTGCCAGGGGCGGATGTGCGTGCCGCCGGGCGTTGGGAAGCCTGGCTGGACGCCGATTGTCTCCACGTACCGCTCATCGTCCGCGTCGCGCAACCGGGGGAGCGTTTCCAGCCGCTCGGATTGGGTGGTCGCTCGCAGAAGCTGTCGGATTTCTGGATTAATGTGCGCCTGGCGAAGCGGGCACGGAGCGCCTGGCCGCTGGTATGTTCCGGCGACGCGATCGCCTGGATACCCGGCTACCGCCTCGACCAGCGATTTCGCGTGACCCCTTCCACTCAGAAACTGGTGCACCTGCAGATGCTCTCTTAAAAGCAAACATGACATGCCCCGAATTTAATCTTTCATAACCGCGTTGAGTCGAATAATCCCCACCCCCTGTAATCCCCCGCCCCAAGGCGAGGGACACTTGGTGAAAAACCGGCCTTGAGTTTGGCCCTTATAAAGTGAGGGCTTGAAAAAGAGAAGCCTCTTGAGTACAACGAAGGTTACCACGCCATTCGCAAACTCAGGAGGCTTCTTGCATGAAAGATACCACGAAAGTTACAGAAATACATCCCCTGCTGCAATCGATCCTGCAGCTTCTGGGCGCCCATCGGGAGGCGTTCCATCAGGAACGGGTGTACCGGCGGGCGATGAGCCTGGTATTCGGG
>JARKOV010000068.1 GCA_029975965.1 Anaerolinea sp. | reverse complement strand
CGCTGTTTTCCGATATATCGGCTTGCGCAGGTCCAGGTCGCGGATGATCGCGCCGGGGCGCAGGTCAAAATTTTCGCCGATCAGTGCGGCGATTTTTTCATCCGGGATGTGACCGGTGCCGAACGTTTCCACGTTGATACTCAACGGGCGTGCCACGCCGATCGCATAGGCCACCTGCACTTCACAGCGCGAAGCCAACCCGGCGGCGACCACATTCTTCGCCACCCATCGCGCCGCATACGCCCCAGATCGGTCCACCGTTGTCGGATCTTTGCCTGAAAAGGCTCCGCCGCCGTGGCGGCCCATGCCGCCGTAGGTGTCGACGATGATCTTGCGCCCGGTCACCCCGGCGTCGCCCATCGGTCCACCGATGACAAAGCGACCGGTGGGGTTGACGAACACCTTCATTTTGTCGTCCACCATGGCTTCCGGCAGCGTCGGCAGGATCACGTGCTCGAGCACCGATTCGCGAATTTCCGCATGAGACACATCGGGGGAGTGCTGCGTGCTGATCAAAACCGTGTCCACGCGCACCGGCTTGCCGTATTGGTATTCGATGGTCACCTGGCTCTTGCCATCCGGGCGCAGCCAGGGCAGCGTGCCGTTCTTGCGCACCGTCGCCAGCCTGCGCGACAGGTTGTGCGCAAAATAAATCGGCGTCGGCATCAGGGTGGGGGTTTCATCGCAAGCGTACCCGAACATCATTCCCTGGTCTCCGGCGCCGATCGCTTCGATCTGCGCGTCGGTCATCTCACCGGCCTTGGCTTCAAGGGCCTTATTCACACCCATGGCAATATCGCCCGACTGTGCGCAAATCGCCGAGAGCACCGCGCATGTGTTGCCATCAAAGCCTTTATCGGTGTTATCGTAACCGATTCCGCGCACCACATCGCGCACAAGCTCATCGAAGTTGACAAAGGCATTGGTGGTAATTTCGCCCAGCACCATGATGAAACCGGTCTTGGTCGCAGTCTCGCAAGCCACCCGCGAGAGCGGGTCCTGTTCGAGGCAGGCATCCAGCACGGAGTCGCTGATCTGATCGCAGATCTTGTCGGGGTGCCCTTCGGTCACCGATTCGGATGTAAACAGGTAACGCGGCGTGTTCATGAAGGTTAAAGACATACAGCAATTCTCCTTAGATAAAAAAATCCCCTCACGGATTTACACGAGGGGCATGGATCATCAGGTCGTGCGGCTGCCCTCTCATCTTCCAGTACATCCGTCTGACGGAATTAGCACCTTAGGTTAGCAGGACGCTCCTGCTTCGCCAGGTTGCCGAGGTATCATCGGGCCGGTCCCTCCACCTCTCTGGATAAGAGTGCCGTAAGAGGCTATGCAATTGTTAAGCAGGATCATATCACAAGACGTTTCGGCTGTCAAAGCAAACAGCGGCTCGCAATCTGTCAGCTCCGTTTCACGGTATAAGCGTCCAGGTCACGGGCTACCACGGTTTCGGGGAAAACGGCCTGCGCTTCGGCGAGAACGTCCTTCTCACGGTAACGTCGCGACAGGTGTGTCAAGAACAGCCGTCCGACGCCTGCTTTCCTGGCCAGCTCGGCTGCCATGCGCGCCGTGAGGTGGGAATACTGGCGCGCCATCTCGCGCTCTTCTTCCAGGTAGGTGGCCTCGATCACCAGCCCATCGGCGTCTCGAACGATCTCCACCAGGCTCTCGGTTTCGCCGCAGTCGCCCACATGCACGAAGCGGGTGCCGCGCTGCACCTCGCCAAGCACCTCCGCCGGCTGGACAACTCGCCCGTCGGCCAGGGTAACCGCCTTGCCGAGGACCAGATCGCGCCGCACCGGGCCGGCCGGCACCCCTAACGCATCCGCCTTATCAGCCAGGAATGGCTGGCGAGGTTTTTCATCGAAGAGGTAACCCAGGCTTTCGCTGCCGCGGTGACGCACCGGGAAAGCCGTGATGGTCAAATCGCCCCCTTCGAAAAATGGTCCCGGCACCAGCGGGATGAGCTCAATCGGCATGGGCGGAGTGGCTCCCCGCAAGACGACCCTCGTCAGCAGGTCGTCGATGCGCTCCAGGGCAGAACGCGGACCATAAATCTGTAAGCTGTCGATCGTCTCCCAGCGCATAAAGGTCGAGAGCAGACCCGCCAGACCCAGGATGTGATCCAGGTGCCCATGGGTGATCAGGATCTGGTTGAGCTTTTTGAAACCGATCCCGGCGGTGAGGATCTGGCGCTGCGTCCCTTCTCCACAGTCGATCAGGAAACGGTATTCCTCGTGCTTGACCAACAGCGAGGACAACCCACGCCGAACCGAGGGAGCCGAGGCCGATGTGCCGAGGAAGACGATTTCAAACATCCGCCATCCCCCGTGATTACCAGCTGCCTGCCGAAGGGAACGCGATCATTTTGCCTTATCCGCGACTTCAGACCCCTTTGGATGCGAAGACACCGAACCGCGCGGAGATGCCTGCCTGCTGGCTGCATCCGCTTGCATGGCAGGCAGATACGCCTGGTTGAGGTATTCCTTGAGCATACGGCGGGTGGAAAACTGCGGCGCCAGGGTGCGCATCGATTCCTTGATGCGCTCTATCCAGCCGTGCGGCAACTCGTCGCCACCGCGGTTGGCATAGTAAAGCGGGATGATCTCATTCTCGAGCTTGTTGTACAGGTCGGCGGCGTCGGCGTCATCCTGCTGCTCGGTGTCGTCGTATTCGGTGTCGTCGCCAATGGCCCAACCGTTGTTGCCGTTAAATCCCTCTCGCCACCAGCCATCCAGCACGGAGAAATTCAACGTGCCGTTCATCGCCGCTTTCATCCCAGACGTGCCAGAAGCTTCGTTCGGACGCCGGGGTGTGTTGACCCATACATCGACCCCCTGAACGAGGTGGCGGGCGAGGTTCATGTCGTAATCTTCGAGGAAAACCAGGCGACCTCCGGAACGAGCATCTTTCACCTCGCGATACACTTGCTGAATGAGCATCTTGCCCGGTTCGTCGGCCGGGTGCGCCTTTCCGGCAAAGATCACCTGAACCGGTCTGGTCTGGTTGGTGACGATGCGGATGAAGCGGTCGACATCCCGCATGATCAGGTTAGCCCGTTTATACGTCGCAAACCGGCGGGCAAACCCAAGCGTGAGCGAATAGGGCTCGAGCAATACGCCTCCCGCCACCACCTGGACGGGATGAAAACCGCCCGCCACCCACTGTTTGCGGGCGCGCTCGATGGCGTAATTGACCAGCTTGTTCTTCAAATGCCGGCGGACAGCCCACAGCTCTGCATCCGGGATGTTGTCGATCATCGACCACATTTCGGGATCGTCGATGTTCTCCTTCCACTCCGGACCAAAATAACGGTCCAAAAGGAGCTGCAGGCGGCGCGCCATCCAGGTGGGCGCATGCACGCCGTTGGTGATGTGCGTGATGGGCACATCCTCTTCCTTCCGGTCAGGCCACAGTTTATGCCACATCTTGCGCGAAACGCGCCCGTGCAGCTCTGAAACACCGTTGGATCGCTCAGAAAGGTGCAACGCCAGCACCGGCATGCTGAAAGTCTCGCCCCAATCTTGAATGTGGCGACCGAGGTCGATGAACTGGTCGCGGTCGATCTTAAGCTCCTCCCAGGCGTGGACAAGGTATTTGTCGATCAACCAGGTAGCGAACTCATCGTTGCCGGCAGGCACCGGCGTGTGCGTGGTGAACACGTTGGTGTGCCGCACCTGTTCCATGGCCTGCTCGAACGTCGATCCCGCAGAGACCATCTCGCGCATCCGCTGGATAATCAGGAAGGCCGAATGGCCTTCATTCATATGCCAGACCGTCGGCTTGTAACCCAGCTCGCGCAACGCGCGCACCCCTCCGATGCCCAGCAAAATCTCTTGGGAGATGCGCACCTCGTGGTCACTGGAATACAGGCGAGCAGTCAGCATACGGTCGGCGGGGTTGTTCACCTCAACATCGGTGTCCAACAGGTAAAGGGGCACCCGTCCGATCTGCAGTTGCAGCACGCGGGCATACACCTTGCGCCCCGCCAGGGTGACCGACACCATTAGCGGGTTCCCGTCGGTGCGGGCCAACATGGTCACGGGCAGCTCCTCAAAATTGAGCATCAGGTTGCGCGTCTCTTGCCAGCCGTCTTCGGTGATGCGTTGGGAGAAGTACCCCTGGGTGTAGTAAAAACCGATGCCGACCAGCGGCAGGCCCATATCGCTGGCCTCTTTGAGGTGATCGCCAGAGAGCACGCCCAGGCCACCGGCATAAACCGGCAGCGATTCGTGCAGACCAAATTCAAACGAGAAATATGCGACGAGTTGGTCAGACCAGGCAGGTTGGTTTTGCTTGTACCAGGCAGTCTCACCGCTCATATACTGGTCGAATTCGCGGAAGACGCGATCATATAGCTCCAGGTAGTAGCGGTTGTTGGTCGCGGCGTTCAGGTTGGCCCGCTCCACTTTGCGGAGGAAGGCGACGGGGTTATGGTAAACCAGCTCCCACAAGGTGCGGTCGATCTGCGAGAAAAGACGCTGCGCATCCGGGTTCCATACCCACCACAGGTTGTAAGCCAGCTCGCTCAAGCGGAAAATGCGCCTCGGAAGACTGAAATGGTTAGGGGTTTCTCGAACGTATGTCATTGGACCTTTCCTTTATATCCCCTGATACAGGTGTTACCCGATCGGCAACCGAAGTTCGTCACGCTGGCGCAACGCCTCTCCGACCGCGATGTCCCCACTACCAACAAGTGGACGAGTACAAACATTCTACCAGGAAGGACGCGCGGATTATACCATAGCTCGACTTTCGACCTTACGCAGGAGCGTTCCAAAAAACCTTACAGATTCCGGTCTTTTTTGGCCGAAAAACCGATCGATGCCATGAGCACCGGCAACAGCATGGTGGCGAACACGAGCAAGATGGCGTGGGTGGTATCCCAATCCACCAGAATGCGCGGCGTTCGAGCCAGCGCCACCAACCACAGAAAGCTCTGGTAGATCAAAATGGAAATGTAGGGCAAGGAGAGCCAGCCTGCCATTCGCCGCGAGGCGCGCGGCACCAACACGCCTGCCAGGCCGGAAGCAAAGGCCAGCACCACCGCGGTGAGGAAAAACTCCCGGCTACAGCCCAGCGACGGCACGCAGCGGTCGGTTGCCACCAGCAAGAAAAAAAGGGAATGCATCACAAGCAGCAAGCCAAGCGCATCCAAGACCGGCGCCAGCCGGGGCTCCGCGTGGGTGGCGCCTAGAACAAAACTCAGCCCGATCGAGAAAATTAACCCCAGCACCACCTCGCGCGCCACCGCGTCGTTTGCCAAAACCCAGAAAGCCTCGAAAGCTGCTGGTTGTTGCGGAAAGCCTTGCAACTCAGGGTGCTCGGTGAAAAGGTCCAGGTAAAACAGGCTCATCCCCACCAGGCTGGGAAAAATGAACACGAACAACGCGCTGACCATGACGACCAGGCGGAGCTGGAATCGAAAATCGCGGTAGAGTGGGCTGGAAATAAGCCCGCTGATAACGCTGCGCCACATTTCCCAGACCCCTATGGGGTTACCAGATCTTTACACAACATGCACCTATTCGGAGCGCCTGGGCAATTTCCGGTCTCTACCCAATGCAATGGATGAATGCTTCCCTCCCTTACCGGATGCTCACCAGGCGAAATCGTTCAATTTATTTTCTGTAAAATGTGGGGCATAGCCCACATTTTACAGAAAAATTGAAACACAACCCCAGGCGAAATGATCGATTCATGCCAATATATGGGGAGACTCACCTGAGTCACCACCATATATTGCGCTATTTTTATTATATACAAATTTTCTAAAAATGCTATGCAAGCAAAGATTGAAGAAGCATATCAAATACGCAGGGCGCCTATCAGGGTTCGGTAGCGGTCAGCGCATCCTCAAGGCTGTGTTAAACAGGCGTACCAGTACATCGCTTTGCAATCCGCTGCTCGCCGAGGTGAAAAACTCCTCCAGGTTCGGATGCCCGCCTTGCGCATATACCAGCGCCTGAAGTCCCATCTCCAACCGGTCGAGCTGGCGGGCCAGTTGCGCTTCTGGCGTCTCGCCGGCCTCGAACTCCTCCCAGAGGTCCAGCCATTCGGCGCCCGCCGCTACACGTCCCGAAACGCGCACAAAACCTTCCCTCTCCAGGTGGTGTTTCACTTCAGGATCAACCTGGTCGCCAGGCACGATGTCGCCGGCGTATATTTCACCTAACTCGTGAACCAGCACCATGCGCAACACCTTCTCACGGTCAACCGTCGGGAACAAGCCTTCGCCGGTCAGCATCCAGGCCAGCAGGGCCATGCCGAAGATATGGTCTGCGACCGATTCGCACCGCTCGCGTGAAATCCCCCGCCGCAACCAGCCCTGGCGGTACAGCCGCTTAAGCTGGGTAATCTCGATGTACGCCGCCAGCAGTGGGTGATCCTTGAGCGAATCGAGCAAGCGTAGATCCAGGGGCGCTTTGGCTTCCATCAGACGATTTCTCCGCCGTGAAAGCGCAGCTCGTAAATTTTGACCCCCTCCAGCTCGATCCATTCGCTGCCCGAGAAATTCGCCACCCCACCCTGCCATTGACAGGCATATCGGTATGGTCCGGAGACCATTTCAGAAGGCCCGCGGAAAGGCGCATCTTCCGGAACGCACAACAAAGCGTCTTTGAGAAACTGGGAAAAGCCCTCCGGTATTCCTCCCGAAAGCATCCAACCGTAATAATTCATCCCCCACACCGGTCGGCCCTGATTCCAGACCGCTTCTTCACCGATGAAGCTCAACCCGCCCAGGTAAGAATCCAGGTAATACCAATCCCCTTCCTGGTAAGGCAAGTCATGCGAACCTGGTCGCGAGGATTGGCCGGTCTCCACACCGGCCGCATACGTGGCGCGCTTCGCGCGGATAAGGAAAGAGATAAATTCCGGATCATTTAATTTCATAACGCATGACCACCCTTTTCTCGGTCGGCCGGGCTACCTCTACGAATCCGGCTTTTTCGAAAGCAGACACCAACCCCATGAAGATGAACGGGTCACCCTCTCCGCTGGCTTTGGGCAATTTTGGATACCCCTCAACGATCTTGCCACCACGCCGGCGCACTTCGTCGATCACCGCGCCGAGCAATGCGGCAGTCAGACCCTTTCTGCGCTGTTTACGCGCGATATAAAAACACATCACCGACCATACCGGAAGATCATCAACCGGTTTCAAAGCCCGCGAGCGCGCCAGGCGCGGGTAAGACTCTCGCGGGCCAAAAGCGCACCAGCCCACCGGCTCCCCGTTCAGGTAAGCTAACACGCCGGGAGGCGGTCCGGCTTCGACCCGAGATTTCATCGCCAGGCGATTGCCCTCCCCTTTGTTCGCGCCATACTCGCGATCGTTCTGGAACCACCACATGCACCAACAGCCGCCATATGCCCCGGAGCGCCCAAACAAGGTCTCGAAATCGGGCCACCGATCTGCCGTCAGGGGATGGAACTCGTATTCCATGCTGCACCTGCCTCCCACCAGGTCCTTACCATTATATCGCCAAGATCCTTCTCCATCTGAGGTGTCGCCCGACCCGGTATGATCTCACCGATCACAACGTTTGACATGGAAAAACAACCATGCTTTAATGGTTTACATGGGGTTGTTCGGACCACCCAACGTCGAAAAACTGAAAGCCAAGCGCGACATCAAAGGCTTGCTTGCGGCAATCAAGTACAAGAAAAGCGCGGTCGTGCGCCGGGATGCAGCCGTTGCCTTGTCGGAAATTGTCGAGGGCTTGCCGGTTGAAAGTGTGACCGCGGCCTTGCAGCCGTTGATCTCAGCGCTTGATGACAGCGACCACGCGGTGACAACCGCGGTCGTCGCGGCATTGAGCGCGGCCGGGCAACCGGCGGTTCTCCCGTTGATCACGGCGCTGCGCGACCCGCGCGAGAAAATCCGCGAAGGCTCAGCCAGGGCAATCGGTCGCATCGGCTCGACCCTCAACGAACCGGCCTACCTGCGCCTCCCCGTGGATCCGCTGGTAGGGACGCTCAAAGATAGCAGTCTGCCCGTCCGCCGCGCCGCAGCCTGGGCCCTCGGGCGGATCGGCGCTCGCCTCGACGCTGCCCATCGTGGACTGCCGGTGGAGACGCTGGTGCTGGCGCTGCGCGATCCGCAGCCAGAGATGCGCGAGATGGTTGCCTCCGCCCTCGGCAGGCTTGGTGAAGGTCGCGCAATTCGACCACTGGTTGCCACCCTGGATGATGAAAACGTCAGCGTCCGAAAAAGCACCGCCGAAGCCCTCGACGCGCTCGGTTGGCACCCGGCCACACCTGCCGAGCAGGCGGCTTATTTCATCGCCATTCAAAATTGGGACCGCGTTCCCCCATTGGGCAACACGGCCATCCCACCGTTAATTCGCAGCCTGCAAGATCGCAGCCCCGATGTCCGGAAGTCGGCTGCGCTTGCGCTTGGGCGGATGAACTCGCCGCAGGTAATCGACCCGCTGGTCCAGGCGCTTCACGATCCAGACAACCAGGTACGCCGGGCTGCCGCGGAAGCGCTCGAACAGGCGGGCGCCCCGCAAGCGTTGGAGGCGCTGCTGACCGCTTCGCGCGATAAGAATCGAGAAGTTCGCCGCGCCGTGCTGCGCGCGTTAGGTCATTCTGGCGATCCGCGTGCGGTCCCATCCTTATTAGCAGCCATCCGGAGCCGCGAAACCGACCTGGTCGATGCGGGGGCGCAATCCTTGATCCGCATTGGCGGCCCGGCTGTCGTTCCACTCTTGCCGCTGCTGCGCGAACCGGACGACGCGCTGCAGGAAGTCCTGGCCAATATCCTGGCAAAGATTGGCTCGCCTGCGGTGCAACCCCTGGTGGAATTGCTTCACCAACCGGCGCCCGTCAACGAGCAGGCGGCGCGCATCCTGGGCATGATCCGCGATCGCCGGGCGACTCCCTACTTGCTCGACGCACTGGAAAACCCGCGCCTGACCTGCCCGGCAGCGCTCGCCCTTGGAAAAATCGGCGACACGCGCGCTGTTCAACGCCTGCTGGAGCTGCTCGATTCGAAAAACGAGGCGGTTCGCCAGGCTGCCGCCATCGGTTTGGGGGGCATTGGCGATCCGCGCGCGGTCGAGCCGCTGATCCAATTGCTGAAGGCCAACGAGCGAAACACGCGCCACGATGCCGCTGAAGCCCTGCTGAATATGTATCGCAGCGGCCAGCTCGATACCGCGCAAAAACGGCGCATCCTGGCCCAACAAGAGCGGATCACTGAAAAACACGTTGACCACGAAAGCCACGTCGACAGTGTGCGATCGTCCGATTGCCACCGTGACGAGTCGTATCACCTCGACACCGGCATTGGGATGGATTTTCAAGTAAAATAAGCCTGTTAACCACCCGAATCATCATCCGATCCTAAAGGTAAGACTCTCGTGAAACCCATCAAGCTTGTCTTAATGTTTGCGCGTCGCTACGCCAAAGCGTTGGCCATCACCGTCTTCAGCATGCTGGCGCTGGTCGGCGCTCAGTTAATCATCCCCTGGGTCATCCGCCAGTTGATCAGCACGGTCACCGCAGGGGGCGGCGATCCGCAGACGCTCAATTTCATCAATACCCTCACCCTGGTGGTGGTAGTCGTGCTGTTGGCACGGGCCGTGTTGCAGTTCCTGCGCAGTTACATGGCGCATATCGCCGGCTGGAATGTGGTCGCCGACCTGCGCAAGTATATCTACGAGCACCTTCAACGCCTGTCGCTGCGGTTCTACGAGGACAAGCAAACCGGCCAGTTGATGTCGCGGGTGATCAACGACACCGACCTGTTTGAGCAATTGATCGCTCACGCCATTCCCGATGTGCTGGTCAACGTGATTACCCTGGTGGCAATCAGCGCCGTTCTCTTTAACCTGAATTGGATCCTGGCGCTGCTCAGCCTGGTGCCGATCCCGTTGGTCATCTTTTCCCTCCGCCTTTATGCGCGTTATGTTCGTCCCAAGTTCGTCGAGCGCCAGAAGGTGTTGGGTGAGCTCAACGCCATCTTGAACGATAACCTTTCTGGCATTCGCGAGATCAAAGCCTTCACCCGCGAAGAGGAGGAATACGGGCGGGTCGGCAATGGGATCGACCTGTATAAAAACGCCAACCTGAAAGCGCTGCGCCTGATGGCCATTTTTCAGCCCTTCATCGAGTTCACCTCCTCGATCGGTCTGCTAGTGGTGATCTATTTTGGTGGCAGGCTGGCATTCAACCAGGTGCTGCCCATCGCCGACCTGGTGGCATTCTTCCTTTACCTGGAGATGTTCTACCAACCGGTGCGCAACCTGAGCGGCGCCTGGGAAGCCGTTCAAAACGCCCTGGCCGGCGCCGAGCGCGTGGCCGGTCTGTTAGAAGAACAACCCGAGCTGGAGAAACGCAGCGGGGCTGTTGCCCTGCGCGGCAAGGCTGACGGGCACTTACGCCTGAAGGATGTCTCTTTCGAATATATCCCCGGCGAGCTGGTGCTCGAGAATATCAACCTGGATATTCCACCCCGCCAGGTCGTCGCCCTGGTTGGACCCACCGGCGTCGGAAAATCGACCCTGGCAAGCCTCATCCCGCGTTTCTATGATGTGACGCAAGGCTCGATCAGCCTGGATGGTCACGATGTTCGCGACCTGACCCTGGAAAGCCTGCGTCGCCAGATCAGCATCGTTTTACAAGACGTGTTTCTGTTCCATGGCACCGTCCGCGAAAACATCCTTTTTGGGCGACCGGGCGCGAGCGAAGCGGAGATGATCGAAGCCGCGAAAATAGCCAACGCGCACGGGTTTATCACCCACCTACCCGACGGCTACGACACGCTGATCGGCGAGCGCGGGGTGAAGCTTTCTGGCGGGCAAAAACAGCGCCTGTCGATTGCCCGCGCGGTGCTCAAAGACGCGCCGATCTTGATCCTCGACGAAGCCACTTCGGCGGTGGACACAGAGACCGAACTGCTCATTCAGCAAGCCCTCGAGCGCCTAATTGCCGGTCGAACCACGCTGATCATTGCACATCGCCTGTCAACCATTCGCAACGCCGATCAAATCGTCGTCCTGGAAGGAAAGCGAGTCGTCGAACAGGGCACCCACGATGCCTTGTTCGCCCACGGCGGCTTGTATTACCGCCTCTGCACCATCCAGCAAAAACTTGAGCCGGTATCGATGAACTAATTACAACTCATCTCAAAAATAGCGGAGTAGGGGGGTTTTGCAGCGGCTGTGCCACTGCAACCCCCCCTACATCTAGTAGTTAGATATCGCGCGACATCAACACCAGGTCGACGCGCTCCTGCCAGCCCTCATGCGCCCAAAAAGCCCGGCCGGCGTGATTGCCCTCGTAAACAAACAGATGGCACTTGTCGATGCCTGCTTCGCGCAGCGCGTCCAGGCAACGCCCGACGAGAGCTTTGCCCACCCCTTTGCCGCGCCATTCCGGGGTGACCGCCAGGTGGTGAAGGTAGCCGCGGCGTCCATCGTGACCGCACAGCACGGCCCCGATCAGCCCGCCGCCTGCGCGAGCGATAAAACTCAGCCCCGGATTGCGCAGCAGGTAGATCGCAATCCGCTCGGCTGAATCGGCCGCGCTCAAGCCGACACCTTCCGTGTTTTGCCAGAGGTGAATCACCTCGTCGTAATCGCTCAATGAAAAGGGTGCCACGTCATACTCAACCATGATCGATTAACCCCGTGTACTCGGACGGCTGTGCCCCGCCTGCCTGGTGTAGCTCCAAACCAGGTTTCGGTCAGGGCACTTCCGCCATAATTTGCGGCCAGACCGGATAGGTCATATTCCATTGCGCCGGAAAGCGGCGGATATTGTCCTCGATCAATCGCAAAACAGCCCTGGAATTTTCCAGTATTTCCTCGTCCGGGTCGGCACAATGCTGCATGTGCAATGCCTCATATGCCCAAATGGCATAGCGTCCATCCCCTTCCCTGCCCGAACCCATCACGGAAAGGGGCAATTTAAGGCGGAGCGCCAGCCGCACATGCGCGGTGGGCAGGCTGGCCGGCAGGCCGAAAAAGATCGGGCTGTGGTGTGAGCCGGGCAGCGGTCGGTCGACCCCGGTCACAACGGTGCCGCCGGCGCGCAAGCGCTCGGTCGCCATGCGCACCGCTTCCAGCGAAGCCGGGGTGGCATCGATTCCCATTTCTGCCCGCATCCGGTTCTGCGCCTGGTAGCCGCTGAAATCGACCGCCGGGGTAATGGCCTGGAAGCGCATCCCGCGATAGGCGAGAGCGGTTCCCAGCAAATCAAAGTTGCCAACGTGCGCTAGACAGATGATCGTCCCGGTTTCTTTACCCACCGAGCGCTGAAACACCGCCTCGAAGGTCGGGTCGATACGGATGCGCGCTTCCATTTCGCGTTTGCGTCTCAGCAGGTGGTAGAAATCGTAAACGCAATGCGCCGCATTGCGGTAGGTTTGCCATACCAGCTCATCCAACTCTGCCGCGCTGGCCTGGAAACCGCTCACCACCCATTGGTTAGCGCGCACCGCCCGGACGGGAGCAAGGTTCTTTTGCCGGCTGAGAATGCGGGCGGCCAGGTCGGCCAACGCATAGCCGGCGCGAGGCGGGAGCAACCGACCCAGGAAAAGCACGGTCTCTACGCCAAAACGGCTGTTAATGATCTTTTGTACATTCACAGCGATATCCAGTTAGAATTTCTTACCAATCAGCTTTCGATTTCCCGAACCGCATCTTCGGCAGCGACACCGGCGTAGATCACTCGCATCAAGCCAGGGAAATACTTATCCATGGTCAGGACGTTGGCATAGACCAGGTTACGGATGATCAGGTCTTGCACATCGACGCCCTCGAGATCGACGCTGGTTTTGTACCGAACCTCGCCATCCGCCAGGTCGATCTCGAAATTGCCGATCATCATGCCGTAATTGGCGCGTAAAATGAACTCGCCCACTTCGGTCATTCGATCCGGTGGAACCTTGGCAGGAAATATGGAGTAGAAGATCACCTGCTTTTGCTCCTCGCGCGCCTGGGCAAAACAGGTGAACTCGCCGTGGTCGCCGCGAAAACCGGTGCGGATGATCGGTTGGTCGTCGACATGGCCGATTGGCCAGGCGTCGGCTTCTAAAAATGCCTTAACGCGTGGAAAAAGCTCGCCCATGGGTTAATGATCCTCTGTGATGCTGGCACTCTGCGCATCGCCGGCGCCTTCACGGTAAATCTGGGCCAGCAGCGCCGCCGAGATGACGCTCAGGTACGGCATAGCAATGAACACCAACACCGGCAGCAGCGCGCACAAGATCACGGAGAAAATGGTCACCTGGATCAGGATATTCAGGGTCACGCTCAAACCAATCAGGATGACCATGGCGATGAGATAACCGCACAGGTTGGCGCGCAACACGCGCCACCATTCTTTCACCTGGAACAACGCCCCAAACGACTCGCGCACCAGCATGTGGGTGATCGCCGGCCAGATGAGGAAGCCCAGGCCAAGGCTGAGTAGCATACCGACAGCCGACGCCACGAATAGAACCATTGTGCCTGTCAGCATGATCAGGGCAGTGAACAGGTCTCGCCCGATACCCGCTTCGCTCAGACCAATGCCGGCAAAGGTGGTCCCAAAGTAGAAGGAGATCGCCAGCGAAAAGAACACGCTGACCGGGATCAAGTAGATCAGCGAAGCGCCCAGCAAGCGGATGCCATCCATCAGCAGGCGATTCCAGTCGCTCCATTCCGGCAGCTCAGCCAGGCCATCGCCGGCAGCAACCTGGCGCACGATCGCCGCAAAGTACCCCCCCGCAAACAGCCAGGGCACCACGGGAATGAAGAAGCCCGCCGCCCAGAAAAGCCCCAGGTAGAGCATCTTGCGACCCCACTCCTTACCCTGCACAGGGTAGGAGAAGAGGGCTTTCAGCCCGGTTGTCGAAAAGGATTCGTTCATTCTTCTTCCTTCAATGAAGCATACCCGATGGTCTCGAAATCATTCAGACCCAGCACGCGGCTAAATACAACCCGGCGCGCCTGGAACAATGTAAGCGGATAGCGAACCGGTGGGGCCAGTTCCAGTTGGACCGGTTTCACCAGGTCAACCGCACTGCAGGTGAAGGGTGTATCGTGCGGATAATGCGGCGTGATCCCCGCATCGACCAGGGCTGTGTCCAGGTTTTGCACGAATTGGGTGAATGCCGGCGTCAGTTGAACCTCCCAGCGCAACACGTAGGTCTGCCAGAATGGCGCCTCGAATTGGATCAGCCGGCTGGCCTGGATCGGAAACTGGCTCATTCTACCCAGGCCGGCGCGAAGGCGGAGGAGCACTTCTTCGACCGAGCGCGCGGAAGACGGCTCAAAACGCTGGCAGGTTACGTGCACTTCCGGGCTTTTCCAGCCGCCAAAGGCGGCGACCAGGCTTTCTTGCTCACGGCGAACGGTGGGGAGATCTTCCACATCCGGCATGAGCAGCACGCAAATGTCACCCGGTTGAGCGGCGCGTACGGTGACCATGGCAGCTTCACCTCCCTGCAACATTCTTCCAGATCATTGTACTCCAAACCGGGAAGATCGAAAAACACAAAGCGAAGAAAATTTCACCTGGAAAAGATCACCGCGGTGGCGTCGCCGTATTTCTCCACCCATCCGGCCTCATCGAGTTTCCCCATCAACCAGGGGTCTGGCCTGATGAGCAAGGTGCGCACCTGCCGGCGCTCGAGCGCCTGCTGCCAGCCCGGCTGGGCGTTGATCACCTGCAGCCACTCGCCGATCACCTCGTCGCCAAACAGATCCGTCCGCCCATCCACATACACCGGGTATTCGGGCAGCGACCAGATAAGGTACCCACCCCAGGCATATTCATTGAACAGGTTGCCCGGCAGGCGATTGGCTTTTAGCCACTCCACCGCACCGACCGGGTAATTCTCGGCGGTAAATTCGTTGATCAATTGTGGACTGCTGGCCGAATAGAGTTTGGCGATTCCGGCAACCGCCAGCGGCACGACGATGAGCGCATTCATCAGGCGCTGCACGCCCGGTCGCAAAACGCCGCCGGTCGAACCCGAGCGCAACAAAGCGGGCAAACCTGGTCCGGCGGTTAACCGCTCGATCACCTGCCACCCGACCGCGGCCAGCACCGGCCCGCTCACCAGGGCAAAGGGGCCAAAGTTCCGCCGCGCCACCAACCCCATCGCGGCAAAAACGATCACCTTGAGCAGATCGTCGCCGCCAACCGGTCTCCCGCTCAGGCCAAAAGCCACGATCAAGCCGGTCAAGAGGAGCAGGAAAGGCTGCTGGAAAGCGGCGTGAAAATCGGGCGAGGCCCATTCAGGGATGGCCTGTTGCAGGGCGCTCACCCCAACCGTCTCAAAGGGGATGCGCCACATGGCGATTCCGTTGGGGTTGACCAGCACCGCCGGGATGCAAGCCAGGCTCCACATGCCTAGTTGCAAGATGGCGCGCGGAGGGAGCGCGTTCTCGCGGCGCAGCCCGTGGTCCACCAGTGCTCCGGCCACGGTGCAACCCAGCAAAATCAGCCCCAGCGGGTACCCGCCGTGCAGGTTGGACCACAGGATAAACAGGATGGGCAGCCAGTAGAGGGACGCATGACCGGTGCGGCGAAAGCGCAGCACAATGCCGTTGACCACCGCCACCATCCCCAGTGAAAACAGATGCGGGCGCGTCGTCCAGACCGGCGCGCAGACCAGCGCGACCAGCACGATCAAGAACGCCCGCCACAAGGCCGGCCCTTCCATCTGGCGATAGACCAGCAACAAGCTGGAGGCCGCCAGCAAACCCATCAGCGCGCTTAGCCCAAACCAGCCACCGGCCCGGTGAACCAATGCCAGCGCTACCTCTCCCAGCCAGGAGTGGTTGGTCCACGGCGCACCGGCGCGGGTGAACGAAAATGTATCCGTCAATACAGGCCAGCCCGCCTGCAGGGTCTGCTCGCCGGCTGCCAGGTGCCACCACAAGTCGCTGTCGACCGGCGTGCGCGCCGCCATCAGGAACACCACCTCGAAGACCAGGACGGCGAAAAAGATAGCGCGCGAGCGTGTAGCCGGGTTGGATGCCTGGGTTGCCAATCGATTCCCCTCACAGACGGATGAAATCAATCATAGCATGAAAGCGAAAAGCCAGCCGGGTGAGCAGGGTTTGGAACCCTGGTCACCCGGCTAGAGATTGACCTGCATGGACATTACTCGACCAGGCGAACGTACACGTTAAAGGTGCCGTCGCCCTTTTTGCCCATCTCCATCTCAAACACGTCCGGGTAAGCCTGCATCAGCAGCGATAACTGGCGGTAGCCATAGGTGCGCGGGTCAAAGCTCGGGTCGAGCTGTCGCAACTGCGTACCCATCACCCCTAAGAATGCCCAACCGTCGTCTTGCACAGCCAGGTCGAAGGCTTGTTTGAGCAGGGGCAAGGGATCGTTGAGCAACTCGTTCTCCTCAACCTGCTTGCTGGTCTTATCGCTTTTCTTCTTCTGCTCTTTTTCCCGAGGAGCGCGCGGCTCTTTGCGCAGGTTTTTCTGCAAGTTCTCGGTGAAGACGAACACATCGCAGGCGTTGACGAAAGCCCGCGGGGTGGTTTGCCGGCCGATGCCGACCACGTAGATGCCCTTTTCGCGAATGCGCGTCGCCAGCCGGGTGTAATCGCTGTCGCTCGAAACGAGGCAGAAGCCGTCCACGCGGTCCTCATAGAGGATGTCCATCGCGTCGATGATCATCGCGCTGTCGGTGGCATTCTTACCGATCGTGTAACGAAACTGCTGGATGGGCTGGATGGCGTAAGTTTGCAGGGTGTCTTTCCACCCGTTCATATTGGCGGTGGTCCAGTCGCCGTAAATGCGGCGGATGATCACCTGCCCATATTTGCCCGTCTCGGCCAGCATATTGCTGATCAACGATGGTTGAGCATTGTCACCATCGATTAACATCGCTATCCGCCGGGTGCGGACGGTCGCTGGTTCTTGATCCATAAAAATTGACTTGTCTCCTCTTCTACCCACTACTATCCCTATTTTAACATGCCTGAGGGATTTCCTCATACCCAATCTTCACTTTGCATCCAACGCCGCAAGCCAGGTCTGCGCGAGGTCGCTGCCGAAATTGCCTTGCGCGTTGAACGGCTGCGATCCCAGTCAAACGGCCAGGCGCTGAGTGCGCGCCAGCGCAAGAGAAAGCCGCGGTATTTACCGATCATGAGACACTTGCAGGCACACTTACCCTGGATGCAAGTGCCAGGGAGCGCAAGGGTGTTTCACCGCTACAGGCGGCTCAACATGACATCCATATCATCCTTTTAAGATCATCCAGATTTGCGTAATCTATCTACTCCCTAGTAATTACCGAAACATATCCCATAAACGGATTAGCCTGTCTTCTCATCGCCTTCTACCGAAATCGCCTTGGTGTCTTCGTGCCTTCGTGGTGGATCTTCTCCTCTCCTCCGGTCAAAATCCCCAGGGCGAATCGATTAGAAATTCGATGTACAATTAAAGGACTGATTCGGTTGGATTAAGGAGAACGATTGGCAACAGCCTACCCAGCGCTGCCCCTCAACCAGATTCTCGCCGGCGACTGCCGCGAGATTCTGCCCACGTTACCGGAAAAATCGGTCGACCTGATCTTCGCCGACCCGCCCTACAACCTGCAGCTCCAGCAGGAGCTGTTCCGTCCCAACCGCTCCCGCGTGGACGCGGTGGACGATGCCTGGGACCAGTTCGAGAGCTTCGCCGCCTACGACGCTTTCTGCCGCGAGTGGCTGTCCGGCTGCCGGCGGGTGCTCAAGGACAACGGCTCGCTGTGGGTGATCGGCACCTATCACAACATCTACCGCCTGGGCGCCATCTTGCAGGACATGAGCTTCTGGCTGCTCAACGACATCGCCTGGATCAAGACCAACCCGATGCCCAACTTTCGCGGGGTGCGCTTCACCAACGCCCATGAGACCCTGATCTGGGCCGTCAAGCACAAAGACGCCGAGTACACCTTCAACCACCACGCGATGAAAGCGCTCAACGAAGACCTGCAGATGCGCTCCGACTGGGTGCTGCCGATTTGCTCCGGGCCGGAGCGCGTGCGCGCCAACGGCAAGAAAGCTCACTCGACTCAGAAGCCCGAGGCGCTGCTCTACCGCGTGATCCTGGCCTCCAGCAACCCGGGCGATGTGGTGCTCGACCCGTTCTTCGGCACCGGCACCAGCGGGGCCGTGGCAAAGCTGCTCGGTCGCCAGTGGATCGGCATCGAGCGCGAGGAGAAATACGTGCGACTGGCGCGGGAGCGCATCGACGCGGTGCAACCCGCCCCGCCGGAAACCGTGCAGCTTCCGCGCAGCCGCCGACGCCCGCGAGTGCCCTTCGGCAACTTGCTCGAGGCCGGCTTGCTGCGCCCCGGACAGCCCCTGCTCTTCGAGCGCGACCCCGCGCGCACGGCGATCATCCAGGCCGACGGGCACCTCGCCCTGGACGGGCTGCGCGGCTCGATCCACCAGGTTGCCGCCCACCTGCTCGGGCGCCAGCCCGCCAACGGCTGGGAGCACTGGTATTTCGAAAAAAATCCGGGTAGCTGGCAGTTGATCGCTGAGCTGCGCGAGCAAGTCAACCACGTGGAAGGCTAGCTTCCCGATGAACCGGCATCCCTGATGACCAACCACTTCCCATGAAGCTCACCCCCGCTCAACGTGACCTGGTTCAGCTACCCCAGCAAAGTCGGGTTTTCCTCGAAGGCCCGGCCGGCAGCGGAAAAACGACCGCCGCCGTGGGGCGCATGCTGCGCTTGCTCGAGGCAGGCGTGCCGGGAGAGCAGATGCTGGTGCTCGTCCCGCAGCGCGCCCTGGGAGCGCCGTATGCCGAAGCGCTGCGCTCGCCGGACGCGCCGCCCGGAGGTCAGGTCAGCCTGCTCACCGCGGGCGGCCTGGCGCGCCGCATGGTCGACCTGTTCTGGCCGCTGGTGGCGCGCGAGGCCGGCTTTGCCCACCCCGAGCGCCCGCCGTCCTTTTTAACCCTGGAGACCGCCCAGTATTACATGGCTCACCTGGTGCGCCCGCTCCTCGACGAGGGCCTGTTCGAGTCGATCAGCATCGACCGCAACCGCCTCTACAGCCAGATCCTCGACAACCTCAACAAGGCCGCCCTGACCGGTTTCCCGGTCGAGCAAATCGGCGAGCGTCTCGCCGCCGCCTGGGCCGGCGAGACCAGCCAGCGCCGCGTCTACCTCGACGCGCAGCGCTGCGCCGGCCTCTTCCGGCAATACTGCCTGGAGCACAACCTGCTCGATTTTTCGCTGCAAGTCGAGGTCTTCCGCGATTTCCTGCGCCCGTCGCTCCTCTGCCGCGAATACCTGCGCGCCTCGGTGCGCCACCTGATCGCCGACAACGTCGAAGAGGATACCCCCTTCGCCCACGACCTGCTCCTGGACTGGCTGCCCGGGCTGGAATCCGCGCTGCTGATCTACGACAGGCAGGCCGGTTACCGGCGCTTCCTTGGCGCCGACCCCGAAAGCGCCGGCCGCCTGGCAGCCGGTTGCGACGAGCAGGTTGCCTTCGAAGCCTCGCTGACCACGTCCCCCGCGCTGGAAAGCCTGGGAATCCGCCTGGGGGCTGCGTTGGACCGGCCGGAAGCAAAGGCGCCGCTGGACGAAGCCAGTCAGGCAGATTGGAGCGAAGCGCTGGTCTTCCCGCCCGACACGCTGCGCTTTTACCCACAGATGCTGGATTGGGTGACTGGCGAAGTGGCCGCCTTGGTCCAGAAAGGCACGCCGCCCGGCGAGATCGCCATCCTCGCGCCGTTCCTGCCCGATTCGCTGCGATTTTCGCTGATGAACCGCCTGGACGCGCTCGACGTGCCCTACCGCTCTCACCGGCCTTCGCGCTCGCTCTCCGACGAGCCCGCCGCGCGCTGCCTGCTCACCCTGGCCCGCCTGGCACACCCGCAGTGGGGACTGCGACCCGAGCGGGTCGAGGTGGTGCATGCCCTGATGCAGGCGATCGACGGGCTGGACCTGGTGCGCGCCCAACTGCTTGCCGAGGTGGTTTACCGGCCGCGCGACGCCCGATTGGGAACGTTCGTCCAAATTAAGCCCGAGATGCAGGAGCGCATCAGCTACACCGTCGGCAACCGCTTCGACACCCTGCGCAACTGGCTGGTCGATGTGGCCGGGCAACCGGAAACCGAGCTGGACGTCTTTTTCAGCCGCCTGTTCGGTGAGGTGCTCGCCCAGCGCGGTTTCGGCTTTCACCGCCATCTCGACGCCGGGCAGGTGGCAGCTAACCTGATCGAATCGGCGCAGAAATTCCGCTGGGCGATCGACAGCGCCGGAGGCATGGACGGCGGCTCGCTCGGTCGTGAGTACCTGGAGATGGTGCGCGATGGGGTGATCGCCTCCACCTACGTGAGCAGCTGGCAGGCCCCTTCGGAGGACGCCGTTTTCATCGCCCCCGCCTACACCTTCTTGCTCAACAACCGCCCAGTCGAGCACCAGTTCTGGCTGGACGCCGGCTCCAACGCCTGGTTCGAGCGCCTGTCTCAACCCCTCACCCACCCGTATGTGCTCAGCCGCTCCTGGCCGGAGGGACGCCTGTGGACCGCCGTCGAGGAGTACGAGACCAACCGCGAATCGCTCTTCCGCCTGCTGCTGGGGTTGCTGCGCCGCTGCCGCGGCCAGGTTCACCTCTGCTTTAGCGAATTGAGCGAGGGCGGTTACGACCAGCGTGGGATGCTCCTGCGAGCGATTTACCAGGTGCAGCTACAGCGAGGCCAGAATGGCTGAGGAGTTGCGCCTGCGCCCCAGCCAGGTCGAAATCCTCGCCTACCGCGGCGGCTGGATGGGCATTTCCGCCGTGCCAGGATCTGGCAAGACCTTTACCCTGTCTCGCCTGGCCGCCGACATCTTGCTGCGCGGTGAGCTCGCCCCCGACCAGGAGGTGCTGGTGGTCACGCTGGTCAATTCGGCGGTGGATAACTTCTCTGCGCGCATCAGCGGTTTCCTCAGGGCGGCACACCTCCTGCCCGGGCTGGGATACCGCGTGCGCACCCTGCATGGCCTGACGCACGACATCGTGCGCGAGCGCCCCGAAGCGGTTGGGCTGGCCGAAGATTTCCAGATTATCGACGAAAGCGAGGCCGGGCGCGTGCTCAACGACGTCTCCGCCGCCTGGCTGCGCACCCACTACGATTTCATCGCCGGCTATCTCAAAGATGACATCGACGAGCGCAGCCTGGATTGGGTGCGCCGAGAGAAATTGTCCGAATTGGTGCAGGCCATCGGTCTCGAAACCATCCGCTACGCCAAAGACTGCGAATTGACCCCCGAAGCCCTGCGCCTCAGGCTCGATGAGTTACCCATGCCGCTCCCGCTGGCCGAAATGGGTTGGGCGTTGTACGCCGATTACCAACGCGCGCTGCACTACCGCGGCGCGGTGGACTTCGACGACTTGATCCGCCTGGCGCTGCTGGCGCTCAAGCTGGACGAATCGCTGGTCGAGCGCCTGCGCTACCAGTGGCCCTACATCCTGGAAGACGAAGCGCAGGATTCCTCGCGCCTGCAAGAGGAGATCCTGCGCAGGCTTTCCGGCCCAGACGGCAACTGGGTGCGCGTGGGCGACCCCAACCAGGCCATTTACGAGACCTTCACCACCGCCAGCCCCGAATACCTGCTCGATTTCCGCGATGAAGCCGGCGTGATCCGCCGCGACCTGCCCGAATCGGGGCGCTCCACCCTCAGCATCATCTCCCTCGCCAATCACCTGATCCGCTGGTCGCAAAGCCTGGCGACCCCCGACCCGTTGACCGGCGCGCTGGCGTACCCGGAGATCCAGCCCACCGGCGCCGACGATCCGCAGCCCAACCCTCCCGACCAGCCGGACAGGGTCTTCCTGCACGCTGCCCGCCTGGAGCCCGCCGCCGAGATCAAAACCGTTGCCAATTCGGTCGCGAACTGGATCAAAGACCCGGTCAACCACGCACGCACCGTGGCGGTGCTCACCCCACGCAACGTGCGCGGCTTCGAGATGGTCGATGAGTTGCGCCGTCGCGGCGTCGAGGTGATCGACAGCCTGCTCAACAGCACCTCGGCCACCCGCGCCGCAGCCTCCACACTGAGCGAGATCCAGCGCTGGCTGGCGGAACCACATTCTGCCGCCAGGTTGAGCAAAGCATACCAATCCTGGCGCAAACGCAACGCTTTGACCGCCGATGAAAAGGCATTGGCCGAGCGCACCGCCCGTTTGCTGCATTCCAACGGCAGGGTTGAGGATTACCTCGCCCCCCTCGAAGGCGGCGACTGGCTCGACGACCCGGCTTTACAGCGCGACGAACCAGCCGTCTTCGCAGAGCTGGTCGCTTTCCGTGAGTTGTTGCGCCGCTGGCAGTCAGCTGCCGTGCTGCCAGTCGATCAACTCGTCCTGACCCTGGCACAGGACATTTTCCACGAGCCCGCTGACCTGGCGGTGGCGCATAAGATGGCCAGCCTGATCCGCCAGCGCGAGAACGACCACCCCGATTGGCAGATCGATCAGCTCAGTGAGGAGGTGGCGGTCATCGCCCGCAACGAGCGCCGTTTTCTGGGATTCAGCCAGGAAGACACCAATTTCGATCCAGACCGTTATCCCGGCAAAGTGGTGGTAGCCACCATCCACAAGGCGAAGGGGTTGGAATGGGACCGGGTCTACCTGCTGTCAGCCAACAATTACGATTTCCCCTCCGGCGAGTTGTTCGACCAGTACATCGCCGAGAAGTGGTTCATCCGCGACCACCTGAACCTGGAAGCTGAGGCGCTCGCTCAGTTGAGAGCAGCGCTGACCAACGACGAATATGAATTTTACGAGGAAGGCCGCGCCACAGAGGACAGCCGGGTCGAATACACCCGAGAGCGCCTGCGCCTGCTGTTTGTCGGCATCACCCGGGCACGGCGAGAGCTGGTCATCACCTGGAACACCGGGCGCGACGGTAAACTCGTCCCGGCGCGCGCTTTGCAGGAGTTAATCCGATTCTGGGGGGCAACCCATGGATAGAAGCAAGCTTCGCCGCGAGACGCTGGATACCGGCCAGCCGTTTGCCTTCAGCCAGGCCAGCCTGCAAGATTTCGACGAGTGCGCGCGGCGCTTCCAGTTGCGCTATCTGCTGCGCCTGACCTGGCCCGCCCCGCAGGCTGAACCGGTGCAGGAACACGAGCGCCATATCCGGCGCGGCGAGCGCTTTCATCGCCTGGCGCAGCAGGCCCTGTCGGGCGTTCCGCTTGAGCGGCTGGACGAGTTGGCTCAGGCAGACGCCGATCCTGACCTTGCGACGTGGTGGGACAACTTCACCCGCCTGTTGCCCACCTTGCAGCAGGGCAAACAGCGCAGCGAGCTGATGCTCAGCGCGCCCCTCGGAAAGCACCGCCTGCTGGCCCAATACGATCTGATCCAGGTCTATCCCGACGAAAAACGCGCGGTCATCTGGGATTGGAAAACATCGCCCAACCGCCCGAAACGCGCCTGGCTCGAAAACCGCCTGCAGACACGCGTCTACCCCTATCTGCTCGCCCGCGCGGGCGCTGGATTGAACGGCGGGGTGGCCTTCGACCCAGGTAAGATCGAGATGATCTACTGGTTCGCCGCTTTCCCTCACCAGCCGGAACGCTTCGAATACGGCGCGAAGCAGCTCCAGCGGGATGAGCGCAGCCTGCTCGGCAGGATTCGCACCCTGGAGGAAATGCAAGCGGAGCAATTTGTCAAAACGGAGGACGAGCGGCTGTGCCGCTTCTGCGTATACCGCTCGTTGTGCGAGCGCGGCGCTGAGGCCGGGTCGCTGGCAGAGAGCGGGATCGAAGGCGACCTTGCCGCCGGCCTCGATCTCGATTTCGACCAGGTCGGTGAAATTCAGTTCTAACCAGACGCAGCGGCTATTGCCGACTTGTGGTTTTCTTCAACCCAACCGCTGCCCCACAGGTGTGAAGCCCATCACTTGTTGACTTCATATTCCGCTGGCTTCTTTCCAGGCAACAGCAACAGCCCCAGGCTCAATAGCGCGATCAGGTAGACCCCATATTGGTAACGGAAATCCGCCGCCAGGCTGAGCAGCGCCATGACCAGCGACTGCGTCAACGGCACCAGCAGTACCAGCAAGATCCACCAGGAGCGCCGCCGTAGCGCGAAGATCGCCCCACAGAACACGCTCAGGTAGAAGTACAGCGCAGGTCCCCACAACCAGGGCGCGCCGATCTCGGAATTTGTGCCATTTACGATCCGCGCCAGGGGCAGCACCGCTGCAGGGATGAGCGAGCTTTCCACGATGCCCAGGTTGTTTGGCTCGATCCAGCTCACCTGGCCATCGTTGACCTTGATAAAATGGTCAAGGAAAACGCACTGGCGCAGCACGCGCCAGACCGGCGAGCTGCTCCCCAGCGTGTGTTCGACCTCCACGCGCGGGTCGCGCAGTGCCAGGTCGATAAAAATGCCCCGGTTCAAATCGCTGCTCGCCGCGAACAGGCTGCGGTCGAACTCGGGAACAAAAAAAGTGGGGTCGATGCGGCAGTAACTGTATTCCCATTCCCCCAACGGGCGGAGCTGGTTCAAATAATCGCGCTGGAGATCGGTCAGCGGCGTGCCGGCTTTGACATGCGCGGCGATATGGTGCAAATAGACCGTATCGCGCAGAACGCCACTGGTGTGTTGCACACCCGCCAGGGCGTACACCGCCCCTGAGATCAGGCTGTAGGCGATCAAGAACGCTCCCGCCGCTCGTGCCAGCCCGCGCCAGGAGCTGCGGTAAGCCAGGAGGAGCGTTGCCAGAACGACGACCGTCACGACCAGGCCATTGTGACGGAACAGGCTGGTCGAAGCGCCGACCAGGCCTAAAGCGACCCAGCTTCCTGGACGCTCCAGCCAGGCTCCCTGGCTGGTAACGGCTTTGAACACCATCACGAACAATGCCAGCAGGCTGATGGCGTAGGGAATGTCTTTCCAGATCGTGATGACCAGGCTGAGGTTGACCGGAGAAAGAGCAAATAATAAACTTAATCCCCACGCGACCCAGCGCGGCATGCCCTGCTCGACCAGGCTGCGAATTCCCCATCCCGCGACCAGTCCCAGGCAAAGGATCTGCGCACCAGCCGTCATCGCCGGCGAAAACCAGATGCGCGTGAGCAGCCACTGGAGCAGGGTGTAAATCGGCGGATGCCAGTCGGTGAGTGCGTCGGTGCCGGCGATCATGCGCCAGATGTGCGTCGAATCGCTTGACATCACCGCCGGAAAGAAGATGGCCAGCGCCAGCCCCCAGGTGAGCAGCATCGGCAGGGCATACCCGATGATCGCCGGCAGGGCGCTGCGTTTCTGATCCGGGGGAATCGCCGCCGGCGTCTCAAGTCGCACCAGCGCCAACGAAAGCGCCAGAAAGGTAAACCAGAGTCCGACCAGGTAGGTTGCATAGGCCAGCCAGGCGAAAGGCCGCGCCGGAAGCCCACTTCCATCCAGCTTGATGACTTTCAGCGTGGGGGATGGCGTGTAGAGGTCCACGTCTTGCGTCACCCCGTCCCAGGTGATGCGCGCCACACCCGCCTGTGGACCGGTGAGCAGCCCCAAAAATCCACGGTGCAGCAGGCTGCCCTGCCAGGTCGCCGATCCAGCGGTGAATTGGCTGGTTTGCAGCATTTGGTCTTTGATCTGCCAGTCGGGTCCGGTGCGGAACTCTGCCAGCGAGAACAGGAAGGATTCGCCATCTTTCCAATGCACAATCTGCAGCAGACTGCCGCCCGATTGCGGATTTTGCTCCTGCAAGAGCGCAATACGCAGCGTGTGCTGTGGAAATAGAAAGTGAATCCGCTCGGGCTGGAGCGGGACAACCAGGATCGCCACACCCGCCGCCAACAGGCACGCCGCGAGCCAGGCCAGGCGCGCGCCTGCCCGCCGTCGGTTAAGTTCGGGCAAGATCACGCGCGTCAGAGCGCGGTGAGCGAAGTAGGTGAAGATGACCCACAGCACCGCCAGCACTGCCCCCACGCGGATCGGGTCGCCGGCCAGGGGTTGGAGGAACAGCGCAAAAACACCGATCGCCAATGTTTCACCGGCGATGAGAGCGGGAATGAGCCAGAGCAAGGATGGGCGTTTCGACATAGATGTTCCGGCGTGAATGGCTGGAGTCCCAAGTATACCCCACTTGCATTCAAGCCGCTTTCGGTTAAACTGAACCTATGCCGGCCTGGATCGCTCCCTCCCCAATATACATCCCTGTCGACTTGATCGAGGCGACGGGTGGCAGCCCGCTGGTAGCCGAGTTGCTCGCGCGCCGCGGGATCAGCGACGCGGCTGCAGCGCGGGCCTTTCTCGATCCGCACCAATACACCCCGGCCCCTCCGGAAGATTTGCCGGGCATGGAGATCGCCTGCCGGCGCATCGAGCAGGCGATTGAGCGCCAGGAGCGCATCTGGGTGTGGGGCGATTTCGACGTGGACGGGCAAACCTCCACCGCGCTACTCGTATCGGTGCTGCGCGGCCTGGGGGCTGACCCCGGTTATCACATCCCGGTGCGCGCCCGCGAGTCGCATGGGGTCAACATACCCAACTTGCAGCGAATCCTCGACTCCGGTGCCGATCTGTTGATCACCTGCGACACCGGCATTACCGCGCACGACGCCTTAAGCTATGCGAAGTCCAAGGGGCTGGATGTGATCGTCACCGACCACCATGTGCTGGGCGAGACGATCCCTCCGGCGCTGGCCTGCCTGACCCCGCGCCTGCTGCCCGCAGGGCACCCGCTCGAGTCCCTGCCCGGGGTCGGCGTGGCCTATAAACTGGCCGAAGCGCTGATGAATCGCGCGGGGCGCTCCGCTGAGCCGTCAACCCTGCTCGACCTGGTCGCCCTGGGCATCGTCGCGGACGTTGCTCGCCAGGTGCAGGATGCCCGCTACCTGTTGCAGCGCGGCATCGCAGCGCTGCGCCACACGCAACGTGCCGGTCTGAGGGCCGTTATGGAGCTGGCGGAGGTCAACCCCGATTGGCTGAGCGAAGAGCACATCGGTTACGCCATCGCCCCCCGCTTGAACGCCCTCGGCCGCCTCGATGACGCCAATCCGGCGGTGGAGTTGTTGACCACCAGCGACGACGAGCGGGCTCGCACCCTGGCATTGCAGTTGGAAGCGCTCAACGCTCGCCGCCAGTTGCTCACCAGCCAGGTGCTCCAGGCCGCCGAAAAGCAAATCGAGCGCGACCCCGACCTGGCCAGGTCGCCTGTCCTGATCCTTGCTCACCCCGATTGGCCCGCCGGCATCCTGGGCATCGCCGCCAGCGCCCTGGTGGAACGCTACCACCGCCCGGCCATCCTGCTGGCGAATCCGCCCGGCCATCCGGCGCGCGGCTCAGCTCGCTCAATCGAAGGGGTCGACATCACCGCCTGCATCGCCGCGCAGCGCGACTTGCTGCTATCCTTCGGCGGGCATCCGATGGCGGCCGGCCTGGCGCTCGATGCGGAGCGCCTGCCTGCCTTCCGCAGAGGCTTGTTCATGGCGGTCGAAAAACAGCTCATAGAAAGCGGAGGGATGCCCGAAGCCGCGCTGCAGATCGACGCCGAGTTGCGCCTGGATGAGATCTCGCTCGAGCTGGTCACCGACCTGGAACGCCTCGCGCCATTCGGACCCGGCAATCCGCCGCCGGTGTTTGCCATCCGCGATCTGCGCGCGGCGGCTGCCGCAGACATCGGGCGCGAGAAGCAGCACCGCCTGGTCACCCTGGAAGATCGCAACGGCCAGAGTCAAAAGGCGCTATGGTGGAACAGCGCCGGCCTTGCCATACCGGAAGGATGGTTCGACCTGGCCTGCGTGTTGCGCGCCAGCAATTTCCACGGTCAGCGCGAAGTGCAACTGGAATGGCTCGACTTCGCCCCGATCGCGGCGGAGGAAATCCTGGTAAGCGCGCCCGCCCTGGAGGTGGTCGACCACCGCAACGCGCCGCACCCGCGCGCTCTGCTCGAAGCGCTGCGCGGCGGTAACCTGGCCATCTGGGCCGAAGGGGAAGCGCGCGAGCTGCTTGGCGGGCAAGATCGCACCGGCCTGCGGCCGGCCAACACCCTGGCGATCTGGACCGCGCCGCCGGGGCGGGCCGAGCTGCGCGCCGCGATCCAGGCTGTTCAACCGCAAACGATCGTTTTGTTCGGGCTGCCACCCGAAACGGGCGATTTGCAGGAATTTCTGAAACGGCTGGCGGGTCTTGCCAAATTCGCCATGAACCAGGCGCCGGCTGGAACGTCTTCGATGAGCCTGCTGCGGTTGGCGGCGGCCCTCGCCCAGCGTGAAACCGCCGCCCGCATCGGCCTGGACTGGCTGGCTGCGCGCGGAAACCTCACGTTTGACCTGACCGAGAACGGCCACCTGCTCATCTCGCCCGGCCCAGGCAAGCCGGTCGGCGATCCGCAGCCTGTGCTGGCGCGGTTAAAAGCTGTCCTGGATGAGAGCGCCGCTTACCGGCAGTTCTTTCGGAATGCCGAGATACAAGCCCTGGGGATTGAGCCGGTCACTGCCACGGCTCGATGAAGTAGACCCCCCCTTCGCCCTCCATCACCCACCCTGTCAGACTGCCGTTGTTATTCTGCATCCGCCACCAGACCCCTTTGTCGGCGCATTTCGGCCCTTCGAGGATAAACATTTCGGTGCCTTCGGGGATGGTGATGAGGATTTTCGCGCTTTTTCCGGGGGCGTCCCGCACCCGCAAAGGGGTGCCATCGGTGAAAGTCACCCGCGCGCGCATCGCCGGCGTCAGGCGAGTCGCCAGCGCCCCGGAGCAGGAGAATGCGGCAAGCGGTGGAGCGTTCAATTGCACGGTTGGGTTGACCGCTAGGCTTTTTATCAGCAGGTCCAGGTCATTCAGGTTCGGAGAAAATTCCTCCGGCCTGGCGGCGGCCAACACCTGGCGCATGTCGGCGAGGTATTGCAGGTATACGTTTGGATCGTCGCTGCCGGTGACCTTCTCCCACTTGGTAGCGGCTTCGGCAGCATAGAGGGATGGCAGGTCCACCGGTAGAATCGCAGAAACGTAATATTTCCCATCCGCGCTTAGCCCCTGGTAGGTGTAGAACAGGCAGCGGTTGTCAATTCGCACCAGGGATTGTGCGTAGCAGGTCAGGTAGCGCAGGCCGCGCCCGTTTTGGAAGGGCAGGATCTCCACGCGGGCATTGAACACCTGACCGGCGTTCCACATCGGCAAGAAGGGCCGGCTTTCTGGTTTGACCTCGACCGTGCGCAATTCTGCATCGAGGTCCGCCGCGATTTCACCAGCCGACGTGTTGACCTCCGCGTAGCGCTGGATCGGGTAGATCAATATCTGGGGTTGAATCCAGGGATCGGACAGCGGGTAGCCGACGAGCTCGAAGCGGTAATGCTCAGGCGCCGAACCCAGCCAACCCGTCATTCCCGCCTCTCCCTGCTGCATGGAGGCAACCGTAGCGCGCACATCGCTGAATACAGGCGCCACATTTTGAAAACGCACCCCGTTATACTCCACCTCGCTGGCGCCCTGAGGCGGCGCTTGGGTTGACGTTGGCACGAGCTGCTCCGCCGCTAAAGTCGGTGTTGGAAACAAAGGCGCCGGTTCGGTGTACATCGCTTCATTCGGCGCGGGGGTAAGCGGCGCGGCCTCGGTTGCGTTGCCCCGTGTAGGGAAATTGCAGGCCAGGGAGGCCAACATCAGCAGGCTAATCACCACCCCGACCCGAAGCATAACAGGTTGATACAGGCGCATAAATTCCCTCCAGGTTACATCGCCACCCTGCCGGCAAACCGACCGGCTTCTGTGCGAGACATCATCCCATTAATTATAGGCGATTCGGCACAACCTGCCTGTCGGAGGATCACCCCTTTGCCATTGGACCGAGCCGCGAATATTGTGAATCGCTATTTAACTGCTCAGCGGGTAGAGGAAAAGTCCCCGGTTTTGAGGTGTTTGCGGGGGCGAAGCCCCCGCAAACACCTC
>JARKOV010000069.1 GCA_029975965.1 Anaerolinea sp. | reverse complement strand
CGCCAACAGTGCGCCAAGATTGGCGCTGAGCGTGGTTTTACCCACCCCACCCTTCGTGGATACTACGGTGATCCCGATCATTTATGACACGCCCTCATCGTGATTACAGAATGAGGACGAACGACCTAAAACCTAGCGCTGCTTCGGCAAATTACCCAATTTGCATAAATACAAATTATGCGCGATTAACAGCTACACCCTTGGCCGTTCAGTCCTTCCGCCGTCACATTGCCGTAAACAGGCAGGCACTGTCAACGTATTTGTTCAAATGTCATTTTTATGGGGGGCTCGTCGAAAGCTCGAACGGCACGATGCAGCCATTGACCGGTGGCAGCGGACTGACCCAGCGCTCGGGCTGTTCAATGACCACCGCGCTGAGCTTGCCAGCACGCACGCCGTCACGCTTGACGACGGCAAAGTGCAAGATGTTGCTGTTGCCAGCAGCCTTGACGTTCCAGCCGGCGGCGATCACCTGTTGTTGCACCGCATTGCTGCTTTCGCCGACCGTCTCGGCATAGTCCCGAAAGATCCGTGGCGAAACCAGTGCCATCCCGGCCGGCAAAAAGTGGATCGGAGATCCTGGTTCGTTGTACGTCAGGTTTCCGCTGGCCAGCCCGTGTTGCACCCATTCGATAAATGCGATTGCCAAAGGCGTCGGCTCCGTTGTTGGCCCAGGCACTAGCTTTGGTGCAACGGCGTATGGTGCTACCGTAGCTATCGGCGCGGCACGGTTGCCGGCCGGCTGCTTTTTGCGCCGATGCGTAACGATTGCGTCAGACTCGTCGAGCAAGTCATCGCCAGGCGAGCTCGGCTTCGCCTCGGGTGCTGGAGGCTTCTTTTGCGCGCCGGCAGTCTTCTGAGGCTTGGCCTCGATCGCCGCGAGCTTCTTGCTTTCTGCGGGTCGCGGTGGGCGCGGTGCCTGAATTTCCCTGGAGCGATTTTCCGTCCTGGCTGGTCGATCGCCCTCTTGTTCTCGAGCTCGCCCTGGAGGGCTCGGCGGTGGCGCCAACGCCGCCGAGCTCGGAGCTGCTTCTGCGGTGACTGGCTCGTACAGGTCGTCGTCAGGATCCGCATCGCGCGCTCGATCCTTCGGCGAACGAGATGCCGGCGCCGGCGGGGCGTCGGGCAAAACCAGAGGAAGCTGTGTTTCAGCAGGGTGCGCTGCCGTGGGGGAACCAGCCGCTGGCGCATCGCATTCCATGGGCGCAGCGCTTGCGGTTGCCGCGTCTTCTGTGGGCGCCCCTTCGCCGGCCGTTGCCTTGACTTTGTTGCCGCCTTTCTCCACCAGAACAATGCGGCCGACCATGGCCGCCGGATAGCGAGCCGGATCGTCGTAGACTCGGTGCAATGGGAAGCGCAGCACAGACAAGGCGTGGCTATAGCCCTCGCCCTCGATCATGACATGCCAGATGGCCTGGCCTGTGACTGGATTGAGATCGATTGCGCCATAGTCCTGCCAGGTGTCGAACAGCCGGTCGTTCTTGTTCGGGCCGGGTACGCCAGCCGCATCGTCGGGGTCGTCCTTCTGGATTTGCTCGCGGACCTTGTCGGCCAGGCGCTTGGCCACGAAGTAGATTGCGCCATCAAAGACCCAACCTGCTGCGCCATCCCGATTCAAGGGCAAGACAGTCCCTTGCGCCAGCATGCTGCGGATTGTGCTCATCAGCCGCTCGATGAGCGGCACTGCCGTGGCGGTGGCGAAGCGCTGTCGCGGGCCGCTCTGCAGGTTGTGAGCTACGGACATTTGGTCTGCCTGCCGGATGATTGCAGCAAGTGTCTTTACGCCCTCAAAGGCGCTGGTGCCAGGTTTGGCGCCCTCCCCGCCCAGAAAGGCGCTCAGCGCTTCCAGGACGGAGTTTTCACGCCCCAGGAAGGCCAGCGCATTGGCCGGAGCAATGGCTTGCAGCAAGATCAGGGAGAGCTTCTTGTGGGCCAGGTAATCGCGTTCAGCGGTTGGCGCAAAGCCAACCTGGTATTCGGTGGCGTGCGATTGCGTCAGGGGACCAGAGAGCGGTAGCCAGCGGCGCGTCGGCGATTGGGGCGTATCGCGAACGTGCAGGCGCAAGTCGGTCATGATCTTGCCGATGTCGTGCAGCAGCGCAGCGAAGAACACGGCATAGGTCCAGTGATCGCGCTGGCGATCGATGGTTTCGGTCGGTGCGCCCAACGGCAACAGATAGCCATTGCGCAGGGTTGTAGCAGCCAACACCACTTCCAGGGTGTGCGCTAAGAGTCCGCCGGGATGGGCGTGGTGATGCGATTCCGAGGCCGGCGCCAATTGCACGAATTCGGCGTAGGCGACCAGCGCACTGCGCAGGTCGCGCTCAAAGACATCCTGCGCCAGGCGCGTCTGGCGATAGATTTCGTCGATGGTTCGTTGTGCGTGGCAATATTGCAGCAGGACTTCGCCAGGTTGCACGCTGAGCCAGCTATCTGCGCTTCCCGACAATCGAGGTATCACCGGCGCCGGCAGCACGGTCACCGCTGCGTGTGGAGCAGCCGGTTCGGTCGCTTGGCGCAGATAACGCCAAGCAATCCACCCGGCGGCAGCGAACGATGCAGCGGCCAGAATAACCGCGAGCAACGACATTACTGCTGCTTCAGGTAGAGGGTGTGCTCGCCTTGGTAAACCTGACCACCAATCTGGTCTGGGTCATATCACGGATCGAACCGGATTCCAGGGCGTCCCACACGTTGACGTATTCGCCACGGGTCCATGTCTCGAACTTCTCGGTCAATGGATCCCAG
>JARKOV010000059.1 GCA_029975965.1 Anaerolinea sp. | reverse complement strand
CTGGGGTGCGCATTATAAAATTTCTTCTTTCGTAAACGAGTCTTAAATGCCTCTAGTTCAATTCCTTATTCATAGAAATTCTGTCCAAAGCAAGACCTCCAAAACTCTAAACGGATGTCTCAACCACAGGTTAACACCCAGGGCCCCGGAAAGGTCTTGTTTCAGCTTGTGAGGGCGCATGTGATGGCTCTTTCGGGGTTGCGGGCGTGGTGGCGTAGGGCGGTGGCGATGTTGTCCCAGCCGGTGAGTCGCAGGATCGAGATCGCGGTGTTGCGCAGGCTGGCCATGACATGGGCGGCGTGGCCGGTGCGGACGTGGGAGCGGTCTTCGTCGTAGGTGACGTCGCGGACCCAGTGCAGGGCGTTCTCGATCGACCAGTGCCCTTGGACCCAGGCGGCCAGGGTCGCCGGTGGCGCGTCGTGATGGTCGGCGGAGGTGATCAGGTACACCACCTCGACGGTCTTCTTCCCGTTCTTGGTGACTGTGCGGCGTAGCTGGGCGACCTGGGCCGCGCCGGTGAACTCCGGCCAGCCGGGCAGGGTGGGCGTCTCAATGACCTTGATGGTTCGCGTGGCGCGCCTGCCGTGGCCGTGCTGGGTCGAGGTCGATCCGACGGGCACCTTGTTCCAGGGCAGCGCTTTGAGCGCTGCCAGCAGGGTGGGGCGGTTGGCCTTGACGGTGAACACATAGTCCGCGCCGGCAGCGATGATGGCCTTGGCGGTGTCGTCTTGGGTGTGCATCGCATCGGCTGTGATCACGCATCCGGCCAAGTCAGCCGGGTCAAAGCCGGCGAGCAGATCCCGCACCGCAGGGATCTCATTGCTCTTCGCCTCGACCGCGTGCTGGCCGAGCACGACGCCTGTGGCGTGGTCGAGTGCGGCAATCAGATGCGGTGCGCTGCCCGCTTTGGAGCGTGCACCCCGCACCGTCTTGCCGTCGATCGCGACAACCCGACGGCCTGCGATGTGGCGGACCCGGCACCAGGCGAACACCGCCAGCGCAGCATCCAGAGCGGCCGCGTCGATCCGGGCGAACAGTTTGCGCAGTGTGGACTCCACCGGCGCGCGTTCCAAGTCGAGCCGGTCCAGGTGCCCAGCGTCGAGATCCAGCGCCCAGTCCCCGATCGCTGCGAACGAGCGCGCTCCGGCGAGCACCGCACACACTGCGACGGCGAGCATCCCGGCCAGCGGGTAGCGGACCCCGCGTGGGTCTCGGGGATCGGGAACATGGTTCAAGGCGGTCATCAGGTCACCGGCGCGTTCGATCCTGCTCGCGCCGACTGTCGGGGAAGATGGCATCGGCGGGTGTGGTCCTGGGTCGGGGAAGGTTGTATGGCAACTCCCATCCCAGCCCCACAGGCCACACCCGTCCCACACGCCACGCCGGTCACACCCCCACGTTCTCCCAAGTCACAGGCCCATCAACCGACCTTTCCGGGGCCCTGGGTTAACACCCAAGTCACCGACTTTGTCAAGAGGCCCGACACGGTTGAAGGCGTAGTCGGGCCGCACTCCGCCAGCCTCGATCTTTCATCTGGCAGTCTCCAGACCCGGCGCGGAAGACTCTGCGGAAACCGGCTCACCA
>JARKOV010000055.1 GCA_029975965.1 Anaerolinea sp. | reverse complement strand
CACATCCGGGGACTTGCCGCGGTGTGGCCAGTCCACCCAGCGGGACACGTTCATGTACTGGTGCGCCAACGTCGGATCCAAGGTGAAGTAGTCGACCATCAACTCCTCGAACCGGGTGCCCCGCTCCACCGTCGAAGGCGCGGTCGACAAGGCATCGATCACATCATTGATGGTGGTAGTCACAGCGTTGGTCTCCGTCGATCCGGCATCATGTCAATACCCTAGATCACTGGCTCAGACCGGCGGGCTCCTTCACCTAGTGGGTGTTCGGACGGTCCGGTTTGGCCTGACGAGTTGGTTGCTTGCTGATTGACCCATCCAACACTGACCACCCAGCCGTAGGTTGGGTAGTCAGGGCCGACCCTAGCGATCTTGAGCGGATGGCGCTTGGTGTTTTTGATCTTGTGGAGCACGCTGCGCCCTCCGATGATTAGTGGCAGGTGCAGCGTCCACGAGTAGACTCCTGGCTGGTTTGCCCTGACATGGATGAGGAGATCGAGCACATCTCCCTTCTTCATGAACCACCTCAAAGGCTTGGGTTGGTCGTCGCCCAGGTCACCTTTGAACCAGACGGTGGAGCCGGCCGGTGACAGGTCCAACTCGAAGGTTGCGACCGGCACCACCGGCGGCCCGCCTTGAGGACACCATGCGAGTCCTACAGCTGACGCCTCTAGATCGACTCGCGTGCATTTGCCCACAACTGGCGGCGCAACGACAACGGTTGTATCAGCGTCGCAGGCGAGGCTAACCGAGACAATCATGCTCCCCTCAGCGCATCCATTCTGCTTACGGATCCATGCCGGCCATTCAATCTGCGTCCCAGGTGGCTGCATAGCTAGGTCTGCTTCGGGGACGTAGAAGCTGGAACCCAGCGGCGGGTGGGGGTGACCAACCCACATACGCTCAGGCCGCGATTCCACGCGGACCGTGAGCGGTCTGATCGGGGATATAGCCATCCAGAGTCGCATGAGCGCGCGTTTCACTGGGTCTAGGAGGACCAGCAGCAAAGCGCCGACGAAGCCGATCACGAAACCAGAGAACTGCTGCGCGAGCCAACTCCACA
>JARKOV010000029.1 GCA_029975965.1 Anaerolinea sp. | reverse complement strand
CCGCGGTAGCGGCGGCCGTGCGCCAGTAATCCACCAGACGCTGGATTTCACTGTCTGAGACATAGACGCCCTGTAAGCGGACAGGGGCAGATGCGTCGGGCGATTGGAAGAGCATATCGCCGCGCCCGAGCAGGCGTTCGGCGCCAGGCTGGTCGAGGATGACGCGGCTGTCGATTTGCGAGGCGACCGCAAAGGCGATGCGGGCGGGAAAATTGGCTTTGATCAGGCCGGTCACGACATCGACCGAAGGGCGCTGCGTAGCCAGGATGAGATGGATGCCGGTAGCGCGAGCGAGCTGGGCCAGACGGGTAATACTGCGCTCGGTCTCATCCGGCGCGATCATCATCAGGTCGGCCAATTCATCGATCACGACCACCAGGTAAGGCAGGCGATCCTGGGGGTGGCGGGTGTTGTATTCATGGATGTTGCGAGAGCCGTTTTGAGAAAACTTATGATAGCGGCTGTCCATCTCACGCAGCATCCATTGCAGGGCTCCAATCACCCGGTCTGCCTCTACGACCACCGGCGCAAGCAAATGTGGGATGCCGTTGTAGTTGGTAAGCTCGACGCGCTTGGGGTCCACCAGCACCAGGCGAAGGTCCAAAGGGGTGTTGTTGAGCAGGAGAGCGCACAGGATGGAATTGACGCAGACTGACTTTCCTGATCCGGTGGTGCCAGCGATCAACAGGTGGGGCATACTGGGCAGGTCTATGGCAACCCCCACGCCAGACACATTTTTCCCTAATGCCAGCCGGAGCGGAGAGCGCATGCGTTGGAAGGATTCGCCTTCGATGACCTCACGCAGAGTTACGCGGCTGATCTCTTCATTGGGCACTTCAATGCCCACATAGCTGCGCCCTGGGACGGGGGCCTGGATGCGAATGCGGGGAGCGGCAAGCGCCAGCGCAAGGTCATCGGCTAGGTTGACGATTTTGCTCACGCGTACCCGCATCCGACCAGAGCGCGCTTCCACAAAGTCCGGCTCCACACCAAATTGCGTGATTGTCGGGCCGCGATGGATTTC
>JARKOV010000066.1 GCA_029975965.1 Anaerolinea sp. | reverse complement strand
TGCTTGCGGGTCATTAACTTAAGCGATGAACCGAAGGTTTAACACCAGCTCTGCGACAAAAAAACCATCTAATTTTACGATTGGATTACGGCATTTTTTGCGCTTTTTATCGATCAATAGCTGATGGAAGATGCACGCCATCAACCAACGGTTATCGTTTTTTGGCGCGGGTCCAACGAGCGATTACGAGCCCTTTGAGGAGACGATCATGCTTAAACTCAGACCTTTCAGCTCCCTGGGTGGCGCTCACCACGGCTGGCTGGATGCCCATCACCACTTTTCCTTCGCCGAGTACCATGACCCCAAGCGCATGCACTGGGGCAACCTGCGGGTGTGGAACGATGACGTAATCGCTCCCGGCACCGGCTTCCCCCAGCATCCGCACCGGGACATGGAAATCATCACCTACGTTCGCGAAGGCGCCATCAGCCACCAGGACAACCTGGGCAACAAGGGACGCACCGAAGCCGGTGACGTGCAGGTGATGAGTGCGGGGACCGGGATCGCCCACAGCGAATACAACCTGGAAGCCACGCCGACCAAGATCTTCCAGATCTGGATCATTCCCAACCAGGCCGGCTCCGCGCCGTCTTGGGGCGCCAAGCCTTTTCCCAAGGGGCTGCGCGAAGGGTTCGTGACCCTGGCCAGCGGCAAGGAAGGCGATGAGGAAAGCTTGCGTATTCGCGCCGATGCGCGGCTGGTGGCGGCCAACCTGAAGGCCGGGGAAACCGCCGAGTACCACCTGGACGCAGGGCGTCGAGCCTATCTGGTGCCGGCGACCGGGGTGATCGAGATCAACGGCTTGCGTGCCGAAGCTCGAGACGGTGTTGCAATCGAAGATGAGCGGGTGCTGCGGGTGAGCGCCGTGCAAGACAGCGAAATCGTGCTGGTAGACCTGGCTTGAACCGCAGCGGCAAATAAAAAGGGGCGACCATGCTGGTCGCCCCTTTTTTTGCCCGCTAGCCGGCTACACAGATCGGCAATGAACAACGACCGCAGGAGCTGGCTTGCCAGCGAACGCATCCGCAAGACCTGTGTCCGTCTCAAGAACCTTTTCGCCAGCGAGCCGGCTCCTAACGTGAATCAGTTGCCGCTGATGGCGGTGTCCACCAGGGTCTGGGCTTCCTGCACCAGCTGCTTGAGGTGGTCGTCGCCGATAAAGCTTTCAGCGTAGATCTTGTAGATGTCCTCGGTGCCAGACGGGCGTGCGGCGAACCAGCCGTTCTCAGTCATGACTTTCAGGCCGCCAATGGCCTGATCGTTACCCGGGGCCTGGCTGAGGATCTGC
>JARKOV010000017.1 GCA_029975965.1 Anaerolinea sp. | reverse complement strand
TTGCCCCCACAACCCACCCAGAATGACTATAATAAATCATAAAAACCAGATTTCGGGGTGTTTTGCAGCAGCTCCGCCGCTCCAAAACACCCCTAATGCTCTATTTTAAGATCAGTTGTAGCGAGGAGAACCACCACGGATTGTCATCCCAGCGATCGAAGGATGTTATGATTTGATCTCTGTGAAATGTGGGCTTTGCCCCACATTTTACAAAAAATGAAACACAACCGATCGAAGCGTGGGATTATCGAAAGAAGCTGCGCAGCCCATCTGGGCGATGCAGGGTGATGTGCCCTTCGTTGTCGGCAGAAAGAACGCCCTGGCGTTTCAACGCCACCATCACCTGGTTGGCGCGTTTTCGCGAGGAGCCAACCAGCTCCGCGATTTCACCCTGGGGAAGGCGCAAGGGGATGTAGACTCCCCCAGGAACCGGCCGCCCGTACTCATCGGCCAGCGACAACAACTGGCGGGCGATCCGCCCGGCCACATCCAATGAAGCATAGGCGCGGATCAGCTCGGTCGTTCGCCGCACCCGACCGACCAACAGGAAAAGCAGGTTCTGGTTGGTCTCCGGGATGGCTTGCAGCATCTCGAGGAAATGGGTGCGTGTCATCCACACCGTCTGAGTCTGCTCCAGGGTGATCACGCTCGCGGAACGCCCGGCCTGGTCGATGGCGCTTAGCTCGCCTACCATGTCGCCCGGCCCCTGGATGTTGACGATCACCTGGCTACCATTGAGCTGGGGCAGGTAAACGCGCACGGTTCCACTCAGGATGAAATAGACCACCTCGCCCGGCTCACCCTCGACCATCAGGTCGACGGCAGGCGCGAAATTCCGCTCGCGCAGGCGCGCGCCGACCCAGGCAAGCTGGGTTGGCCCCAGGTTGGCAAACAAGCGGATGTTCGAAAAGGAAGACGGAACCACCCCAGGCATCGATTAATTAAACCATGAATCTGGAAAATCGCGGAGGTAAACTCACGAACGCCCCCCTTTTGCAGGCAATGGGGATGAATCGATGTGATCTGCGGTCATCGCCGGCGCGAGCCGGTAATTTCTGCCTGAACTGGAACGTGCTTTGTGACCTCGATCTCGTCTTCTTCACGGATCAGGTCGATCTGCAATCCTTCCCTGGCGACCAGTGTGCCAGGCAACATCTGGCTGACCTGATCGGCGATGACGTCTAGCTGGTTGTCATCGTATTCGGGCGCGTGGTGGAAGAGCACCAATTTCTCGGCGCCGCTGACCTGAGCGGCCTGCGCAGCGATGCTGACGGTGGAGTGACCATAGCCCTGGGTGTTTGGCAGCCCGGCTGCCATGCCGAGGTAATGCTCGTCGGTGTATTGCGCATCGTGGATGAGCAAGCTGGCGTTGCGGGCGAAATTCGCCAGTCGCCGGTCGGCGTTGACGTAGCCTTCGGTGTCGGTGGCATACACCACGGATTTCCCATGCCAGTCGATGCGGTAGTGCAGCACGCCGTTTGGATGGGCATAGGAGCGCATCACCCGCACGCGCAGCAGGTCGGGGTCTTCTTGCAATGCCGGGTCGCTGGCGCTGCCCAACGCCACGCCGCCGACTGACTCGCCGATTACCAGCAGGTCTGGCTCGCGCAGCGTGGCAAAGCTCAACCAGGCGTTCAACTCAGCCAGCCGGAGCGGGAAGTAAGGTGGGGTCATCACCGCATCCAGGGTCACCTTGGGACTTGAGTTGAGAAAGTCCGGGCCAAACAGGTGCAGCCGCGTGGTGGGGACGAAAGCCGGGCTAAAGAAGGGGAAGCCCTGCGTGTGGTCATGGTGCAGGTGGCTGAATAGCAGCACCGCCTCAACCGGCTGCCGGGTTTCGCGCGAGCGCCGCATCAACTCGCGTCCCAGCGGGATGATGCCGGTGCCGCTGTCGAGGATTACGGTCCAGTGACCGGCGCTCACTTCGACGCAGGGTGTATTTCCGCCGTATCGAACGGTCGAAGGCCCGGGGGTGGGGTAACTCCCGCGTACTCCCCAGAATCTCACACTGAAGCCGGATGGTCGGTACATGCTGCATCCTCCCTGCGATAATCGCCGCTCTCGAATGATACGGAAAGGCCAACAGGTTCACAAGGAAAAAGTTCTCAACTTAACGGAAATGTTATACTTGCTGATCATGTCAACGATACGAGCGATTTTATTCGACATTGGGGGTGTCATCATCCGCACAGACGACCCGGCGCCGCGGTTGCGGCTGGCGAGACGATTTGGCCTGGACCGGGCGGAGATCGACCGCCTGGTTTTTAGCAGCCCGGCTGCCCAGGCCGCGGAGCGAGGTGAAAGCGATGAAGCTGCGGTGTGGGCACACGTCTGTAAGGCGTTGGCCCTGGATGACGCCGGGCTGGCGGAGTTTCAACGCGAGTTTTGGGCGGGTGACCGGGTGGATGTGGCATTGATCGAGCGCCTGGCGACCTATCGCCCGAAATACCGGGTGGGTTTACTCACCAACGCATGGACTCGAGAGCCGCTGGCGCTTTTCACCCGCCGGTATGGGCTGCCGGAGGCGCTGGTCAGCCGCGCTTTCGATGTGGCAGTCAGCTCGGCACAAGTGGGCGTGCAAAAACCGGACCCTCGCGCGTATAAAGCGGCGCTCGAAGCACTCGGGGTAACCGCCGGCGAAGCGGTCTTTGTGGATGATTTCGCACACAACGTTGAGGCGGCGCGCAGGTTGGGCATGCAGGCGATTCTTTTCCGTGATGCGCATCAGGCAACCGAAGAGATGGATGCGATACTGGATGGGCAAGAATGAGCATCGCTGAGCCGGAAAGCAGGACGGTGAAGGTGGGCGTCGTTGCAGACACCCACGTGCCCGACCGGGTGAACGAACTGCACCCCGGGTTGCTGCCGGCGCTGCGCGACGCCCAGGTGACGCACATCCTGCACGCCGGAGATGCCTGCGTAAACCGCATTCTGGAAGAGCTGGCAACGGTGGCTCCGGTGACGGTGGTGCGCGGCAACCGGGATTGGATGCTGCGCCCACTGCCGCCCTGGAATGTTCGCCTGGAATTGGGCGGGGTGAAGATTGCACTGGCGCACGGGCAGGGCAGTTTCACTTCCTATTGGTTGGATAAATTCCTGTATGTGCTGCAGGGTTACCGGTTCGAGCGGTACCGTCGTTTGGTGGCGGGAAGCTGGCCTGCAGCGCAGGTGATCGTCTTTGGGCACACCCATCGCGCTGAACAGCGGATGGAGAGCGGGCGACTGTTTTTCAACCCCGGCTCTGCCAGTTTTGGATTTCACCAGGGCAACCTGCGCCCTTCCTTCGGCGTGCTGCACATCGGTCCGCAGCAGGCGGTTTCGGCGGAGATTCTTCCCCTGGAGGGCTGGCGAGTGGCGCAGGGACGCTGGGTGAAGGATTGATGCCGCTCCATCGGTGACAGGATGGGTCGAAGATCGTATATTAATCGTGGTCTCCCATGGTGTGTTATTCGTTCTTCGCACCGGTTAAGCGATTCTAACGGAACGGTTTTTTCGAGGAGCGTGGATGGGCCGCTTTCTACTCCGCCGGTTGGCATTGCTGCCGGTTGTCGTCCTTGCTTTGAACGTTGTGGGATTCATGTATGCTTCGGTGGCGATGCGCGCCCACCAGGCCCTCAGCCCGTATGGTCATCGCAGCGATACGACGCTGACGGTGGTTGAGGAATACCTGGCGTACGCGCAAGGTTTACTCCGGTTAGATTTTGGCAACATGCCGGTCGGAGTCAACGTTGGGGTGGGTGACTTTGTCGGGCAAGGATTAATCGCCAGCCTGGGGCTGCTTGGCCTGGCGCTCTTGCTGAGCCTGGTGTTGGGGCTGCCGCTCGGTAGGGCGGCTGTGCAGGTCGATCCGCCGAAGAGCCGTGGCTGGCTGACCGTCTTATCGACCATCGGGATGGCGATGCCCGGTTTCTACGTCGGCACCGTGTTGATCACCTGGATCATCTCCCGGCAGCTCCAATCCGAAACCCCACCCCCCATCCCGGTCGGCGGATATGGCTGGGATCTGCATCTGGTTCTTCCGCTCATCGCGTTAACCATCCGGCCAACCGTTCAAATTGCGCAGGTGATGGGTGGGTTGCTCGCCGATGAGCTGGGCAAACGGTATATCACCACCGCTCGCGGGTTTGGCGCGACCTGGCGGATGATCTTGCGTGAGAAGGCGCTCAAAAATATCCTCGCCCCGCTCTTCCTGGCGGCATCCAACTCGTTCAGGCTGACCGTGGCTGAGCTGATTCTGGTCGAGTGGTTGTTCAGTTGGCCGGGGATTGGCCGCATGCTGGCCCGCGCGTTGGTTCCACCCAGCACCGTGGGGCCGGGAGGCCTGCTCGACCTGACCGTGTATTTTCTGCACCCGCCGCTCATGGCGCTGCTGCTGCCCATCTTTGGCATCTTGTTCTACCTGGTTGACACGCTGGCGACCGCCCTGGCGCGGGGGATCGATCCACGGATTGGCGCAGCGGCGCATGAGGAGGTGGTCTTTGGGTAACACCTTCCGGCCCGCCTCCCCGGTCAACTGGATGTTGTGGACCGGGATCAGCATGGTCCTGTTGGTCGGACTGGTGGCAGTCCTTGGCCCGTCGCTCTCGCCCGCTGATCCGTTGAAGGAGTCCTTTATCGGCAGGGTGGGAGAGCGCTTTATCAGGCCGCCGTTTCCACCCAACACGGTGGAAGGGTATCCGCTCGGATCCGACGAGTGGGGCCGTGACCTGGTCAGCCGCCTGCTGTGGGCGGTGCGCCCGACCATGACGCTGGTGCTGGTGGTGGCGGCTGCACGCCTGGTGATTGGCATTTTCATTGGCCTGGTGAGCGGCTGGTTGAGCAACCGTTTTTCGCGCTTGCTGGACACATTGATCTCAGTGAGCCTGGCGGCTCCGGTGTTTTTCATCGCGTTGTGCGTGATCGCGCTGATGGGCAGCAAATGGGGGATCTGGGCTTTCATCGCCGGATTGTCTCTGACCGGTTGGGCGGAAGTCGCCCGCATCGTGCGCGAGCAGACCCGGGCGATCAAATCGCAGACGTTTGTCGAGGCTTCGCGGGCAATGGGCGCCAGTTCCGAACAACAGGTGCTGTCGCATATCCTCCCCCATGTGCTCCCATTGATGTGGATTCAGATGACGTTTGAGATCGCCGCGACCTTGCTCACCACGGCGGCGCTTGGATTTCTCGGTTATTACATGAACGGAATCTGGATTCCGATCGAGGATTGGATCGGCCAGCGGGCGACGGGGTATCCGGAGCTGGGTGAGATGTTGGGCTCCGCGACCACGCAACGCGTGCCATGGAACGCGCTCTTTGCCGGAACGGTCATCGTCTTCATCGTGCTGGCTTTCAACATCCTCGGAGCAGGGCTGCGCCTGCAACTCAGCCCCGACCGCCAGCGCAGGCGCGCCGAAATGACCCGGGCAACTGCTCGGGCCGGCGCCTGGATGGAAGACCGGCTGTACAGCGGGGTCGAATCGGTGATGCGCTTCGCTTCATCGAACGGGATGATCGCATTGCTGGCAGTGGTACTCATCGGCGGAATGTGGATGATCTGGAACTCGCAGAACATACAGGAGAGCGCATCGGTGGTCAACATTCCGGGAGGTCACTTTTGGGCTTCGTCGAAACGAGATGCTCAAGGCACCTATTGGGCTTCCGTCAAAGGCCCGAGCTCGGGTGACATCGTCTGGCGTTACCAGAACGATGAGCCGTTCTCAGGGGCACCGGTGGTCAACGCCGCCGGTCAGATCTTTCTCTCCAGCTCAGACGGCAGCCTGGTGGCGCTCGACGGCGACGGCGAATTGTTGTGGAAAACCTCTTATCCGCCCATTGCCGATGGAACCCCCGCCTATTCCGTTGGGCCTATCGCGCTGGCGCCGAATGGGAACATCCTGACTGTCGACCAGGCTTCTCGGTTAATCGCCATCGATCCGCAAGGCGAGGTGGCGTGGGTGGCGAATTTCCTGGAAGGCGAACAGGCGATCAGCGGGCCGGTGGTGGGTGAGGATGGAACGACTTACTTTGCCACAGGCACGCGCCTGATTGCGGTTTATCCGAGCGGCAAGTTGCGTTTCCTGATCAACCTGCCTACCTACAGCGTGATCGACCCGACCCCACGTCTTTCGCTGGACGGGCGATACCTGTTCTTTGAAGACACGGTGGTCAACGCGCAGACCGGTAAGATGGATTTCGACCAGACGCCCCCGCCGATGGATAGCTACGTGGTCGGAGCGGATGGCGATAATTACCTGCGCGGCCAGGATGGCATGCAGGGCTGGCTACCGACCGATACCGGGTATGTTCTGGCGAAAAAATCTGAATTCGACGAGCGAACACTCGGTCTGGGTTTCCGCCGCCCGCAGGAGAGCGGGGTCAGCCCGGGGGGCAACGTGTGGGTCCTGTATAGCGCCGGCTTTGATATCCCACGTTTCGTATGGTTTGACGTGGAGCGGGCGAGCTTCCAGGTGATCGATTTTCCAAACCGGACGGCTCAGATGATCGGGCTTGACCAGGCCGGGCGGATCTTCATCTGTGTGGACGCGTTCACCCCACCCGCCTTCTGCCGGGCGTTGAACGTCTCGACTGGATCGGTCGAGTGGGAGGCCGCACTGCCAGATAGCGCGGGTATCACCGGAGGGGCGATTGTGCCCGGACGGTTGATCGTTGGGATCGGTAATTCGGTGTTTGCCATCGGCGAACAGCGCGGTCAGCAGGTCGTGGCAGGCAGCACGGCTGCGCCTCATGCAACGTCCGGCTGCACGGGGGGAGATTGTGAGCCGCCTGGACCAACTCCAACCGTGCAGGTGAGCGTTTTCCTGCCCGTGATCGGTGGGCAGGTGGATCCGACCGCGACAGCCACGCCGTGATGTTGTGCGGAAGGTATCTCAAAATAACCGGAATCACCTGATCTGGATGAATTGACCGGTGCGGGTGGCCAGGTCGAGGAGGTAGAGGGATGGGTTTCCGTCCAGCGACCGGCTCAACGCCCCGGGGTTGACCAGGCGGGTTGGGCCGACGGTGCGCTCCTGGGCACGGTGGGTGTGACCGGTGAAGATGAAATCTGCGCTTCCGGAATACAGCAGCTCGGTCAGTCTCTTGCGATCGTCGCCGTGAATTGCCGCGATGCGCACACCTTCGATCACGTCCATGAATAGCTGTCCGGCGAAATTTCGCGGGTTAAGAACCGCCAACACCTCACGAATGCGCTCGCGCTCCTTGTCGCAATTGCCCGAGACGAAAATCACCTGAAAGCCGCCCATTGCTTCTGCGGTGCGCGGTGTGGTCAGGTCGCCGCAGTGGATGACCAACCCCACCTCTGCTTCGCGCAGGCGATCCAACGCGGCCTTCAGGTTGTGCAGGTTATCGTGTGAATCGGACAGGACACCGATTTTCACCGGACGATCTCCAGCAACCGGAAGGTAATGCCGCTGGTGAGGAAGGCTTTTTCCAGGGCTTTTTTCTGATCGTTGCCCAATTGGGCGATCACCAGGCGCAAGCTGAACCCACCGTCTGGCAGCGTGTTGTTCACCGAGCGTAAGATGTTACCTCCCTGGCTGGAAACCAGACCGGAGAGGAGCGAGAGCACGCCGGGGCGGTTGTCTTGCTGGTCGGCGATCATGTTGATCGTCGTCCAACGCAGGTTCTCACGGCTGATGCCCACCTCTGCCAACGCGCGGTTGACGTCTTCCAGGCGGATGGCGCCACCGCCGACCGCGGTGTATAGATCTTCCAGGCTGGCGCACCCCAATAATTCCACCAGGTTGTCGACGCGGTCCACTTCCAGCGCCTGGACATCTTCGAGGGCAAGGATGCCCTGCTGTGCCAGGATGTTGCGCACAGCCTGGCGGCCCTGCTCTGCGGATTTTCGCAGCGCCTCGACCGCCAGCACCAGGCGAAGCAAGCGGGCGGTGGACTCGTTGCAGTAGTTGAGCCAGTCTTCGGTCGGCGTGAGGCGCTTGCCGCTGGTGACCACTTCCACCACATCACCCGGGGTAACCCGGTCCGAAAGGCGCGCCAGGCTGCCGTTGACTTTGACGGCGCTGATTTTATCGAGCAGGAACTCCTGCTGGATGGAAGCGACGGCGTCCAGCACGGTCGAGCCTTCACTTAAAAAGCGAGCGCCACCGCTGGGGGTGAGGATCTCGACGGGCCGGTAGTGGGAAGTGTCGCGGTTGTTTTTGATGCAATCCACGACCCCCCACATGTTCTCGCCTTCCATTTCACGTGTGGCGATTGCCACCTCCACCGCGCCAACATCAGGCAACCAGGAGGTCACCTGGATGGCGCGGTAGCCGTTCTGGGGATAAGCGATAAAGTCATCGAAGCGGTCGTTGTCGAGATATGAGCCGAAGAAGTTGTTGACCGCGCCTAACAGGTCGTAACAGGCATTCCGATCAGAATCGTCCACCACCATGCGAAAACTGATCAGGTCGTTGAGGTGAGAAAAATCGTTCAGCGGGGCTTTTCGAGCGCGCGCCATGCGGCGGAGTTTCTGCCAGGACTGCCAGTACCCGTTGACAAAGATGGTCACCTCACCGTTGATGCCGGTTTTTTGCATCAGGCCGGCCATTTGCTCCAAGTAATGATGGATGAACGAGATCTGCAGTCGGGGGTCGGCATCGATGCGCTGCTTGACATAGGCGAAGGTTTCGGAATCGGCGAAGGGGAACGCCATGTCCTCCAACCAGCAACGCCAACGATAACAGTTGAGGATCCCAGCCAATTTGCCGTAAGCCCGGATCGCCTCCGTGGCTTTCTGCACGCGCTTCGCGGGCGGCATGTGTTCGAGGGTGAGCAGGTTGTGGCTTTTGTCGGCCAGTTTCACCAGGAATACACCGGGATCTCGAAACATGGCGATTTTGCGCAGGGTTTCGATTTCACGCGAGCGCCCATCGCGGGGGTTGCTCAATTTGGTCACGCCATCCACGATATAGGCGACATCATCGCCCAACTTGCCCGGAAACAACGAGCGAATCTGTTCGAGGCTTTCTCCAGAATCTTCGACGCTGTCGTGCAGCAGCCCGGCGATGGTCCAGGCTTCGTTGCCAACCAGCCGGTCGAGAAACGCCGCCACCCAGCCACAGTGGGTCTCGAAGTAGGGTTCGCCGCTGAGCCGTTTCTGGCCGGCATGGAGTTGTTTTCCCCATTCGTAGGCTTTTTCGATCGCCGGCGTGCGGGGGACGAAATTACCCGGGTTGAATTCGTCGGCAACGCTGGGACGGATGTTCTCGATTTTCTCGATGTTGACCATAGCAAGATTTTACATCATTGGAAGGAGAAAAAGCACTCCAACTTGACGGTGCGGTGGAACCCGAAAATCCAATTGACCGAAAAAGTTTTGTGAGAATTGTCACAAATCGGGTAATTGACAAAACGCGTCTCCGAGGGGTATAATCAACTTTCGTGAAACTAATTAGGGAGAGTACGGGATGGAGCCAGAATTAACGACCGAAGTAGAAAATAGCCCTGATATTAAACCAAAGATGCACATTACCGGTAAAGTTTTAAAAATCGGGTTGGCGGGAGCGTTGGTGGACATTGGCAGTGGAAAACCGGCGATGATCCACATTTCGCAGATCATTCCTCCCACCAGCGAGCCGATCAAGCGCGTAGGCGATGTTTTACAGGTGGACCAGGAGATCGAAGTGTGGGTGCGCCGGGTGAAAGATGAGCGGGTCGAGTTAACCATGTTTAAACCGCTCGACCTGGAATGGCGCGACATCAAAAAAGGCATGACGGTCAAGGGGAAAGTTGTGCGCCTGGAGAAGTTCGGCGCGTTTGTCGAGATCGGCGCGGAACGCCCCGGCCTGATCCACATTTCAGAGATGGCGCACGGTTATGTCCGCCAGCCCGCGGATGTGGTCAAGGAAGAGGATGAGATTGAGGCGCAGGTGATCGACGTCAACCGCAAGAAGCGCCAGATCAAGCTGAGCATCAAAGCGCTGCTCCCTGAACCGGTCGTTGAAGAAGAACCTGCCCGCGCATTTGTCGAACCTCCCAAACGGGAAAAGCCGGTCCGCAAGCCGCGCAAAGCCAAATCGGCTCGCAGCCGCAGCGGCGAAGGCGGCGGTAACGTGGACGAGTTGCTGGCTGCCCTGGGCGAGACTGAGGCCGAAGCTGAAGCCGAAACCTCGATGGCTGTTGCCTGGCGTGAAGCCATGGAACGAGCCAAAGCGCGCAAGCAGGAAGAGAAATCGCGCAAGAATAAAAGCATTTCGCAAGAGCAGGAAGATATTCTCAGCCGCACGTTGGATAATAAAATCCAGACCAGCTAACCGGGTTCTATTCCTCCATCTCCCTTTGAATCACCCATAACCCGCCGCGTCCCGGCGGGTTTTTCTTGGTTATCGACCTGAGCTCTATTTCCAGATGATTGATGAGTTGAAAGCGACCACTCGCCGCATACTTATGGTAAACTTTCCGCAGAATGGATTATATGATTCCTATGGTTGTGGAATTGTGGAAGGATCAACAATACCCCAGACCTCGAACCCGCTGGGTGGGGAGGCGCCGGTCAACGGCCCTCCCCACTTCTCTTATTTGAGGAGGATGTGATGGCAACCAAGTACGTGTTTTTTACCGGCGGTGTAGTCAGCTCGGTTGGGAAAGGCGTAACCGCAGCCGCGATGGGGCGCCTGTTGAAAGAACGCGGATTTTCTGTGGCGGTGCAGAAATTGGACCCGTATATCAACGTGGATCCGGGGACGATGAGCCCGTATCAACACGGGGAGGTGTATGTTCTGGACGACGGCGCAGAGACCGATCTCGACCTGGGTCACTACGAGCGCTTCATCGACGTGCGCCTGAACAAAGTCTGTAACGTCACCACCGGGCAGGTCTACGCGGAGGTGATCGGCAAGGAACGGCGCGGCGACTACCTGGGTGGCACGATCCAGGTGATTCCCCACATTACCAATGAGATCAAAAAGCGCATCGGGATGGTTGGCAAGACCACTGGCGCAGAGATCGTGCTGGTGGAGGTGGGAGGGACCGTCGGAGATATCGAGAGCCTGCCTTTCCTGGAAGCGATTCGCCAGTTGCGCAGTGACGTGGGGCGCGAAAACACCTTTTACATTCACGTCACCTGGCTGCCTTGGATCGGGGCCACCGAGGAACTGAAAACCAAGCCCACGCAGCACTCGGTGCGCGAATTGCGCTCGATCGGTATCTCCCCCGATATGATCGTGGCGCGCTCCGATTACCCGGTGGATGATCCATTGCGCGATAAGATTGCCCTGTTCTGCGATGTGGACCGCAAAGCGGTGGTGGCGATGGTGACGGCACCGGTGCTTTACGAAGTGCCTTTGCTGCTGGAAAAAGCCGGGGTGGCTGATTTGATCCTGGAGCGACTGGGGTTGGTGGCTCGAAGGCAACCGGATTGGACCGATTGGCAGCGCCTGCTCCAGCAAGTGCGGTTGCCAAAACCGACGGTGAAGATTGCGCTGGTCGGAAAATATGTTGAGCTGCATGATGCTTACATGAGCGTGCACGAGGCGCTCAAACATGCCGCGCTGCAGGTGGGGGTCAGCCTGGATATCCAATGGGTGCATTCGGTCGAACTGGAAAAGGGCAAGGATTTCGATAAGGTGAAGCAAGCCGACGGGGTGATCGTTCCCGGTGGATTCGGCAGCCGGGGGATCGAAGGAAAGATCAAGGCAATTCAATTTGCTCGAAGCGAGAAAGTACCTTACCTGGGGCTGTGCCTGGGGATGCAACTGATGGTGGTGGAGTTTGGCAGGCATTTGCTGGGCAACGATAACGTCAATTCCACCGAGTTCGACCGCGCGACCCAGCATCCGGTGATCGACCTGATGCCCGAGCAGCACGGCGTGACCGACATGGGCGGCACGATGCGCCTGGGCTTGTATCCGTGCGAGTTACAGCCGGGCACACGCGCCTCAGCCTGTTATGGCGTAGACCGGGTGGAGGAGCGCCACCGCCATCGCTTCGAATTTAATAATGCTTACCGCGAGTTGTTTGCCCAGGGTGGGATGCGATTCTCGGGGTTGTCGCCGGATGGTCGCCTGGTGGAAATTGCGGAAGTGGCGGACCACCCCTTTATGGTCGCCACCCAGTTCCACCCGGAATTTTTATCCCGTCCTAACCGCCCGCACCCCCTCTTTCTCGGTTTTATCCGCGCGGCAGCCAGCCATGCGGGGGTGTTAAAACCGGTTGAGGAGCAGGTAATGGGCGATTGATCGCAAGAGATCAGTTGCCCGAGCCGATCCAATGGACTTCCACGCCGGCCTCGCCCAGGCGTTGGTCGATTTCACCGACATGCTGTTGCAGGTGGCGAAGGTTATAAACTTGCAGCTCGAGCTTTGAAAACGGAAGCCAATCGAACCCCGACGGCCCTTCCAGGTTGACCTCGCTCAAACGTGCATCGACCTCCGTGCGGAGAAAAGCGAGATATTCGCGAATTTCTTGCCTGGTGAACGGCTCAATATCCACCCCTTTCGCTTGCGATGTCTCCAGCGGGACGCTTAAGTCTTCCGCTTTTTCTCGATGCCCTATCCAGGCATGAAATTCACCGATGTTTTTCTGCAGGTAAAGGTGGGTGTAGAACAGGGCGTGATAGGCGATGCGCCAGGTGGGCGAGGTGTATCGCTCGGACGTCCACTCGGAGTCGGGACATTTTTCGACACTTTCAGCAAGCATCGACAGGGCGGCATGAAACTGAGAGTGAAGCGCTGCTCGGATATCCATAAATAGATTATACTTGCCATGAAAATCTATAACCATGCGGTCTGTAGCCGCTGATCAATTTTTCATTGAGGATAGGAAAATGGATACTGTAATCGAACAGGTCGTTGGAACCCAGGTGCTGGACTCGCGCGGCAACCCCACCGTGGAAGTCGAGGTCGTGCTGGGAGACGGCAGTTGGGGGCGTGCGGCGGTTCCCTCTGGCGCATCGACCGGCGTGCACGAAGCGCTCGAGCTGCGCGACGGCGACAAATCGGTCTACCTGGGCAAAGGGGTGACCAAGGCGGTCGAGCACGTCAACAATGAAATTGCCGATGAGCTGGTCGGTTGGGATGCGGTCGAACAGAAGGCGATCGATGCCATGCTGCTGGAGCTGGACGGCACGCCGAACAAATCCAAGCTCGGCGCCAATGCCATCCTGGGCACCAGCCTGGCGGTCGCCAAAGCCGCCGCGAACGCGCTTGGCCTGCCGCTCTATCGCTACATCGGCGGGGTATACGCCCACGTGCTGCCGGTTCCGATGATGAACATCCTCAATGGCGGGGCGCACACCGGCTGGCAGTCCACCGACGCCCAGGAGTTCATGGTTATGCCCCTCGGCGCTCCCAATTTCGCGGAAGGCCTGCGCTGGGGCGCGGAGATTTACCATGCGCTCAAATCCGTGCTCAAGGGGCGCGGCTACACCACGCTGGTGGGCGACGAGGGCGGCTATGCCCCTGCGCTCAAAGCCAATGTGGAAGCTGTGGAAGTGATCCTTGAGGCGATCGTCAAAGCCGGGTACAAAGCCGGCGAACAGGTGGCGATTGCGCTGGACCCGGCTGCGTCTGAATTCTTCGATGAGGAGACCAAAAAATACAATCTGCGCAAAGAGGGTAAGATGCTCTCCGGCGAGGAGATGGTGGCCTTCTGGAAGAACTGGGTCGACCAGTACCCGATCGTCTCACTCGAAGACGGCCTGGCACAGGACGATTGGGAGAGCTGGAAGTTGATGGTTGCCACGCTCGGAGACCAGATCCAGATCGTTGGCGATGACCTGCTGGTGACCAACCCGGTGCGGGTCAAACGGGCAATTGAGGAAAAAGCCGCCAACGCTCTGCTGGTCAAGCTCAACCAGATCGGCAGCCTGACCGAAACGATCCAGGCGGTGGAGATGTGCCAGCGAGCCGGTTGGCGGGCAGTCACCTCGCACCGCTCTGGGGAGACCGAAGACTCGACCATCGCCGACCTGGCGGTGGCGCTCAACATGGGCCAGATCAAGACCGGCGCGCCGGCGCGCTCGGACCGTGTGGCGAAGTATAACCAGTTGCTGCGCATCGAGGCTGAGCTGGCCGAGACCGCGCAGTACGCCGGCTGGGACGCGCTGCGGGTTAAGCCGTCGTTCACCAAGTGAAGATATAAGCCACGAAGGTAAAAGGCAGCGGGTCAAGGAGATGTTCTCCCTCCTTGACCCGCTGTTCTTATTCATTTTCCCTTGTTGGCGTATTGGCAAAATCAACTTTCTGATCGAGAAATTCTTTGATTAGCTCGACCGTCGCCTCAAAACCAGAGCTGTCGGATAAGATGATGTGGTGCTCGCCATCCACTTCGTGATAGCGGGCATGATCTCCGATCCGGCGGGCTATCTTGCGGGAAAGCGCCGGGCGGACGATGGGGTCGCGATTTCCTTGAATGACCAGCGTGGGCAGACGGAGTTGAGCGGCATTGCGTTGCAAGGAAAAACTGAATTGGCGAAATTGCTCCGCCAGTAAAAATGGAATGCGCAACTCTCTCGCCATCTGTTGCATTGCGGGATGATCCAGGTCGATCTCGGGGGCGACCTGGCCGGCTGCGGCGCGCAACTGCAGGTTGGGGAAGCGGATGCGGCGGAACGGTCGGATGGCAACCGGCAGAAAGATGCGCGTGACCCATACCAGACCACGCACCACGAGCGACTCATCGAACCAAAATGGGGCGATCAACACCAGTCCATCGGGACGGCAGCGAGTAGCCGCTGTCACGCTCAGCCCCCCACCCATCGAGAATCCGCACAGCACGACCGGTTTCGCGTCAGACCTGGCGGCCTCGACCTCCTGGGTGATTGCATCGACCCATGTCGCGCTGCGTTGCTGGAACAATGTGGAGATCTGGCGGCCAAAACCGGGCAACAAGATGGCACGGACGCCCCAGCCGTTTCGGTTGAGCGCCTCAGCCAGGGGGCGCATTTCGTTGGGAGTGCCAGGAAATCCGTGCACCAGCACAACGGTCCCGCGCCGGCCTGACAGGTGAAATGCGGCGTGTTCTGGGGCATCGAACAGACCCAGGTCGGGCAGCGTTGGCTCGGTGGGCAATCGGATCCAATGGATGAGTGTGAGAAGGAGGAAAAAGCTGCCCTGGATGATGATTCCCCAGGCGAAGCCGCGCCAAAAGGCGGTTTGAGTGCCAACCAGGAGATGTATCACGATCCCACCAGCCAGGACGACGCCAGCCAGGGCACAGAAGGCCATGAGGTATTTTTGAGCCTTGCGGGTTTCGATGGCCAGTTCATCCAGCGAGAACGCGAGGGGCAATTTCCACGATGAGCGCACCATGGAAGGCCATGCGATTACCGCGCCAGCCAGCCCGCAGATGCCAACGGCCATTCCGATCCCGCGCCAAAGATCCATTTTCTCGGTTGACCAAAAGCCTCCAGCCAGGAGCGATAGGATGCTCCAGGCCAGCGCGCGGCGGTTGAGGATATGCAGGAAGTCGTGGATCAAGGCGTCGTTGGCTTAGCGGAATTGCTCAAGAAAGGGTTCCACCGCCTCGAGGAAGGCTGCCGGGCATTCTTCATGGGGCAGGTGCCCGCACTGCGCGAAAATCGCCAACTGAGCTCCAGGAATTTCACCACTCAGGGTGACGCTGTCGCTGGTCGGGACGATCCGGTCGTCGTCGCCGCTCACGACCAGCACGGGGAGATGCAGGTCTTGTAGCCGAGGGGCAAGGTCCTCCGAGCCGCTGCCCACCTTGGTAAATTCCCACAGGGCCACGTCCCAGTTATCGACCTGCAAGGGCTTGCGGTATCCCTCTTGAATTTCCGCGGTGATTTTCGCCGGGTCGTGCCAGGCCGCCTGGGTGAAGGCATTGCCCTGTTCGCCGCTGAGCGACCGGGCGAAGAACGGCCCAAGGCGGTCCATTTGAGGGGTGTTGATTAACGGGCGGAGCCAGCCGAATGATTGCCCTCCGCCAGTGTAGATAGCCGCCCCGACCAAAACCAGCCCGCTGACGCGCTCAGGGTGAGAAAGTGCCGCCTGAACCGCCAGCCGCCCGCCGGCTGAATGCCCAATCAAGATGGCTTGTTGAATCTCCAGCTCATCCATCAAGCCAAGCAACAGATCCAGGTTGGCCTGCGCGCCATACGGCGACTCGCCTTGCCAGCCGCCGGGCCTGGGGCGTTCCGTAAGGCCGAAGGCAGGGCGGTCGTAGGCGACGACCGTGCCGTACTGGCTGAGCGGCACGGTGACCTCACGCCAGGAAAATACGCTGGCGCCGAACCCGTGCAAGAGGATTATGGCGGGTCGTCCGGTGCCGGATTGCTTGTAGTGCACATCCACCCCATTCACTTCGACGAATCGGCTGTCGGCGTCGGCCAACTCCGATACAGGCCGGATTCCGCTCAACGGCGGAAGAGGGACAATCAAAGGCCCAAGGATGATGACGAGAGCGATGATTCCGATGAAGATCAGCAGGGTGCGCAGCGGGCGACTCATGGTACCTCCGGCGGGTCGACCAAACAACTGGATAGGGAGAGCAGGTTAAGGCTCCAGCCGGTCGCGGGCAATATGCCAGACCTGGTCAAACATCGCGACAGTCAGGCGTCCGGTCTGGGTGTTCTGGCGACTGGGGTGGTAGGATGCCAGGAGCCAGGGCAGATGCGTAGCCGGTTGTTGAAATGCCGCGTGCTCGAAGCCTGAGCCGTCCGGCTGGACGCCGCGTTGCCTGTACCAGTTAAGGAGCCAGTCGTAGGCAATCCGGCCAAGCGCGACGAAGCCCTGCAGGTGAGGGAAAAGGGCGATTTCTTCCTCCAGATATGGGCGGCAGGTAGCGATCTCCTGCGGGGTGGGCTTGTTGTCGGGTGGCGCGCAGCGCACAGCCGCGCTAATGTACAGTCCGGTCAGGGAGAGGCCGTCTTCGCGATGAGCGGATGAGGGTTGGCTGGCGAACCCGCTGCGGTGCAAAGCGGCAAACAAAAAATCGCCGGAGGCATCGCCGGTGAACATGCGCCCGGTGCGGTTCGAGCCATGCGCGCCGGGGGCCAGCCCGACGACCAGGAGGCGCGCGGCTGGATCGCCAAAGCCCGGCACCGGCTTACCCCAGTAATCCCACTCGCGAAAAGCGCGCCTCTTTTCGCGCGCCATCTCTTCGCGCCAGGCTACCAGGCGCGGACATAACCGGCAGGTAGTGACGCGGGCGTTCAGGTCGTCGAGTTTTGTTGGGGGTTGGGCGTTCATGGCAAAGTGTGGTTTCCTACAGGATGAGCATGGCATCGCCAAAAGAATAAAACCGGTATTCCATCTGGATGGCTGTCTGGTAGGCGGCGAGGATGCGCTCTCGGCCAGCAAACGCGCTGACCAGCATGATCAGCGATGATCGCGGCAGATGAAAATTGGTCACCATCGCGTCTACCGCGCGGAAGGTGTGCCCCGGCAGAATAAAAAGGTCGGTGGGGCCGGAATAGGCTGCGACCGTTTCGCCGGGGAGTGCCTGGTGTGCCGCCGATTCGAGGGTGCGCACGCTGGTCGTGCCGACAGCGATGACCCGCTTGCCGGCGCGGCGCGTATCGTTGACTGCCGAAGCGGTTGTGGGTGAAAGCTCGCACCATTCGGTGTGGATGACGTGCTGGCGTGGATCGTCCTCCGTCACCGGGGCGAAGGTGTCGAGACCCACGTGGAGGGTAAGGCTGGCAAACAACACCCCCTGCTGCTGCAGGGTTGCGATCAGCTCGGGGGTGAAATGCAGCCCGGCAGTGGGAGCGGCGGCGGAACCGGGTTGGACGGCGTAAACGGTCTGATAGCGCTCTGGGTCGCGCAGTGGCTCGTGAATGTACGGCGGGAGCGGCATGTGCCCCGTTCGCTCCAGGGTTTCCTCTACAGGACCGGCAAAGCGCACCAACCGGCGCGAGCCTTCCAGGTCGGCGACCACCTCCACCGGCAGCCCGTCCTGGGTGACCAGGCGCTTGCCAGCGTTCAGGCGCTTCCCGCCGACCAGGGCTTCCCAGGTCAACGCGTCGACCCGGCGCAAGAGGAGCAGCTCCACCCGGCCCCCGGTCTCTTTTCGGGCGAAGAGGCGAGCCGGGATGACGCGGGTCTGGTTGATCACCAGCAGGTCGCCCGGCGATAGGTAGCGACCCAGGTCGCCGAAGGTGGCGTGCTCCAATTCACCGCTCACACGGTGCAGGACGAGCAGGCGCGACGCATGGCGCGGTTCGACTGGGGTCTGGGCGATCCGCTCGGGGGGGAGGTGGTAGTCGAAATCGGAGGTTTTCAGAACAGACGCGCCTGCTGCGAAGACTCGGGATATGGGATGGCGAGGTGCTCATAAGCCCGGCGGGTCGCCACGCGACCCTGCGGGGTGCGGTCGAGGAAGCCCAATTGGAGCAGGTAAGGCTCGACCACGTCCATGATGGTGTCGGGTTCCTCGCCGATCGAGGCGGCGATCGTATTTAACCCGACCGGACCGCCGCTGTATTTTTCGATGATGGTGTGCAGCACACGGCGGTCGACCTCATCCAGGCCGAGCGGATCGACGTTCAACAGGTTCAGCGCCTCTTGCGCCACATCGCGCGTCACAGCACCGTTGGCGCGCACCTGGGCGAAATCTCGCACGCGACGCAACAAGCGCAGCGCTACACGCGGGGTGCCGCGTGCCCGTTTGGCCAGCTCATCGTAGCCGTCGCTCTCAACGGTCATGGCCATTTTTCCTGCGGCGCGGCGCAAGATGAACTCGATCGCCTTGGGGTCATAGTAATCCAGGCGATAAACCGCGCCAAAGCGAGCGCGCAAAGGGGCCGAAACCAGGGCCAGGCGGGTGGTCGCGCCAATGACGGTGAAGCGCGGCAGCTTGAGGCGGATCGAGCGGGCTGCCGGACCTTTTCCAATCATGATGTCGAGAGCAAAATCCTCCATGGCCGGGTAGAGGATTTCCTCGATCGCCCGCCCCAGGCGGTGAATCTCGTCGATGAAGAGCACGTCTCCGCCCTTGAGGTTGGTGATGATGGCGGCCAGGTCACCGGCTTTCTCGATTGCCGGCCCGGCGGTGATCTTGATGTTGACGCCCATCTCATTGGAAAGCACGTGCGCCAGCGTGGTCTTGCCCAGCCCCGGCGGGCCATAGAACAGGACGTGCTCCAGCGGTTCGTTGCGCTGCCGGGCTGCCTGGATTAAAATCGCCAGGTTTTCCTTTACCTGGTCTTGCCCGATAAAATCCCCCAGGCGCAACGGTCGAAGCGCGGGATCGAAGGCTTCGTCCGGCTTGGGCTGCGGATTGACCAGCCTGTTCTGCGGGTCGTTCATGTGTTCGATTATACCCCAATTGCTTTTCGCGGATTGCGGGTTATAATTTATGCCTGTTGCCATCCATAGGGTATGTTTTTTCTATAAATTGTGGGCTTCGCCTCACTTGATTAGAAAATTGGAAACCTACCCATCCAGAGAGCCCGTCCACCATAATTTCGAGGTTGCAAAGCTGAAATGGACGAGTCGAGCCTGCAAACCGCTGAATTGAGCCTGTTGATGCGCCTCGCCGAGACGCTCAACCGCACCAATCCGCCCGAGCGCGCCCTGGAAAGCGGCCTGCGCCTGTTGGCGGAACAGGTAAACGCGCAGGCAGGATGGTTTCTTTCGCTCAACCAGTCTGGCGAAGTGGAATTGATTGCCATTTACCGTCCCGATCTGCTCAATCGCGTGTTTCCGAGTGGGCAGCGCGTGTTCGGTATGTGCGCCTGCCTGCATCGCATGCTGGTCCATCAGCCAGCCGCGCCCCAGGCTCAGGTCGTCGAGTGCGAGCGCCTGGTGGGTATATCGCAATCCGACCGTCACCCCCGCCACCACCTGAGCATCCCGATCCAGCCGGGCGGAAGGCCAGTGGGCATGATCAACCTGGTTCTGCAGCCTGGGCGCGAGCTCTCGCCGGGAGAATTCAAGCTTCTGGAAGTGTTGGGCGACCAGTTTGGCGGCGCTTTGGAGCGCGCCCGTCTTTTCGTTGAGACACAGCGAGCGCTGGAGCGTGAAAGGCGTTTAAACCGAGCGGCTGGGGCAATCGCCGGAGCGTTTGATGCCGCAACCATCTACCAGGCGCTGTTGAGCTATGCGGTCGAACTGGCTGGAGGTTCGGGAGGCGCCATTTGCATGCGGGCAGACGGGGAATCTGGGTTGTTGCATGTGGCGAACCACAATTTCCCACTCGACCTGGATTCCTTCGGCCAATCCATCCCGGGTGGTCAGAGCGTCTGCTGGCAGGTGATCCAGAGCGGGCGTCCGATGGCGATTGACTCGGATGGTCTTTCGGGGTACGTCCTCACCGAGATGAAAGCCGCCGGCGTGCGGCAGATTTTGCTGGCGCCTGTCGCGATGGACGGCACGGTGGAAGGCGTGCTGGCGATCGCCTCGACCCGCGATGAGGCCGTCTTCGATCCGCGCGACTTTCTGGTCATCCAGACCCTGGCCGAGCAGGCGGGCGTGGCGTTGAAAAAGGTGCGCCTGTATGAGGAAGTCAGGCGACTGGCGACAGTCGATTCGCTGACCGGGCTGGCCAGCCGGGCGCACTTTCTGGAGAGCGCCCAGGCGGAGTTCCAACGCTCCCAGCGGTACCGCCGGTCGCTCTCAGTGATGATGATCGATATCGACCATTTCAAAGGGATTAACGACTCGCACGGGCACGCGATCGGCGACCAGGCACTCCAGGCGGTCGCCGCGGGATGCCGCTCCGCGTTAAGGCAAACCGACCTGATCGGACGCATGGGTGGGGAAGAGATCGCCGTGCTGATGCCCGAAACCAGCGTAAAAGCCGCCGTCCAGGTTGCAGAACGTCTGCGCTGGACGATCGAGAAGATTCAAGTGGTCACCCCAAACGGTAAAGCTTCGCTGACGACCAGCGTGGGAGTCGCCAGCAAGAACCGGCATGAAAAGATCGATTTTTACGATCTGCTTTCACGCGCCGATGAAGCGCTGTACCGGGCGAAAAATGAGGGCAGGACTCGCGTGGTGGTGTGGAGGAATGGGCACAAACTTTGATACCTTAAAATTGGCCATGAATATGGAGAACTGGTTATAATACGGTGAAATCATCCGGGAGGTCTGAATGGCCATTTACATATCTAACCATCCCCTGATCCAACACAAACTCAGCATTCTGAGATGTGTGGACACCGAACCGAAAAAGTTCCGCCAGCTAATTCGAGAGCTGGCGGGTCTTTTAACTTACGAAGCAACTGCGGACCTGATGATGGCGCCGATCGACGTGCAAACTCCGCTGGCGGTGGCCCATTGCTTCGAGCTGACCGAGAAAATCGGATTGGTGCCGATTTTGCGCGCGGGCCTGGGGATGGTCGAAGGGGTGTGGGAATTGATGCCCTCCTCAGAAGTCTGGCACATCGGGGTATACCGCGATGAAAAGACGCTCAAACCGGTGCAATATTACAATAAGCTTCCGGTGGATCCGCGGGTGCAGGTGTGCTTGATCCTGGATCCGATGCTGGCGACGGGCGGATCGGCGGTGGCTACCACCCAAATCCTCAAAAACTGGGGCGTCAAGAAGATCAAATTCGTGGGCTTAATTGGAGCGCCCGAAGGGATCGAATTGATGCAACAGCAGCACCCCGACGTGCCGATTTACCTGGCAGCGGTCGACGATCACCTGAACGAGCGGGCTTATATCGTCCCCGGACTGGGCGACGCGGGTGACCGCCAGTTTGGAACGGGCTAGCTAACCACCGATCTGGATCATACAGCGCGTCACCGGGCGGTGATTCTGCACCAGCTCGTGTTCCAGGGGTTTGAGCGTCACGGCCTGGCGCAGGTAGGGTGTTATGTCTGCGCCGCTGCGAATGGCGTCCCGCAAGGGGATTTCCAGGTCGCTGAGCAAGCACGGGCGAAGGTTGCCGTCGGCGGTCAGGCGCAGGCGGTTGCACTCCCCGCAAAAGTGCTCACTGATCGGCGAGATGAAGCCGATCCGGCCGGCGCCACCCGGAAGGCGGAACTCGCGCGCCGGTCCGCTTCCGCTTTTCCCGTTGATTGGCTCTAATCCGAGGCTTTCCAGTTGCCCTTTGATCTGGCTGATTGGGATAAAAGCCTGGGTTGAATCGGGAAAACCTTCCCCCCAGCCGGATTCATTGCGCACCGGCATAATTTCAATGAAGCGTATGTGCCAGGGATGGACGAGGGCCAGGGTAGCCAGGTCTAGAAATTCATCGTCGTTCACCCCACGCATGGCGACCACGTTGACCTTGATGGGGGCCAACCCGGCTTGTTCGGCGGCGAGGATGCCACGCCAGGCCTGCTCGAATGACCCTCCGCGCGTTATCCGTGCATACTTAACCGGGTTGAGCGTGTCCAGGCTGATGTTGACTCTTTTCAGCCCGGCTTCGGCCAAGGGAAGCGCGTAGCGCTCAAGCAGCAGGGCGTTGGTCGTCAGGCTGATGTCCTGGATGCCGGGGATGGCTGCCAGCATGCCGACCAGCGCCGGAAAGTTTGGGCGGGTCAGCGGCTCGCCGCCGGTCAGGCGCACCTCGGTGATACCTTGCTGGGCCGCAGCGCGAACCACTGCGGCAATCTCTTCGTAGCGTAAGATCGCGTCGTGGGGTTGGAGCTGGATTCCCTCCGGTGGCATGCAATATACACAGCGCAGGTTGCAGCGGTCGGTAACAGAAATGCGCAGGTATGTGATTTTCCTTCCCCAGGAATCGGTCAGCATAAGGTTTATGCTCCACAATGGTTGGTAGATGAGCGTTGGAGCCCACCATCGCCTGTCAATGGCCAGCGACTGGCCGGCTTCCGCGGCGGGAATTGTATCATCGAACCTGGATTCCGGTCACGCGACTGACCAGCGCGCGCAGCAAAAAAAACGGGAGCCATAGGCCCAGGTGAATTGCCAGGCTGATCCCGAAAACGGCGGCCAGCGCGCGGAGTCCGCGGTTGAGCCACGGGGCGAGATGCTCCATCAGCCACGGCCCGGCGCCTGCCAGCAGGGCCAACCCGGCCAGAATGGCCAACACGAGCACCACCGGCAGCCAGGCGCGCCGGTCCGATGCGGAGGGCAGCATGGTGCTGGAGACGGCAAAGGCCAGGTAGAACCACAGCCAGAAATCGGGCAACTCGGGTAAAGCGCGCAGAGCGCTGAACAGGGCGTCCCAACGCTGCTCCGCCGCGTAGCCTGCCATCTGGGAAAGGTCCAGGCGGTTGAGACCGATGAAGGCAATCACCAACCCGCCGGAGAGCAGGGGAGCGACCCCAACCAGGGCATCGCGCAGCGGGTCGACAGGAGCGGTCTCGACAAATCCAAGCTGGAGCTTGCCGCCCGGCAACACCTGCGGCAGCAGTGAAAAACGACCTGTGCGCACGCCGAGGAGGCGCGCCATGAGGTAATGGCTGGTTTCGTGGATAAATACGCCGGGAAGGAAGAGCAGTGAGAACAGACCGAGGGCAATCTCGTAGCGCCGGGTGATCAACAGCAACAGCGCCTGGAGCTCGAAATGCAACCTGCGTTGCATGAAAATTAACGGCCCGATGAAAAGCGCCAGCCAGGCGAACCCATCCCAGGTGGTGAGAAATTCGGTCATGCGGGTCTCGACGGCGCGGTGGTCTTGGGCATGCAATCTTATTATACGGTCAAATGCTCGGAGGACTCTGTTTCACCGGAGGGTACCCGCCTAATCTCTCGATCGCCAGGATGCTCAACCCGCAAACGAGCATCAACAGCGTGGACATGGCCATCGCCTGGCCGTAATTTAATGCCCCAGGTTGGGAAATATAGCGGAAAATGGCCACCGGCAGGGTGGGGAACTCCGGTCGTGCCAGCAAAGAGGTCGCGCCAAATTCGCCTAATGAGATGGTGAAAGCGAATACTGCCCCCACCAGCACCGGGCGCGCCAGGATGGGCAGTTGCACTAACAGCCAGGCGCGAGCGGGCGAAGCCCCCAGGACTTGCGCAGCGTGGGCCAGGTTGGGGGGGATGGCGGCGATGGCAGGCTGCAATGTGCGGACCACGAAAGGCAGCGCCACGAGGCTGTGCGCGATTGGGATTAACAATGGAAAAGACCGCACATCCAGCGGCGGGCGGTTAAAGGTGATCACGTAACCCAGGCCGAGGGTGACAGCTGAGGTTCCCAGGGGCAACATGAGCAGGATGTTCAACCAGCGGCGCCCGACCCCGGAGCGGTTCTGCGCATAGGCGGAAGCGAAGCCGAGGGTGAGCGAGATGGCGATCGTCGCCGATGCATAGAGCAGTGAATTTCGCGCTGCCGCGGCGGGAGGAACGTAAAAGAGCGATCCCCTTCGGTTGATGAACAACTCGCGGTAGTAATCGAGGGTCAAGCCGGTCTGCACATCACCACGTTGTCCCCGCTCTGCCTCCAGGCGGGTCACCGAGCGCAGGCTGAGCGCAGCCAGGGGTGAGAGGGTAAAACAGGCCAGCCCAACCACCAGCGCCATGGCGGCCAGCCTCTCACCCAGGCTTGATGGCGCTCGCAATCCCTCGCCGCGCACGCGAGGGGCCAATGGGATGCCTTCACTCGTTCCGATGCGATTGTGCAGCAAGGTGAGCAGCAGGGTAAATGCCAGTTGCACCACCGAGAGCAACCCGGCCAGCGGCAGGTTGAGGTATTGCAACGCCTGGATGTAGATTTCCACCTCCAGGGTGGAAAAACGCGGGCCGCCGAGCAGCAGGATCACGCCGAAGCTGGTGAAATTGAACAGGAAGACCAGCAGGGTGGCGGCCAGGATATGCGGGCGCAGCAATGGGAAGGTCACCCCCCAGAAGGCTTGCCAGCCCGATGCGCCCAGCGTACGGGCGGCCTGCTCCAGGCGCGGGTCCAGCTCTTCCCACGCCCCGCCAACCACGCGCAGTACGACGGTCAGGTTGTAAAAGACATGTGCGGTGAGGATTGCCCCAAGGGAATTTAAGAACTGAATGGGAGGCGTCGGTAGGTTGAGCCAGTCCATCAGCCACAGGTTGAGCCAGCCTCGCGGACCGAGCAGGGCGTTGAAACCGGCGGCGACCACGACCGTCGGCAGGATGAAGGGCAGGCTGGTGAGCACGCGCAACAAGCGGCGCCCGGGGAAGGTGTAGCGTCCGAAGATGAACGCGGCAGGCAGGCCGGCAAGCAGGGTTAACAGCGTTGAGAGGGTCGCCTGGTAGATGGTGAAACCCAGCGGGTGGCGGCTGGCTTGCCAGGCAATCTCAAGGGTGAGAGGCCGCGCACCCGATAGGCTGCCGGTCTGGCTGAAGATGCGAGCCAATGGAAGGAGGAAGAACGCCGACAGGAACGCGAACGGAAGAATCCAAAGCAAAACGCCCGGTTGAACAGCCCGTTTCAACCTGCCCGCAGCTTGTGAGTCCACGGTCAACGCAGTACCGCCTCAGTCCAGGCTTGAATCCAGGCCTCGCGGTTGGCTGCAATTTCCTCCGGGGCGATTGCGGCTGGTTCCTGCGCGGCTTGGGCGTATTGCTCAAATTCCGGGGGCAATTGCGCCTGGGCGTTTACCGGGTAAACGAACATCTGCAGCGGGACATCCTGCTGGAACGGCACATCGAGTAGAAAATCGACGAATTTCTCAGCCATGACCCGGTTCCTTGCGCCTTTCAAAATGCCGACGAATTCGATCTGCCGGTAGCAGGTCCCCGGGGAGACGATCGAAGCGGTCGGCGCGTCGTCCAGCGGCGTTTCGGCGTAAATGACCTCGGCTGCCGGGCTGGAGGCATAGGAAACGATCATCGGTTGCGGTCCTTTGCCCGAAGAGCCGCTGAAATTGGTGTAATAAGCGGTCTCCCAATCGTTGACCACGATCACTTCGTTCTCGCGCAGCGCCCGCCAATATTCCAGGTAGCCTTGCGGACCAAAATGAGCGATCGTGGCGAGCAAGAAGGCCAGGCCGGGAGAGGAGGTGGCGGGATTCTCGACCGCCAGCAACCCCTTGTACTCGGGCTTCAACAGGTCTTCCAGCGACTGCGGAACGGGCAGCCCTTTAGCGGCGAAAAACGATTTTTCGTAATTGATGCACACATCGCCGTAATCGACCGGCAGCGCCCGGTGGGTGGGGTCGATCTCAAATCGATCGTCGATCTGCGCCAACAGTGGGGATTGGTAGGCTTCAAAGATGTCCTCTTCCAACGCGCGCGATAGAAACGTGTTGTCCACCCCGTAGAACACATCAGCCTGGGGCGACTGCTTGGTCAGGATAGCCCGGTTGAGCGCGGCGCCGGTATCGCCGCTTTTCACGAAGGTGAGCGTAGTGTTGTTGGCCTGCTCGAATTCCCGCACCAACTCTTCACTGACCGCGAAGGAGTCATGCGTCATGATCACCAACTCTTTCGGGATTTGCGCGGTTGGCGCAGCGGTCGGGCCGGCAGGCACGCAGGCTGCGAGGATCAGGGTAAGCGCGAGGAAAGCCTGCCAGGTCGAGATCGTGCGGCGGAACCCACGAATTAAGATGAGAATCAGGTGTTTATGGTTCTTGTCAGTCATTTTTTACCTGCCTGTCTGGTGTGGACACAAATGAGCGTGCCGTGTTCGAGCCTGACGCTGGCTCGACCGGCGACCAACTCGTTGCTGACCCCGCGAGAGCGCTCCGGCTGGAGCGTTTCGCCACGCAACGGGTAACGCAACCCCTCCGTCACGACACCTGATGCGGCCTGCCCCAAGGGGAGAAGTGAAACAGTCTCCCCCGGCGCTCCAATGATCTCTGCGGATGAACGGATCAGGAAGACTTCCTCCCGGCCGTCGTCCAGGCGGGCGTCGAGCTGCCTCAATATTGGGAGATCGAGCAGAAACAGGTTGGCAAGGGTGTGGTCGATGCGGTTTCCGAGGCCGCCGAGGATGCGGAGAACCGTGCAGCCTTGATCGACGGCGAAGCGCAGCGCCAGCTCCAGGTCGGTCTCGTCCTTTTCGGGCGGGAAGCGCAGGATGTGAACTCCAGATTGTTGGAGGGCGGCGACTTGTTCGGAGGTGAGGCTATCCAGGTCGCCGATGAGCATATGCGGGGTGAGTCCCATGCCTCGCAGGTGGCCGGCGCCGCCGTCTACAGCGATCAACACATCTCCCGGCTGGACCAGCGCGCGCGCAGCAGGAAGATGGGGGATCTCACCGTTGGCAAAGATCATCGCTCGTTTATCAGCCATAAAAACAACCCTCCGCCAGGGAGGGTTGGGTGAGTGGTTGCTATGGCTCCCTCCGCCGGCATTACCCGGATCAGGTTCTGCGGGTCGAGGACGTCAGTCCTCCTCTCAGCCCGGTGTATCCCGGGCTCCCCGTTTGGATGTCAGGATATCAGGATTATAGCCAGGTCGCCGACAGAAGTCAATCGGTTGGGTCGCAGGCAATTTTATTGACTGACCACCAGGTATACACTGCCGGGTTTTGGTTAGCCCAGGGAAGTGCCGAACCCGCTCTGAGCGGCCGCTCAGGTGGTCCCATTTTTGGGATACCCTTCCAAGTCAAAGGCTCTGCTGCAAGGCAAAAATATCCGAGCAATGTGTGTGATTGCCAAATGAAATTTGCTGGCCGGGGTCTATCTTTGATCTTACAGTTGGCTAACAAATGCGCGCCGGAGGGCTCCGGAGCGGTTTTGGGGCAGCAAAATGTTATACAATCTAGGTTGGTGCTCTACTTTCATCCTATCAGACCGTCCGTCAACGCATCCTCGGGAGGCAATTATGGGAAAAGCGCGTCTTTTGATCGTTGAAGACGACATCGACATTTCGAATATGTTGAAGATTTACTTCTCCAGCCAGGGCTACGACGTTGAAACGGCGCTGCGCGGGGGAGATGCGCTGGAGAAGACCCGGCAGAGTATGCCGCACCTGATTGTGCTTGACATCATGTTGCCTGACATTAATGGGTATGAAGTGTGCCGTTCTTTGCGCACCACCACGCGCACCAGTCACATCCCGGTGATCTTCTTGACGCAAAAAGATGAGCGAAGCGACCGCCTGCAAGGGCTAGAATTGGGCGCCGACGATTACATTACCAAGCCGTTTGATATCGAGGAGCTGAAGTTGCGCGTGCAAAATGCCGTATCACGCTCCGAGCGAGAGAGTCTCACAGATCCGCAAACTGGCCTGCCGGCTGGACGGATGATCGAAGACCAGTTGCGCCAGTCGATTCGCCAGCCGAGTGGGTGGGCTTTTTTGGACGTGCGCATCAACCAGTTCGAGCCGTTCAAGAATGTATATGGGTTCATCGCTGCGGGCGATGTGCTGCGGTTTACCGCGATGTTAATCGGCGAAGTGGTGGATGAAGCGGGCACCCAGAACGATTTTATCGGTCATGCCGGCGGTGACAACTTCGTGATCTTCACGCGCGAAGCCAATGCGGAGGCTGTCAAGAAACGTTTGAAAGAGCGCTTTAAAGATGAGATTGTCACCCACTACAATTTTATGGACCGGCAACAAGGCTATATTTTGGCTCCCGATGTCGAGGGTAAGATCGAACCGACCCCGTTGATGACCCTGGCGATTGGCCTTGTCTCGCCGACTTCGCACTACTTCGCAGACATTCGCGAGATCACCGAGCTTGCAGCGGAGGAACGCCGGCAGGATTCATTGGTCAAATGAACGGGGGATAACGCAACGTGGATGGGCTCGGCTTAGGCGTTGTGGTTGCGGTGATTGGGTTGCTTTTTTTTCTGGCAGCCCGCCTGCTCGTCCGCGCCGTGCCCGGTCTTCGCCCGGCTGAAGGTCTGGAAATTATCGCTCCCGCCGAGCGTTCCAGCGACCTCGTGGACGCCGTGTTGGTCATTCAGGCTGGCGGCAAGGTCCGCTCGCTGAACGATCGCGCGCGCAAGGTTTTTCGTCTTCAAGAGGGTGAGTTGCCCGACCTGGAGCGCATGGCGCGCCTCGCCCGACCGGCAGATGCGTTTATTCACCTGTGTGCGGCGGAAGGCCAACAATCCTTTTCTCTGGATGGGCGCTTTGTCGAAGGGCGGTCTTATCGCCTGGCTTTCACCCAGGAGCCATTGGTGCTGGTGTCGTTGCACTTTTCTGAGCTGGTTGCCGGGCTGGCCGGCTCGGAAACGGGTTCCAGCGCCCAAACACTGCAAACGTTCAACGAACTGACCTCAGCGATTGCCGCCAGCCTGGATTTTGAGCAAACACTACAAGCCGTGCTCGAGAATGTCGAAAAACTGGTGCCGGCCGATTTTCTGGAGATCACCATCTGGGACAGCGAAGTCCAACAACTGGTGCCGTATCACTATGCGTGGATTTCGAACAGCGAGCGCGCGCTTAATCAGATGACGCAGCGCTATTCACCCGGCGAGGGTTACAGCGGGTACCTGTATCGAGAGCGGAAAGCACTGTTGATCCCGGACGTGGACAAAAATTTTGATGTGCGCCCGGTCGAAGGTCGCACGCCTGGCATGCGCTCATACCTGGGCGTGCCGCTGCTGGTTGGACAGGAGTTCGTGGGCACGCTTGAGCTTGCCTCGCGCACCTCGGAAGCTTACCGTGAGGAAGACCTGGCGGTGGTCAGGCTGTTATCCGGTCAGGCCGCCATTGCCATCCATAACGCGTTAATATATCGCCAGGAGCAAAAACGCAGCGCCGAGTTGAGCGGACTCTCCCAACTGACCCAGGCATTCAGCTCGGTGCGTGACCCGAAAAGCCTGTACACGCGCCTGGTAGGCTCGATCGCGCCGTTGCTCCAGGTGGAGATCCTGGGGTTCCTGACCTATAACGAGGCGCAACGCGTGCTCGAAGCTCAGATCCCATTCCACGGACTACCCGACCAGATCGTTGAGCTATACCGTGCAGCGGTGCCCGTCAACAGCATGGCAGAGCAGGTACTGCTCGATCAGGATGTGCTAATCTCGGAGGACGCATCCAGCGATCCGCAGTGGGAAGTGCTGGGGCTTTCGTTTGTGGCGCAGGCAGCCAGCTTGAGGGAGACGGTCCTCGTTCCGTTAAACTCCGGCGGGCACATGTTGGGTTATCTGCAAGCGTCCAACCGCCTGGAAGGTGGCGGCTTCACGCAGTCTGAGCTGCACCTGCTGACAATCGTCGCCAATCAGACTGCTTCGATCATTGAGAACGCCTCCCTGGTGCAACAATCCCGCATCCGCGCCCAACGCGCCGAAGCTTTGCGCAGAATCGCCAGCCTGGCAAGTTCGGCGGCCAACCTGGATGAGATCATCCAGTATTCCATCCAAGAGCTGGCACGCCTGCTGCGCGCAGACGCCGGAGCCATTTTTTTGCTCGACCAGCCCGGTACGCTCTTACAACTGCACGAGCCATCGGTGTTCGGCAACGTCGCCGTCTTACCCGAACGCAGCCGGCGGATGATGGTCGACGACCCGGAATTTCCTTTCACGGTGACCGGATCGCAGCGGGCTCTGCTGACCAGTTCGCCCGCCGAGGACAAGGCAATCGTGCCATTTTATCGTTCCATATTTAACCAGTGGGAGGTGCAATCTGTCATTGTGGTGCCGTTGGTTGTCCGCAGCCAGGGGATTGGCGAATTGTGGTTCGCCAGCCGCCAGCCTGGCTACTTCGACAACACCGATGTGCAGATGGTGGCGACGGCTGCCGGGCAACTGGCCGGGTCGGTTGAGCAGATGGTGTTGCGCTCGCAAACCGACGAGAGCCTGCGTCTGCGTGTGGAGCAGTTGACCGCCGTCACCCGCGTCAGCCGGGAGCTGGTGAACATCGCTGATCCGGCTGAGCTGCTCAAAACGCTGCACGGCGAATCCGTGCGGATGAGCTCGGCCGATTGCGGCGTGGTGTTTCTTTTCGAGACCTCGGCCATTGCAGACCAGCTTCCTCCGGTCAAGATGTTGCACGGCACGGGCTGCGCGGAGGAGATGGGACCGATCGAGCAACGCGTTTTCGACCGCAACTTGCCGGCGCGGGTGGAGGATTATCTGGCGGAAGTGATCGCGCCACCACACGATGGCGTTCGCTCGAGCCTGTCGGTTCCACTGTTTCAACGCCATCGCATGGCTGGAATCATCTCGCTGCACAGCCGGGAGCCGGGTCATTTTGATGATCCGACGGTCGAATCGCTGCAATCATTGGCGATCCAGGCGGGGATTGCGCTGGCCAATGCATCGCAGTCGGCGGAGCATGCCCGCCGCAGTATGTTGCTCGCCCGTGAAATGGACACGTTGACCGAGCTGTTGCGGGTCACGCAAATGTTGCGCCCTTCGATGCCCCTGGAGCAATCGCTGACAGCGATCAGCGGGGCCATTCGGCAGGCGACGCCTTTCCAGGTGGCGGTGATCAGCGTTTACGATCCAGAGGACCAGCTCCTTCGCAGGGTGGTGGGCGAGGGATTGCCCGCAGAGCAGTGGGCGGAGATGCAAAATCACCGGCTGCCCTGGGATCGTTTATCTTCCTTGCTGTTGCCCGAGTTCAAGACCGGCGGCGTTTATTACATCCCGGCGGATAAGACGCCGGTGATCCCCCCTGAGATCCATACCCTGCCGGTGACCCAGGAAATCGAGCTGAACACGGCGGACGCCTGGAATGTCGATGACTTCCTGCTCGTTCCCTTGTATGATTCTCAACACGAGCCCCTCGGCTTGATCAGCGTGGACGTGCCATCGGACGGCAGGCGTCCGGATCGGCCGACTTTCGAGGCGCTCGAGATTTTCGCGATCCAGGCCGGGTTGATGATCGAGAATTACCGGCGCACGGCCACCCTTGTGGAGGAGGTCGGGCGCCTGGAGAAGGAACGAGCGGGGTTGGCTCATGTCGCCGATGCGGCCCGTCAAAACCTGCCGGTATATCTGCGGAAAGACCTGGAGCAGACCGTCGACTTGCAGGGCCTCAACCAGCGTGTCGAGAGAATGCGCTCGCTGCTCGATATCGCCGGCCAAGCCAATGCGGAGGCGGATATCTCCGGCGTGCTTCAGGCGCTCTGCCGGGGGTTGTTAACTCGCTTTTCCATGCAGACGGCCCTGGTTGCAGAACGTCCACCCTCCGGTATCCACCTGGTTGAAGTGGTCGGGAGCATGCCAGAAGGCGCTAACCCCAATGCGCTGTTGGGTCAGCGCAACCCTCTGCGCCGCCTGTTGCAGGATAACGATCGCGAAGTGGGCGTGCTGCTGGCTGCCAATGTTGAAAATGACGACGAATGGCGGTCCAATCCGCTGCTGAGCGCCTTGGAAGCCCGCAGTTTTATTTGCTTGCGCCTGTCTGGTGCTTTGCACCCAACGGCGGTGCTGGTGTGTGGACGACACAGCCTGGGGGCTTTTCTGGAAGAGGATCACCGAATATTTGAGCAAATCACCCGCCAGGTGAGCACGGCGTTACAGAATTTGCGCCTGCTATCCGAAACCAAGCGCCGGTTGGATGAAGTCAATTTACTGCTCGAATTCAGCCTCAAATTGAGCAGCTTGCGTCCGGAAGATATCTTCGGTGCGCTCCTGCAAAGCGTGCGTAATGCGCTACCTTATGCTCAGGCGGGATGGGTTGGCTTATTGAACGAGCAGGGCACCGCGATCGTTCCCCATGCATCTGTGGGATATGTCGATGATGACTCTCACCGTAAAATTCATTACAACCTTTTCAGCACAACCGGTTTATTGGGCAGCGAAGCGCCGTTATTGTTAACTCGCGTGTATCGTTCCGGGGAGCCGTTGCGGGTAGACGAGGTGGAATTCGCCTCGCAATACCACCTGTCTGCTGGCGATTTACTGCATTATCGCCAGGCAACCGGGGGGCGGCTACCGGTGGCCTGCATGATTCTCCCCCTGCGCCTCGGTGATCAGGTAAGCGGCATGCTGGTGCTCGAAAACTTTGAATCGCAAGGCGCATTTTCACCGGAAGATGAAGCGCTGGCGTATTCATTCTCCCAGCAGGCTTCGCTGGCGCTGGACAACGCGCGCCTGTTCTCGGCGGCCGAGGCACGCGCAAGCCAGTTGCAGAACCTCACCCTGGCCTCCGAAACCTTGACTTCGAGCCTGAAACAGGAAGAGCTGATTGGATCCTTGCTCGATCTCCTCGGATCGGTCGTTGCATTCGAGACTGCAACCTTGTGGATGCGGCGTGGTGATTTGCTCACGGTCATGGCGGCCCAGGGCTTCGAGGACAACGCCAGCCGGATCGGTCTGAGCGCGGCGGTTGAGGACAGCGCTTTGTTCCTTGAGATGATTCGCACCGGGGAGCCGATTGCGGTGAGCGATGTGCGCGGCGACCCGCGTTTTCCGAGCCTGGTTGAGCCGACTCACCTGGCATGGCTGGGGTTGCCCTTGATCGTTAAAGGTGAGGTGATCGGCCTGCTGGCTCTGGAAAAGAACGAAGCCGGCTTTTACACGCCCGAACATATCCAGGCTGCCTCGACATTCGCCGGGCAGGCGGCGGGGGCATTGGAGAACGCGCGCCTGTTCGAGGAAAGCGTGCGGCGGGCAGGCGAGCTCGATCAGCGCTCCAACCGCCTGGCTCTTCTCAACCAGTTATCTGAAGAGCTGGGTTCTTCGCTGGACATTCAATTTATACTCAAATTGACTGCGCAGCATTTGCTCAGTGCCACAAACGCCAGCCATGTGGCTTGCGTGATGCTTGGGCCGGGGGATAAATTTATCCTCGAGGCTGAGGTGCCGCCCCAGGCGACCACTTTGCCGTTTGCGCTGCTGGATGCGCCCTTGTTCGAGCGCCTGAAAGATTCGCACGGTATTTTCTCGACCGACCGCGTGGCGGATGAAGATGAACTGGCAGCGATGTACGAAAGTTATTTCGAGCCGCGCGGGATCATCTCGTTGCTGGTCGTGCCCTTGATCACCGGAACGACCCTGCATGGCTGGCTGATGATTCAGAAAGACGTGTACCACCGTTTCAGCGTATCCGAGATCGAGCTGGCCCGAACCGTGTGCAACCAGGCAGCCATTGCCATTCAAAACGCGCGCCTGTTCGACGAGACACGCAACTTGACCGAGTTCCTGGAGAGACGCGTCGAAGAGCGAACCGCAGAGCTGCGTCACGAACATCAAAATTCTCAGACGCTACTCAAGGTGATCAGCGAGCTTTCTGCCAGCCTGGATATGGGGCTGGTGCTCAACCGCGCTCTGGCTGTGATCAACGAGTCACTCGGCTCTCAAGAGAGCATGACCCTGTTGCTCGAAGGGAGCGCCAGGCCGTACCGGTCCGGTGCATTGCTGGTCGGTGCTCAAGAGACCGAGGCAGATGGGCTGGCTTTTGAACGCAATGTGATGCGCCAGGTTGCCGCGACACGCCGGTCGCTGATCCTCGAGGATGTGACCCAAGACGAGAATTGGCAAGGAGAAGCTGCTTACCGCAGCCTGCTGGCGGCGCCTCTGGTGATGGGAGAGGATGCCTTGGGAGCGCTGTTGCTCTTTCACCGCGACCCTGGCTATTTCCGCGCCGCCCAGACCAGCCTGGCCGAAGCAACCGCTCGACAGATTGCTATCACGATCAACAATGCCGGCCTGTTCAATCTCATTCGTGACCAGTCCGAACATTTGGGCAACATGCTTCGAGAGCAGCAGATCGAATCCAGCCGGTCGCGGGCGATCCTGGAAGCCGTGGCCGATGGTGTGATTGTGACCGATACCACCGGGCAAGTCACCCTGTTCAACGCTTCGGCCGAGCGCATTCTGGACTTACCAACCAGCGAGGTGGTTGGCAAGACGTTGGATAAGTTCGGCGGTTTGTTGGGCCGGTCTGGGTCCGAGTGGTTGCGGACGGTGAACCGCTGGTCGCAGGATGCCGGGTCGTTTCAGGGTGAGAATTTCGCCGACGAGATCGACCTGGATAACGGCAACGTGATCGCCGTTCACCTGGCGCCGGTTTTTTGGCGCTCGCAATTCCTCGGGACGGTTTCCATTTTGCGCGATATCACCCACGAGGTCCAGGTCGACCGGATGAAATCCGAATTTGTCGCCAACGTCAGCCATGAGCTGCGTACGCCGATGACCTCGATCAAAGGCTATGTGGAGATCATGCTGCTGGGAGCGACCGGTGAGTTGACCGAGCGGCAACGGCACTTCCTGGAAATCGTGCGCAGCAACACCGAACGGTTAGGCGCGCTGGTCAACGACCTGCTCGATCTTTCACGGATCGAATCGGGCCGGGTGACGCTCCACCTGCAGCCGGTCGACTTGAAGGAGATCTCCCAAGAGGTGCTGCTGGATGTCGAGAGGCGTTCGCAGGAGGAAAACAAGCCCATGACCTTCCGTTTAGAAGTGGAGGAGGACCTTCCGAAGGTGACGGGTGATCTCGAGCGGATTCGCCAGGTGATCGATAACCTGGTCAGCAATGGCTATAACTACACCCCCCCAAACGGCACGGTCACGCTGCAAATCAACCATTCAAACGGTGAGGTGCAGGTGGATGTGCAAGACACCGGGATCGGGATTGGGTTGGAGGAGCAGCAGCGCATGTTTGAGCGCTTCTTCCGGGGCGATCACCCGCTGGTTCTGGCGACCGCCGGAACCGGTCTCGGGTTAGCCGTGGCAAAATCATTGGTCAATATGCACAACGGGCGTATCTGGTTTACCAGCAGTGGCGTCCGTGGCGAGGGGAGCACGTTCTCGTTTACATTGCCGGTTCACCAAAATAATCACCTGGAGTAGAAATTAGCATGGCAAAAATATTAATAGCGGAAGACGAGCCTGATATTCGCGACCTGGTGAAATTTACTCTAACGTACGCAGGGCATGAGGTCGTGGCTGTTGGCAACGGTGCTGAAGCCGTCGAGGCTGCCCGCGCCGAACAGCCTGACATGATTTTAATGGATGTGCGCATGCCGCGCATGACCGGTTACGAGGCTTGCACCGCCATGAAAGCGGATCCGGCCACTCGCGATATTCCGGTGGTTTTCCTTTCGGCGAAAGGCCAGGATGCGGAGATTCAAACCGGGTTGGCAGCTGGGGCCTCCGAATATCTATTAAAGCCGTTTGCGCCGATGGAATTGAGCGAACGGGTGGGCGAGCTGTTGATCAAATTTGGCAAGGTTTGACAGGAGGCTTGCGGGCGCATGAGCGCTGTTCTGCTCGAATCGCAGGTGGTCCATTACGAAGTGCTGGGACGCGGCCGGCCGTTGATCTTCTTGCACGGCTGGGTCGGCTCCTGGCGCTACTGGATTCCCACGATGCAAGCCACTTCTGCGATGTTCCGCGCTTATGCGATTGACCTGTGGGGTTTTGGCGATTCGGCGAAAACGCATGGCCAGTACTCCTTGGACCGTCAGGTGAGGTTGGTCGAGCAATTTATGGATCAGATGGGAATGGGGCGCGTGGCCTTGATCGGTCATGGACTGGGAGCGGTGGTGGCGGTGTTGTTTGCATTGCGCCACCCGGAAATCGTCGACCGCCTGATGGCCATTTCCTACCCCCTGGAGCAGGCGAAAATTCACCCGCGTTTGCGCGGCGCCAACCCGGTGGACCTCGCCGACTGGTTGCTGGATAAATCACCCCTGACAGATGCCGTCAGAGCGGATGCGCCGAAAGCCGATCCGCAGGCGATCCTCTCTTCGATCGAGGGGCTCAATTCAGCGGAGGTGCGCGAAGCCGGTCAGCGAATGTGCCGCTCGTGCCTGTTGGTCGGCGGGGCCAATGATCCGGCCATCGGCGCGCTGGACCTGGATGTTGTCATGCGCCTGCCCGAAGTGGTGCACGGGATCCAATTTGACGGTTCGGGGCATTTCCCGATGCTGGATGAAAGCAGCAAGTTTAACCGCTTGCTGGTGGATTTCTTGGGTCTTGGATCGGTTGAAAGCCCTCGACAACTGCAACTCAAAGAGGAATGGAAACGACGCGTGCGATAAGAAGGTAAATTGGGATGAAGTTAACAGTTCCATTAAGATTGTATCAACTTACTTGACTTTGATAGGTGATTATGGAATACTAATGCTAATTAAATAGAGGTTCCTTATTCGATTGCTATCTTAAGGATAAGGAGGTGGTGTCTAAGATGGATAGTAGTAAGCGTACGGCTGCGGCACCCCTCCTGGTGGTCCTTTAGCCAGAGTGCCGCAGCGAAAACAGAAGAAGTCGCCTTCCAGGCGGCTTCTTCGTGAATTAAGGGCAATCTGACCGGTGAGGTCATCCCTTATTTTTTTAACCACAGATGTCTCCCGCCAGCATCGCCAAACAGACTTTCCACAATTGCGCGGCTGCCTGCGGGTCGGAGCAGGATGGATCATCCGGTTGTAATTGATAACGCTTAAAGTAACGCCCACTGGTGCCGCGCAGTTGCGGGGAGCTCGCCAGGTGGACAATGGGCTGTGCGCCCTCCTCGACAGGCAAGGAGAAACGGTTGATGGTGCGCATCGCCAGAGAGGCAAGCCAGCCGTTACCGGTAGCGATATGGGTTCGCACGGCGCCGGGTGTGACAGCGTTGATCGACACTGCGTCCGGTGCAAGGCGCCGGGCCATCTCACAGGTGAACACGAGCATGGCGCGTTTTGACTGCGCATAGGCCAGGACGCCGTTGTAGCCTTTGGCTCCCTGCCGGCGCGAGAAATCGCGTGAAGATAGCCGGTAGATACTCGAGGTTACCTCGACAATGCGCGCCTCGCCGGTTAACCGGGCGGCAGCCTTGAGAAGCGGAAGCAGGCAGTGGGTGAGCTGAAAATGCCCCAAGAAGTTGAGCGCCCAGGTGAGCTCCAGGCCGTCTGCGGTGACCTGGTAGCTCAGGAAAGTCCCACCGACATTGTTGAGCAAAATATCCAGCGACGAGTGTTGGGCGATGACCGATTCGGCCAGTCGGTCCACCCCCTGGCGGGTGGAGAGATCCGCTTTAACCCCGCTGATCTGCTCGTTTCCACTTTCATGGCGCAAAGAGGCGATCACTTCGTCCAACTTTTCGCCCTGGATGTCTGCCAGGATGACCGTGCTGCCGTTAGCGGCGAATTGGCGCGCTGCGGCGAGACCCATTCCCTGGGCAGCACCCGTGACCAGAACCACTTTCTGTGAAGTGTTTCCCATAGTGTATCTCTGGTAGATTCGTTAGGCAGTGTCCGCCCGAGACAGGTCGGCTGCGCGGCGTTCGATCAGGTTTGCAGAACTGATCCGATTATATACCGATCAGGCTGGAACGTTGCCTGGCCGGCGTTGTGCAGTAGAAATAGAGAGAGGGAGCGCAGCTCCCTCACCTCAGAAAGTCAATTTCTTAAGTGTCTGGCTCGATCATTTCCTGCGCCGTCGCTGGAGGACGGGCACGGGAATTGGTTGAGGCTGTGGCCGGTTAGGGTTGAGGGGATTCGCCAGCTCTTCCATCCCTCGACGCAACCGTTCGAGCAGGTCTTCCAAGGCGCGCTGAAAACCAGGTTTCTCGGGCTGTTTTTTATTTTTCACCTGATTATCCGGGCTCATCACGGCCTTCCTTTCTGATAAAGTAGTGATCCAAAAATAATCTATTGGATTCGATTTTGGCGGTAAAGCCGCACAAAATAGCATCCAAATAACCAAGGGATAAGAGCTAAGTAAGCATATCATAGCGTATTTTGTGGGCAATTAATCTTAGAGTTTTGTTAAGTGGCTGGTTTCTCCAGGCTGTCAACCTGTCTCATATTTCATGATTGTCCGATCGATGGCAGGCTGTCAACGGACAATGCGATGCGTTGGATCGCTCTCCAGGACCGGCGACGGTGGTGCAGGGTGTTGGTACACGTAACGATACACAAATGGGAACAGGATCACCAGCACCAGCGAGGCAAAGATCCCCGGTGCAGCGGTGCCCGTCATCACCCCAAAGCGTTTTCCGACCACCTCGAGCATCAAGCCGCCCAACGAAGGTGAAACGACGCGGGTGAACGCTTCCAACGACGTCGATAAGCCCAGCATACCGCCGACCTCGTAGGGCGGCACCGTTTTGCTGATCGCGCTGTTGATGACCGTGTTGAGCAAACCGCCGCTGATCGCAATGGGCACGAGCGCGGCGAGCAAAAAGGGCACCGAGGGCGCCAATCCCCATCCGAGCAGACCGACAGCCATGGTGGCGGTGGCGGAAAGGATGATGCCGGGCTCTGAAAAGCGATTGGTCAGTTTTCCCACCAAAAAGCCCTGGGTGAAGACCGAGAGCACGCCCACAAACGCCAGGATGTAACCGGTGCTTTGCGCCTGCAAGTTGAAGCGGGTAAGGGCATAGAGCGAAAATATCGACTGCAAGATGGAAAATGCAAATCCAAAGAACAGCCGGGTCTGCAATAAAGGTCCCACCAGGGGGCGGCGAAGAGCCTGAAAGAGCGCCGGGATGGAGAGCGTGGATCGATGCGAGTTGGCTATCGCCTGGCGCCGCTCATCGGTCAGGGATTCCGGCAGCCAGGTGACCACCAGAACAAAGTTGATCACCGACAAACCGGCGGCCATCAGCGCGGGGACTTCGTAGCCAAACTGGCTGAGCAGACCGCCCACCGCGGGACCGATGATGAAGCCAAGTCCAAAGGCGGCGCCGAGCAGGCCCAGGCCGCGGGCCCGGTTGGCCTGGTCGGTGACGTCGCTAACGTATGCCTGCGCGACAGAGATGTTGGCGGCGGTCAAACCTGCCAGCAAGCGAGCAAAGAATAACACCCACAAGTTGCCGGCAAAAGCCAGGATACAAAAGCCGAGTGCGTTTCCGGCAATCGAGATTAATAAAATGGGCCGCCGGCCGTACTTATCCGAGAGCCGTCCCAGGATAGGCGCGCCAACCAGTTGCGCTGCGGCATACACGGCAACGAGCAGGCCGATCTCAAAATTGCTGGCATTGAAGGTGCGTGCCAGGTAGGGGAGCAACGGCAGGATCAGGCTGAAGCCAAGCAGGTCAATAAAAACGACCAGGAAGATGGAGGCAAGCGCCTTATTGTTCCGGAACATATTACTCCGATGTTTCCGCTGACATGAATTGCCCCCTGACAATTTATTGACCAATTGGGGGCAATTAGGTGTATTGGTATTAGTTTACTCGATAAAGCCAGTTAAAAGAAGTTTTTCCGCCCCGAGTCATCTCAAGCGATGTTGCGTCCGCTGCGTCATCAAATGTTCGATTTCTATGACGGCTTCCATCAGTGTCTCGTCCATGTAAATAGCCGTAAAGGAATCGGGCAGCCGGAATTGCTGGAATGCCGGTCCGCCGACCACGACGAGTGGCTTGGGCTCGCCAAAACGCTCCAGCACTGCGGGCAGGCTGAGCAAGTTATGGGCTGTCTCCGGTCGGTTGGCTGAGAAGAGCAAGAGGGTAGGCCGGACAGGCTCCAGCGCCTCTTCCAGGCGCTCCAAATTCAAGTCGGGTCCCAGGTACTTCACGTCCCACCCACGCCAGCGCAGCATGACGGAAATCATCAGCAGGCCAATCTGGTGGGTTTCACCTGGGGCACAGGCGGCGATGATCGAGCCGGGATGCGTGGGTGGCGCCGAAGCCGACAGGATGCCCATCAATTGTTGCATGAAGAATTGGGAGGCAAAATGCTCGACAGCGATCGGTAAATTCCCCGCATGCCACCGGTCTCCGATGGTCACCAGCGTGGGGGTGATGAGCTCTAACAACACGCGCTCCATGGAGAAAAGTGCGAAAGCGCGACGGAGGATCTCGACGCCCTCATTGTTATCGAAGCGAGTGAGCGCACCGAGAAGATCATCCTGCAAGGATTGTAAAGATGAAGCGCTGGCAGAAGCCGGGCTCGGGCGCAGGTGACCAGGCTGGATACTCAAGAGCGCCGGGTCTTGACCCATGCGCCGCAACTCATGTAAATAATCAACCGCGCGACCAACGCTCATACCGGCGTCAACCTGTTGTTTTAACCAGCGCAAAGTGTTCAGGTCGTGGTCCGAATAGAGCCGGTACCCCTGGTTACCGCGCAATGGCGACGGGATACCGTAGCGCCGCTCCCAGGCTCTCAGGGTCACCGGCAACAATCCGACCAGTCGCGAGACGGCCTTGATATTGTAGACGGGGATGTGGTGATCGCGATGGTTGTTATCGTTCGTCATTTTTTAGTTCCTTCACCTTCGTGCTACCAGTAATTCATGAAGCCACCCCATCATAGTACAAACCGGTTAAAGAAGCGAATGATTGTACATGGTTTGTGTAATGAGTCTGGGCGAATCATGCGCGGAAAATCCGCGGCGGAGAACGCGGAGGATCTGGATGCCTGGCGACTGGCGACACTGCCCCAAGCCTCGCCTATGGGGGGTGAATCGATGAGATGCGCCAGGCAATTTCGGTGTGGAAACCGAATTTATCTCGTCCGGTTGTGCAGGAGATTCCTGATCGGGCCGGAGCTTGTATCATCATGAAAGTGCTTAAAATATGTCCCATTTTTACGGCTGAAAACGATAAAATGCGAGCAATCGGCCTGGTTTTTGGGCTTTTGACGGCCATTCGCAAGATATGGGGGCGAAACCGTTTCGAGCTGGTTGTACGCCGGTTGTACGCGGATTTCGCTTGCAGATTTTTTAAGAAACTGGGTAACACATTTCGTGTACACTTAACTTGAGAAAAGAATTCCCCTCGGTGTTGTTACCACCAGGGGAGTGGCGGGAGGGCGGTCCCGCAACCCAATTATAGCATGTTAAAGCCGCTCTTATTGAGCGGCTTTTTTTTCGAGGGAATATGGATCGTTATTGGCGCATAAGGTTTTGGGTTCGTGACATAAAAAGCCAGGTGGACGATTGGTTTAGATATCATTTGACTGTTGACGATTTTAAGGATTGTGGTTGTATTGATCCGGTCAATTTATTCTGGAATGAATTTTTACCTTTTGAGGGCCACGATGCAGACTCGTCGAATCGTGCTCCAAAATTCGTTGAAATATATTCTCTGCAATGTGGTGATGAGTGGGTGGAAGTAGAGATTGCTCATTCCCCAGATATGTTCGATGCGATATCAAAACTCGTTAGAGATTTTAAGAAGGGTCACAAGGTAATTGAATACAACGTGCTTGATGGGGCGAAAATAGATTTACCCCCCAAAAACGGGCGAGGAAGACCGCCAGTTGGGTTAGAGTGGGTGGAACGAATAAAAACCGAAGGAGCAACCCGAGAACTCAAAGAAGAATTTCTTGCCTCGGAAAGATGTCGGAATTTAAGCGATCCCGAATCCGCCTGGAAGCGGGCAGTGAGGAAAGCCGGGGAAAACCAGCAATAATTTTTGCACCATTTTCCGCTCTTTTTCTGCCATTTTTCGCCCTGTAAACTGATCCTAAAAGATCAGTTTTTTTTATCCAGACCGCCTGCCCGGTGGAACGGGCAGGCGGTGAGCCAGAAAGGCGGTTCATGGCCCAGACAGGTTTTAGCACGACTGAGTTTCATGATCAACTTGATTTCCCGGAGCGCCTGCTTCGGATTGATGAGGTCGCCAGGCTTTTGGCAATTTCACGTGCGGCGGCTTATCGCCTGGCCGCTTCGGGCTCGCTTCCGGCGGTGCGGTTCGGCGGATGCGTTCGCGTCCGGCCCGAGGATTTGGTGGCGTTCGTTGAGACTTACCGAACCGGCGATTTGCCAGGGGGCGGCGATGGAACAATATGAGGCCTTAGCCGGCCATTCGCGAGAAGCTGAGCTTCTCTTCGCCGGGTCGATTCTTTGCGGACCGGAGCGGGCGAAGGAGGTGGGCTGGCTTTTGCCTGACCAGTTTGTCGATCACGAAATTCGTGACTGGTGGGCGGGCGTGTTGGCCGGCGACGATCCGGTAAAGGCTGCTATCGATCGTGGGTTGTTTTATCGCTTTATTGGGGCAATGAACGAAGGGAATTTGGATTTTACCCACCAGCCCGTTTTTGCGCGGGTGATCCAAGAGGATTATCGGCTGCGCGAGCTGGCGCAAGGCGCGCAACGTTTGGCGCAAGCCATCAGCCGGCGGGATTTGGCCGAGGCGACCCATGCGATCGATGGCCTTCGTCTCAGCGCGATAGCGGAGCGTGATTCGTGGAAGGCTTTTAGCCTATGCGACGCACTTTTACCGAGAGGGCCGATCGAATATGCGGTGGCTGGGGTGCTCGAAGTTCCAAGCCTGAATATGGTTTACGGTCCGCCCGGCTGTTTGAAAAGTTTCATGACTGCTCAAATGCTACTCGACATTTCCGCCGGCGTCGATTTCCTTCCGCCGGCTCCGTGGAAACCGGATGGGCAGCCCGGCTATAAAACTCAAAAATCGCCGGTAATGTGGCTCGATTTCGATAACGGCGTTCGCCGGACTCACGACCGGTTTGCGGCTTTGGCGCGTGGTCGGTCATTGACCGGCGAACAGGCCGATCTGACGTATTATTCCATGCCTTCACCCTGGCTGGACGGGATGGATCGCCAATCGGTTGCCGCTCTATGCGAGCGGGTGAAGGCGCATGGCGCGAAAGTTGTGGCCATCGATACCCTCGGGCAGGTGCTTGGGGGCGCGGATGAAAATAGCGGTCAAATGGCTGTTTTGATGAGCAGTTTCCGGCAGGTTGGCGAGGATACCGGCGCGGCGGTTCTCCTTATTCATCACCAACGAAAATCAAATGGCTTCTCCGGGCGAGCCGGTGATTCGCTGCGAGGTCATTCGTCCATCGAGGCCGCGCTTGATCTGGCCCTTCTGGTCGAGCGAGCCGAGGGCGAAGACGTGATTCGCGTTCGCCCAACCAAATGTCGCGGGGAGAGCGTTAAGCCGTTTTCGGCGGTTTTCACGTACGAGCGATGCCCGGAAACCGGCGGATTGGAATCAGCTCGATTTTTCGGGATTGGCGGGGTGCCTTCGAAAGGCGAGGCGCTCGAGGGTGCGATCAAGGGTGTTTTAGGCCAATCTTCGCTGAGCAAAACCAGGCTGGTTCAGGCAGTCCGGGCGGAGATGCCTGAGGCTGGAATCAACCGGGTCCGGGATTGCATTGAGCGTCTGGTGTCCAACGGCGTGCTGGTTGAGTCGCCTGGTCAGCGAACCGAGCGGCTTTTGGCTCTCTCGGGTGAGGCGAAATGATCCGAGACTTACGGGCTTACGGAGACTTACGGAGACTTACGGCGATAAGCCATAAGTCCAATTTGAGACTTACACTTGAGTTTGGCCCTTATAAAGTGAGGGCTTGAAAAAGAGAAGCCTCTTGAGTACAACGAAGGTTACCACGCCATTCGCAAACTCAGGAGGCTTCTTGCAAGACAGATACCACGAAAGTTACAGACATACATCCCCGGCCGCACTCGATCCTGCAGCTTCTGGGCGCCCATCGGGAGGCGTTCCATCAGGAACGGGTGTACCGGCGGGCGATGAGCCTGGTATTCGGGGAGTTGTTCAGCTTTGCACGGCACACGGTGACCCAAGGGCTGTTAGCCTTAGGGATA
>JARKOV010000163.1 GCA_029975965.1 Anaerolinea sp. | reverse complement strand
CGCGGCCCGGCCAGGGCGCCTTCCTTGGTCACGTGGCCCACCAGGAAAATCGCCGTGCCGCTCTGCTTGGCGTAACGCACCAGCAAGGCGGCGCTCTCGCGCACCTGGGACACGCCGCCCGGAGCCGATTGCAGCTGTTCGGTGAAGATGGTCTGGATCGAGTCGATCACCATGACCTTGGGTTTTTCCACCCGAGCGGTGGCGATGATGGTTTCGATGCAGGTCTCGGTCATCACCCGCAACTGATCCTGGGGCAGGCCCAGGCGCCGGGCGCGCATCGCCACCTGCTGCTGAGACTCCTCGCCGGTGACGTACAAGGCCGGCATGCGCGTGGCGATGTTGCACAGGGTCTGCAGCAGGATGGTCGACTTGCCGATCCCCGGATCACCACCGATCAGCACCACCGAGCCGTCCACCAGGCCGCCGCCCAGCACTCGGTCGAGTTCGCCGGAAGCGGTGGAGAAACGTGGAATTTCCTCGACGCTGACTTCTGCCAGGGTCTTGATCTGCGCCTGTTGCCCGGCCCAGCCAGTGCGCCCGGCAGGCGCCGCGGCACCACCGCTTTCGATCATGGTCTCGGTCAGGGTGTTCCAGGCCCCGCACTCGCCACATTGCCCGGCCCATTTGGGAAAGGTGGAGCCGCACTCGGTGCAGCCGTACATGCGCTTGGCCTTGGCCATCTGAACCCCCGGCAAAAACCGCGATGATAGCTCAGCTGGAACCGATCAGCGCGGCGCCGTGGTGCGTATCTGCCCGCTGGCCAGCCGCGTGGCGCTATTGCCCAGCGGGTCTTCGGCATTCAGGTCAGCGCCCTTGGCGGCCAAGGCGTCCAACAGTTCGACCCGCTTGAACAACCCGGCGTACATGGCCGCCGTCTGCCCGGCGCCATTGCGCTGATCGGGACTGCAATCGGTCGCCAGCAAACGCCGAGCGATCTGCACCTCGCCCTTGAAGATCGCCCCCATCAACGCCGTGTTGCCGCGTTTGTCCTGGGCACAGGCATTGGCGCCGGCGTCCAGCAGGCGCTCCACTGCCGGACCCTGGCCGTGATAAGCGGCGAGGATCAACGCGGTGTAGCCCTTTTCATCCTGGGTATCGAGGGAGTAACCGGCCTCGATAAAGGTGTCGAGCATTTCCACATCGCCCCGGCGGGCGGCATCGAAATAGTAGTGTTCCAGCTGCACCTTGACCGCCACCGGGTCGGCGGCGGTCGCGGCTTCGGCCGCCGGCTGCGCGTAGGCGGCAAACGAACAGGCCACTGACAGCAGCGCTGTAAAAAGACGCATGGCGCGACTCCTCTGTCGGAAAAAGTCGTCACGCCCGGGCGGGCGTGACGGAGTGAAACGCGCTCGATCAATCGCTCAGCTTGGCCGCCAGCGCCTTGACCCGAGTCAGGTCGCCCTTGGCCACGCGGGTCACGCCGGTGCCGTACTCCGGGTCGGCCTTATACAGGAACGACAGGATGATGTGCTTGCTCTCATCATCGGTGGTGGCCAGGGAGCCGCCGAAGCTGTCGATCAGGTCCTGACGTTCCTTCTTGCTGAAGGAACGGTACAGATCACCGGCCTGCTTGAAGTTCTGCTCGCGCTGGATCTTCGCCTGCTGGGTGCTGCCCGACAGTGCCATCTGGCTGTAGCGCGCGGTTTGCGGCTCTTCGCGGGGCATCAGGCGGCTCGGCTGGTAGTTGACCCCCGTGCTGGTGTGACCCAGGTTCATCGCGCCGTCCTGGTTGCCGTTGTTCACCGGGTTCTTCGGTGCGTTGATCGGCAGTTGCAGAGCGTTGGCGCCGATGCGGTACATCTGGGTATCGGCGTAGGAGAACACCCGGCCTTGCAGCAAGCGGTCTTCCGAAGGCTCGATCCCCGGTACCAGGTTGGACGGGGCCATGGCCACTTGCTCAGTCTCTTGGAAGACGTTGGCCGGGTTACGGTTCAACACCATCTGTCCCACTTTGCGCTCGGGCACATCCGGCCAGATCTTGGTGGCGTCCAGCGGGTCGAAATCAAACTTGGCCAAGTCTTCGGGTTTCAATACCTGGACATACAAGTCCCACTTGGGAAAGTCCCCTTTATTAATGTGGGTTACCAAGTCATGGGTCATATGGCTGTAATCACGCCCTTGTACCTCGACCACCTGTTTCGGATCGAGATTCTTCAGACCTTGCAGACTCTTCCAGTGAAACTTCACGTAGTGCACTTCACCCTTGGCGTTGATCAACTTGTAGGCGTGCACCCCATTACCATCCATTTCCCGGTAACTGGCCGGAGTTCCGGAGTTGGAATACAGCTCGGTCAATGTGCGAGTGGCTTCGGGAACATGAGAGAAGAAATCAAAACGTCGCGAGTCATCATCCAGATTGGTACGCGGATCGGGTTTGAACGCGTGCACCATATCCGGGAACTTGATGGCATCGCGAATGAAGAAGGTCGGGAAGTTGTTGCCGACCAGGTCCCAGTTCCCCTCTGCGGTATAGAACTTGGTGGCGAAACCCCGTGGATCACGCAAGGTTTCCGGGGAGTGGTTGCCATGCACCACCGACGAGAAACGCACGAATACCGGAGTCACCTCGCCGGCGGCAAACACCTTGGCACGGGTCAGGTCGCTGAGGTTGTCGGTGACGGTGAAGGTGCCGTGGGCGCCGGTGCCACGGGCGTGTACCACGCGCTCTGGAATGCGCTCGCGATCAAAACGCTGAAGTTTCTGGATCAGTTGCACATCTTGCAGCAACACCGGGCCGGTGGCGCCTGCGGTCTGTGAATTCTGGTTATCGCCCACTGCCGCGCCATTGTCGCGGGTCAGCGTGGCGGCCTGTACGGAAAGGGAAAGCAGACTGGCGGCAAGCACGCCCAGTACGCGTCGCTGGGAAAAACTCCCAAGGCCAAGAGAAGCGGTCATGTTGAATTCCTCTAGTTATATAAGGCGCATCTCGGTGCGCCTGCTAGAGGCTAGTGACTAAACATTTGAAAGATAAATAGAAAGGCCATAACCCATCGATTGACAGAATGTTCTGGTTATCTCGTCAAATGCGGGGTATATCGCGCGCGATCCGATGGCACTTTGAAAAAACTCTTTGCCTGTTTATCGGTCAATAACCCCGCGTGCTGTTAAAAGTTGTGTCGGCAAAATGCTTTTTGCTGAATTACACTGCCGTAACCAACCTCATCTGTAACAAGGAATAACCTATGGGCGTGCTAAGTGAGTTCAAGGCCTTCGCGGTCAAAGGTAACGTGGTCGATATGGCCGTGGGTATCATCATCGGCGCCGCGTTCGGCAAGATCGTCTCGTCCTTTGTCGGCGACGTGGTCATGCCGCCCATCGGCGTGTTGGTCGGTGGGGTGAACTTCGGGGACCTGGCGGTCACGCTGAAAGCGGCGGCAGGGGATGCACCCGCGGTGGTTCTGGCCTATGGCAAGTTCATCCAGAGCATCATCGACTTCATCATCATCGCCTTCGCCATCTTCATGGGCGTCAAGGTCATCAACCGCCTGAAACGCGAAGAAGCCGTGGCCCCTACCCTGCCACCGGTACCGACCAAGGAAGAAGAGCTGCTGGGAGAGATCCGCGATCTGCTCAAGGCGCAGAACAACAAGCCCTGAGGCGAGTCCTGCAATACATCAACGGCGCCCTCAAGGCGCCGTTTTGGTTACCAGTAAGTCTCCACCGCCACCTGCCCCGGCCGTCGACTCAGACTCAGGTTCATCCCTCGCTGCTTGAG
>JARKOV010000136.1 GCA_029975965.1 Anaerolinea sp. | reverse complement strand
CCCTGGCGCACGCTGGAGGTAGGCTCGCGCAACTGGCGGGTATTCACCGATGTATTGGGCTACCTGGGGCAGAACCCGGCATTCGACGAGGCTACCCACGCCATGCTGGCGCGCAACCGCCTGGAAGGCATCCGCTACCTGCTGGCATATTGCGGCGGACCGAACAACTGGTACCAGGTGGAATCCTCGGGGCTGGCGGTCGCTGCACTATATTCGCCGGAATTGTCACTGGCAGACGCCTATCTGCGGATTGCCCTGCGCCGTCTCAAGTGGATCAATTCCTTCGCCTATTATGACGATGGCTTCCAGTTCGAATTGACCCAGGTCTACCACGTCTTCCCAACCCTGGCGATCCTCTCGGTGGTCAAAGCCGCCCGGGCGCGCGGCGTGGCGCTCCCAGCCGATTATGTCGCCCTGGTTGAAAAAGCCCACGAGATGTACCAGTTCAGCGTCCAGCCCAACCACCTGTTACCGATGTTCAACGACTGCAACCCAAACCCGACCGATCCTGCCCCCTACCTGCGTTATGCCGCCGGGCTGTTCAATCGCGCTGATTTCCGCTGGGGCGGCTCGCACGGCAAAGAAGGCTCCGCTCCCGATCACGCTTCTCACGCCTGGGCTTCGGCGGGCTACTACGTGATGCGCGACCGCTGGGGCGAGGATGGGCAGTTCCTGTTTTTTGACGGCGCGCCCTGGGGCGCCGCCCACCAGCACGAGGATAAGCTCAACTTTGTGCTTTATGCTCAACACCGCCAATTGATCACCGATCCCAATATCTACTCCTACTCGCCGACCGAGTTAACCCAGTACTTCAAAGCCTCACGCGGGCACAACCTGGTCATGATCGATGGAATGGGGCAGGCACGCCGCTTCAACCCGCTGGCACAGTTCAAGACGGACGGACGAAACGAGTGGGTCAGCCAGCCAGAATTTGACTTTGTCTCCAGCGAGTACCTGGAAGGCTACGCCCCCGATCCAGACCCGGAGCGCGGCGATGCCAGCCAGGTAGTGCAGGGCTTCAGCCACCGCCGGGCAATTTTCTACATCAAACCCGGTTACTGGATCTTATCGGATCTCCTGCAGGGGCAGGATGCCAACCCGCACAGGCTCGAGCAGATCTTCCACATCGCTCCCATCTTCGACCGCGCGGCAACCGAGCCGCTGCGCGCCGGGGAACTGTTTATCTCGCCCGGGCTGGTGG
>JARKOV010000113.1 GCA_029975965.1 Anaerolinea sp. | reverse complement strand
GCCGCAACTCGGCTGTATAGCGCGCGGTATCCTGGCGGATGAAGGCTCCCCATTGAGCCAGCACGAGCACCGCCAGGCCGAGTTGCGCGAAAGGGGCGACCTTTGCGCGTGGCGGGGAAGGCTTGCGCAGAGAGTCGAACGCCTCCTTGCCCGGGAGAATCGTCGTCACGCACGAAATCAACGGCAGGGCAACCGGCAGCCAGTACTGGTACTTGAAATGGATCCAGAAGAAGACCATCGCCGTGATCGGCAGCGCCCAGGCCAGGATCAGGGTCGATAAGAGCCGGTCTGGACCGCGCAGGGACCGGTAAACGCAGAGACCGGCGGCCAGGGCGAGAAAGATCCAGTGGCCGTAAAATTCTTTCAGCACCGGCCAGGCCGCCGCCGGCCCCTTGCTGTAGATCACCTCGTAACCGCCGGCCAGCAGGCGCGACTGCTCGCGCATGACGAAGAAATAGTCGCGGCGCACGCTCTCGTAGACCAGGATGGGGTTGGCGAGCAGGTAGGCGGCGGCCATCGTCGCCAGGAATCCCAGCCCCGCGAGAGCCAGGCGAGCGAGGGATGCCTTCTTGACGATTCTCGCCAGCGCCAGGCAGGCCAGCACGGCGAGAAAGAGGTAAAAGCCGATGCCTTTGGTTCCCGCGGAAAATCCACAAAAAGCGGCGGCGGCGTAAAAATTCCAGCCCAGGCGCAGGTCGTCGCGGTTGAGGAAGAAGATCGCCAGCACGGCGAAAAGAATCGCCAGCGAATCGGGGTGCCACCAGAAGTTGTTTTCGACCACCGCCGGCAAGCTCGCCAGCAGCACAAACAGCGCGACGGCGCGGTAGGAGCGGAAGCGGGTTTGCAAGTAGACCAGGAGGAGGATCGCCGCCAGCATCGGCAGCACGCTGACCATCTGGCGCAGGGTCGCCATGACCAGCGGCGTATCCTCCAGCCGGCCGAGCAGCCGGATGGGGAGCAGCGCCAGCGCGGACACGGCAAAGTGGGGATAGCCGTAAAAGTAATACTTGTAGAAGGCGAAATTGATCAGGGCGTCTTTGACCGTCGCGGCGGGCTGGATCATGGCAAGCGCGTAGGGCAGCGGCACGGCTTCGTCGGGCTGAAAGATGCCCACCATCTCGAGATTCTCGGATGCCGCCGCATTGGGAGGGATGAAGGCAGCGAAGTATGCCGCGCTGAGCAGCAGGAGAATCCAGACGACGGGTTTTTGAGGCCTGGCGGGGGAAAGTGGAGTGGCGTTCATGCGGGTGTGCCGGTGTCGATCTGATTATAATCATAGTATGATCGAAGTGAATGGCGACCTGCAGATCGACGAGCGGGAGATCCAGATCGAATTTATCCGCACGTCGGGGCCAGGCGGGCAGAACGTCAACAAGGTCGCCAGCGGGGTGCAGTTGCGCTTCGACGTGATCCGCTCGCAAACGCTGCCGCCTGAGGTCAAGGAGCGGTTGGTGCGCCTGGCGGGCAGCCGGGTGACCGACCAGGGCGTTTTGATCATCGACGCGCGCGCTTACCGCACCCAGGAGCAGAACCGCGCCGACGCCGTGCGCCGGCTGGTGGCGCTGGTTGCCAAAGCGGCGGTCGCGCCGAAGGAGCGCAAGAAGGTTGTGCCTTCGGGGGCCGGGCGGGCGCGTGAGAAGCAGCACCGCAGCAAGATCAAGGAGATGCGCCGTTACCAGCCGGACGAATTGGAGTGAGTGATTCTGTGGCGGGAATCCCTGATCCTCCTATAATGGTGATAAATTTGTTCGCTTGAGAGTGAACTTCCCCCTATGTTAAACCGAATAAAAGAGCTCATCCTGGGTTCGCCGTTGCCGACTTTCGAGCTGGCTGGAAAGAAACTGGATAAAGTGCGCGCGCTGGCGGCATTTTCGCCCGACGCGCTGTCGTCTATCGCGTATGCCAACCAGGAGATCTACCTGGGACTGGTGGTGGCTGGAGCCGTGGGTCTGAGCCGGGCTTTCCCAATCGGGCTGGCGATCACGGCTTTGTTGGTCGTTGTCGCCCTGTCCTATTACCAGACGATCCACGGTTACCCCTCGGGCGGCGGTTCGTATGTGGTGGCGCGGGATAACCTGGGCACCTTCCCAGGCTTGATCGCTGCGGCCGCTTTGATGGTCTCGTATGTTTTGACTGCGGCGGTCAGCCTGACGGCCGGGGTGGATGCCATTGCGTCGGCGTTTCCGGTGTTGATTCCGCATAAGGTTAGTTTGGCGTTGGGTATCCTGCTCGTGCTCACCCTGGCTAACCTGCGAGGGCTGCGCGAGACCGGCACCTTGATGGCTATTCCGGTTTACCTGTTTCTGGCGACGTACCTGCCGCTGCTCATTTATGGCGCTGTGCGCCTGGTGGCGCAAGGGATTGTTCCGATTTCGAGCGCCGCGGTCACCGCGACGGAACCGCTATCTGTTGCCTTGATGCTCCACGCCTTTGCCGCCGGTTGCACCGCGTTAACCGGGATCGAGTCGATCAGCAACGGCGTTCCCGTGTTCCAAGCGCCGGAGGTTAAAAACGCCCAGAAGACTTTGCTGATCATGGCGGCGTTAATGGGCATTCTGTTCATCGGCAGCATCGGTCTCACCCAGTTCTTTGCGGTGGTCGCCGGCCCAAACGAGACTATTCTGTCAGCTCTGGCGCGGCGCTTGACCGGCGGCGGGGTGTTTTATTTTATGATCCAAAGCGCCACGCTGCTCATCCTGGCGGTGGCTGCCAACACCAGCTTCGCCGGCTTTCCCCGCGTGGCGGCCATCCTGGCGGGCGATAAATTTATCCCACGCCAGTTCACCAACCTGGGCGACCGGCTGGTCTTTTCGAACGGAATCGTGGCGCTGGCAGCCGCCACGGCGGCTCTGGTCATCGTTTTTCAGGGCGATACCCACGCCCTTGTGCCCTTATTTGCCATCGGGGCGCTGTTGGCTTTTACTTTCTCACAAGCCGGGATGGTGGTGCACTGGTTCAGGTTCCGTGAAAGGGGCTGGCAGGTCAAGGCCGCCATTAATGGCGGAGGGGCGCTGGCAACCTTGTCTAGCGCACTGATCATCGCCTATACCCGCTTCGTTGAGGGTGCCTGGATCACTATGGTGGTAATTCCCATCCTGGTCTATTTCTTCTATAATGTACGCAGCCATTACCAGCACGTCGCCGACCAGTTATCGCTTCGCGGGCTGCCGCCTTCTCTGCGACCCTTGCCCCCACCGCGCGTCGTGTTGCCCATCTCCGGCGTTCACCGCGCGACGATTGAGGCGGTCAATTTCGCCCGCTCCATCAGCGACGATGTGACCGCTCTGTACATTGAAATGGAGCCGGGCAGCGGCAAGAAAATCCAGGAAGTTTGGTCGCATTGGTGGCCCGATATTCCTCTGGCGGTTGAACCCTCGCCGTATCGCTCGATGGTTGGACCGCTGATCGATTTTCTCGACCGGATGGACCTGGAGCGCAACGACGGTCGCCAGGCGGTGCTGATCATGCCGGAGTTTGTCCCGGCGCACTGGTGGCAAAATTTCTTGCACAACCAGTCAGCCTGGGTGATCCGCATGGCCTTGCTTTTACGCCGCCGGAGGACCGGTTATCAGCACGTGATTATCGATGTTCCGTTTCACCTGCGCGATTGAGCAGGAGAAAAAAAGAACGGAAGGGCAATAATGGATCGAAGTAAACTGGAAAACGTGTTTGCCTGCGCGGGGAGCAAGCTGCGCCGCCTGGTCGAGGGGCACCCCGACCAGTTCCCCATGTATACCACCCGCGGACGGTGGGACTTTGGCGGCGAGAGTTGGACCAACTGGTGCGAAGGCTTTCTCGGCGGGCAGCTCTGGCTGCTCTACCAGCATACCGGTGACCATTACTGGCGCGAAAAGGCCGAGCATTATTCGCGCCTGATCGAGCCGCGCAAGCACGACCGCACCGTGCACGACCTGGGCTTTCTCTTCTGGTCGACCTGGAAGCGCTGGTACGACCTGACCGGAGACGAGGCTGCAAGGGATGTCGTGATCGAGGCGGGCCGGACGATGGCTTTGCGCTTTCGCGAAAAGGGCGGTTACCTGCGCTCGTTTCTGGCGGAGAACAGCCTGTTCATCGACATCATGATGAACGTGGGCATCCTGTTTTACGCCGCGCAGCAGACCGGCGACGCAGACCTGGCGAGCATCGCGCTGCAGCATTGCCTGACGACGCGCAAATACCTGGTGCGCGGCGACGGCTCGACCGCCCACGAGGGCATCTTCGACCCGCAGACCGGCGAATTTTTGCGCCAGTCCACCCAGCAGGGCTGGCGGAGCGATTCGAGCTGGGCGCGCGGCCTGGCCTGGGCGCTCTACGGCTTCGGCACGGTGTACGCCATGACCGGTGACCTGCGCTTCCGCGACACGGCCGAGAGCTGCGCCATGTTTTATATCGAGCGCACCCCGCCCCACGGCGTCCCGCCCAACGACTGGGACGAGCCCCATCCGGCTTACCCCTACGAGAGCTCGGCTGCGGCGATTGCCGCCTGCGGGCTGCTCAACCTGGCGCGCCTGGAGCCGGCGCGCGCGCCGTCGGCAGACTATGCCGATTACGCCCTGCGCATCCTGGATACGCTCAGTGGACCCGAGTTCCTAGCTGACCGGGAGCCGGAATGGGATGGGCTGCTCAAACACGGCATGTACCACCAGCGCAACGGCCTGGGGGTGGATGAATCGGTGATGTGGGGCGATTATTTCTTCCTGGAAGCCTGTGATAAGGTGCTGCATGGATATTAAAGCGGCGTTGGTGACTGGCGGCAGCCGGGGGATTGGCCGGGCAATCGTTTTGGCGCTGGCCGGGAGCGGCTGGCAGGTGGTGTTCAATTACCAGAGCAACGCCGCGGCGGCGGAGGAAACGCGCGATACCGCCGTGCGCCTGGGCGGGCGAGTAGCCGCCGTCCAGGCCGACCTGGCGCTGGCGGAAGACCGCAAACGCCTGGTGGCGGCGGTGGTGGACCTCTGCGGGCGGGTCGACTTGCTGGTCAACAACGCCGGGATGGCGCCACGCGTGCGGGGTGACTTGCTGGACGTGAGCGAAGACAGTTACGACGAGGTGATGGCGACCAACCTCAAGGGGCCGTTCTTCCTCACCCAGCAGGTGGCGCGCCTCATGTTGGGGCAGAAGCGGGCTGCTGAGGGTGACCATCCGGCGATCGTCAACATTGGCTCGATCTCGGCCTATACCAGCTCGACCAACCGCGGCGAATACTGCCTGTCGAAGGCAGGGATGGCGATGATGACCAGCCTGTTCGCCGACCGCCTGGCGCAGGAGGGCATCCGCGTGTATGAGATTCGCCCCGGGATCATCGAGACGGATATGACCGCTGCCGCCAAAGCCAAGTACGACCGTTTGATCGCCGAGGGGCTGCTGCCCTTGCAGCGCTGGGGGCAGCCCGAAGACGTGGCCCGCGCGGTGGTGATGCTGGCGGAAGGCGGGCTGCCCTATTCGACCGGCGAGGTGATCAACGTGGATGGGGGATTCCATCTGCGCAGGCTGTAAAATCCTGTTACACCCCAGCGCCCACGTCTCGAGGGGTCAATGACTCGACGACGGTGAAGGTCTGTTTTGATCGTTTATTTTAATTTCTGTAAAATGTGGGCTTTGCCCCACATCTTACAGTAAAAATGAAACACAACCTGATTTTTGATGAAGACAAGGAGCCTGTCGGATGAATTTCTTTAAAGTGGCGATGTTGCGCTCTCCCCCGGCGTTCCAGGCACACCTGGCGAAGCTGGGCGTCTCGCTGCCCTTCGACGAGGCCGTCGAAGCTGCCCCGGCTTCCCCGCTGGCGCAAACCATCCTGGCGGATGGGCTGTCGATTGGCAACCGCTTTTGCGTGCTGCCGATGGAGGGTTGGGACGGCACCCCGGACGGTCGTCCGAGCGACCTCACCCTGCGGCGCTGGCAGCGCTTTGGCCTGAGCGGGGCGAAGCTGGTGTGGGGCGGCGAGGCGGTAGCCGTGCGGCCCGACGGGCGCGCCAACCCCAACCAGTTGGTGATCAACCGCGCGACCTTGCCGGAGCTGGCTCGCTTGCGCCAGGCCCTGGTGGAGAGCCACATCGCCGCGCATGGGACGCGCGAGGGGCTGGTGATCGGCCTGCAGCTCACCCATTCGGGGCGCTACTCGCGTCCCGAGGGCAAGCCTGCGCCCTTGCTCGCCTACGATCACCCGCTGCTCAACCCGCGGGTCGGCTTGCCCTTGCCGTCTGGGCGGGTGATCGGCGACGACGACCTGGCCGTATTGATTGAGGACTTCATCCAGGCGGCGGCGCTGGCCGAGGAGGCGGGCTTCGATTTCGTCGACGTCAAGCACTGCCACGGCTACCTGCTGCACGAGTTTCTCAGCGCGGTGGAGCGCCCCGGACGCTATGGGGGCAGCCTGGAAAACCGCACCCGCCCGGCGCGCGAGATCATCCAGGGCATCCGACGGCGTGTGCCGGGCCTGAAAGTGGGCGTGCGCCTGAGCGCCTTCGATTTCATGCCTTTCCAGACCGGACCGGATGGTCGCGGCGTGCCGGTGGAATGGGCCGGGCGCTACCCGTATGCCTTTGGCGGCGACGGCAGCGGCCTGGGCATTGACCTGAGCGAGCCGGCGGCTTTCCTGGCGATGCTGGCCGAGTGGGGGGTGAAGCTGGTTTGCCTGACGGCCGGCAGCCCGTACTACAACCCGCACATCCAGCGCCCGGCTTTCTTCCCGCCCTCCGACGGCTACCAGCTCCTCGAAGATCCGCTGGCCGGGGTAGCGCGCCAGGTGGCGGTCACCGCGGCGCTCAAGGCGCAATTTCCCCAACTGGTGGTGACCGGCTCGGGCTACTCGTACCTGCAGGAGTACCTGCCCAATGTGGCGCAGGCGGCAGTGCGCAGCGGAATGGTTGACCTGGTGGGGTTGGGACGCTCGATGCTGGCTTACCCCGAGCTTCCCGCCGACGTGCTGGCCGGGCGCCCGCTGCAGCGCAAGCTGCTCTGCCGCACCTTCAGCGACTGCACCACCGCCCCGCGCAACGGGATGGTTTCGGGCTGTTACCCGTTGGATGAGTTCTACAAGGCGCGACCTGAAAACGAGCGCCTTACCGCGATCAAGCACCCCCAGAAGTGATATGCCGGGATGGAAGGAGTTTCCAAGATGCCCCGAAAAGTCAGAATTGCCACCACCGCGCTGCTTTACCAGGGCGGACCCACCGCCGAGGACAACCTCCGGCGGGCTGCCGCGCTGATCGACCAGGCCCTGGCGGAGAAACCCGATATCCTCGCCCTGCCCGAAGTGTTCACCCTGGCCGGGCTGGCGGCGCGGGAAATTACCCCGCGCATCGCCCAGGTCACCGAGGCGACCCTGGAGATGGCCTCTGCGGCTGCCCGGCGGAAGCGCGCCTATATCATCTGCCCGGTGCTGGTCGCGCGCGAGGGCGGGTTGTTCAACGAAGCGGTGCTGCTCGACCGGCGGGGTGAGATCGCCGGCAGCTACCAGAAAATCCACCCGGTTGTGGACGGGTCGGCTTTCTCCCGCCTGGAATGGGACTCGATGCCCGGCAGCCGGGCCCCGGTCTTCGAGACCGATTTTGGCCGCATCGGCATGCAAATTTGCTTCGATTTAAATTATCCGGACGGCTGGCAGGCGCTCGACCGCGGTGGGGCAGAAATTTTCTTCTGGCTCTCGGCGTACGACGGCGGGCGCCACCTCGAAACCATGGCCTGGCAATATCACCGCTTCGTGGTTTCAGCGGTCGCGACGACCTATGCGCGGGTGGTCAACCCGATGGGCGAGCGCCTGGCGATGACCGGCGTGCACGACCCGGTCGTCGCATGCACCATCGACCTGGATTATGCCCTGGTGCACACCGATTTCAACAAAACCCAGATCCCCTTGATCCGGGCGAAATACGGGCCGGACGTGACGATGCGGGTTTACCACGAAGAGGGCATGCTGACGCTGCAATCCAACCGCGAAGGGCTCGACACGGCGCAGATCGTGCGCGAGTTTCACCTCGATCCGCTGGATGCCTACCTGGCGCGCAATGCCCGGCTGCAGGAGGCGGTGCGCCAGGGTGGGGAGCTTCCGGACCTCACCCCCGATTACCTGGGGCGCGAACAATACGTGTAGCTGCACTCCTGGATTGTGTTTCAATTTTCGTAACTGCTCAACGGGTAGAGGTGATACCTTGCGCCTCTGGCTGAGCAGTTACATTTTTTTCTAAAAATGTGGGGAAAAGCCCACATTTTACAGAAAGCAAATAGGATCATCCACTCCTGCAATGGGACGGCTCACGACAATAAGCCCGCGAATTCGTCCAGTTGGGCTGCCAGGGCGGTCGAGGGGAGCGAATCCGCCTCGCGGGTGAAGGGGTACCAGATGATGCAATCGCCCTCGGGGTGGCGGTAATCGCTGCGGATTTGCCCGCCCAACCGGCTGTGCAGCCGCAAGATGGGGTTGTAACCGGGGTCGGCCAGCGATACGAGGCCAAGCGGGGGGAGCTGGTATTGCCTGGCCATCTCTTTGGCTGCTTCGATGCAATAGCTGACCAGCGCCGATCCGAGCCCGTAGCGCCGGTACGGTTTCAACACCCCCAGGAAGTCCAAATCCGCGATGAGCCGGTGATCCCACTCGCGGTAGAGCACTTGCGCCAGCCCGGCTACCTGCCCGGCTACCTGCCGGACAAAGATCTGGATCTGGTGGCGACCGTCTGGGCGGCGTAGGCGGTTGAGGAGCATGTCGAAGCGCGGCGGGGCGTATTCCGGAAACGTCTCCATCAGCCAGTTGTTCATCTGCACCAGCTCGGAGGCGTCCGGGTGGGTGACCTCAACGATCAGGTAGTGCGGGTTGGGCTGGAGGGAGCGTTTCATCAGGGTTTGTCGGGGTTGTCTGGGGGAAAGAAAGCGAACAGCGATTGGTATCATCATTCTACCATTCGACGCCGCGACCGTTGGATAAATTGGCGGAATAGATGGGCCAGCGCAGGTATCTTGTGGGTGAGAACAGCGACTTTTCGGTTAAAAGAGAAGAGAGCATTCGGTCAGGAGGGACCGGCGGTGAGCTCGCCCTTCACTCAGCGGGCAGGTCGACCTCAATTGTAAAACGATTGAAAAGTCCCGCCAAAAAGAAGAAATTTATAATCAATTTGTCGTCCAACGACTCTTTTCGACCCATTCATCGTTTGGATTAATAAGAAACCAGAGGGTTCGCGCACATTGATCGAATCGAAGACCATCCCCGACCTGGTTGCCCGCGCTCAGCGTGGCAGCACAGATGCCGCCGGACAGCTTTACGAACGACACCACGCGAGCATCTTCCGCTACCTTGCCTATCGCACGGGCGACACGAGCGCAGCCGAGGACCTCACCGCTGATGTGTTTCTCAAGATGGTCCAGGCGTTGCCAGGATACCGGATCACCGCAGCGACCTTCCGCGGCTGGTTGTTTCAAATCGCCCGCAACCTGGCGATCGACCACTTCCGGCGCAAACGGAACCGGCCGGAGAACCCCCTCCACGAAGCGGTTCCCGCGCGTGAAGAGCACCCGGAAGATGCGGCGGAACGGCGGCTGAGCGGTGAGCGATTGCAGCAGGCGGTGGCGCAACTGAGCGACGAGCAGCGCGACGTGGTGCTGCTGCGCTTCGTCGAAGGGATGGCGATCTCGGAAGTGGCGGCCACGCTGCACAAGAGCGAAGATGCCGTCAAAGGCCTGCAGCGGCGGGGTTTGATGGCCTTGCGCGAGATCCTCGAACCAACGGAGGAATGAATGGATCGCATGGATGACGTACTGGAAGCATATTTGCGGCGCCTGGATGCCGGCGAGCCGCCGGAGCGGGTGATCGCCAGCCTGGCGCCTGATGAAGCGGAGCTGGCTCCGCTGCTCCGCACGGCCGCGCGAGCGCGCAGCGCGCAGCACCCCCAGATGAACCCGCTCAAGGTGAGCGCGCAGCGCGGGCAGGTGGCGCGCGCCTCTCGCGGGAACGACGGCGGGAAGCGCGCGGCGTGGTCGTGGTCGCTTGTCCCTGCCGGGGTGATTGGCCTGGGGGCGATCGCCTTCCTGGTGGTGCTGGCAGCCGTGCTGGCCTTCGGCGCGCCGGGCAGCGCCCGCGCTGCCACCCTGCGCGATGTGTCGGGCGTGGTGGAGGTGTCCTCCGCGGCGGATGCCGAGGATTGGCGGATCGCTTCCGAGGGCCAGCGCATCGGCGAGGGCGAGGTGGTGCGCACTCGTTTCGACTCGAGCGCCACGCTGGTGTTCTACGAGGGCAGCCGCACCACGGTCGAGAGCGAATCGGCGGTGCTGGTCGAGAAGCTGTCTGGAAGCTGGGATCGCGCGCTCAAATTGCAGTTGCGCCAGCTTTACGGCGAGACGAGTCACCAGGTGGTCAGGCTGCAGGGGTCGGGCGCATTCTTCAAAGTGGCGACCCCCGCCGGGCTGGCCGAGGTGAAGGGCACCGCCTTCCATGTCAACGTGAACACCGCGGATGGCGTCTTCTTTGAAGTTGATCACGGCCGGGTGGCGGTCAGCCAGGTCGGGCAAACCGTGTTCCTGACCGCCGGGCAGGCGACCCTGGTCGAGCCGGAAAGCTCGCCGGACGAACCGGCCTACGCCTTCTTCGTGCAGGGGCCGATCCAATCGATCGACGGGGAGAATTGGGTGGTGGCGGGCACCGCCATCCAGGTCAATCCCACGCTGGGCGCGGGCTTTGTGGTGGGCGATATCGTCGCGGTGCGCGGGCGCATTTTCGAGGATGGCAGCTACGTTGCCGATCGGGTGACTTACGCCAAGAACGACCAGACCAAGCTGCGCTTCACCGGCGTAATCCAGTCGATGGGCGACAGCGAATGGGTGATCGGCGGAAAGACGGTCAAAGTGGATGGCGAGACCGAGTACGATGGCGACCTCGAGGTCGGCGACACGGTCAGCGTCACTTACGTGGTGCTAGAGAACGGCGATTGGCTGGCTAAGGAAATCGAGGCGCTGGAAGAGGACGATGCGGTGAAGACTCCCACCCCCAGCCCGACGGCCGAGGTGACCGAAACCGTGGAAGTGACCGCCACGCCCGACCTGACCCTCACCCTTACCCCCGAAGTGACCGCCACGCCCGAGCCGACCTTCGAAGGCAACCGCAGTGGCTGTGAAGGCGGGAGCTGGCAACACCCCGAAGGGGTGCGGCTGGCAGCGCGCTGGGGCGTATCCTACGCCGAGATCATGAGCTGGTTCTGCCAGGGGTACGGCTTCGGCGAGATCGACCTGGCTTACGAGCTGGCCAGGTCCAGTGGAAAGCCGGTCACGGAAATCTTCGCCATGCGCGCCAGCGGAATGGGCTGGGGCAATGTGAAAAAGGGTGTCGAACCGGTGGTGACTGATTCGCCGAAACCGACCAAGGCGCCCAAACCGACCAAGCAACCCAACCCGAACAAGGGACCTAAAAACAAGCCATGAGTTTTACCGGGGCGAAGGGTTGGTAGGTTCACCATACTAGCGCCCACATCGAAGAACCTAGAAAGCAAGGGGCTGCCCAGCCGGGATATTGGGCAGCCCCTTTGATTCAGGTGAGGTTAACCTGGCGGGTTATAATAGGATATTAGAGGTGAATAATGTCCGATAAAACCATGCAATTTACCGATCCCCCTTTCGTCCAGAATCTGTTCGGGAAACCGGCCTGGGGCTGGCTGTGGCTGGTGGTGCGCGTCTATGTGGGGTACAACTGGCTCAGCTCCGGCTGGGGAAAAATCGGCAATCCTGCCTGGGTGCAGACGGGGGAGGCGCTCAGGGGGTTCTGGCAGAACGCGGTGCGCATCCCCGAGCCGCCGGCGCGGCCTCCGATCGCGTTTGACTGGTACCGCGTCTTCATCCAGTCACTGCTGGACGGCGGTCACTACAACTGGTTTGCCAAGCTGGTCGTCGCCGGTGAAATCATCATCGGCGTCGCGTTGATCCTGGGCGCATTTGTCGGCATCGCGGCATTTCTGGGCGGCTTCATGAACTGGAATTTCATGATGGCGGGCACCGCCAGCATCAACCCGGTGCTGTTCACCCTGTCCATCTTCCTCATCCTGGCCTGGAAGAACGCCGGCTGGTTTGGACTCGACCGCTGGTTGCTGCCTGCCCTCGGTACGCCCTGGCGTAAAGGTGCCGTCTTCGAAAAATAAGCCCTTTATGCGGAATGTGCTATCATTTCCGCATGGCATTTACCCTGACGGTAGCAAAATTAGAAGGGGCACTGGGCGAACCGGGCTGCGCCGTGTGCCGCTTGGGCCGTGAGGCGGCCCGGCGGGCAATCGACGCGTTCCTGTGGGAGCATGTCAACGATCCGGTCAGCCGCCAGCCGATTATCGACGCCTACGGGTTTTGCCCGGAGCACACCCGCCTGCTGGTGGCGATCGAGATGGCATCCAGCGGACCGGTGTTGGGCGTGAACATCATCTACGAGCACCTTGGCCGCCTGGTCTCTCGCGACCTGGGCCGCCTGCGGCGGCCCTACGGCTTGCCGGGCGGCGTGCTCGCGCAGGTCAAACGTTGGGTAGGCTGGCAGCCTGCACGCGACCAGGACCGCGTGCTGCCTGCGCGGGGAGAATGCCCCGGCTGTAAAGGGGTTTCGGAGTCGGAATCCAATTACCTGACCACCCTGTTTGAGGTCCTCGAGCAGGATAACAGCGGGTTGGTTGAAATTTATCGCCTGTCCGACGGCATTTGCTTCAACCACCTGCGCACCGGACTGGCAGAGGCGGGGGCGCGGTATCCTCGGGCGGGCGCCTGGTTGATCGAGGACGCCCGCGCCAGGCTGGAGCGGCAGAGCGCCGACATGCTCGAGTACATCCGTAAGAACCACTGGCAGTACCGCGACGAAACCATCTCGCCAGACGAGGCGACCGCCTGGCGAAAAACGCTGACCTTTTTCACCGGGCTGCCGGGAGAGCGGTTCAATTTTCAAATCGAGGAATAGGAGCCACGCCAGCGTAAACCGATGACCTACACCTGGTTGCTTTTTGACGCAGACGGGACGCTTTTTGATTACGATAAAGCGGAAGAGAAGGCGCTGAGCGCCACCTTTGCTGAGATGGGCATCCCGTTCAAACTGGAGTACGGCGCATTGTACCGCCGCTTCAACGCAGAGGTCTGGGTGGCTTTCGAAGCCGGGCAGATCACCGCGGAGAAACTGCGCGTGGAGCGCTTTGAGCGCCTGTTCGCAGCCGGCGGTATTTCTGCCGACGCCGGCGAATTTGGACGCCGCTACCTGCCCAACCTGGCACTCGGCTCGGACCTCATGCCCGGCGCGGAAGCGCTGCTGCGCCGGCTGCGGCCCGATTACCACCTGGCCTTGATCACCAACGGCCTGAAGGATGTGCAGCGCCCGCGCCTGGCGCTGGCCGGGATCGACGGCCTGTTCGATGTCGTGGCCATCTCGGAAGAAATGGGCGCCGCGAAGCCCGAGGAAGCTTACTTCGACATGCTCTTTGAGCGCATCGGCCAACCGCCCAAGCCGCAGGTGCTGGTCATCGGTGATGGGCTGACCTCCGACATCCAGGGGGCCTGCCGCTACGGCCTGGACGCCTGCTGGTTCAACCCAAACGGGCTACCGCCCGACCCGCGCTTTCCGGCTCGCTACGAAATCCGCCGGCTGGAAGAATTGACGACCATATTGGACGGAGCAATCTAATCAAATCAGGGAGTGTCACCATGGAAAACGTGTTGGACCTCATCTTCTCCAGGCGCAGTATCCGGCAGTATCAAAACCGGCCGGTGGAGCGCGAATTGCTGGTCGACCTGTTGCGCGCGGCCATGGCGGCTCCGTCGGCGGTCAATAAGCAACCCTGGGAGTTTGTGGTGGTGACCCAGCCGGAGCGCATGTCGGTGCTGCAGGCCGGGCTGCCCTACGCCAAGTACAACGCTCCGGCCGCGATCGTCGTGTGCGGCGTGCCGGAGTGGGCGCAAAACGAGCCGACCGGCAGCTACTGGGTGCAGGATTGCTCCGCGGCGCTGGAAAACATATTGATCGCGGCGGCAGGCCTGGGGCTGGGCACGGTCTGGACGGGGGTCTACCCGGTGGCGGCGCGGGTAAAGGTGGTGCAACGAGTCTTGGGGCTGCCGGAAGGCGTCATCCCGCTTGGCGTGGTGCTGGTAGGCTACCCAGACGAGCAGAAGCCTCCCCGCACGCAGTACCGCGAAGACCGCGTGCATTGGGAGTCGTATCCATAGAGCTGTTGGAAGGCTTTGCTCGAAGTTCATCTGTTGCCTGCCGGTGTTGTATGACAATCGGCAGCCTGTTCACCTGATTTCACGCTGAATGTCACTTTGCGAACCATGAATATTGACAAGGCTAACCAATTCGTTATCATACATGATGTGAACTGTCGTTCCTTTGACGCCCAATTCCCAAAATAGCTCGAAAAAACCATACTGGAGGAAGAAGATGCAAAAGAAGTTGTACCCAATATTCGCGATTCTGTTGGTGGCAGTGCTTGTGCTGGCTGCCTGCGCCCCGGCTGCCACGCCGACCGCAGAAGCGAAAAAGTATAAGCTCGCCGCCATTTTCCCCGGCGTGATCAGCGATTCCGATTACAACACGCTGGGCTATCTCGGCGCGCAGGCCGCTGAAAAAGACCTGGGTGTGGAGATGGTCTACTCTGAGTCGGTCGCCGTCCCCGACATCGACCGCGTCATGCGCGAGTACATCGACCAGGGCTCCAATATTATCTGGACCCACGGCAGCCAGTTCGTCACCCAGACCCTCGAGCTGGCGGGTCAGTTCCCCGACGTGATCTTCATCGCAGAAGGGGATGGCAAGCCCGAGAATCTGCCGGCGAACGTGTGGTTCATCGACCGCAACTTCCACATTGGCTTCTATGGCATTGGCGCGCTGGCCGCGCGGATCACCCAGACCGGCAAGATCGGTTACATCGGCGGCTTGACCCTGCCCTTCTCCTACTCAGAAGTCCACGCCATGCAGCAGGCCATCGCCGATTCGGGCAAGAATGTCGAGTTGAAGGCCGTGTGGGCGGGTGATTTCAACGACCCGGCTAAGTCGCGCCAGGTGGCCGACACGATGATCGCCGAGGGTTACGACGTGCTGGTCGGCTCGCTGAACAACGGCATGCTGGGTGTGTTCGAGGCCGCCAAGGCGTCCACCGGCACGAAGATCCTGGTCACCGCCAAGTACACCGATAAATCGAGCATCGCGCCGGACAACAGCGTCTCTTCGCTGTTGTACGACTTTGTCAAACCGATGAAAGACATTGTCGGCAAGATCCAGGCCGGCGAAAAAGGCGGCTATTATCCGCTCGGCTTTGACACCGGCGTTTCCCTGCAAACACCGCTGCGCAACGTCGATCCGGCGGTGGAAACCGAGATGAAGACCGTGATCGATGACCTCGTGGCTGGCAAGATCGAGGTCGTGCGCGACAGCAGCGAGATCAAATAGGCCAGGCCTTTCTCGCCGGTCATATTGCCTTGCGAAGGTTTCCCGCGCTTGCGATGGAAACCTTCGCAAGGATTTTAGGTGGAATTTGCGATATCCATGGATGACACGACCATTCTAAGCATGCAGTCGATCGATAAAGCCTTCGGGGGCATTCCCGCCTTGCAGGGCGTCCATTTTGAACTGAACGGCGGAGAGATTCACGGCCTGTTGGGCGGGAATGGGGCCGGAAAAACCACCCTGATGAACATCCTTTTCGGGCTTTACCGGATGGACGCGGGTGAAATCAGGCTGGAAAACCAAAAAGTGACCATCAACGCCCCCAAAGACGCCATCCAGAACCATATCTCCATGGTCCACCAGCATTTCCTGCAGGTCAACAACTTCAGCGTGCTGGAAAATATCCTGCTTGGGATGCCGGTCAAGAACAATTTCTCGATCAATTACACCGATGCGATAACGAAAATTCAGGAACTGCAGCAGCGCTTCGGCCTACAGATGGATTTAAACGCCGCAATCGAAGATCTGCCGATGGGCGTCCGACAGAAGGTGGAGATCCTCAAGGCCCTGTACCGCGGCGTGCGCATCCTGATCCTCGACGAGCCAACGACCAACCTGACGCCCCAGGAGGTGGATGCTCTGTTCCAATCGCTGCGGGTGATGGTCCAGGAGGGCCTGAGCATCGTCTTCATCACCCACAAGCTGCGCGAAGTGCTCAGCGTGTGCGACCGGATCACCGTGTTGCGCAGCGGGAAGAACGTCGTCACGCTCAAGCGCGGCGAAGCCTCGGAAGAAGCCTTTGTGCGCGGGATGGTGGGTGAAGAGATGGACCTGAGCAAGAGCGTGATCTTCACCCAGGAACGAAAGGTAGAGCCGGGCGCCACCCAGATTGGCGAGGCGGTTTTGCGCGCCGAAGCGGCCACCCTGCAGCCACCCGGCGGTGTCCCTCGGCTGAAGGACGTCAGCTTCACCGTTTCGAAGGGCGAGATCTTCGGCGTGGCCGGCGTGGCGGGCAACGGTCAGCAAGAGCTGGCGGAGGCCGTGCTGGGGCTTCAGCCGCTCACGGCGGGCCGCCTGACGGTGGAGGGTGAGCCGGTCAACGAGCGGGTCACCGCTCGCCTGATCGGCTCGAAGGTTGCTTACATCCCTGAGGACCGCCTGCACGACGGATTCTTGCCCAAGGCCAACGTGGCGCAGAACCTGATCCTCGGCTCGCACCGATCCAGGCCTTACAGCAACGGCTGGTTGATCGATTGGCGCACCGTCTACGACCGAGCGAGCGAGATGATCGGCCATTACAACATCAAGACCTCCGGACCGCTGGAGGTGGGGGGCAACCTGTCGGGAGGGAACATCCAACGCGTGATGATCGCGCGGGCTTTCTCGCGCGAGTCGAGCTTGCTGGTGGCGCACAACCCCACCCGCGGCCTGGACATTCCCTCGATGGATTTCGTCTACAACAAGCTGCTCGAGCGCAAGAACCAATCGGGCGCTACCCTGTTGATCTCAGAAGACCTGGACGAGCTGCTGTTGCTGTGCGACCGGATCGGCGTGATGTACAAAGGCGAGATGCTGGGGATCCTCCCCCGCGAGCAATTTGAAAAGTACACCATCGGCCGGATGATGAGCGGCGTCAGGGCGGAAGGGTAAGGATCGACCATGCGAACCCTACAATCTCTTCGCAGCTTATTTACCGCCATCCTCCCCTACCTGCTGGCGGTGCTTGCATCGTTCGTCGCGGCGGGGATTTTCATCGCCCTGATGGGTTTCGACGTCCTCAAGGCGTATGCCACCATCCTTTCCACCTCTTTCCGCACGTCGAACGGCTTCATCCAGACGCTGCTCAAGTTTGTCCCGCTGATGCTTCAAGCGTTGGCTTTCACCATCCCCCTGACCGCCGGCAAATTCAACATCGGCGGCGAAGGGCAGTTGCTGGTGGGGGCGATCGGCTCTGCGGCGGTGGGCATTCTGTTTGCCGACTTGCCGGGTGTGGTGCTGCTGCCGCTGGTGATCCTGGGGGGCGTTGTGGCCGGGGCGCTGTGGGGGCTCATTCCCGGCTGGCTGCTCTATCGCTTCGGGATCAACGAGATCCTGACCACGGTGCTGTTGAACTTCGTCTCGTTCAACCTGGTCAACTACGTTTGCACCAGCCCCTGGCGCGATCCGACGGCGGGTCACCCGATGACCGTATCGATCGGGCAGGGAGGTTTCCTGCCGATGCTGGTGGCAAACCCGCCCCTGAACGCCGGGATTATCCTGGCGCTGCTGGTGGCCGGCGGCATCTACTTCTACACCACCCGCACCGTGGCTGGATACGAGCTGGTGGCAACCGGAGCCAATCCCCGCGCCGCGCGGGTGTTCGGCATCCAGACCCGCAAGATGTTTATCTCTTCTCTGGTGATCGCCGGCGCGGTGGGCGGCCTTTCGGGAGCGCTCGAAGTGGCCGGGGTGCAGCACCGCCTGATCGAGGGCATGCAGCACAACTTCCTGATCCTCGGCCTGATCATCGGCTTGATCGCCAAGGGCAATAACCTGGCGGTGCCGTTCATCGCCTTCTTCATCGCCGTGCTCGAGGTGGGCGCCAGCGCCATGCAGCGAACCTTGATGATCCCGGTCGAGATGGTGTTCATCGTCGAGGCGCTGATCTTGCTGTTCGTGCTGCTCTCGGACGTGGTGAGGAGGAGGTAGGCATGGAAGGAATTCTCGCTCAAATTATCGCGTATGCCAAGTTAATCCTCCTGACCCTGGTGCCCTTCGTGCTGGCCGGGCAGGGGACCATGCTGGGCGGTCGCGCGGGCGTTTTCAACGTGGCTCAGGAAGGGATTATGCTGGTGGGAGCCTCGGTGGGCTTCCTGGTGGGTTACCTGACGGGCAACCTCATCATCGGCTCGCTGGCTGCGATGGCCGCCGGCGCGCTGTTTGGGCTGGCGCTGGCTTACTTCACCACCCATCTCAAAATGGACCAGTTCGTCATTGGGCTGGCGCTCTTCTTCATCGGCGTGGGCCTCTCGACCTTGCTGCCCAAGCTGATCATCGGCGTGACGCTGACTCCGCCGCTGATGCCCACGCTGTCTGACGTGCCGGTGCCTTTGCTGAGCAAAATCCCGCTGATCGGCGACATCTTCTTCAAACAGAACTGGTTCGTTTACATCTCGGTGCTGCTCTCGATCGGGCTGTACTGGTTCCTCTACCGCACCAAGGCCGGCCTGGAGCTGCGCTCGGTGGGCGAGAACCCGCAGGCGGCCGATAGCCTGGGCATTCACGTCACCCGCACCCGTTATTGGGCAGCCATCCTGGGCGGGATGATGATTGGGCTGGCCGGGGCCTACCTGCCGATGATGTACACGGGCACCTTCACCGAGAATATGGTCAAGGGGCGCGGCTGGCTGGCGATCGCATTGACCTTCTTTGGCGGTTGGCGGCCGGATACTATCCTGTACGGCGCGCTGTTCTTCGCCACCATCGAAGTGCTGGCCTATCGTGTCCAGGTGGTGGGCACTGGTATCCCGTACCAGTTCCTGCTCATGCTGCCCTACCTGGCGACGATCGTGGTGATGATTTTCTCGTTCCGGCGCAGCCGGGTGCCCGCGTTCCTGGGACAAAACTACGACCGCGAGCGCCGCGCCTTATAGAGACGGGTGCAGAACGGTCGAGCTGCGTTCGTAAAATTTCGTTTCCAAGACGCAGGGGCGGTTCGCGAACCGCCCCTGCGTGATTCAGCCACGTTTCCTTATTTAGCCCACCAGGATGGTCAGCAGCATGCTCAGCGCCAGGAGGGCAAAGCTGGCCGCAGCCAGGCCGGTCAGGCCGCTCTCCAGGGCGGCGTACATGGCGAAGCTCGCCGCGGTTGCCATCAGCAAGGCAAGCACCTGAGCCTGCACGCGGTATTTTTTACGCCAGCCGCCGTTGGCCCGGCCGCTCATCGCCACACCCCCAGCAAGGCGAAAATCACCGCCATCACTGCCACCCCGATCACGGGAATCAACCCATACACCAGGATGGGCCGCATGACCACGCTCTCGTTATCGCCCAGGCCGACCGTAGAACAGCCCACGATCACCTTGGCCGGAGCCATGATCGAGCCCAGCGAGCCGCCGGCGGTCTGCGCGGCGAGGATCAGCGGGACGCTCAGACCGAGCAACTCGGCGGTGCGCATTTGCAGCGCCCCAAACAGGACGTTGGAGTTGTTGTTGCTGCCGGTGATGAACGCGCCCAGCGCCCCCAGGAACGGCGCGACCGCCGGGTAGAACGCCGCGCCAAAGCTGCGGCTGAGCCCTTCGGCGAGCAGGTTGGTCATGCCGGTGTCGGCCATGATCACCGCCATGCCGACCATGGCGACGATGCCCAGGCTGCTGTTGACCGCTCCGCGCAGCACCGGGGTGAGGATGCGCTTGAGCGCGCCGGGCTTGAAGTAGCCGGCGCGGGCGTAGATGAAATAGGCGATGATCGAGGAATAGAGCAGGATCGCCCCGGGGTGACCGAACAGGTCAATCTGGCGGCCCGGCCCGGCCTGGACTTGCCAGCCGAGCGCGGTAGTAAGCGCGGGAAACTGCAGGGTGTATTGGAAGCGGTCGAGCGCGGCACGCAGCGGTTCGACCAGATTGATGCCAAAAGCCAGCACCACCAGGATGGCGTAGGCTGAAAAAGCCACCGGCAGCGAGCGCTTGCGCCCGCTATCGTCCAGTTGTAAGGTGGGCGCGGCGTTCGACCGGTAGGCGGGCAGGCGGGTGAGCGCGAAACCGGCGATCAAGCCGACCAGCGCCGCGCCGGTCGCGCCCAGCGTCCAGACGCGCGCCGCCACCAGCCCGTACTGGGTGAGCCCCATGACCAGGCTGAGCAGGGCGATGGCGGGCAGGTTGCGCCGGGCGCCGCTCCAGCCGCCGCCGATCCAGGCGACGATGAAGCCGCTGGAGAAGGAGGAGATGCCCAGCAGCACCGCCGAGGGCGGTCCGAGCAGGGTGCCGGGCAGGTTGGTCACCGCGAGCAAGGTCTGGAAGGAAGTGGCCAGCGAGCCGAAGTTGACCGCCCAACCGTGCCCGATGCAGGCCATCAACACCGCCTGGACGGGGGTGAAACCCAGCCCGACCAGCAGCGGGGCCGAGACCGCCACCGGCACGCCGAAACCGCCCATGCCCTGCAGGAAGGAGGCGAACAGCCAGCCCAACAGCAATCCCTGCATGGTGCGGTCGGGGGTGAGGGCGGGCAGGGCCGTGCCGATCATGCGCACTGTGCCCGATTCGTCGGCGATGTGGTAGAGCAGCAGCGCAGTCCAGATGATGTAGAGCACGTCCAGGCTGAGCAGGATGGCCTTGGCCTGGGTGTATGCCAGCAGGCGCGGGCCAGCGCCGAAAAAGAAAAACGCCGCCAGCACGGCGGCGAACCAGGCGACCGCCCCGGCTTTGCTCCCGCCCCAGTGCAGGCCGAGCATGAGGACGAGGACGACGATGACCGGCGAGAGCGCCAGCAGCCATGTGAGCAGGTTGAGGGGCATGCGCGGTATTATACTACCGCATGGATATACTATAATGAATTGCGCCTGCCTTGGAGGGATGAACGCGATGGGCGGGTAGTGCAAATGGGAAGTCCATCGGGAGAGAAAATGTGGGCCTTAAATTCCATGAAGAAGGGCTCGGTATGGCTTGCCGCCATTCTATTGCTGCTGCCTGTTTTCACTGCCAAACCCGTGAGCGCCGCGCCGGTCGCTTCGGTGCAAAAACTGCTCGACATCTGCCTGTCTGAATGGGAAGTCTGCCCAACCGATAATGTGCTCACGCCGGTGGGCAACCGCCTGTTCTTCTTGGCGGATGACGGCGAACATGGGCGAGAGCTTTGGGTCAGCGACGGCAGCCCGGCCGGAACGACCATGGTCAAGGACCTATACCCTGGCGAGGCTGGGTTTGAACCTTTCGGTGCGGATTCTATCCGGCTGGCTCACGTCGGTAAATTGCTGTTTCGGGCAGATGATCCGTCAGGCACGCACAATCTATGGGTGACAGACGGAACAGAATCCGGCACGAAACTGGTAGGGGCTTACGAACCTTTCAGCCTGGTGGGGTTGAATGGCATGGCTATGATCTTTTCAACCTCCTCTGGCATGCATTACCTGCGCACGACCGACGGGACACCGGACGGAACAACGATCATCAAGACGATCCCGCTGGCGGATGTCGTAAGCGTGACAGGCTTTGCGAACGAAGATTACCTGTATTTCTTGTTCCATATGGATACCGATGCTGCGAGTAATCCGGGGGGAGGGTACCTGTGGCGGACGGATGGAACTTCTGATGGCACCCTCCAATTGGCGGAGATTCCCAACATGCCCGGCGTGTCCAACTTGGTCGGGTTAAGCGGCTCGGTCTATTTCATCTCGAACTACATGCTGCCTGATCCGCCGATGACGAGTGTATCGACCTTGTGGGGTTCGGATGGCACGCCCGGCGGGACTCATATCGTGGCGACGTTCCCATACCAGGGGGTCATACCGATACTAACCATTGCGGCGACCAGCGATCTGTTGTTTTTCGGCGCCCGCAGGCAGGCTGAGCCACCCATTCTTTGGCAAAGCGACGGCACGCCGGCGGGAACGCTGCCCGTCCAGGATTCCGGAGGTCCCTTCTTTCCGTCCGGTTTTGCGGTGTATCAGGACACGCTGTATTTTCATTCCTTCGATGGCCCTGATGCGTATTACCGGACGAGTGGAAAAGAGAATGGCGGGATCGTGAAGTTCGCCGATCACGTGATGAACAATGCCACATTCTGGGCGAACCCCCAGGTGGTTGGCGATTCGCTCTACCTGCTGAACAGCGATGGCGCCGGGCACGACGTTTGGTGGCGCACGGATGGGATAAACCTGGTGCCAGTCGTTGATCCTGTGCATCCATACACCGAGCCTGAGTTTCGAAGCGCTGACGGTGATCATTTCCTTTTCATGGCTTCCACACCGGAATATGGCAGCGAGTTGTGGACCACTGACGGCACGTCGGTCGGCACTCGCATGGTCGCCGACTTGACCCCGGGCAACCTTTCAGCCATCTTGAATGAGTTTACCGTGGTCGGCAATAAAGTTTTCTTTGTCTATCGCGTGACGAACCAGGATGTTGACCTGTACGTGATGCCATTGTTGGAGAAGACGTTGTTCCTTCCTGCTATTCGGAAGTGAGGCGAATTCGAAGGTAGAATCAAACCGTCATCCTGGATTTAATGGAGGTCGGTCGTATGATCCTACAATCAGTCAGCCTTCCCAAGACAATGCGGGCGGTGATGTGCCACGGCCCCGAAGATTACCGCCTGGAAGAGATGCGCGTGCCGCAGATCGGGCCGGGGGAGGTGCTGGTGCGCGTGCTGGGGGCGGGCATCTGCGCCGGGGATGTGAAATGCTACGCCGGCGCGCCGCTCTTTTGGGGCGACGAGTACCGCACGGCTTATTGCCAGCCGCCGGTCGTTCCGGGGCACGAGTTCGTCGGGGAGGTGGTGGCCCTGGGCGAGGGCGCCGGCGAAAAGTACGGCCTGGCGCTGGGCGACTGGGCGATCTCCGAGCAGATCGTGCCGTGCTGGGAGTGCCGCTTCTGCAGGCGCGGGCAGTATTGGATGTGCGACGGCAAACACGATGTGTACGGCTTCCGCCAGCGCACCTTCGGAGCGATGGCCGAGTACATGCGCTTCCCGGCCGATGCGATCAACCACAAGGTGCCCAAAGCGATGGACCCGCGCCACGCGGTGTACATCGAGCCGTTGGCCTGCGCCATTCACGCAGTGCAACGGGGTGAGATCGAGCTGGGCGATGTGGTGGTGGTCTCGGGCTGTGGGCCGCTGGGACTGGGCATGGTGGCGGCGGCGCGCTTGAAAAGCCCCGGCTTGCTCATCGCGCTGGACCTGGTGGACAGCCGCCTGGCGGTGGCGAAGCACTGCGGCGCCGACCTGGCGCTCAACCCGCAACAGGTGGACGTGATCGCCGAGGTGCGCAAGCTGACCGGCGGTTACGGCTGCGACGTGTACATCGAGGCGACCGGGCACGGGCAGTCGGTGGTGCAGGGTCTGCACATGATCCGCCGCCTGGGCACTTTCGTGGAGTTCAGCGTGTTCGGCGAGCCGGTCACGGTCGATTGGACGATCATCGGAGACACCAAGGAGCTGAACATCCACGGCGCGCACCTGGGGCCGTACTGCTATCCGCTGGCGATGGAGATGATCCTCAAGGGGCAGGTGCCGGTGGACGAGATCGTCACCCACAGCTTTTCGCTGGAGCGGTTCGACGAGGCTTTCCGCTTCGTGACCGGGGCGAAGGAGTCAATCAAGGTGATGCTGACCCCGTGAGGGGAAGCTGGGAAGAAAAGAGGGATCCGCGAATTACGCGAATTGGCGCGAAACATAAGAATTTGCCGAAATTCGTGTCATTCGCGGATTTTACCTGCCTTGTTTGCTGAGGGCCGTTGTCGGCTGACCGGGTGTTGAATCGGGCGGCTACCCTCTCAGTTGCAGCAGGTACCAGTCGACGAACTGGCCGGGGCCGCCCTCGGCGTAATCGGAGTAGGGGCCGGGGCGGTAATAACTCGAGTTGACCCCCGCCTGGTTGTCTTCGCACAGCTTCCAATCCTGCTCGGCGGTGGTCTTCCAGAACCAGATCAACTCGTCCAGTTGGTAATCTTTGCCCTCGACCGCGTCCGAGCGCACCAGCCAATCGGCGGTGACCAGGGTCTGGGTCGCGTTGACCGGGCGCAGGTTCATCGCCCAGGCGTAATCGTGGTTGATGTCCAGCCAGAAGTTGGGGTATTGCACGATCGACCAGACGCCCACGTCCGGGTCGCTCAGCTTTCCCAGGGGCAGCGAGAGGGGCTGTCCGTCCGCGCTCATTGTAGTGAAGCCGGGCTGGTAGGGGTAGCGCTCGCAGTAGTACCAGATCTCCGGGCTGTCGAACAGCACGCCGTAAGTCGGGATGCCCTTTGCCGCCCACTCGCGGTACTTCTCGGCGCGCACCTGCCGGGCGCGCTCGCGGCTCTGGTCGAGGTTGGCGCCGATGATCACCGAGCAGTATTCCGGGTGACCCACCCCGCAGTGGTAGCACTCGCGGAAGTTCTCGGCGATCAGTTTCCAGTTGGCGTTGACCAGGTATTCGCCGCGGTAGGCGATCTTGGTGTCGGTCATCTGGTACATCGCCATATGCGGGCGGTAAATCGAGACGAGGTGGTCGAAATCGGGCGGGTTCTCGGCAAAGCTGATGAACAGAAAGCCTTCCAACTCGCGGCAGTGGATCGGGTGCAGCGGGAAAGCCGATTTGTCGAAGTCGTCGGGCATCTGCTTGGCGGCGCGCAGGCTGCCATCCAGGTCGTAGACCCACTGGTGGTAGGGGCAGACCAGCTTCTTCACCTGGCCGGCGGGTTCGTTGCAGACCAGCGAGCCGCGGTGACGGCAGACGTTGAGGAAGGCGCGCACCTGGCCGTCCTCGCCGCGGATGACCAGCACCGGCTCACGCCCCAGTTGCAAGGTGAAGTAAGCCCCCGGTCGGGGAATCTGGCTGGTGTGACCGACGTACACCCAATAGCGCATCCAGATCTTCTCGATGTCGCGCTGGAAGACGGCCTCGTCGGTGTAAAAAGGCTGCTCCAGGCTCCAGCCGTGCTGCTGGCGCGCCGCCAATTCGCTGATCCGATCGGTGGTTAGTTCCTGGTACATGGCTGCTGCTCCTTCTGGTGGTGATCCGTGGGTCCGCTCGTTGGGTAAATTGGATTTATCTTATCGTAATTGATTGTGAAATTCAAGGAATTTTAAGAACCGCGAAACGGCGCGAAATACACGAAGAAAGAAGGAATCCGCGAATTACACGAGTTGGCGCGAATTCATAGAATTATGGTAACTACTTAGCCAGAAGTGCAAGTCAAACTCGGGGACTTCTCTGCTACCCGCTGAGCAGTTACGAAATATGTTTTGAATTCGCGTAATTCGCGGATTTTTTTGTTGTGGTGATATAATTTTGGCGAGGCAGCCCTTTCGAGGGCCCGTAGCTCAGTGGCAGAGCGCGCGGCTCATAACCGCTTGGTCGAAGGTTCGATCCCTTCCGGGCCCACTCATTAATCATTCCTCATTTTCAATGCGCTTCTTTTTGTTATACTGTAGCCGACTTAGTGGTCAGTCAGATTGATTTTGATGGGTTATTTTAGGGGCGAAGCCCCCAAAATAACCCATCAAGTTACATTTCACACAACACTTAGCGGTATTTGACCCGGCTTATGCGTTTCGGAATCCTCTTTCAATTCCTCGCCTTGCTTTCGTTCCTCTTCCTCGTCGCCTGCGGCGGCGCGCAGTTGGAGGTCGATACATCGCGCGCCATCGACCTGCCGGCGCCTGCATTGGCCAGCGAGGTGATCCCCACAGCCACCCCGCTCGCGCCTGAGCCGACCGCCGCCGTTCCGGCCGACGACACGCCTGCGCCCGGCGGTACCGAGATGGTCGATCGCACGGCCACTCCTACGCCGGATGCGCCGGTGCCCGCCGAACACTACATCACCGGCATTTTCGGGCACAAGCAATATTTCTCGTTGGGCTGCGAGGCGAGCGTGGCCAAAGATTGGGCGGCCTTTTTCGGGGTGGAGATCAATGAGTTCAACTTCCAGATTGAGCTGCCCCTCTCCGATAACCCCGACAAGGGCTTCGTCGGCGACGTGCACGGCCCGTGGGGGCAAACCCCGCCCTACGCATACGGCGTGCACGCCGCGCCGGTGGCGGCGCTGCTGCGCGAGTATGGGCTGCCTGCCGGCGGGTACAAGCAGTTGACCGTGGAGCAGATCAAGGCCGAGCTGGCCGAAGGTCACCCGGTGATCGCCTGGGTGATTGGCAACGTGGTGGGCGGGGTGCCCGCCGAGTACACCGACAAAGAGGGCGACACAACCATCGTGGCGGCTTACGAGCACGTGGTGCTGGTGACCGGCTACAACGAGACCTCGCTGCGCTACAACAGCAACGGCAAATTTTACGACGTGCCCATCGAGGTGTTTGAGAACTCGTGGGGCGTGCTCGGCAACATGGCGATCTTCTACGAAGAGGAAAACGCCGAAAACCTACCCGGCGGGTAGCTCGCGGTCGGCGAAATCCATGAAGCGTTCCCAATCATAGCGCGTCACGTCGTGAGCGCCGCGGCGGATGTGATAGCCGACGCGACCGACCAGCGGCTGCTCCAGCGGCGGCATCTCCTCGGTGGGCAGCGGCGGCTGGCCGAGCAGGCGGTACACCGGCCCGGCGTTCAGCGCGGCGAGGAACTCCCCGCGCGGGTCGGCCCAAAGATCTTCGGCGGCGCTGGCGACATACAGCGGGCGCGGGGCGATCAGTGCCAGCAACTGGTGCTGGTCGACCGGCAGCGCAGCTTCGCGGTGGTCGTAGGCCTTGAAATTGGCGCAGAACCAGTGTGGAAACGCGCCGTTGATCGCCGCGATGGTCTCGCCGAACTGGCGGCGGAAGAGGGCGGCGCCGCCGCAGCCCGAGTTGTTCGAGATCACCATCGCGAAGCGCTCATCCTGCGCCCCGGACCACAGGGCGGTCTTGCCCAGGCGCGAGTGACCGTGCAGCGCCACGCGGCGGGCATCCACGGCGGGGTCGCTTTCCAGGTAATCCATGATGCGGCTCAAGCCCCAGGCCCAGGCGCCGATCGAGCCCCATTCGTCCGGGGCGGGACGCGATTGGCCGGGGGCGTAAAAGAGAGGGTGGGCGCCGTTCTGAAATCCGTCGTCGAAATCCGGGTCGATGTCGCCGTAAAAGGCGGTCGCCAGGCCGTACCCGCGTTCGAGGATGCGCTCCACCGGCCAGCGCGTTGCCGCAGAGCCGCGGGCTGCCTCCATGGGGGCGCCTTCCGCCAGGCGGATGCCCGGATCGGCGTGGACGGTGTGGTTGCCGCCGAAATTGAGCCCCAGGAAAACCGGCGCAGGCGCGCTGCATTTGGACGGCAGGTAGATCAACAAATCGATGCGCAACCGAGACGCCAGCCCCTCGAAGTGGATGGCGACCTGCTTGCGCCACGCCACGCCGCCCAGCGCTGCGGACTCGACCGAGAGCGTCTCGTACCGCGCCGGGAGCGCCTTCGCCGGCGTGCAGCCGTAGACGCGCTCTCCAAAGGTGCGCAGGATCTCCTCCCGGCGGGCGGGCCAATCGCTTGGGTCGCGCACCGGCTGACCGCTGGCAAACGTCAGCGGGTCGGGCAGCGTGTAGGCTGGGACCTGCTCTTCGGAGGTGAGGACGGGACCTGGATCGCTCATGCCATCATTATAGCGGTGAACCGCTCCTTGCGCCTTGAAATCAGAAGACTAGGCGTCAATAATCTACAGGCTGTATTCATTTTGCCGGGTTGTTCTAATTTTAAACTGGCTCTTTTTCGGACTAAAATAATCGTCTATAATATACACACCGAACGACTGGAATAGGGATGATGGGGGATGGGGTAGCCTGTTCCCATCAAGTGCTTTGTGTGTTAATAAAATGAGCATGTTCGGGATTTATTTGGGTCTGTCAACAAGATCCACGGGTATGGAATCCGTGGTGACTATAAATGCAATGATTGCTTTTGCATGCCGATTGATGTGTCCGGTTCACTTAGATAAGAGAGATGAGCGACATACTGAGCAATCTACCTCTGGAACGAATGGCGGGTCAAAAGGCGCTGGTCGTAGGCGGCGCCGGCTTTATTGGTTCCACTCTGGCGCGCCGGCTGGTCGATCTTGGGGTCAACGTCACCGTCGTTGATAACCTGTGCGCCAATTGCGGCGCTAACCTGTTCAACCTGGAAGGGTATCTCGACAAAATCCAATACCTTGAGGGGGACGTGGGGGACGCAGAGCTGGCAGACGATGCGGTCCGCGACCAGCATTTCATATTCTCCCTGGCCGGCCACACCAGCCACATGGACAGCATGAAGGACCCCTTTTCCGACCTGTCGATGAACGTGATCGCGAAGCTGAGCATCCTGGAGGCCTGCCGCCGGATCAATCCGCGGGTGCGCATCCTTTACACTTCGACCCGCCAGATCTACGGCCGGCCGCACTACCTCCCGGTGCGCGAGACGCACCCCCTCAGCCCGGTGGATGTCAACGGCATTAATGAGATCTCCGCCGAGCATTACCACTCCCTATATCACCGCATCCACAACCTGGAGACGACCATCCTGCGCCTGACCAATGTGTATGGACCGCGCATGCGCATCAAAGATGCGCGGCAAAATTTCATGGGCTGGTGGTTCCAGCGCCTGTTGACCGGCGAGGAAATCCGCGTGTATGGCGACGGGCAGCAGTTGCGTGATCTGCTCTTCGTCGAGGATGTTGTCAACGCATTGCTCGCCGCGGCGCTGCAGCCGGTTTCGATCGGCGAGGTGTTCAACCTCGGCGGACCGCCTATCTCGCTCCTCGATCTGGCGAAATGCATGGTCGAGGTGCATGGCGGAGGCTCTTACCAGCTTGTGCCGTTTCCCAAGGAGCAAAAGAGCATCGACATCGGCAGTTATTACGGCGACTATGCCAAAGCCACCCGCATCCTGGGCTGGACCCCAATGACCAGTCTGGCCGAAGGACTGTCAAGGACGTTTGAGTATTTTCGAGAGCACCTGGACATGTACCTATGATGAAGATCGTTCGCACCGACCCGAAGGCCGAATACATCGAGCTGGAGCACGAGATCGACCTGGCGATTCGCCGCGTCTTGGAAAGCGGCAATTACATCTTGGGCCGCGAAGTGGCCGAGTTTGAGGCCGAGTTTGCCCAGTACCTGGGGGTCAATCACGCCGTCGGGCTGGCATCGGGGACCGACGCCATCCTGCTGAGCCTGAGAGCCTGTGGGATTGGCGCGGGTGACGAGGTCATCACGGTCTCGCATACGGCGGTGGCGACGGTGGCGGCGGTCGAGTTGAGCGGGGCGCGTCCGGTGCTGGTGGATATCGACCCTGTCACTTACACGATCGATCCGGCCAGGATCGAGGAGGCGATCACCGAGCGGACGAGGGCGATCATCCCCGTCCACCTCTACGGTCAACCGGCGGAATTGCAGACGATCCTGGAGATCGCCCGGAAGCACAGCCTTAAGGTGATCGAAGATTGTGCCCAGGCGCACGGGGCGGAATACCAGGGCAAGAAGGTTGGGGCGTGGGGCGATGTGGCAGCCTTCAGCTTTTACCCGACCAAGAATCTGGGCGCCATCGGCGACGGCGGCTGCCTGGCGACGAACGATACCGCGATTCACGCCCGGGCGCTGCTGCTGCGCCAATACGGCTGGGGCCAGCATTACGTCAGCGAGATCGCCGGTTACAATTCCCGCCTCGATCCACTGCAAGCGGCGATCTTGCGCGTCAAGCTGCGCCACCTGGACGAGTGGAACGCGCGGCGCATCCGCCTGGCGCGGCTGTACGCGGAGCTGCTGGGCGGGGTGGTCGGGGTTCCGCAAGAGCGGTCGGGGCGCCGCCACGTGTATCACCTGTACGTGATCCGCGCCGCGAAACGGGACGAGCTGAGCGCCTTCCTCGCCGGGCTTGGCACCGGCACGGGCGTCAATTACCCGCTGCCCGTGCACCTGCAACCGGCCTACCTGGGGCGAACCGCCCACGCCGGCGGGCTGGCGGTGACCGAAGAAGCGGCGCGCCAGGTGTTGTCGCTGCCGATGTACCCGCAATTGAGCGAGCAGAGCGTGCGAGTGGTTGCCGGGCAGGTCGCGGATTTTTACCGCTCACAATCTATCCGTTAGGCAGGCAACGATGAGTGTGCTGATCGTCGCGACCAATTTGACCGACCCGGGCCTGGCTGAAAAGGTGCGCGAGGGGCTGCACCAACGGGTGGATTACCTGGAATTGGCCGCCCTGACGCAAGGCCGGTATGTGGATTATGACGTGGTGCGCTCGTACCATGGACGGTTGAAGCGATTTGAAGATTGGCTGCGCTTCGACCTGCGCCAGGCGTTTGTGGTGGCCCGGCTGGTGCGCGCCAGCGCGTACCGGGTGGTGATCAGCCTCTCAGAGCGAGTCGGTATCCCGCTGGCTTTCCTGCTCCCCCGCTCGGTGCGCCATGTTGTGATCCAGCACCATCCGATGTCGAGGCTGAAATTGTGGCTGGAGAAATTGACCGGCGTGCACCGGCGCTGGGAGCGCATCATCACCATCAGCCAGGCCGAGAAAGCCGCCATGCAGAAAGCGTTGCGGCTCAAAGACGGGCATGCCGTCGCGCTGCACTGCCCGGTCGACACCCACTTCTTCTCCCCTGCGCAGGGTGATCCGTACACGGAGCGGCAAAAGATCGAGAGCCTTGGGCTTTCGCACCGCGACTACCCGACCCTGATCCGCGCGATGCGCCTGCTGCCGGAGATCCCGTGTTCTTTCCGGGTGGGCAGCGCCTGGGTGAGCCGGGATGCCGGGTTCACCGCCCAGGATCTGCCGCCCAACGTGGATTTGCAGCCGTTTGTCTCGCCGGCGGTGCTGCGTGAAAAAATCCTGGAGAACCGCTTTCTGGTCGTGACCACGCGCGGGTATACCCAATGGAGCGCCGGCTGCACCACCGTGCAGATCGCCCAGGCGATGGGCAAGGCGGTCGTCGCCACGGATATGCCCGGGCTGCGCGAGTACGTCGAGGATGGCAAGACGGCCTTGCTGGTCAAGCCGGGGGATCCCCAGGCGCTGGCGGAGGCGATTCGCTACCTGTGGGAGCATCCCGAGGTGGCCAGGCAGATGGGCGCTCGCGGGCGCGAGCTGATGTGCAGCAAGCTCTCCCTGGATAGCTGGCTGGAAAGACTGGTCAACCTGATCAAGGCGCCGGAGGGGTGAAGGGCGAACTTGTGCCGAATTTAAAAATCTTGTCCGGTATTTTAATTGTGGGAAAACATATATACTAATACAAGGAAAATCGATAACTTCCTATATTTCTATAACTTAAATGACCGGTAAAAAACTCTGTAAACAATCCTAGTTAACAATTTGTGCCATTATTTGTGGGGGAAGGTAAGGGGCAAAAAACATATGAGCGGTCTCTTTGGGGTTTTCGATTCAGTAAACCAGCTTGATTGTCCGGATCTTATTCAACGGATGGCGGATCGCCTGTGTCATTTTCCCTGGCACAATACCGACCTTTATCAGGATCCGTACTATTCAGTCAGCCTCGGGAGAATTGGGATTGGTGTATTTAATGCTGAGTCTCAACCGCTTATCAGTGATGATAAGCGGTTGGTATGCTTTTTCAGTGGAGAAATCGACGGAGCAGCCAGTTTACGTCGCGAGCTTACAGATAAAGGCCACCACTTTGCTGGCCAAAGTGACGCAGAGGTTATTCTGCGCCTGTTCGAAGATTGCGGCGAGCGTTTCATTGATCGCATGCGCGGGAGTTTCGTGGCGGCAATTTGGGATACAAAACAGGCGGAATTAACGATTGTTAACGATCGATTTGGCACCTACCCGCTGTATTATGCACATTTTGAGGGGAAATTGATCTTTGCCCCCGAGATCAAAGCGGTGCTGACCTATCCTGATTTACCACGAACCCTGGATTTATCTGCGCTGGCCGAATATATCCGTTTTCAAGCGGTGTTGGGTGCGACAACCTTCTTTGAGGAAGTGAAGCTGCTGCGTGGAGGCAGTGTGCTCATTTACCGCTTGAAGGAGGACCAACTGGTGCTGCGGACGTATTGGGATTTCTCACACATACGTTTATTACCGCCACACACGTCATATCCAGATGCGGTGATCGAAGCGGCTCGGTTGTTAAAACAGGCAGTCCAAAAATATCCACTCATTGGATACAAACCGGGCCTTCTACTCAGTGGCGGCCTTGATTCGCGCATGATCCTTGGTGTGATGGGTGATGAATTTACTCCATTGACAACAGTCACCTACGGATTAAAGGGGTGCAAGGATGTGATTTATGCTGAGGCGTTAGCACGTCAGAAGTCCACCAACCATCATTTCTTTGAGTTCAGGAACGGAAACTGGGTTTCAGAATTTACCAGACTTCATCTTGCTTTGGCTGAAGCGAACCACAGCTGGATCCATTCGCATGGCCTGAATGTAGCGGATCTAATTCGCGGTGTGATGAACGTAAATTACAGCGGTTTTGCCGGCGATCTGGGGAATAATGATCTTAGCCTGTATTACCCCCCAGATGCAATGGCTTTCCAATGCCGCCTTTTCGATTTGATGTGTGCCGACTTCACCTGGCCTTCTGTTAGTGAGAGCGAAGTTCGAAATGCATTCCTGCCGCCATACGCGGAGAGCGTCCAGCAACTTGCCTGGCAGTCGGTGGGTAATGAAATATACAATGCGGGTGAAATCCCCTTTTCGCTCAAGGCCTCAGCCATGTGTCTGTCTTACGATATGCGAATGTACTTCCAATACGTGGTGTGCCACCGTGCATTTTTTGAAGAACGATTGCCATTTCTGGATTACGATTATTTCGATTTTACTCTCAGCCTACCGCCCGAATTTGAATATAACCGGCGCTTTCGAAAATCCATGATTGTGCACAGCGCGCCTGAGTTGGCACGTGTGCCCCATGCAAAAGATGACTTGCCCATTACAGGAAACTGGCGGCGGTCTGTTGCAAAAATTGCTCTGAAGGGGCGTTGGTTGCTTAACCAAAAGTTCGGAGGCCGCTTCACGTTTCCCAGTATATTTTACGCAGATTACGAAGGCTGGCTGCGAAATGAGTTGAAGAATTGGGCCGAGACGATTCTATTTGGTAAAGAAATGCGAAAGAGGGCTATTTTTAACCTTGATTACCTGAAGTCGATCTGGGGGCGGTTGCAGAGTGGTCGTGAAGACAACTTGATCGGCAAGATTGCCCCGTTCATGAGTTATGAAATGATGATCCAGGCACTGGTTGACGACAGTGGTTAAGCCTCATCCATCCCAAGGCAGCCTTGCCGGCCTGATTTTCAAGAACGCCGCCTTTGTCACTGTTGGGATGGTGCTGCTCAAGGTAGCCAATTTTATCTTTCACGTCTACGTGGTGCGCCGGTTGGGCGACAACCGGATGGGGCAATACGCCACAGCCCTGGCCTTCGTGGGCATCTTCCAAATCCTGGCGGAATTGGGAATCACCCAGTTCGTCAGCCGCGAGATCGCCCGAGATCGCGAGAAAATCCATACCTATTTCTGGAACCTGGTTGTCGTGCGCGCCTTGCTGGCGCTGCTAAATATGGCTTTCATTCCCATTTTGGGCAGCCTGTTTGGCTATTCCGGCGACGTCTTGCTGGGAATCGCGGTTTATACTGCCAGCTTCTTGCTGGCGGCGCTGAGCTTCCCGCTGACGATGGTGCTCACCGCCCGCGAGAAACTCGGTCACGTTACGATCGTCAACGTGGCATCTCAGGTGACCTTTATCTTGCTCGGTTCGGTCTTCTTGCTGAGCGGCCTGGGATTCATCTGGTTGATTGTGGCGAACCTGGCCGGCCTGCTCATCCAATCGCTTCTGGCGTTCCTCTTTATCCGCCGTCTCGAGATTACGGGCTTCGGCTTCCATCTCGAACCGTCGACCTGGCTGCCGATGATCCGCGCCGGCCTGCCGTTTGGGATCATCTCGCTGATGCTCTCAATTGCCTTCTCGATCGACACGGTGATGCTGTCGAAGTTTGTGGCAGATAACGAGGTGGGCTGGTATGGGGTGGCTTACAACCTGGTATTTTCGTTGATGATTTTTATGGGTGGCTTTAGCCAGGCGATCGTGCCTTCGTTGTCGCGGGTGTTCGTCCATGATGCCGAGGAGATCAAACGTTGGTACCAGGCGACGGTCAAGTTCATCCTGTTGATTTCGCTCCCAATCGCGGTGGGCGGTTTCTTGCTCGCTTACCCGATTTTTAGCTTTTTATACACCGACGAATTCCTGCCCTCTGCCCTGGCGTTCCAGATCCTGGTGTGGGATGTCCCGCTGTTGATGTATGCCGCGTTTGCAGGCGATATGACCACGATCACCAACCAGGAACGGGCTGCAGCGCGCATTTACACGATCAACACGGTGGCCAATGTGGTGATCAACCTGATCTTGATCCCGAAATTTGGCATGATTGGCGCGGCGCTCGTGACGGTGCTGACCGATTTGATCAGCGCGATCCAGTTTTACTTGCTATTCCGCCATAAATTGGCGTTGCCTTCGATCCGCTCCCTGGCGATGAGGATCGCCGGGGCTGCTCTCTTAATGGGCGGCGCGGTCTGGCTGCTCCGGTCATATCATTTCGGCCTCGCGATTGTGGCCGGCATGCTGGTTTATTTCATATTGAGCGTTTTATTGGGGGTGATCGGGAAAACCGAGTTTGCTTTGGTTCGCCGGGTTATTGGTAAACTTCATGTTCGCCAGGCGGGAAGCCATGTGGAATGAGCCATGAAAGTCTTGATTGGGGTTCACCATTTGCCCCCTAAATACACCGGGGGCGCGGAGTGGCGCGCATTAAGGACTGCGCAGGGCATCCAGGAGCGCGGGGGCGAGGTGAGAATTGTGTGTGTTGAGAACCCCTACGACAAGTCGGTGCCCAAAATTATCTTCACCGACGGTGAGTTCGAAGGGGTTCCGGTGAGGCGTTACTTTTACAATCACCGCAAGTCACCCGATCCCGACCATTTTGAGTATGACAATTTATGGTTGGGCGAAGCCATCGATGCGGTCATCCACGAATGGCATCCCGACGTGTTTCACATGATCGGTGGTTACCTGCTTTCGGGGCGCGCAATCCGCACCGCCAAGGCCAATCGAATACCGGTGTGCCTTTCGGCGACCGATTTCTGGTTTTTCTGCCGGCGCATCACCATGCTGGCGTCCGATAATGAAGTGTGCGAGCTGCCCTCGAGCCCGAGCCGTTGCATCCGTTGCCATGGCGAAGAAAAGCGTCGCTTCCGCCTGGCGTGGAAGATCGCGCCCTGGTTGATGAAGATTTACTGGCGGTGGAACAGGAAACAGCAGCATCAAGTTGAGGAGCGCAATGAATCTTTGATGGAAACGCTGAAGATGACCGACCTGATCATCTGCCCATCCAATTTCATGCGGATGATGTTTATCCATTCGGGAATCTCGGCGAATCGCGTGGAGTATTGCCGCCAGGGGCGCGACTTTCCAGGGCTGACCCCTGAAGCGCTGGAGAAGACGCCGGCAGATCGTTTGCGAATCGGTTATGCCGGTCAAATCGCCTGGCATAAGGGGGTGCACCTGATCGGCGATGCGCTGGCGCTGCTCGAAAATGAGCCGGTCGATGCGGTGATCTACGGCGACGATTCGGCGTTTCCACGCTACACCCACACTTTGGAACAGTACACTCGGCGCGACCCGCGCTTCAAATTGATGGGCAAATACGATAGCGCGAATGCGCTCCTGGAGGTATACCGCAACCTGGATGTCCTGGTGGTGCCCTCTCTATGGAATGAGAACAGCCCGAACGTGATCATCGAAGCCTTTGCTCACAAGACGCCGGTGATCACCACCAACCGCGGCGGGATGGCCGAGATGGTGGAGGATGCGGTGGACGGCCTGCACTTCGAGCATGGCAGCGCGGAAAGCCTCGCCAGCCAGATCCGGCGCCTGTTGCAGAACCCGGCGCTGCTGACGCAACTGCGTTCCGGCATCAAACCGGTCAAAAGCCGGGCGCAGGAGATGGACGAACTGATGGACTATTACCAGGCGCTCGTTTCGCGCCCAAAAGGCTGAGCGCACCGCTCCAAGACCTCTCCCCTCGGTTGGTCAGATCGTCTCGGTCACCTTGCGAATGACGCGCGGGGCGTCGGCATTGAAACCTTTGGTCAGGGTGAGGTGCAGGCAGAACAACTGGGCTGGGATGATGGAGATGATCGGCGTTAACCACTCGGGGATGTCCGGGGGCAGCGCGACGCTGGAGTGGGCCAGGTCGAGGGCCTCCTGCCGGTCGGAGATCACGAAAAGGTCGGCGGCTTCTTCCAGGCGCACCTTGCGCAGCACATCCAGCAGCGCGTCGAAGACCGCTCCGCTGGGGGCAACCGCCATCACCGGGAAGCCCTGCTCGATCAACGCGATGGGGCCGTGCATGAAATCCGCCGAGGAATAGGGCTCGGCGAGGGTGTAGGTCAATTCCTTCAGCTTGAGCGAGAACTCGAAGGCGGTCGAGTAATTAAAGCCGCGCCCGAGCACCACGCACTGGCGCACAAAACGGTAGCGCTGCGAGATGCGCTGCAGGTCGCTGTCGTAGCTCAGCACCTGGGTGGCCCAGGCGGGCACGGATTCCAACTCGGCGCGCCGCTGCCGGTCGCCGGAAAGTGCGGTCGAGAGCATGGCGATGGCCATCAACTCGGCGGTGTAGGTTTTGGTGGCAGCCACGGCTTTCTCGGCGCCGGCCTGGATGTCGATGACGTAATCGGCTTCTTTCGCCAGCGGCGAGGCGGGGTTGTTGGTGATGGCCAGGGTCGGGCTGCCGCATCGGCGCCCCTCCGCCAGCACGCTGACGATGTCGGGCGACTGCCCGGACTGGGATACGCCCACCACCAGCGCGCCCTTCAAGTCGGGGGGCTGGTTGTAATAGGTGAACAGGGAGGGGGTCGCCAGAGCCAGCGGCAGGCGGTTGTAAGAGCCCCACAGGTAGTTGGCATATCGCCCGGCGTTGTCCGAGGTGCCTCTGGCGGCCAGGAAGGCATAGCAGATATCGCGCTTGCGCAGGTCGGCGGCGATGCGCTCGACCTCGCCCATCTGGCGGGCGAGCAGGTTGGTGAGCACCTGGGGTTGCTCGAAAATCTCCGAATAGAGGCTCATATCACCGTCCTTTGCTGGCGCACACCTGGCGGTTGCGTGTGAATGGAGCGGGAGCTCCTCGATCTTGCGGTGAGGTGTGCCTGCTTGAATTATACTGGATAGCGGGGGATCGCCCGGTGCGGTTGGGCTCTATCTCCCGTACGAACGGAGGAACACTCAACGATGTCCTTGAACTGGATCGATGTGGACGACCTGTCTTTCAACGCGCTGCTCCTGCTCGAGCGGGTGCAGCTTGGCTGGCTGCCCGGCTGGCTGCCGGAGCCTGAGCTGGCGATCGCGCTGCGCGCTAACCCGGCGGTGGAGTGGTTCATGCGCCACAAAAATCCGGCCATTTCCGCCTGGCTGGACGCTGTGCTCCGCCAGGCGGCAGCGGGGGCGGATGAGGCGCAGGTCCGCGCGGCGGAGCGGGTTATTTTGCGCTCAGTCAACGATCTGCTGGTGTACGCCCTCGACCCGGCTCTTTACGACCGGCTGCCTTTCACCCGTTGGGACGACTTGGTCTTGACCGGCATGGTGGACTTCCACGAGAAGGTGGTGATCGATGTGGGCGCCGGGACAGGCCGGTTGGCGCTGGCTGTGGCTCCGTTAGCGCGCGATGTTTATTGCGTTGAGCCGGTCGAGAACCTGCGGCGCTTCATCCGCGAGAAGGCGCGGGCGCGGGGACTGCCCAACGTCTTTACTCTGGACGGATTGGTTACCGAAATTCCTCTGGAAGATTCCTTTGCCGACATCTGCATGGCTGGGCACGTGTTTGGCGACCAGCCTGAGCAGGAATACGCCGAAATGGCGCGCGTCACCCGCCCGGGCGGATGGCTCGTATTCTGCCCGGGTACCAACCAAAACAGCGAGGATGAAGCGCACCGTTTCCTCGTGCGGCAGGGGTTTTCCTTCGCCAGCTTCGAAGAACCGGGCGATGGGCTGAAGCGCAAGTATTGGAAGCAGGTCTGAAAGAAGAAAAGCTCTAAATCTGCTCAACCAACTGGAGCGCGGTGCCGTCTGGGTCACGCAGGTAAGCCACGCGCAAGCCAATATCGGGAATGTCCATCGGTCCGGTAATTTTGACGCCCTGAGCGTGCAGGCTGGCGCAGAGCGCGTCGATTCCGTTGAGACGAAAGGTGAGCTGAACATGACCGGCGGGGAGGGTCGGCGAATCGGTGGTGCCCAGGCGCGACTCCGCCGTGTAGTGCAACGCCAATTTCGTCTGTGAAGCCGCATTGAGCAGGCTCCAATGATCCGAGGTTGAGACCGCCTCCAGGCCCAGCAGGCGGGTGTAGAAATCCAGCGCGCGCTGCATGTTGGCGACAAACACGATCGTGGTATCCAGTTGGAGAGTCATACCGGCTCCTGTAGGTAAATGGATGGTGTTTCAATAAAATTACACCATGGGCAAATTCGGTCAGGCCTCAGACCGGTCAGCGAGCTGCGCTGGAGCCAACCGCGATGCATGCCGGAGCTGTTGTAGAGTAAGTATAATTAGATTATCCAAATTGTGTGGAGGTTTCCGATGTCTGAACAACCAGGTGGAACCAATCCATCGAGCGAACAACTCCTGGCAGAGCAGGTGGCGCTCATGGCGAAGATGAAGGGCACCCAGGATGAATTCGTGCAAAAGATGTACGAGTTCATGCGGGTGACCGTAGATATCCAGGAGGTGATGCTGCGCCGCTTGAACGTGCTGGCGTACATCGTTATCGCGCTGACCGTGCTGGCGGTCATCGGTGTGTTCGCGCTGCTGACGCTGTAGGCCGCGATGAAATGAGCTGCATCTTCTGCGAGATCGTAGCGCGACGCGCGCCGGGCAGTTTTGTCTGCGAAGATGAGGTATGTGCGGCTTTTATGGACATTATGCCGGTCAACCCGGGGCATGTCCTGGTCGTGCCGCGCCGACATGCCGCCAACCTCGCCGGGCTGGACCCGCAGGATGGGGCGCAGTTGTTCCGGATGGCGCAGAAAATTGCCCTTTCTCTGCCGCAGACCGGCATCCGCTGTGAGGGGGTCAATTTTTTCCTCGCCGATGGCTCGGCGGCAGGTCAGGATGTTTTTCACGTGCACCTGCACGTCATTCCCCGTTTCTCCGGTGACGGTTTCGGCTTCCGCTTCGGCCCGCACTACGGCAAGGAAGCCCCACGCGTCAGCCTGGATGAGCTGGCGGATCTCATCCGCTCTGCTCTCCATTCCGATGGCGTGCGTTAACCTGAAGGCAATGCCTGCCAGGCTGAGCTCGCCGGTATAATGTCGGTAGCTACAATCCATCATCGACCAAAGGAAACGCAATGACCCCCTGGAAGTTATCCCCTTACGAAGCATACGAAGCGCCTGGCGCGGCTGTGCTCTTCTTTCACAACGTGTACGAAGAAGGCAAGCAAGGCGGTTTTGAGATCCTGCAGCGTGGCGAGCGCGTGGCGGGCAACGGCAATTTGCGCCTGGTGCCGGCTGCCGACCAGTGGGACGTGCTGCCCCAAAACGGAGCGCGCCTGATGGAGAGCGGCGGCACGGGCCTGCGGGTGAGTTGCATGTACGAGCAGGCAGGCATCGGTTACACCGTGCGCCTTGCTCCCGAAGGGGACGCGCTGCGCCTGGAGGTGGAGCTCTCCGAGCAGCTCCCGGAAGCCTGGGTCGGGCGGGCTGGATTCAACCTCGAGCTGATGCCCTCTGCCTACATGGGCAAGGCCTTTTTCATGGACGGCAGAGCGGGGATATTTCCGCGCCAGTTCAACGCCGCCATGCGCCCCGGCGAGCGAGGCGAGCTGGAACCGGAGCCGCTGGCCGTTGGGCGCGAGCTGGTGCTGACCCCTGAGGATCCGGGCAGCCGGTTGGTCATCCGGGCGCTGCAGGGTGAGCTTGCCCTGCTGGACGGGCGAGCGTACGCGCAGAACGGCTGGTTCGTCGTGCGCGGGGTGCTGCCGGGCAGGGTGAAGGGCAAAGCGCTCGAATGGCGTGTGCTCCCCGCAGTGGACCCCGATTGGCGGCGAGAGCCGGTGATCGGTTTCTCGCAGGTGGGCTACCTGCCGGGGCAGCCCAAAATCGCGGTCATCGAGCTGGATGCGCAGGTCGACCGGCCGGGGGAGGCGCGACTGGTGCGGTTGACACCCAATGAGGAACAGTTGGTCAAGCGCGCCAACCTCGAGCTGTGGGGCGAATACCTGTGCTTCCACTATGCGCGCTTCGATTTCAGCGAGGTGCGCGAGCCGGGCCTGTACCGCCTGGAGTACGAAAACCAGCGCAGCGAGCCGTTCGTGATCGACTCGCAGGTCTACGAGCGGGATGTCTGGCAGCCGACGCTGGAGCAATACCTTCCGGCGCAGATGTGTCACGTGGAGGTGCGCGAGGTGGCGCGCATCTGGCACGCCGCCTGTCACCTGGACGACGCGATCCAGGCGCCGCTGCACCACCAGCATTTCGACAGCTACGCCCAGCGCGAGACGACCGAGACGCAGTTCGGGCCGTACGAGCACATCCCCGGGTTGGACGTGGGCGGCTGGCACGATGCAGGCGATTTCGACCTGGCGGCCGGCTCGCAGGCGCACACCACCCACATACTGGCGCTGGCGCGCGAGGCGTTTGGCGTCGATTCGGACCAGACGACGGTCGACCAGGCCCGCCGCTTGGTGGTGATGCACCTGCCCGACGGGGTGCCGGATATCGTCCAGCAGGTGGAGCACGGCGCGCTCAATTTACTTTCCGGCTACCGTGTGTCGGGTCACAGTTTCATCGGCATCATCGAAAACAGCCTGGAACAGTACAAACAGTTGGGCGAGATCTCGCTGCTGACCGACAACCGCGTCACCCCGGGAGAAGGCTCCGACGACCGGTGGGTCTTCACCCACCGCCACACCACCCTGGAATACCAGGTGGCGGCTGCGCTGGCCGCTTCCAGCCGGGTGCTCAAGGGCTGGAACGATGCGCTGGCGCAGGAATGCCTGGAGACGGCGCGCAAGGCCTGGCAGTTCGAGCAGGAGCACGAGGCGCAGGTGGCGCCGAACTGCTACGTCGGGCCGCGCCACGACCTGGCCGAAGTCACTGCCACGGCTGAGCTGCTGATCACCACCGGCGAGGGCATTTACCGGTCGCGCTTGCTCGGGCTGGTCGAGCGGATCGTCGAACAGATCGGCGCGGTCGGTTGGGCGGTGGTGCGGGCGCTGCCGCAGGTCGCTGACGAGGAGTTCCAGCGGCGCGTCCGCGAGGCGGTGGCGGCTTACGCCGCGCATACCGCCGATGAAGCGGCGCAGAATCCGTTTGGCGTGCCCTATTCGGCTGCGACCTGGCGCAAGCAAGGTCCTATCTGGGGTGTCGGCTGGTCGCTGCTCAACCGGGCGGTGGACCACTATTTCTTTTCCCGCGCCTTCCCGGACCTGGTCAAGCCGGAATGGGTGGCGGCAGTGCTGGGCTACATCCTGGGTTGCCATCCCGTTTCCAACGCCTCGCTGGCCTCCGGGGTGGGCGCAAAATCGCTGACGGTGGCCTACGGGATCAACCGCGCCGATTGGACCTACCAGCCCGGCGGGGTGGTTTCGGGTCCGGCGCTGATTCGCCCCAATTACCCTGAGCTGCTCGATCCCTATCCCTGGTTATGGCAGCAAAAGGAGTACGTGATCGGCGGAGCAGCCACCTACGTCTTCACCGTGCTGGCGGTCAACCAGTTGTATAAGTTCGATTGATGTTTATGTGGCGCGAAAACTTGCCTAAGTTGAGAAACAATCTATAATTAAACAGGTGGGCAATCGATCGCTCACACCAACTGCATCCACACAAATCACGCAAAGGAGTTGACGATGCTCAGTAAGAACTTGCTGGACGAGATGAACAACCAGATCATGCACGAGCTGTATTCCGCCTATCTTTACCTGGCGATGTCGGCGCATTTCGATGAGGCCAACTGGGGCGGTTTCGCCGGCTGGATGGGCAAACAAGCCGCGGAAGAGCAAGAACACGCGATGAAGTTCTTCGAATACATTCACGACCGCGGCGGAAAGGTGGTCTTGCAGACCATCGAGAAGCCGCCTGCCAGCTTTGGCTCGCACCTGGAGGTTTTCGAGGAAGTGCTCAAACACGAGCAGAAGGTGACCGCGCGGATCAATTTGCTCTACAGCATCGCGGTCAAAGATAGCGATTACGCCAGCCAGCAATTCCTGGATTGGTTCGTCAAGGAACAGGTGGAGGAGGAGAAAAACGCCACACAGATCGTCGAGTGGTTGAAAATGGCCGGCGACTCGACCAATGCCCTGTTCCAGATCAATGGCTTGCTGGCGCGCAGGGAGTAAAATACGCTGGATCGAAAATCGGGCGGCGCCATCCGCCCGATTTTATTTTAATGGATCCCGTCGCGGTCGATCTCGGCGATCATCGCACGGGTGAGGGCGTAAGTCTTTTCCATCACCGACGGCTTGATCTTGTCGAAGGTGTCGGCTGCGACGTGCCAGTAGGGCGCTTCTCCGCTGCGGGTCAGCCCAAAGAGGGTGATCGCCGGCACGTTGGCGCGAAAGCAATCGGCCAGCTCGCTGTTCCCGCCGCTGATCTGGACCGGGTAAGCCTCCCACTCTGGATGCTCACCAGCCAGCCGCTCTGCCAGGCGCACCAGGCCGGGGTCGGAGCGGAACGGCACGATGATGCCCTCCTGGGTCAGCCAGCCGGGGCCGGAGACGCCGACCAGCTCGAAAACCAGGCCGACCGGCGCGGTCATCTGGGGGCGGTGCCGCCGGAAGAAGTCGATCGCCCCGTAATGCTGCACTTCCTCGCAGCCGGTGCAGACGCACCACACCCGCGTGTGCTCCAGCGGTTTCACGGCGAACTCCTCGGCGAGCGCCAACACCAGGCCGACGGCGCTGGCGTTGTCATTGGCACCGGCGGTGAACGGCGAGCGCTCGGCCTCGACGCAGATAGCCGCCAGCAACAGCGCACAGGCTGCGCTGGGGATCGCGGCGAGCCAGGCCCAATCCCAGGCGAAGATCGCGCCCAGCAGGAACAATCCCACTTGCAGGGTGAACGTGACGAACGCCATGGTGGTGAAGGCTTTGTACGCCTCGACCCGTTGCGGCGTGCGGAAGATGAAGGGTGTGCGCTGCGTATCGATGTGACCGATCAAGACCAGGTCGCGGCGGTGCTCGCCGGCGGGTTGAACTGTCGCGAACACGTTCTGGCTCTGCCCCTTGGGGACCAGCTTGCGGAACAGGTTGTCTTGAAAGGCCAATTCCTGCAGCTCGGAGACCAGCGCGACGAGGGAGATGAGAAAGGCAAGCGCGGCGGTGAGCCGGCCTCCCCAAGGGTAAAGGGCGAAAGCCGCCAGCATCATCAGGCTGCCGATCAGATGGGGCAGGAAGATGGAGCGCGCGCTTGCGAAGGTCTCGACTGCCGGCGGCAATCCCAGGCGCTCAAAGGTGCGCCGGCAATACTCGGCGCCCTGGCGCTCGCCGTCGGTGGTCGAGCCGCGCGGGCCGATCTCGACCGCCAGGACGCGGATGTGTTCCAACCAGGTGCGGACGAAGGGGGTGGCGGGCATCTCTTAACCCTCGATGGCGGCTTTGCGCGTCTGGATGGCGTGCAGGCGGGTCAGGTCGAACTTGGCTTTGCGGTCGAAATAGAAGATGCCGTTTTGCTCCTGGAAGACGTCGGTGAGCTGGGTATAGCAATAGCCGAACATCGCCGGGTCATCCAGCAGCACGTTGCACAGGCCCTCGAAGCGGGCGTACCACGCCTCCAGGCTCTTGACCCGCTCGCCGTAGCCCCACGAATCCTCGCCCTCGGCCGCGCGCGGGTTCCACCAGATGCCGCCGAACTCGCTGACGAAGAACGGCTGCCCGCGGTAAGGGATTGAAAATTCTGCAGTAGGCTCGGGCCAGCCCCGGTTGACGAAGGGCTTGCCGGAGCGGGTTCCGGAATGGTGAGCGGCGAACTTGGCCGGGTCCTGCTCGTAATCGTGGCAGTCGTAGATGTCGGCTTGCGGCACCCGGTGCGCATAGCCTGAAGCGTCCAGAACGGGGCGGGTGCGGTCGGCGGCTTTGGTCGCCAGGAACATGCCCCAGGTGACCTCGTCCAGCGCGGTGAGCTGGTCGGTAATGGCCTGCCAGGTCTCGTTGAGCGGGCACCAGCCGACGATGGCGGGGTGCGAATAGTCGCGCTCGAGCACTTCCAGCCACTGGGTGATGAAGGTGGCGGTAGGACGCTGGTGCTCGGGCATCGCGCCAAAGCCGCCCACCCCCCAATCGGGGAACTCCCCCCACACCAGGTAGCCCAGGCGGTCGGCGTGGTAGAGGAAACGCTCCTCGAAGACCTTCTGGTGCAGCCGCGCGCCGTTGAAACCGGCCTGCATCGCGAGACGGATATCCTGGACGAGCGCTTCGTCGGTGGGGGCGGTGAGGATGCCGTCGGGATAGTAGCCCTGGTCGAGCACCAGGCGCTGGAAGACCGGCTTGCCGTTGATCAGCACCTTCAGCCCATCCACCGCGATCGAGCGCAGCCCGGCGTAGCTGCGGGCGGTGTCCAGGATCTCGCCGACGGGGGAGGCGAGGGTGAGCTCGATCTGGTAGAGGTGCGGGTCGCCCGGCTCCCACAGCCGGCGGCGCTGCGGGGGAATGGGCAGGTCGAGGCTGGGGGTGCTCTCGGCGCCCAGGGTGAAGCTGGCGCGGGATACTTCGCCCTGCGCGTCGCGCAACACGGCGGTGACCGTGGCGCCGGGCAGGTTGGCGCTGAGCGGCAGCTCGAGGTGGAACAGGCTGCGCGTGACCTGAGGGGTGATGCGCGGGCGCTGGAAGTGCACTACCCCAACCGGCTCGAGCCAGACCGTCTGCCAGATGCCGGTAGTGCGGGTGTATTCGCAGCCGTGATTGGCGTATTGGCGTTCCTGCTTGCCGCGCGGCTTGGGCAGGCGGTGGTCGTCGCGGGCGCGCACCACGATGGTCGCCGTCTCACCCGGCGCGACCACGCCGCTCAGGTCACAGGTGATCGGGGTAAAGCCGCCGCGGTGACGCGCCAGCTCCTGCCCGTTGACCCACACGGTGGCGTCGTAATCGACCGCCTGGAAGTGCAGCAGCACCCGCCGACCCTGCCACTCGCGCGGCAGGATCACCTCGCGGCGGTACCACACCGCATTGAGAAAGTCGGTATTGCCGACGCCCGAAAGCGCCGACTCGGGGCAAAACGGCACGGTTATGCGCCCTTGCAACGGTCGCTCGCGCAAGCCGCGCTCCAGGCCGGAGTCGCCGGGGTCGATTTCGAACTGCCACTCGCCGTTCAGGCACAGCCAGTCGGCGCGCTCAAGTTGGGGGCGGGGGTATTCGGGGCGGGGGATAGAGGTTGGCATAGGTTCCTTTATTAGGTAGCGGATGTTATCACCAGGTGCAATCTTCGTTAAAAAAGAGCGGGAACTGCTGGAAAGCCGGCCTACCGGCCTTGCCTTTATCGGAGAGGAATCGCATCATCAACAACTCGTCGCTCAACTCCGGGTTAGAAGGGTCGCCGAGGTAGGTAGGCGTCCCTTCCATGGCGACCCAGCCGCAGCGCTCGTAAAAGAGCTTCAGCGAGGGGTCGCAGTGGAACATGGCAATGTCCGCCGGGCTGGCGCACACGGCATCGGTCGCCGCCAGGACCACCTGCAAGCCGTAGCCCTGGCCCTGGAAAGACGGGTAGGTGAAAACGCTGGTCAGGCCGTAGGTCAGGTAGGTTTCGCCAGCGTGCTCCAACGTCTTCCAGACCACCTCGGCATGGCTGATCAATAAGCCGGATTCGACGAGCGAGTAATGCAGCGGGTGAAACCGGGCGGGGGTGATCCAGTCGCGCAGGCGGTTTTCGCCGGTAAAGCCTCCCGGATAAAACACGCGCAAGAAGGACAGCGCCTGGCACTTCAACTCGGGAGGAAATTGCTCGTCCGGATAGATTTGGAGCTCGACCATCCGATCCTCACTCCATCCAGGCGGCGTACACTGCGCGCACGTTCTCGGTGGGGTTGTCTTTGCCCCACTCGCACTGCGCGATGACCCCGCCCGCGCCGTCGTCGAGCGCCTTGCGCACCCGGCGCACCGCCTCGCGCACCTCCTGCGGGGTGCCAAAGGGCAGCACGTGTTGACGGTCGATCTCGCCCCAGAAGGTGATCTTGCCCTTGTAAAGCCGGGCCAGTTCCTCGATGTCCATGGTGAAAAGCTGCGAGTTGACCGCGTCTATGCCGATCTCGACCAGGTCGCCGTAGATGGCCTGGATATGTCCGTCCGAGTGAAAGAAAGCGTACTTGCCGGCGGCGTGGATCATGTCCACATAGTCGCGGTACAGCGGCTTGAACACCTCGCGCCAGGTCTTGGGGTGGATCAGCAGCGCCGAATTGGCCCCCCAATCGTCCATGAACAGGATTCCGTCCACGTTGGTACCGCACCAGCCTTGCATATCCTCCAGGTTGTAGGCATGGACCATCTCGAGCAACTGGCGAAACTCGCGCGACCCGCAAGCGATGTCGATGAAAAGCGCCTCGGTGCCGCGCAAGAACTGCATGCGCTCGAAGGGGCGCGCGCAGCACGGTGAGAGGACGAAACGGTCGCTGTGTTCCGCCATGCGGTTGGCGAAGCTGAAATTCCGCCGGCGCACCAGCTCCCAGGGCGGCTGGAAATGCTCCAGCCTGCTCCAGTCGGCCAGAACAGGCGCTTTCACCTCGCCGATGACGCCTGGCTCAGCAACCTGCCACAGGCTGCCCCACTCGTCCAGGTAGCTGCCAGCCTGGCCGTAGCGAGCGGCGTCCTCGTTGGACTGGCCCGGGCTGAGCTGGATGCCGCCGATGTCGCTCGGAAACTCGGCCAGCAAATCCTCCAGCTCCGCCTTGCGGAACAGGCTGATGTAGGGCAGCGCCCAAAGGTCGCGGGGGGCGCGGTCTGGGCGGGAAAAGGTGAGGGCGGCGGTGACGCGTTCTCGTCCGGTTGTCATCGGGCACCTTCGGCCGGGCTGTTCGCCATTGGCTCACAGCGGGATCAGGAATATGAGTACAATAGAGGTGTTGAAATTATAGCTGATGTTTTTGCGCGCCAGCACGGCGCGGGAAACGACCTTTCAGGATTGTGATTCAAATTTTCCGTAAAATGTGGGCTTTGCCCCACATTTTACGGAAAACAAATTTCACACTCCCTTTCAGGAGGCGCATAAATGGACTCACGCCAGCGCGTGAAGGCCGCGCTCGACCACCAGTCACCGGATCGCGTGCCACTCGACCTGGGCGCCAGCGCGGTGACCGGTATGCACGTCAGCTCGGTGTATCGCTTGCGCCAATCCCTGCAGCTAGATCCTCCGGGCACGCCGGTGAAGGTGGTCGAGCCGTACCAGATGCTCGGCGAGATCGCCCCCGACCTGATGGACGCCTTGGGGGTGGATGTGGTCGGGCTTTCGGGGCCGCGCACCATGTTTGGGTTCCCCAACGAGGGCTGGAAGCCCTGGACGACCTTCGATGGCACGCCGGTGCTGGTGCCATCAGGTTTCAACACCACCCCAGAGGCCAACGGCGACCTGGTGATGTACCCGGAAGGCGACCGGGCGGCGCCCCCCAGCGGGCGCATGCCGGCGGGCGGCTTTTACTTCGATTCGATCGTGCGCCAGCCCCCCATCGACGACAGCAAACTCGACCCGGCCGACAACCTGGAGGAATTCGGGCCGATCAGCGCCGCCGACCTGTTGCACTTCGCCGGGAGAGCGGAAGCGCTGTGGTCACAGACCGGGCGCGCCATTCTGGCCAATTTTGGCGGCACCGCCTTCGGCGACATTGCTTTGGTGCCCGCGCCGTGGCTCAAGCACCCCCGGGGCATCCGCGATATCGAGGAGTGGTACGTTTCGACGGTTTCGCGCCGCGCGTACGTTTGGAAGGTCTTCGAAAAGCAATGCGAGATCGGCCTGGCAAACCTGGCCCGGCTGCACGAGGTGGTCGGCGAAAAAGTGGCGGCGGTGTTTGTCAGCGGGACCGACTTTGGCACCCAGACTGCGCCGTTCATCTCCCCGCGCACCTACCGCGAGCTGTACCAGCCCTTCCACCGGCAGGTGAACAACTGGATCCACCGCCATACCACCTGGAAGAGTTTTATCCATTCCTGCGGCTCGGTGACCAGGCTGATCCCCGATTTCATCGCTTCTGGCTTCGATATCCTCAACCCGGTGCAGGTGTCGGCAACTGGCATGGACCCGCTCTGGTTGAAGCGCGAATTCGGCAAAGAGCTGGTCTTTTGGGGCGGCGGGGTGGATACCCAGCAGGTGCTGCCCTTCGGCACCCCGGAGCAGGTACGCGAGCAGGTTCGCCGGCACATCCAGATCTTCGGCGAGGGCGGGGGCTACGTTTTCAACACGGTGCACAACGTCCAGGCCGGCATCCCGGCTGAAAACCTGCTGGCTCTCTACGCGGCGGTCAGGGAGGCTGCATGACCCGCTTCGCCGATCTGAATGCGATGGGATGGGGGTTGATGGCACCGGCAGGGGCCTGGCTGGGGCTGGTTGTGCTGGCCAGCCTGGCTGGTTACCCCGGGATCATCTTCGCCACCCCGGCAGCCTGGCTGCTGGCGCTGCTGGTGGGTCGCACGACGGTCATCCGTTCGCGCAGCGAGCGGCTGCGCCTGCGCCTGCTGGAGGCGTTGCTGGCGGGTTCGATCCTGGGACTGCTCCAGGGCGTTGCATTCCTGGTCATCAACCCCCTTTTCATCGATGCGAGCTCGGTGGAAGGCGAGACCGCTCGCACCTGGGGCGTGGTGATCCTGGTGGTGGGGACGGTTCTGGGCGGTCTGCTCGCCTCAGTCATGGGCGCGCGGATCGACCGCCTGCGCCGCGCCAGGAAAGCGGGCGACGCAAAGCTGGAAGTGACCTCGCAATTTTGCCCGATCTGCTCCAAAACGGTGATGGTCAGCGCGCGCTATCCGCGCAGCGTTTGCGAGGAGTGCGCCGCCCAGGCTGCCGACGCGCAGGGGCGGCTGGTGGTTTTTTATAACCAGGGCTTGAGCGGCGGGTTGTTGGGTCGCTACCGCGATAGCGAAGAGCCTTTCAATGAGCGCGAATGCTACATCCGCGGGGTCAAGTGCCGGGTGGAAGAGGCTCACCTGGGCGGCGTGGTGATCTACCCGCTGAATTGACTCGCGCGTCAACCTCATTGGCATCCGAAGTTGAATACGGGGGGAGTCGCATGCCGTCCGCTCGCGGCTATTTCGACGCAGCTCGCGGAAATCATTGATCGGAACTGCTCAGGCGCTTGAGGAATGAGTACCGACCCAGCCAGGGCAGAGCGGTTACTTTTAATCCTAATCAAATCGATTCTTTAAATCTTCTAAACAAATTTTTGTTATCTTGATATCGTATCCGGATGCAAGCAGATGGACCGGAGCGAACTTGGTTTCGACACACGAAAGGAGAAAGGTATGAAAAAACCGTTGATCTTTGGGCTGATTGGGCTGCTGGTTGCCGGAGCGATTGCGGCAGTCGCCAGCGTGACCGTATTTGCCCAAGACGCAACACCCACCCCAGAGACGACCGAAGAACAGCCGTTCGAGCGGCCTTTCCGGCACTGGTGGCTGGACGGTACGGAGCTGGAAGCGGCGGCAGGCGCGCTCGGCATGACGACCGACGAGTTGAAAACCCGCCTGCAAGACGGGGCAACCCTGCAAGAGCTGGCCGATGAGGCCGGGGTCGACCTGGCAGATGTCCGGGCGGCGATCCAGGCCGCGCGCATTGAAGCTACCCGTGCAGCCATTCAACAGGCCGTGACGGACGGCGAGATGAGCCAGGATAAAGCCGATTGGCTGCTCGAAGGCCTGGACAAGGGTTATTGGTTAGGGCATCGCATCGGCCCTCGCGGGCGCGGCGGAGCCTTCGGCTTCGGCGATTTCGGCCTCCGCCCGGATCGGGGGCTGGAAGTGCCCGGTATCGACTCGTAGACAGATCCAATCGTCACAACCGGGCCTCCTTCACGGCCTCCGGGAGCCGTGAAGTGCCCGGTTTTTTTGAGTATATAATCAATTTTGGTAACTGCTCAGCGGTTAGAGGAGAAGTCGGGTCTCTGGCACCTCTGGCTGAGCAGTTACAAATTTTGTTTAATTGGTCAGCTTGATGCCGAAACGGGAAAAAATTTCGAACACGGCTTTCTTGGCCTCGACCGTTTCCGGCGGCAGGTTGTTGGCTTTGAGATACTGGCTGGCTTCCCACACCGCCGCCGATAACCGCTCGCGCAGCCCGGCCGGCAGGTTGGGAAAGCCGCCCAACAGGCGCTCGTGCTGGGGGTTGGGGCGCGCCAGGGCCAGCGTATCGTAGATTTCTGCGCCGAGGATCTCCGCCACCGTGCGCAGGTCGTCCCCCTGCGGGACCGCCGCCCCTTCCATCCATTGCGCCAGGTCGGCCTGGCTGACTCCCAGGTGGCGGGCGAAGGCGTAGTAAGATTGCTTGCGCCCCTGGGCTTTTTCCCAGTCGGAAAATTTTTGCGCTAACCAGTCTTTACACGACGGCATGCGAAACCTCCCCGTGGTCGGTATGGCCTGGATTAATTCTAGCGCAATTTTTGCGCGGCAGGATTAAAACCGGCGGCTGCGCAACCCTATATGCCCGCGAAGGGTGCTTTCAGGGTTACAATAGGGCCTATGCGTATCACCACCTGGAATGTGAACGGAATCAGGGCCACACTCAACAAGGGGCTGTTGGACAGCGTGCGCGCCCTGCAGCCGGACGTGCTGTGCCTGCAGGAGATCAAGGCGCGCCCCGAGCAGCTCCCGAAGGACGCCCTGGCCGAGCTGGAGCGGATGTTTGCCCACACCGTGTGGAACCCAGCCGAGCGACCCGGTTACAGCGGGACCGCCACCCTTGCCAGTGCCATCCCGCAGGAGACGGGCCTGGGCCTGGGGATCGACGCTTACGACAGCGAAGGGCGCGTGATCGTCAGTCGCTATCCCGGCTTCTGGCTGTTCAACATTTACTTCCCGAACGGCTCGCGCGACCATTCCCGCGTGCCGTTCAAGCTCGAATTTTACGCCGAGCTGCTGGCCCTGTGCGATCGGCTGCACGGACGCGGCGAGCAGGTCATCTTGACCGGCGATTTCAACACCTCGCACCAGGAGATCGACCTGAAGAACGCCCGCGCCAACATGAGCACCACCGGTTTTTTGCCCGAGGAGCGCGCCTGGATCGACAAATACCTGGAGCACGGTTTCGTCGACGCCTTTCGCCGCCTGTACCCGGACAAGGTGGAGTACACCTGGTGGACGTTCATCACCAATGCGCGCGCCCGCAACGTTGGCTGGCGCCTGGATTATTTCCTCGTCTCCGAAGGGCTGTTTCCACAGGTGGAAGACGTGATCAACCACAACGAGATCCTCGGCTCGGATCACTGCCCGGTGACCCTCGTGTTGAAAGAGGGTTAACCCAGGTCCGGCCGGTGAATACCTGGAATATGTTGGAGATTTGGGGAAGACCTGACAAACCGGCGATATGCGATTACAATTCAGGCGATCTGGCTTAGATCGACCCACCCTGACTTGCCCCATGTTTAATGGGGAAAGGATGAAACTGGAGATTAAAATGAAAAAAATTCGACCTATCGTTCTCATGATCGCCGCGGTGATCCTGGCAGCCTGTAACCAGGGCCTGCCGACCGCCGCGCCCACCCAGGACATTTCCGGCGAGTTGAACATGGCACGCACCCAGGCGGTGCAGACCTTCCAGGCCGAGCAGGCCAGCCAGGCTTCGCCCACCCCGCTGCCGCCCACGCCAACCCTCGCTCCATCTGCGACCGAGGTGCCCTCGCCGACCACCGTGCCCACCCTCGCGCCGACCAACACGCTCCCGGTTTTGCCCACCAATACCTCGCCGGCGGTGGTGCTGGTGACGCGCACCCCGGTGCAACTGGATTGCAGCGTGACCAACCTCTCCCCGGCGTACCTGAGCGAGTTTGCGCCGCGCGAAGATATCGACGCCAAGTGGACGGTCAAGAACACCGGCTCGAAGACCTGGGGCGCCACCGACATCGACCTGGCGTACCTCTCGGGCGAGAAGATGTCGAAATTTGGCGACTCCTTCGATATCGGCAAAGATGTGGCGGCTGGCTCGTCGATCGACCTGATCGTGGACATGCTCGCCCCCGCCCTGCCGGGAAATTACACCACCACCTGGGGCCTGACCAGCGGGTCGACCACGATTTGCTCGTTCAGCATCACCATCCGCGTGAAGTAACCGGGCATTCGACCCGTATCCTGAGATAACATCATGCCGTCGCAAGCGCGACGGCATGATGTTTACCGGGGATCGTTCAGAGCGTGACTTGCAGCGAGGCGGGGCCGGCTGCTTCGAGCGCGAAGGTCCGCGATTGGCCCTGGCATTCCAGCGTGTAATCGCCCAGAAAGCCCTCGAAATGCAGCGTTCCCGCCGAGTCGGTGGCAAATTGGGTGGGCGCGAGCCACCACTCGCCTTTGATCAACTGGTGCAGCGCCGTGTAGGCCGGTTTTGGGCTGGCGTCGCGGCGGATCAACCCGGCGGGAGCGTTCAGCCACCCGCCGTCCATGATGTCCCACCAGGTGATCCCCTGGACGAGGGGGTTGCCCAGCAGAGTCTGGTAGTGGGTGAGCGTTTCCTGTGCCTGGCGCTCTTCGCCTTCAGGGGTGGTGGGCCAGTCCTCGACCTGGTAGTCGTTGAGGTCGACGATCTCGGGGGGCATGAGCTGCCCGGAGACGAGGGTGGTCTCGGTGAAATGGATCGGCAGCTTGAAGCGGGTGAACTGCTCGAGCACGCGCTGCGTCTTTTCGACGCCCCAATAGCCCTGGTGCATGTGCGACTGGATGCCGATCGCGTCGAATTGCAAGCCACCTTCGAGGCAGCCCTCGACCAGGATGTCGTAGGCGGGGGAGACATCGAAATCGTTGATCAACAGCGTGGCGGATGGGTTGGCGGCGCGGGCGGCGGCGAACATGGTGCGGATGGTCTCGATGCGCCCCCATTGCTTGCAGATGCGGGTGATGCCGTTGTCGTAGCGATCGAAGATGGGCATGATCACCGCCTCATTGATCACGTCCCAGGCGTCGATCAGGCCGCGAAAATCGCTCACCTCGCGCTGGATGCGCGCGACCTGCGCGCGCAAGATCTCCTCGTTGGTCAATGAAAGCAGCCAGTCAGCCGTCACCGTGTGCCAGCACAGCGGGTGCCCCTTCATTTTCAAGCCATGCTGCGCGCAGAAACGCGCCGCATTGAGCGTGCGCTGGGTTTCGGGGCGTCCGCGCTCCGGCTCGAAACGACCCCAATAGAACGGCAGGGTCACGGTATTGCAAAGCTGCCGGAGCATCTCGAAGCGTTTGCCGGAGAGCTCTTTTTGCGCGCCCGCCAGCTCCCCGTTGGCGTAGGGCAGGTCAAACCAGCTCGCGCCGAACAGGAAGCGGTGGTTGGTCTGCGCGATGGTCACCTCGCGGTCGGTCAGCAATGCGCCATTTCGATCCTTGAGGGTGAGGGAGACCTGGGCAGTGCGGTGTGCGCGTATGTCTGGGTTGAGGTGGTTGAAAGTCATGGCAATTTCTCCCATCCGGTGGTATTTTTGTCTATTACCTATTATGATTGTATATCAAGCGCTTGAAAAATGAGGCGCCGGCTGCACAGGAGTGGATTAGGTGTCAATTTTCTATAGAATGCGGGGCAAAGCCCGCACTCTATTGAATATACTGCTCGGCGGGTAGAGGTGAAGTCCCCGAACTTGAGGTGATTGCGGGCTTCGCACCCGCAAGCACCTCAATCCTGAGCCTGTTGAACCTCTGGCTGAGTGGTTACGTAAACAGTATTAACAATCCAGGAGGCAAGATGGCTGGATCGAATAACAACAAAAAGGTGACGATCTTTGACGTGGCCGCAGAAGCGGGCGTCTCTTACAGCACGGTTTCGCGGGTGATCAACGACGATCCGCGCATTAAGCAGAAGACGAAGGAGAAAGTGCGCCAGGTGATCGGCCAGTTGGGCTACGTGGCCAATTACCATGCCCGCAAGCTGGCCGGCATCCGCTCGACGGTGATTGGGGTGATGGTGCCGGATTTCGGCGGTGGAAACAGCTACCTGAGTGAAATTCTTCAGGGCATCGACGCCGAATTGCAATTGACCGGCTACGATATGGTGCTGTACACCGCCCACCGCCAGGAGGTGAAGGAGACCTCTTACATCGGCCAGGTGACGGGTGGATTGGCGAACGGGGTGCTGCTGGTGCTGGCGCGCTTTGTGGATTCCTACATCGAGAGCCTGACCAGGCGCAAATTTCCATTCGTGTTGATCGACCAGCAGGAGCGCAATTCCAATTACCCGTCCATCGGCGCAGCCAACTGGCAGGGGATGTACCAGGCGACCGAGTACCTGATCCGCCTGGGTCACCGACGGATTGGCTTGATCAAGGGCTGGAATGACATGGAATCGGCGCGTGAAAGGCTGGCGGGCTATCGGGATGCATTAAAAGCGCACCACCTGCCAGATGACCCAAGCCTGGTAATTGAAGGCTCGTTTGCCCAACCGGACGGTTATCGGGGTGCAAATCTGCTGCTCGATTTAGCCGCGCCACCCACCGCGATCCTGGCCTCCAACGACATGATGGCATTCGGCGCGCTGGACGCAGTGCGCCTGCGTGGCAAGCGCGTTCCGGAGGATATCTCGATCGTCGGTTTCGACGATATTCCCCAGGCCGCTTACTCGCACCCGGCGCTGACCACGGTGCGGCAGCCGTTGCAGCAAATGGGGCGGCTGGCAACCCAAATGCTGATCGACATGATCCGCGACGAGAGCTTTGCGGGCCGTAAAATCGACCTGCCCACGGAGTTGGTCATCCGCGATTCGTGCGCTCCGCCGGCTCCTTCCCTATAAGCCTTGGGGAGAGGCAGCTGAGCCTCTTATAATAATTCAAGCGCTTTAAATTCATGCTGGAAATGTATTGACTCTGCTATAAAATTTTGCTATGATAATTTCAAGCGCTTGAAATCATCATCGAAGCCGCTCAAAACCTCCGGGTAGACCTCGTTACAGGTAGAATTTCCATAAAATTGACCAAAAACGGTTAAAGTTTGACCTGTTTATTGGCGAGTTAACGAATTTAAACTGAAATTTCAACCGCTTGAATTTTGGTTCATTGCAGCTTTGAAGAGCGAGGTTCTGCATGCCGGTTGCTGGCCGTAAACAGGTCACCATTTTCGACGTCGCTGCGGAGGCTGGTGTGTCTTACAGCACGGTGTCGAGGGCGATGAATGACGACCCGCATATCAAAGACGAGACCAAGGCGAAAATCCGCGAGGTCATGGAGCGGCTTGGTTACCAGGCCAATTTTCACGCGCGCAAGCTGGCGGGCATCCGTTCCAGGGTGATCGGGGTGATGGTGCCTGATTTCGGCAGCGGCAACAGCTACCTGAGCGAGATTTTGCAGGGGATCGACGCCGAGTTGCAGGTGGCCGGGTACGATATGGTGCTCTACACCGCCCACCGCCAGGAAGCCAAAGAAGCTTCTTACATCGGCCAGGTCACTGGTGGGCTGTCGGACGGCGTCTTGTTGGTGCTGCCGCATTTCTTCCGCAATTACTTCGAAGATTTTACCCGGCGCAATTTTCCCTTCGTGATGATCGATCATTGTGAAAAGTCGGCCAGCTACCCCTCGGTCAGCGCCGCGAACTGGCAAGGGGCATTTCATGCCACCGAATACCTGATCCACCTGGGCCACACCCGGATCGGTTTCATCACCGGCTGGAGAGAAATGGCTTGCGTGGTCGACCGGCTAGCCGGGCATCAGGAAGCGCTGAAAATGAACCATCTTCCCATCGACCCGCAACTGGTGGTCGAAGGGACTTTCCACCAGGTCGACGGGTTCAACGGGGCCAGGCGGCTGCTCGAGCTGGAGAACCCGCCGACGGCGATCTTCGCCACCAACGATATGATGGCGATCGGCGCGATGGACGGCATTCGCTCGCAGGGGCTGCGCATTCCGGAAGACGTCTCGGTGATTGGGTTCGACGACGTTCCCCAGGCGAATTTTGCCCATCCTGCCCTCACCACCGTCCGCCAGCCGCTGCAGCAGATGGGTCGCGTGGCGACCCAGATGCTGCTGGAGCTCTTGACCAACCCGGCTTACACCGGGCAAAAAATCGAGCTGCCGACCGAGCTGATCGTGCGCGACTCGTGCTGCGCGCCGGGGAGGCGATCGTGAGCGCGCGGCCAATCCTGGTTAAGCAGCGCCTGTCACGGCGACAATTTCTTCGGGCGGCGCTGACCGCCGGGGCGGGGGTTGTGCTGGCCGGCTGCTCTGCCGGAGAAACAGATCGGTATGCGGTGCCGGCGCAGGCGGAGCGGGTCGACCTGGTGGTGATGGCGCGAGCTGAGGAATTCGCGGCAGAAGCGCTCCGCCAGTTCGGAATCGCATCGCTCAGCGTCCTTCGCCCCGAGCGAAGCCGCTTGTTTGAAATGGCCGCCGCGGGCGAGGCGCTGGATGTGGCCTGCCTCAAAGCCGGTGAAGTGCCCTGGCTGGCTCAGCAGGCCCTCCTGCAAGGGATCGATTTTTTCCTGTCTGCCAGCCAGCAGATCGAGCCGAATGACCTGTTCGAGGTCAACGACCAGTTGACCTATGCGGGAGAGCGCTTTGGCCTGATGGCGGAATGGTCGCCGGATTATTTTGTCTGGGTGAACCGGCGCCTGTGGCAGCAGGCTGGGTTGGATCTTCCGGACCCGGCCCAGGCGCCGACCCTGTCGGATTGGCGCGGGTTATCGAAACGTCTGACCAGCGGCGCTGACGGTCAGGTTGAGATATTCGGTACCGACTTCGAGATCGGCTGGCAGGAGCTGGCCTGGCTGGCGGCGACCGTATCGCCCGATCTGCAGGTTTTCAGCCAGGACGGCAGGCGGTTGGCGCTGGCATCTCAGGCGGATTTCGTGGCGCTGGTGCGCTGGATCGAGGAGTGGAAGCTGGAGGGTGGGCTGCCGGTCAAGCTGGCGACCGCTGCGGTAGCCGGTAACCTGATCTCCTGCGACTGCCTGGCGGATGAAAACGCTTCGCTGCCGCCCACGCTGGTTTCCTTTGTGTCGGGCAGCTCGGCGGAGCTGGACTGGCTGCAGGGCCAGGCGGTAGCCACCCTTCAAGGGCTCGGCCTGGGCAGCAAGATTGCGGGCAGCCAGGTGTCTGATGACGAGGTGCTGGTCCTGCCCGCTCCCGCCTACGGTCCGCTGGATGCCAACCCGAGCCACAAAGGGCTGGCGTACACCCTGCCGGCGATGGCTCGCCACCCACAGGCGGCCTGGCGCTTCATCGAATGGCAATGCGCCGGCGAGCCAGCGGGTGAGCGCGCGCGCAAAGGCGTCGGGCTTGCCGCGCTGCGCAGCCACCTGTCCGCGCTGCCCGGCTCGTTGGGCTGGCAAAAGCAACTCGCGGGGCGAGTGGAGGCGGTCGTCGACCATGGAGCTGTCACCCGCCAGCCTTTCAGCCCCTACATCGACCCCGAACTCCTCCAGACGGTTTGGAGCGAGCTTGAGGAGGCTTATTGGAGAGGTCGCGATAACCTGGAGAATTTGCTTACCAGTTTTGAAAACCGTATCAACCGGATCGCTTGATCTATAGAAAACAGAGAGGAGGAGATGCAATCGTTGAGAAAAGGTGTTGTTCGCTCATTTCGAGCCGTCGGTGAGAAATTGAGCGCAATGGATCATAATCGATTTTTGTGGAGGCTGTCTGAAATGGAAACGAAGTTGAGTCGTCGTGATTTTTTGAAAACTGCTGGCCTGGTGAGCGGCGGCGTGCTTTTGGCCGCCTGCCAGCCTGGCGCAGCGACTGGCGGGCAGACGGATACGACAACCGAGCCTGCCAGCACCGGGCCAACTCCGCTGCTCTTCTGGTTCCAGGCGGAGAACCACAAGCCGGAGTATGATGCCAGGAAGGCTGAGTTCGAGGAGAAGTTCAACATCCAGATCACCTACGAGCTGCTGAGCCGGGACGCCATGACCAAGAAGTTCCCGACCACCCTGATGGCAGGCAGCGGATTCCCGGACATCATCGAGCAGAATGCCGAGGATATCGTCAAGTTCCTCAAGGGTGATGATAAGGTCATTCCGTTCGTGGCGCTCGACGATGCTCTGGCCAGCGGGCCCTACGGCGCGGCGGTGTTGGAAAATCGCTTTGCCCGCTATTCGAAGGATGGCAAGAAATACGGCGCGCCGCACGATGTGCACCCCATCATCATGATCTACAACGACACCGAGTGGAAGAAGTTCGACGTCGACATGGCCACCGTCCAGACTTATGATGATTTGCTGGCGGCGATGAGCAAGCTGGATAAGAGCATGCCCGATGGGAGCCCGCGCATCGCGCTGTACGACTGCCTGAGCTGCGCTACCTACGGCTCGATGATGCTTCAGAAAGGCATCTGGTGGACCAACGAAGCGGGCGAGTCGCAGTTGACCACGCCGGCCTTTAAAGAGGCGACCGAGACCTGGCTCAAATTCAAGGACTACTGGACCGAGATCGACTGGAGCAACAACGTCGCCTTGATGAAATCCGGCCAGACCATGACCCAATTCATCCCCGACTGGTTCTACGGCATCTACAAGCAGGGGTTGAAGGATGACGCCGAATTTACCGCCAACGCTCCGCTCAAGGTTGCGCGCATCCCATACTTTGCCGCCGACGACTGCCGCACCGGCAGCTGGGGTGGCACTGCGGCGTCCGTCCCGAAGTTGTCGCAAATCGGCGAAAAAGCGCTCGAGGTGCTGCTGTATGTTTACTTCGAGAACGGCAATAAGCAGCTCGATCAGCGCTTCAACGACACCGGCATTCTGCCGCCCGTGAAAGCCGCCTGGGATAGCGATATCTACAAGCAGGGCGAGGTGATTTTGGGCGGGCAGGCCGTGGGGTCGATCTTCATCGAAGCGGCTCTGGACCTTCCGAAGTATACTGAGAACTGGAAGACTCCGTTGATCTCGGCGGCCTGGGGCGAGCAGCAATCGCTGGTTTGGGCCGGCTCGCTCTCGCTGGACGAGGCGATCAAGACGGCGGAGGCGAACGCCCTGGATACGATCTCGAAGAACGAGTAAGCTGCTTTCGGTATTGGTGTAAGCATGACAGGGGAGAGGGGAATATCTCCTCTCCCCGCCAATCCATCTGGAGGATGAGCCATGGCCAGTGCCACCCTGTCTGTTCCACATAAAAGACCTTCCGGCTTTGTGCGTTTTATTAAAGACCAGCGCCGCTGGATTCCTTACGTGTTCGTCGCCCCGTTTTTCATCACCTTTGCCATCTTCACTTTTTATCCAATGATCCGGGCGATCATCATGGGCTTTCAGGAATCGGTGGGCTATTCCAACCAGTGGGAATGGGTTGGGGTGGAGAACTACGTCGAAGCGCTGACCAACGATTGGCGCTTTGGCAATTCGGCGATCAACTTCGTGCGCTTTACCCTGGGAAGCCTGCTGACCCAGATTCCGGCGGCGCTGATCATGGCCTGGGCGCTGACTTCCCCCTCGTTGCACGGCAAGGGCTTCTTCCGCACGCTCTTCTTCTTGCCTTCCGTGCTGCCCGGCGTGACCATCGCGGTCATCGGGGCGTGGTTCTTCAGCGAGACGCGCGGGCTGGCCAATGAGATTCATTTGTTGCTGGGGGGCACAGAGCGGATCAACTTTGGGTTGTACCCAGAGTACATCATGCCCCAGTTGCTCTCGATCGCTTTCTGGCAGTGGATGGGCAATCATGCCATCTTCTTCGTCGCCGGGATGAGCGGGATCGACAAGGAAGTGATCGAAGCCTCGGTGGTAGACGGCGCCAGCCAGTGGCAGCGTTTCCGTTTCATCGTGCTGCCGCTGCTTCTGCCGGTGATCACCTACGTCACGGTGACGATCACCGCCGGCTCGTTGACGGTCTACGATATCCCTTACATCATGTTCAGAGAGGGAGGCGGCCCCGGCGGGAAGGGCTGGTTCTTCTTGCCCTGGATGACCATGGCGGCCTTTGACCGCATGCGCATGGGATACGCCGCGGCGATGGGATGGATCGTTTTTGTGATTGCGGTGGCGGTCACGGCGGTCCAGTTGAAACTGTTCAATTTCGGGGAGGTGAAGTAACCATGGGCGCACAAGCTGTGACCGTTGCACGTCCTGCCGTTTTCAGGCGCAGTGTGGTGAACGCCATCTTGCTCACCCTGGTGATCACCATCATCGCGATCCTCTTCATCTGGCCTTTCCTGTCGGTCGTGGCGTGGACGTTTAACGACATCAACGCTCCGATGAATTCCTTGCTGCCTTTTCCGCGCCGGTTCACGCTGCGCGTTTACGAGCTGATGATCACGCAATATCATTTCCAGAATTATGTCTGGAATTCGGTGTGGACGTCGGCGGTAATCACCGCGCTGGGCACGTTGACCTCGGCGCTGGCTGGGTATGCGCTGGCGAAATTCCATTTTCCGGGGCGAAACGTGCTCTTCGTCATCGTGCTGGCGGTGATGCTGTTGCCCCTGGGAACCATGCTGGTGCCCAGCTTCGTGGTCTTGCGCGACCTGGGGCTGGTCAACAATTATTGGGGGTTGATCTTGCCTACCATCGGCGGAGGCGCCTTCAACATATTCCTCATGCGCCAGTTTATGTTGAGCATCCCAACCGAGATGCTTGAGGCCTCGCGCATGGACGGCGCCGGTGAATTCCGCACCTTCTTCAGCATCGTGATGCCCAACTCCAAGGCGGCCATCGGCGTCGTGGCCACGCTGATCTTGCGCGGCGCCTGGAACGCGCTGCTGTGGCCGCAGTTCATCATCAGCGACAACAACAAGCAGCTTTTGATGGTGGCGATCGCGCGCATCCGCCAGATCGGGTTTGCCGACCCGTACGCCAACTTTGTCACCCCGGCGGCAGCGATCGTGGCGGCAATCGTACCCTTGCTGCTGTATTCGTACACGCAGCGCTATTTTGTCAATACGCTGGCCGGCGCGTTAAAGGGATAGGCTGCCTCATTGGCTCCGGCTCCGCCCTCTCCTTGCCGAGAGGGCGGAGATATTTAAGCTGGCAAGTGAGCCTTGATTGGAAGACGAAAGTGGACGACGGGATGCGGATGCCACACCCTTGCGGGTGCCCGCGAATGTCTCCGGGGTGTTAAAAGAAAAGAGCGGGAGACGGGATTCGAATGCCACACCCTTGCGGGTGCCCGCGAATGTCTCCGGGGAGTTAAAAGAAAAGAGCGGGAGACGGGATTCGAATGCCACACCCTTGCGGGTGCCCGCGAATGTCTCCGGGGAGTTAAAAGAAAAGAGCGGGAGACGGGATTCGAATGCCACACCCTTGCG
>JARKOV010000110.1 GCA_029975965.1 Anaerolinea sp. | reverse complement strand
CGCACGAGCAGGTGACGTCGATTTCGTTGTAATCGGGATGGATATCGGATTTCATCTTGGAAATTCCTTCTGGTCAAATCTAGCCGGCTCGATGCAAACGAATGTTGCGTCGGTGGCCGACTCCGGAAAACGCGGGATTATCCTTGTTTTTTCTTCGCTTGGCAATCGAATCAACAAGCGAATCAACAAGCGGTGTGTTGATGTCAGCGGCGCATCGAATCGAAGAATTCGTTGTTGGTCTTCGTGGCCTTGATCTTGTCGAGAAGGAATTCCATCGCCTCGAGGTCGTCCATGTTGTAGAGCAGCTTGCGCAGGACCCACATCTTTTGCAGGACGTCGGGCATCAGCAGCAGTTCTTCGCGGCGGGTGCCCGAGCGGTTGACGTTGATCGCCGGATAGACGCGTTTTTCGGCCATGCGCCGATCCAGGTGGATCTCCATGTTGCCGGTGCCCTTGAATTCCTCGTAGATCACGTCGTCCATGCGGCTGCCGGTGTCGATCAACGCGGTGGCGATGATCGTCAGCGAGCCGCCTTCTTCGAGGTTGCGCGCTGCGCCAAAGAAGCGTTTGGGCGGGTACAGAGCCGATGGATCCATACCACCGGAGAGGGTACGACCGGAAGGGTTGACGACCAGGTGGTAGCCCCGCGCGAGGCGGGTGAGCGAGTCCATCAAGATCACCACGTCACGACCGATTTCGACCAGGCGCTTGGCGCGCTCGAGGGTGATCTCGGCGGTGCGAACGTGGCTGCTGACCGGCTCGTCGAAGGTGGATGCGACGACCTCGCCGTCGACGGAGCGATCCATGTCGGTGACCTCCTCCGGACGCTCGCCGATCAAGGCGATAATCAGGTGCACTTCCGGGTAATTTTCGGAGATCGAGTTGGCGACTTGCTTGAGGATGGTGGTCTTACCGGCTTTTGGCGGGGAGACGATCATCCCGCGCTGCCCGCGACCGATGGGCGCGATGAGGTTGATCAGCCGGCTGGAAAGGATCGAGCGGTCGGTCTCCAGGTTGAAGCGTTTGTCGGGAAAAATGGGGGTCAGGTCTTCGAAATTTGGTCGGCGGCGCGCTTCTTCCGGGACCAGGCCGTTGATCGTTTCCACCTTGATCAGCCCGAAGTGGCGCTCCGATTCGCGCGGCGGGCGCACGTGACCAATCACCAGGTCGCCGTTGCGCAGCTCGTAGCGGCGCAGTTGGGCCTGGGAGACATACACATCATCCGGGCCGATGCGGTAATCGGAGCGGAGGAAGCCGACCCCCTCGTTCATGATCTCCAGGATGCCTCCGCGCACTTCGAGGCCCTCTTTTTGGGCTTCAGCCTGGCGGATGCGCAGAATGAGGAGTTCTTTTTTCAGCCGGTGCGCATTGGGGATGTTAAGATCATCCCCCATTTGGCGAAGTTTGGCCAGAGGTTCATTTTCAAGCGTCAGTATGTTTATCATATGCGAAATTCAATGTTCTCCAACGAGTCTGGGAAGAATGGGCGTTCTCCTGCGAGCGCAGGAGGAATAATTGCTAAATTAATAAGGGCATAATTGGGATCGAGATGAGGCCCCCTGCCTTGAATCGATACGGCTTTTCAGGTCTGGCCTTCTCTTATCTTATCGATTGAAACCGTTCCATTTGGGTATGTACCTGGATTATAGCAAGGAATTATTTTTCACGCAAGTCAAGTGAAATAGGGAAAATCCGGTAAGGAAAACCTGTTTTATGCGAATTTCGCCCCATTCCAGCGACAGAAACAGGTATGATAGATCCAATATCCAACGACCAGTGGAGGTGGGCATGGCACAGAGCCCAAGGCCGCAGCGCATCTTGATCATCGATATCGACGGTTTACGCCAGGATGTCTTTCACCGGGCGCTCGAAACCGGTCGCGTACCGAACCTCTCGCGGATGCTCGGTGGAGCGCAAGCCGAAAACGGACTGCACCTCGACCCGGTCTCCACAGCGCCTTCGATTACCTTTTGCGCGCAATCCAGCATTTTCACCGGAGCGCATCCCGATGAGCATCACATTCCAGGCAACCAGTTTTTCGATCGTTTTGGCACCCGAAACGGCGGCAAACCGCGTTTCTACGCATTCGATATCGGCGACACCCTGGCGGTCGATGACGCGGTGAGGGTTTTCAGCGGTGAACCGGGTTTGCTCAGCGAAACCGTCGATCTGGCCATACCCACCCTCCACGAGCGCGCGACCCGGCGCGGTTTGCATTCGACGGTGTCACACCACATGCTGGCGCGAGGAGCGAAGCACTGGTTGAGGCCGGAGCTGGTCGAGATCGCTCGTTATACCAAGGGGGGCGGCCTCTTGGGGATGGATTCGCTGGATTTTGACGGCAAGATGGTCGACAAAGTCCTGCGCCATCTCCAGGCGGGGCACCGGCCCGATGTGCTGACGCTCTATTTCATGGGCGTCGACCACCGCTCGCACGAACACGGCCCTGCAGACCAGCCGGCAGCTCTGGAGGACGTTGACCACCTGCTGGGCAACTTCTTAGAAGATTACAACAGGCTCGGCCTGCTCGATGGCACGCTGGCGCTGGTGGTGTCCGACCACGGCCAGATCGAGGTGACCCCGGACGACCGCCATTCGCTGCGCATGAGTTTCCCATTCGACCGCGAAATGGGTTACCTGTTTGACGCGATGGGGCTCGACGTGCACGACAAGCCGGGAGAAGACCCCCAGTGCGATGCTGTGATTGCCAGCAACGGCGGGCTGGCGCATGTCTACCTGCAACACCGCGAAGGGCGTTGGGCCGACGCCCCCCGCTTTGGGGCGGAAGTTCTGCGCGTGGGGACGGCGTTCTGGCAGGCGAACCTCACCGGTGATTTTGCCCCCGACCTGCAAAGCGCGCTGGCGATGGTCCTCGTGCGCGATGTGGAACGGCATGGCTGGCAGGCAGGGTACCAGGCGCTGACGGCGGAAGGCCGGTTGGTAAACATCGCCGAATATCTAGCAGGTCATCCTGCCATCGAGACGGTGGAAGCCCTGCCCCGCCTGGCGCGCCTGGCCAGCCCCATGAGTGGTGACGTGTTGCTGGTGGCGAATTACGCGGACGGTTTTTATTTTGCCAACCCCATGCCGGGGATGCACGGCGGCCTGCACCCGGAAGATTCGCTGTGCGTCGGTTCATTCGCCTGGATGGGGGCTTCTCAACGTCAGGTGAAAGAGCTGCGAGCGCGGGTTAAGCAGATCGTGGGCGCGCGGATCAAGGCTGAAAAAAGGACGAGAGCCAGCCTGGTCGATCTGGCTCCCGTCCTTGCGGATATCATCGGCTAAGCCGGTTGGGTTTCTTTGGGCAGCCTGGCGATGGAAGCCAGGCTGTCGCCGTTCCCGACGCCCATCAGGCGCACCCCGCGGGCGGCCCTGCCGCTGGTCGAGATTTGCGAAACCTTCAGGCGCAGCGTCTGGCCGTTCGAGCTGATCAGGGCAATCTCGTCGTCGGGCTGGACGACCCGCGCCGTGACCACCTCGCCGATCTCCCCGAGGGCTTTCTGGTTGATGGTCATGATGCCGCCGGTGGCGCGGTTCCGCAGCGGATATTCTTTCAAGGGGGTCTGTTTACCGAAGCCGTTCTTGGTGACCACCAACAGGCTGCCGCCCGGCTCGACGATGTCCATCGAGGTGACCCGGTCATCGCCCTTAAGGTCAATTCCAGTCACCCCGGCAGCCTGGCGTCCCATGGGGCGCACCTGCTTTTCGTGGAAGCGCAGCGCCTGGCCACCTGCCGTGACGAGCAGGATGTGGTCGTCTCCGCTGGTCAGGCGCGCCCAGCCCAGTTCGTCGCCCGGCTCCAGGGTGATCGCAATCAGGCCGGATGGGCGGACGCTGGCGAACTCGGGCAGTGCGACCCGCTTCACCCTGCCGGTGGTGGTGACCATGGTGCAGTAGCTGGCCTGGCCGAAGTCGGGCACGGATACGGCGGCGGTGATGCGCTCGCCGGCGTCCAGCGCCAGCACGTTGATCGCCGGAACGCCGCGGTCCGCGCGGTTGGCTTCGGGGATCTGGTGAGCTTTTTGGGAATACACCTTTCCGCGGTCGGTGAAGAAGAGCACAGTGTGCAGCGTGCGCGCGGCGACGATCATCGACACCTCATCTTCCTCGCGCACTTCCTGCCCGGAGACGCCTCGCCCGCCGCGGTTTTGGGTGCGGTAAGCGGTGGTGTCGACGCGCTTCATGTAACCGCGCTCAGTTAAAGTGATCAACACCGGCTCGTCTGCCACCAGGTCTTCCTCAGAAAATTCCTCCTTCGCATCGGCGTGAATGCGCGTGCGACGGTTATCGCCATATTTCTGGGCGATCTCCTGCATGTCCTCTTTCACCAGCGCAAGGATCTTCTTGGGGTTTGCCAACAGGTCTTCCAGGTAGCCGATCCTTGCGCGCACTTCGTTGTGCTCGTCTTCGATCTTCTGGCGCTCCAGGGCGGCCAGCCGGCGGAGCTGCATATCCAGGATGGCCTGCGCCTGCACCTCGGTCAGGTTGAAACGCTCGATCAGGCGGGCGCGGGCGGTCTCGACATCGGGAGATTCGCGGATGGTCTGGATGACGGCGTCAAGATTGGCCAGCGCAATCAGCAATCCCTCCAGGATGTGCGCGCGGGCGCGGGCTTTGTCCAGCTCGAAGCGCGAGCGGCGGGTGATGACGACCTGGCGATGCTCGATGAAGATGTGCAAAGCCCGCTTGAGCGGCAGCGTGCGCGGCTCGTTATCCACCAGCGCCAGCATCTGCACCCCAAAGGTCGATTGCAGCGGGGTGTATTTGTAAAGCTGGTTGAGCACTTTGCGCGGCTGCGCGCCGCGTTTGAGCTCGATCACGATGCTCATCCCGCGGCGGTCTGATTCGTCGCGCAGGTCGGCGATCTGGTCGATCTTGTCCTCGCGCACCAGCTCGGCGATGCGCTCGATCAGGCTGGTTTTGTTGACCTGGTAAGGAATCTCGGTGATGACGATGTTGTAGCGACCGCCTTTGACCTCCTCGATGCGCGCCATGCCGCGCACGGTGAGGCGGCTTCGCCCGGTCCCGTAGGCCTGGACGATGCCGTCGCGCCCGACGATGATCCCGCCGGTGGGAAAATCTGGACCGGGGATGAAGCTCATCAGGTCTTCGACGGTGACGTCGTCGATGGTGTCGTAATGATCGATCAGGTAGTCGATCGCGTTGGCCAGCTCGGTCAGGTTGTGGGGCGGGATGTTGGTCGCCATGCCCACGGCGATGCCCGAGGAGCCGTTGAGGAGCCGGTTGGGCAGGCGGGAGGGAAGGACGATCGGCTCTTTCAGGGTGCCGTCGAAGTTGTCGCCGAAATCGACGGTGTCCATGTCGATGTTGGCGAGTAGCTCCTCCGAGAGCGCATTCAGGCGCGCTTCGGTGTAGCGCATGGCGGCGGGGGCGTCGCCGTCGATGGAGCCAAAGTTGCCCTGCCCATCGACCAGCATATAGCGCATCGAAAAATCCTGCGCCATGCGCGCCATGGCATCGTACACCGCCATGTCGCCGTGCGGGTGGTACTTGCCCAGCACTTCGCCGACGATCCTGGCCGATTTTTTATAAGACGAGTTAGCCCGGATGCCCATATCGTGCATCGCGTACAGGATGCGCCGGTGGACGGGTTTCAGCCCGTCGCGCGCGTCCGGCAGCGCCCGCGCCACCATCACGCTCATCGCGTAATCGAGATAGGCGGTGCGCATCTGCTCGTCGATATCTACCGCTTGAACTGTGCCAATTTCCATAGGGTTTCCTCGTGGTTGCGAACCTTATAATTATACCAAAAGGGGGCTTACCGTAGCGGTCTTGACCTTCCCGGATATTGTGGATTTCTCAAAGTGTTGTCTGACAATCCCTCCCTGGTCTATTCAAATGGGAGGGGGAAAACGGTCAGGGGGAGGGATTAACCGACAGCACTTGATGAAAGCCGCGCTTCCCCGGTCATCAGCCGCGTGTTGAAAGCGGGTTATACTTCTACAATCGTAATTTGCCAGCGGGAGTCCCTGAATGGAATCGACCCTGTTGATCATCGGCGGTGGAATCGCCGGCCTTTCAGCCGGTTGCTACGGGCGGATGAACGGCTACCGGACGCGCATCTTTGAAATGCACTCCCTCACCGGCGGGTTGTGCACCGCCTGGAGCCGGCGCGGCTTTCTGGTCGACGGCTGTATCCATTGACTGTGGCAACGCCGGCGACCTTCGAGCGCTCCACCGGCCACTGGAAAGGTTCCGGTCAGGGTTGGATTCCCGCGCCGGAGGCTGCCAAGGGCACGGCCTGGTTCTCCGGTAAAACGCTGCCGGGGCTGGACCATTTTTATCTCGCCGGGCAGTGGGCGGAGATGGTCGGTGGAGCGCCCAGCGCGGCGCTTTCGGCGCGCGCGGCGGTGCAGATGATCTGCCAACGGGACGGAAAAAGCTTCACGGCACGCATTGAATAGGAGGCGCATGTCGAAAAATACCGTATGGATCGGCGGAGGGTTGGCGGCCTGCCTGGTGTTGATCGCTGCCGCCTACCTTTGGGCGACCGGGACGATGGCGGCGATCTACGCCTACCGCTCGCCGCTGAAAGACGCCCCGCCTGCGCCGGGACAGCCGGCCAACGCGCCCTTGACCGGGCGGGTGGTGGTCGTGTTGATCGACGCCCTGCGCTATGACACTTCCACCAATTCGCAGGTCATGCCGGTGCTGGCGGAGCTGCGCGCACGGGGCGCATCGGCGCGCATGCACAGCCGCCCACCTTCTTATTCGGAGCCGGGGTACACCACCCTGCTGACCGGCGCCTGGCCCGACATCAACGACGGCCCGCCGGTCAACCTGGAATACGAGCAAATCCACACTTTCACCCAGGACGACCTGTTCTCGGCTGCGCAGCGCGCCGGCTCGAGCACCGCTATTGCGGGCTACTACTGGTTCGAGAAACTGGTGCCGCAATCCGCCGTGGACGCCGCTTTTTACACCCCCGGTGAGGACGCCCAGGCCGACCGCGAGGTGGTGGACGCAGCGCTGCCCTGGCTGCGCGATGGCGCTGCGGAGCTGGTGCTGATCCACCTCGACCAGGTGGATTACGCCGGGCACCACGAAGGCGGGCCGCGCGACCCGCGCTGGAACGAAGCGGCTTCGCGCGCCGACCTTTTGCTGGGGGAGATTTTGGCGGAGCTGGACCTGGATACCGACACGCTGCTGGTGGTCTCGGACCATGGGCAGATCGACCGCGGCGGGCACGGCGGGACGGAGCCGGTGACCCTGCTGGAGCCCTTCGTGCTGGCCGGCAAGGGGGTCCTTCCGGGGGGCTACCAGGACGTGCAGATGGTGGACGTGGCCCCCACCCTGGCGGTGCTGCTGGGGACCGGCCTGCCGGCATCGAGTGAGGGGCGCCCGTTGCTGGAGATGCTGGCGATCTCGCCCGAGCAGAAGGGGGCAGTCGAGGCGGCTCACCGGATGCAGCAGGCCGGCCTGGCAGACGCCTACCGCGCCGCGATCGGCATGACGCCGCCGCTGTGGACGGACGCCACTCCCGGCGCGGAGGGCATCCGGCTGGCGCGGGCAGCGCGGTTGGCGCGCGAGCGCTGGCCGCGTCTGCTCTACGTGGGGCTGGGTTTCTTAGCCGCCGGCAGATTGCTCTATGGCGATGGCCGGTGGCGCAGGTCGCTCATGGTCGCGACGGCGGCTTACCTGGCGACCTTCGTCCTGGGCTACGAGCTGGCTTCGGGGCGCACGCTCACCCTCAGCGCGGCGCAAAGTGAGGCGGACCTGCTCCTCACCACCGGGGGTTGGGCGTTGGCCGGGTTGCTGGTGGCGGCTGGGTGGTATGCCCTGCGCAGCGGCGTGCTGGAAGGCGATTCGGGCGAACGCGCGGCTGGCGCGCTGAGGTTGGTTTTGAGCATCGCCTATGCGCTGGCGCTGGCGGTGGGGGTTTCTTATGTGCTGAACGGCTGGGGGGCGGCTTGGAGCCTGCCTGAGATGGACAGCGCCTTCATCGCCTTGCTGGCGGCGGTGCAGGTGCTGGTGGTGGCGGCCGTGGGGTCGCTGGTCGCGTTGGGGCTGCTGGCGGCGCGCAGACCTCGCCAGCCAGCCCCGGATAGAGGGCGGTGATGCCAGGCCAGTCAGAGATGTAGAGCAGGCTGCCCTGCCTGGTCTTTTTTCTCATTGCCTCTCTCATGAAGCGGGTGAGGGGAATTTAGCCAAAATGAGCTGCCGGCGCGCGGCGGATGTGCTAATCCTATCGGAGGGGCGGTTCGCACCTTGGTGTACCCGAAGGAGTGCGAACCGCCCCTATTGATTCTTGCTACCTATAAATCCTCTTCACGTCATTCGGAGCAGTGCCCGGGGCCGATGTAGCCGTTGTTGTAGGCGTCCAGCCAGCCCGCCAGCGCGATGATGTCGGCGCGCAGGGTCTTGCTGAGTTTGTCGGTCGGCTTGTAGGCGTTGAAGAAGGCTTCGGCCTGGGCCAGTTGGGCGGTGACGACCGTTGGATCTGCACCGTTGAGGATGTTGAGCTTCGCGGCGATGTAGGCGTGGGCGAGGATCCAGTAGGCGTTGCCGCCGGCCGGGTTGGTCCACAGCGCGCCGTACCAGGTCTGCCCGCTCATAAAGAAGGGCGTGTTTTCGCCAATCAGCGCCCAGGTGTCGTCGTAGGGGGCGGGGCCGAAGATGCTGTGGGTCTTCCAGTAGCCTGGCGTCAGCGTGCAGCCGCAGAGGCACGGCACGTGAACATCCAACGTCCAAAAGTCCTCGATCTGTTTTTCAGTGTCGTTGGTTACGGCCGTGGCGGTGTTTTTCACCTGGTAATCGCCGCAGACGTCGTAAGGACCCACGTAGCGAGAGTATTCGAAGCTCTTGGGTAACCCGGAAGCGCAGACCTCTCCCAGAGCCCCGTAGAGATCGTCGGTCACGGCGACGCACTCATCGATCTCGGTGGGCGCGCCGAATGCGACCTGCGCGGTGCCGCTGAAGTTGGTGGTGCCGCTGGGCTTGTTCTGCAGCACGGCGGTGGCGGTGTTGGTGCGCTCTGAAGCGTCGGGCAGGTTGGCTTCGTACCCGCAATACAGAGATTCCCCGGCTTTCAGGGTGAACGGGAATTCCGCCCCGGCGCAGTCCACGGTGGCGGCAATGTCTGGGCTGACGAGATCGCTGACTTCGGTGAGTGTGGCGTCGAGTTTGGCTTCGATGGGAGCGGGGTTCTTGATCGTGATCAATCCCTTGACCTTCCAGTCGCTGTCGGTGGAGGCAGCGCCAAGCGCGACGGTGTAATGGACCAGGAACTGCTGTCCGATGGAGAGGGTCAGCGCGGTCTGGTCGGCGGATTTATCCACCGTCCAATCCCAGGTGCGCTTGTGCGAGGTGTAGGCGTCTTTGGTCACCTCCAACGCATAGCAATTCACGCTGACACTCGCGTCGTCCTTCGCGCCGGTTTCGCGGATGGTGGCGGTGTTGTCGTGCGTGCCCTTGTCTTTGTCGCAGGCGAATGTTTTCGTGTAGCTGACCGACCCGGTGTCGTTAAATTCCCAACTGCCGCCGTTGCTGTCGTCGACGTGGATGCTGGCATACCCAACTACCGTCGTCGGATCGCCGAAGATCACATCTTTGACGCCGCTGCCGCAGCCCACTTTGCCGGTCGTGGTCACGGTCGCAGTGTTGACCCGCGCGTCCTTGTCCGGAAGATCCGCTGAGTAGGAGCAGGTCAGTGTGCCTTTGGAGGCCAGCTCGTACGGGAAGCTCACCCCGCAGTTGACCGAAATATTCGTCCCGCCAGGCAGCACATCTTTCACCTCGGTTATGGTCGCCTTGTAGGTGGGATCCGGGTTGACAATGGTGATCGTGCCGGTGACTTTGAAGTCGTACTCCGTGACGATCTTTTCCACCGCTACGGTGTAGGTCGAATCGGCCGAATCGCCCCTGAAAAGGTCGTGCGTTTCAGGGGTGACCGACTTGTCGATCGTCCATTTGTACTTGCGGGTGTAGCTGGTCTCGGCGGTCTTGCTGACCTGCACCTCGTAGTCGTAGCAGAATTCGACGTGGCTCAGTCCGTAGGGATCGTCTTTGTTGATTGGTGAATGCAGGCCGGTGTCGCCAAAAGACTCGGTCGGTGGGTCGTAGACGTACGAATTGGCATTAGGACCGCCTTTCACGATCACCGCGTCGACGCCAAAAGTCGATGTCCAATCCACATACGTGCCGTCACTCGTCCACGAAACAGTGCCCAAGCCAAGTGGATGGGTATTGGCCGTACCATCGGTATAGAATACATCGAACTTATAACCGTGTGGATAACCAAGATCGGAACAGGATGGATTGCCTGCTACGTAAATCGGAACAATCCCATTTCCGCTCTGGTCGTTTACCTCTCCAGTCGTTGTAACATCTCCAGCCATCACTGTGCCGGTCAGGCCGAACAGCAACAGGCAGGCAAGCGCGAGCGTGGTGAAAAGAATAGTCTTTTTCATGACTCCCCTTATTCTTTACAAAACCGATTGTTTCAAGCCGATGGGTAAAAATTGCACCCGGCCCGTTACAGGCGAACAGCGCACCTCCTTTCCTTGGCGCCGAAAAGCGCCATACCAAGGCAACCGGTAATATTGTGGTTATTTATTCAGTTATAATATTCGACCAAAACCGATATTTTTCCCCTTAACGGTCTTGTTAAATACAACGGATTTTGCTGTGAAATATTTCACACCGAGCGGAATTTTTAAGGTTGATGGGAGCACGTTGGGCTGATCAGCCGGAGTTGAACATAAAGGTTAAGAGCAGGTTAACGCGGTTAACCGGTTCTTAATCACGGTTATAATTTCTAAACGATGAAACGGTTAATCCCCATTCTGTGCGCCATCGCCGTCCTAGCCCTCTCCGGTTGCGCGCCTTCCAGCGCCGCGGCGTCCTCTTCCGGCCAATCCTCGGTCTACATTCAAAACAAAGGCTCCGACACGATCGTCAACCTGGCGCTGGCCTGGGCCGAGCAGTACCAACAAGAGCACCCCGACGTGCGCATCTCGGTCACTGGCGGCGGCTCGGGGACGGGGATCACCGCCCTGATCGACGGGACGGTGGACATCGCTAACGCCTCGCGGGCGATGAAGGCCGAGGAGATCGCCGAGGCGCAGGCCAAAGGGGTGGAGCCGGTGGAGCACGTCATCGCGCGCGACGCGATCGCAGTGATCGTCAACCCGGAGAACCCGGTCGACCGGCTCAGCCTGGAGCAGATCTCGCTGATCTACCGCGGCGAGATCACCAACTGGCAGGAGGTGGGCGGCGAAGATCGCCCGATCGTTTGCCTGTCGCGCGAGACCAACTCCGGGACGCACGTTTACTTCCTCGAGGAGGTGGTGCGCCTGGGCGATAAGGAGAGCAAGAACCTCTTCTCGACCCACACGCTCCTGCTGCCTTCATCCGAAGGGATCATCGCCGAAGTGCGCGACAATCCGAACGCGATCGGGTACGACGGCCTGGGCTACGTCATCCCCGAGGTGAAAGTGCTGGCAGTGGCCAGCGGGGCGGGACAGCCGTACGTCATCCCTTCCGTCGAGACGGTGAACTCAGGTGAATACCCCGTTTCGCGCGACCTGTACATGTACACCAACCGCTCAGCCGGTCAGGCCATCCAGGATTACCTGGACTGGATCGTCTCCTCTGCGGCGCAGGAGATCGTGGTCGAGTTGGGCTTTGTGCCCGTCGTTCGCTGAGAGTGGATCTGAGACCGAACCCGCGTATGGCAACCACAGCCCAGACTCCTAGCAAACAGCGCCCCGAATGGATCATCAACCTGGTGATCAAGGTCTCCGGTTATTCGAGCATTCTCTTTGTGATGTTGATCTTCCTCTTCCTGATGCGCGAGGGCCTGCCTGCGCTGGGAGACGTGCCGTTGAGCAGCCTGTTCGGCGAGCGCTGGTACCCGATCGAAGGTTATTTCTCGATCCTCCCCCTGCTTTACGGCTCGCTGATGGTGACCGCCGGCGCACTGCTGATGGCGATTCCGCTGGGCGTGGGGACGAGCGTGTTTCTCTCCGAGGTCGCCCCGCCCTGGCTGAACAACCTGATCAAGCCGTTGATCGAGATCCTTGCCGGGCTGCCCTCGGTGGTGCTGGGCTTCCTGGGCATCCAGGTGGCGGCGCCTTTCCTGCGCCGCCTGTTGGACCTGCCGACCGGGCTCTCGGCTTTCTCGGGCGCGGTGCTGCTGGCGCTCATCGCCACCCCCACGATTGTCTCGATCACCGAGGACGCGCTGAATACGGTACCGGTCGGCTACCGCCAGGGAGCGCTGGCGCTGGGTGCGACGCGCTGGCAGGTGATCTGGGGGGTGACTGTCCCGGCGGCGCGTTCGGGCATCCTGACCGCGGTGATGCTGGGCGTGGGGCGCTCGATCGGCGAGACGATGGCGGTGATGATGGTCACCGGCAACGCGCCGATCTTGCCGGAGGGGCTCAATGCGCTGTTCATGCCGGTGCGCACCATGACCGCCACCATCGCTTCGGAAATGGGCGAGGTGGCGAACGGCAGCCTGCACTACGAGGTGCTCTTCTTCATCGGGATCGTCTTGTTCCTGCTCTCGTTGGGTGTGAACATCGTCGCTTCGTCGGTCAGCCTGCGCGGGCGGTCTCGCGCCGAGCGGGTGCTATCGTGAGGGAACGATGAACCGTGCGCTGAACAAGGAACGCCTCAAGCAAATCCTTGGCTTCAACCTGCTGCGCCTGATCAGCTTTCTGACCGTGCTGCCCGTGGTGGCGATCATCCTCTACATCGTGGTCAAAGGCGCGCCGGCGATTTCCTGGGAGTTCCTCAGCGCCATGCCGCGCGACGGGATGCGCCAGGGCGGGATTCTTCCCGCCATCATCGGTACTTTTTACCTGACCCTGGGCACGGCGATCTTCTCGGTGCCGCTGGGCATTGCCGCCGCCATCTACATCTCGGAGTATGCCCCCGACAACTTCTGGACGCGCCTGATTCGCATCGCGATCATCAACCTTGCAGGCATCCCTTCGGTGGTGTACGGCCTGTTCGGGCTGGGGCTGTTCGTGCTCTTCCTCAAATTCGGCACCAGCATTCTGGCCGCTTCGCTGACGCTCTCGATTATGACCCTACCGGTGATCATCTCGACCGCCGAGGAAGCCTTGCGCAGCGTACCGCAAGCCTTCCGCACGGTCAGCGTCGGGTTGGGTGCGACGCGCTGGCAGACGGTCTGGCGCATCGTCCTGCCGCAGGCCATGCCGGGCATCATCACCGGGGTGATCCTGGGCCTGGAGCGCGCCGCGGGCGAGACGGCCCCCATCCTCTTCACCGGGGCGGCCTTTTTCCTGCCGCGGCTGCCGGTCTCGCCGATGGACGCCACCATGGCGCTGCCGTACCACATTTTTGTCATCTCGACCTCTGTGCCGGGCATGCCGGTGCAGATCCAGTACGGCACCGTGCTGGTGCTGCTGGTGTTCGTGCTGGGCATGAACCTGATCGCCACGCTGATCCGCCAGCGGGCGCGGGCGCGCCGGATGTGGTGAGGCATGGATAAGATCGTCATTGACCACTTCAGCATCCGTTACTCCGACGGGGTGGAGAGCCTGCACGACATCAACCTCTCGATCCGCGCGAACGAGGTGACGGTGCTCTTTGGCCCGGCGGGCGGGGGAAAATCCACCTTGCTGCGGGCGATCAACCGGCTCAACGACCTGGCCGACGTGGCCGAGACCTCCGGGCAGATTCTTTTTAACGGTGAAAATATCCTCGACCCGCGCGTGGACGTGGTCGAGCTGCGCCGCAAGGTGGGCATGGTTTTCTCGCGCCCGGTGGTGCTGCCGATGACGATCTACCAGAACGTCAGCTATCCGCTCGAGCTGATGGGCGAGCGGCGCAAGAGCCGCCTGGACGAGGCGGTCGAGCAGGCGCTCAAGCGGGCGGTGCTGTGGGACGAAGTCTACGACCGGCTGCACGACCCCGCCACCGCCATCTCGGGTGGGCAGCAACAGCGCCTGTGCCTGGCGCGGGTCTTTGCCCTCGAACCGGAGGTGATCATGCTCGACGAGCCGACCTCGGCGCTCGACCCGGTCTCCACGGCGCGCATCGAGGGGCTGATGCACGAGATCAAGGACCGCTACACCATTCTTTGGGTGCCGCACAACGTGCAGCAGGCGGCGCGCATGGCCGATTTCGCCGCCTTCTTTCTGCAGAGCGAGCTGGTCGAGACCGGCGAGGGGAAAACGCTTTTCGTCAACCCCAAAGATCAGCGCACCTCGGATTACGTCACCGGCCGGTTTGGGTAGCCGGGAATTCTCTTGTCAAGCCCGGGCTGTTCTGCTATAATCCGGGCACACTCGGGCGCGTGGCTCAGTTGGTTAGAGCGCGTGTATCACACACACGAGGTCGGGGGTTCGAGTCCCTCCGCGCCCACACGAAGCTGACGGCTTTCTGCTGTCGGCTTTTTTGTTAGCCGAGGTCGGGGGTCCCCTCAGGGGGGATGATATTCGAGTTCCTCCGCGCCCACACGAAGCTGACGGCTTTCTGCTGTCAGCTTTTTTGTTGGCCGAGGTCGGGGGTCCCGCAGGGGGATGATATTCGAGTCCCTCCGCGCCCACACGAAGCTGACGGCTTTCTGCTGTCAGCTTTTTTGTTGGCCGAGGTCGGGGGTCCCGCAGGGGGATGATATTCG
>JARKOV010000107.1 GCA_029975965.1 Anaerolinea sp. | reverse complement strand
AACGCCCGCATATCGGCGCGCACCCCTTCCAGGGCGGTCTTGAACAGCGCCAGTTCAGCGTCGATGTCGGTGATGTATTTGTCCGGGACCACATCCAGATCAGCCGGTGGCAACATCACCACCGCGCTACCTACCGCGGCGCCGGGGGAACCTGGCACGCCGACAAACTTGGCTTCCTGAATACCCTTGCCCTGACGCCCCAGGCCGCGGATCGAACCGGTGGCCTCGGCGTGGGCGATCACCCCGGCCAGTTGCGCGCTCATGGTCACCAGGAAGGCTTCTTCGCCCTCATCGAACTGGCGGCGCTCTTTCTGCTGGATGACCAGAACACCCACTACGCGGCGATGGTGAATGATCGGGGCGCCGAGGAACGAGGCGTAACGCTCCTCACCGGTTTCGGCGAAGTAGCGATAACGCGGGTGATCGGCAGCGTTTTCCAGGTTGAGGGGCTCTTCCCGCGTGCCCACCAGGCCCACCAGGCCTTCGTTGGGGGCCATGCTGACCTTGCCGATGGAACGCTTGTTCAAGCCTTCGGTGGCCATCAGCACAAAACGGTTGGTTTCCGGGTCCAGCAGATAGACCGAGCAGACCTGGCTGCCCATGGCCTCTTTGACGCGCAATACAATAATCCCTAACGCCGCCTTGAGATCCTTGGCGGAGTTAACTTCCTGGACGATCTTGCGCAGCGTATTGAGCATGGCTCGGGGTCGAACTCCGTCGTCAGTCGCGCACTAAAAGGCGCGGGGCAAGCTCTTTGAGAGCGCGGCGATACACTTCGCGCTTGAATGTCACCACCTGGCCCAACGGATACCAATAACTGACCCAGCGCCAGCCATCGAATTCCGGTTTACCGGTCAAATCCATCCGCACCCGCTGCTCGTTGGAGATCAGGCGCAGGAGAAACCATTTCTGTTTCTGGCCGATGCACAGCGGCTGGCTGTGGGTCCGGACCAGGCGCTGCGGCAAACGATAGCGCAACCAGCCCCGGGTGCAGGCGAGAATTTGCACATCTTCGCGCTCCAGCCCTACTTCTTCGTTCAACTCGCGATACAAGGCGTCTTCCGGCGTCTCGTCGGGGTTGATGCCCCCTTGAGGAAACTGCCAGGCATCTTGATTGATACGGCGAGCCCATAGCACCTGTCCGGCATCATTGGTCAGAATGATCCCGACATTGGGGCGGAAACCATCGGGGTCGATCACGGCTACAACCTCGCAAACGCATGTCGCCGCATTGTTCCACAAAGCTTGGGAATGCAGCAACGAGGCTGCTTACCTTATGTGCACTCTTGTGAAAAGACCGTATTCTGGGCACCTTTTTCCGCGACTTTTCAGCGAGTAACTGCAATGCGCCTGGCTTTATTCGACTTGGACAACACGCTTCTGGGCGGCGACAGCGACCACGCCTGGGGCGACTACCTGTGCGAGCGGGGCTTCCTCGACGCCGTCGCCTACAAGACCCGCAACGACGAGTTCTACCAGGACTACCTGGCCGGCAA
>JARKOV010000105.1 GCA_029975965.1 Anaerolinea sp. | reverse complement strand
CGTTACCAGCGCGCCACCGACCCCTACCGCCACCTGCTCACCACCTCGCAAAATTCACAGGCTTACAGCCCCGGGTTGTGGTCTTCTCCGGCGATGGACCTGGTCAGTTACCACGATTACCTCGACGAGCGTTATCGCGACTGGTCGTTTGCCGGCGACAACGCCGCCATGGTCTACCGCTTTGCGCAATGTTTGCGCAACCACGCCAGCGTCAACTGCAACCTGGGCCTGGGTGACGGCTCCAGGTGGAGCGGCCCCGATAAACCCATCTTGTGGACCGAGTGGGACTATGTGCGGGGGGAAACCTTCAACCCCGTTGCCGACCATAACGCGATGTGGGCGGGGCTGTTCTCGCCCATCGGTATGGTCCCCACGGACTGGTACTTCAACGAGAAATCCTACCGGGCCGGCAAGCTGGACCAGTTGAAAATCGCCGCGGATTTCTTTTCCACCATCGACTATGCCGGCGAAGATTTCAGCTACGCCGCCACAGCCGATGTGCGCATCCCGGCCATCCTCTCGGAGAATATCACTGCCAGCCACAGCTCGCTCCGCGTGCTGGGCATGCGCAATGCCGCGCAAAACAAGGCTTTCTTGTGGTTCCAAAACCGGGAGTACACCGTGGCAGGCTCCGCCAATCCTGCGCCCATCTCGGGTTCGGCCGCGATTGGGCAGATGGAGAACGGCGTCTACCTGCTGGAGTATTGGGACACCTCGACCGGCGCTATTTCCACCGCCAGCGTGTCGGTCAGCGACCACACCCTCCGCGTGCCCATCACCGCTCTCTCTCGCAGCATCGCGGTGAAAGCCCTGCACGCCACTGTGGCGCCCACCACCGCCCCTTGAACTATTTTCAGGCTGCAACTACCCCGCCAGCAGCGGAAACCAACCCCGCAAACTCGGATCCTTTCTCCCATGCACTGGACGGGATCGCGTTTCTTTTTTCTCTAAAATATGGGCGTTGCCCCATATTTTAGAGAAAAAAATTCCACAATCCTTTATGGTTGCTTCCTGCTTATAATTAAGGCACGAGACCAGCATGTCCACGTTCGAAATCCGCCTGTTTGGCTATCCAAAATTCCTCGTCGACGGCGAGCCGCTCAAGCTCGAACGGCGCAAGACGACCGCGCTGCTCGCCTATCTGGCGGTGGAGTGCGGTCAGGGCACAGACGACCTGGCGGGGATTGGTCGCGAGACACTTGCCACGCTTTTCTGGCCGGATGCGGCGCAAGAACAGGCCTCTGCGTACCTGCGGCAGGCGCTGTGGGATTTCGCCAAGACGGCCGGCGAGCGCTGGATCGAGCGCGACGCCAACCTCGTCCACCTCGAATGGAGCGCCGGCATCCAGGCGGATACGGCTCGTTTCGACGCGCTTTACGAGCAATGGAAGGCCGGTGGCCCCGGCGGCGCGCCCGTCGAGCGCCTGCTGGAGCGCATGGTCGAGCTCTACCGCGATGATTTTCTCTCCGGGTTCAACCTGCGCAACTGCCCTGCCTTTGACAATTGGCAGACCGTGCAATGCGAGACGTTCCGCCTGCGCCTGGCTCAGGCGCTCGAAGCGCTGACCGATATCAAAACCGACCAGGGCGATTATTACGTGGCCACCAACCATGCCCGTCGCTGGCTGGGATTGGACATGCTCAACGAAGCCGCGCACCGCGCGCTGATGCTAATTTTTGAGCACAGCGGCCGCCACAATGCCGCCTTGCGCCAGTTCGAGACCTGCCGCCTGCTCCTGCTCGACGAGCTGGGCGCGCAGCCCTCCGACGAAACGCTCGTCCTGTACCGCCAGATTCGCGAGCGAACTACCCACGAGCGCCGCGCGCCGCAGCCGGCCTTCGTGCAGCCGGTCGCACCCGCCCAGCCGCGCCCGACCGGCACGGTGACCTTCGTGTTCACCGACATTGAGGGCAGCACCCATCTTTGGGAACACCAAAAAGACGAGATGCAGCGCGCTTTTGACCGCCAGGAAGCCATCATCCGCAGCGCGATGGCTGCTCACGGCGGGTACGTGTACAAAATGATCGGCGACGCCTTCCAGGTGGCTTTCTCCACCGCCCCCCAGGCCCTGGCGGCCACACTTCAGGCTCAGCGCGCTCTGCACGCCGAGTGTTGGGGAGATGAGATCGGCGAGCTCAAAGTGCGCATGGCGCTGCATGCGGGCGTCACCGAAGAGCGCGAAGACGATTACGTCGGTCCGGCGCTCAACCGCGTGGCCCGCCTGCTCGGCGCTGGATTCGGCGGGCAGGTGCTGGTATCACAGGCGGTGCACGACCTGTTGCGCGACGACCTGGCCCAGGGCGTCTCGCTGCGCTACCTGGGCGAATACCACTTGAAAGACCTGGTGCAGCCCGAGCGCATCTACCAGTTGGTGGCGGAAGGGCTGCCGGACGATTTCCCACCATTGAAAGCGGTCGACGCGCGGATGGTCAGGCTGCCCGCGCAGACCACGCCCTTTGTGGGGCGTGAAACGGAGCTGGGCAACATCCAGGCCATGCTGGATGACCCCGCCTGCCGCCTGATCACCTTGCTGGGTATCGGGGGCAGCGGAAAGACCCGCCTGGCTATTCGCGCCGCCGAGCTATGCCACGGCTTTCGCGACGGCGTCAGTTTCATCGCCCTGGCCCAGGCCACCACGCTGGATGACCTGGTGCTGGCGATTGCCGAGGGGGTGAATCTCACCTTGCATACCCTTACCGGCATTCCCCTCTCGTTCGAAAACGCCCGCTTGCAGCTCTTCCAGTACCTGGCCGGGAAAAACTTCTTGCTGGTGCTAGATAACCTCGAACAACTGACCGCGCACACCCCGCTGCTCGCAGAGCTGCTCGACGCTGCGCCGATGGTCAAGATGATCGTGACCTCCCGCCAGCGCTTGAACCTGCCGGCCGAGTGGGTGCTGGAGCTCGGCGGGTTGTCCTTCCCATCCAACCTCGAAGGTGAGTCGCTGGCGGGCTACCCCGCCGTGGATTTGTTCCTAAAAACCGCCGAGCGCAACGCCGGTTTCATCCCCACCGCCGACGATTGGCATGCCATCCTGCGTATCTGCCAGTACATCGAGGGCATCCCGTTGGGCCTGGAAATGGCTGCCACCTGGACCAAGATGCTCACCTGCCAGGAGATCGCCGCCGAGATCGAGCAAAACCTCGATTTCCTGTCCGCCACCTGGCGCGGAATGCCCGAACGCCACCGCACCCTGCGCGCGGTGTTCGAGCACTCCTGGCGCTTGCTGACCGAGGTGGAGCGGACCGTCTTCAGCCGCCTGTCCGTCTTTTGCTGCAGTTTCAGCCGCGAAGCGGCGCTGCAGGTCGCCGGGGCCAGCCTGCCCATGCTGAGCGACTTCAACGATCGCTCTTTCCTCCGGCGCACCGCGGCGGGACGCTTCGAGATCCACCCCTTGCTGCGGCGCTACGCCTCCGAAAAACTGGCCGCCGATCCGGTCGTGCAGGCCCAGGTCCGCGCCCGGGCGGCAATTTTCTACGCCGAGTGGCTGGCAGGCATGTTCGAAAAACTCAAGGGCGCCGAACAACTGACCGCGCTGATCACCCTGCGCCGCGAAGCGCCCAACCTGAACAGCGCGATGGGCTGGCTGGTGGAGCAGGTCGATTGCGCCAGGCTGGCCGTCACGCTGCCTGCCTGGATCCTCTACCATGTGATGAACGACCAGCGCTTGGAAATTTTCAAGGCCGGCCAGATCTTTCTGGACGCCATCGAGCGCCTGCGCCCCCGCGCCGTCGACCCCGACGCACCCGAGACGGCCTTGCTGGCGCTTTCGCTGGCCGCCGCGCACTACTTCCGGGTGGATGCTCGCAACCCGGGCGCGATGCAATCTTACGTTGAGGAAAGCCTGAGCCTGGTCGAGCGCATCCCAGACAGCATGGAAAAGGCATACGCGCTGTTGCTGGATTGTATCGGCCCCAGCCACTCGCCGATTGAGCGAGTCCAGGAAATGTGCCGGCAGAGCGTGGCGCTGTTCGAGCGCTTGAACGAGCCTTGGGGCGCGGCCATGGCTCACATGATCACCGGTGATTTGAATTGCTTTGTCAACTTCGACGCGGAGAAATGCCGCGCAGCTTACACGGCGGCCGTGGAGGGTTTCACCAGCCTGGGCTGCGACTGGGGGCGGGCGCTGTGCATGACTGGCTTAACCTATCTTGAGCGCCAGCTCGATCGCCCGGAGGAAGCCTACCAGTTGGGTCGCGCCAGCCTGGAGATCTACGACCAGTTGGGCAACTACGAGCGCATGGCGCCTCTTCGCGATTATCTTGGCATGCTGGCCGAAAGCTGGGGGCAGCACGCCGAAGCCCACCAGTTGTATGAGGCGAACCTGGCCTATTACATCCAACGCGGCGACGAGGGTGCGCAGCGCGTCTATCGTGAGCGACTGGCTCGCCTGGGCAACGGGTAAGCGCCGTCAGCCCACGATCTCGGTCGTGCCCATCAGGTAGCGGTCGATCTCGCGCGCCGCGCCGCGGCCCTCGTGAATAGCCCACACCACCAGGCTTTGCCCGCGGCGCATGTCGCCCGCCGAAAAGACTCCCGGGATGCTGGTAGCGTACCTGCCGGGCTCGGCGCGCACGTTGCTGCGCTCGTCGCGCTCCACGTTCAACTGCCCCAGGAGCTGGTCCTCCGGGCCGAGAAAGCCCATCGCCAGCAGCACGAGCTGAGCCGGCCAGACCTTTTCGGTGCCGGGAATCTCGCGCGGCGCCGGACGGCCATTGGCTCCCGCCATCCATTCCACCTGGACGGTGTGCAGCTCTTTCACCCGACCGTTCTCGTCGCCCACAAAGCGCTTGGTGACGATGTTGTAGATGCGCGGGTCCTGACCGTAAACAGCCATCGCCTCCTCCTGGCCGTAATCCACCTTGTAGACTCGCGGCCATTCGGGCCAGGGGTTATCCGGCTGGCGCTCCAGCGGCGGTCGATCGAGGATCTCGAACTGGGTCAGGCTGCTGCAGCCGTGGCGCAGCGAGGTGCCCACGCAATCGGTGCCGGTGTCTCCGCCGCCGATCACGATCACGTCTCTGCCGCGCGCCGAGATCGTCACCGTGGCATCGTCGGCCAGCGAGCCCCCCAGCAGGTTGCGCGTGTTGGCATGCAAGAACTCCATCGCGAAGTGAATCCCCTTGAGCTCGCGCCCTTCGATCGGCAGGTCGCGCGGCTTGGTCGCCCCACCGCACAGCGCCACCGCGTCGAACTCGCTGAGCAATTGATCGGCGGGGTAATCTTTGCCGACCTCGGTGCGGGTGACGAAGCGCACGCCTTCCGCCGCCATCAGGTCGATGCGCCGCTGGACCACCTGCTTGTCCAGTTTCATGTTCGGGATGCCGTACATCAACAGGCCGCCGATGCGGTCGGCGCGCTCGAAGACCGTCACGCTGTGCCCGGCCCGGTTGAGCAGATCGGCGCAGGCCAGCCCGGAGGGCCCCGAACCGACCACTGCCACCTGCTTGCCGGTGCGCACGGCGGGCGGCTGAGGGGTGATCCAGCCTTCTTCGTAACCTTTTTCGATGATCGCGAGCTCGATGTTCTTGATCGTCACCGGCGGGTCGTTGATTCCCAGCGTGCAGGAGCCCTCGCAGGGCGCCGGGCAGACGCGCCCGGTAAACTCGGGGAAGTTATTGGTCTTGAACAGCCGCTCGAGCGCCTGCTGCCACAACCCGCGGTACACCAGGTCATTCCACTCGGGGATCAGGTTGTTGATCGGGCAGCCGGAGGCCATCCCATTGAGCAGCTTGCCGGTGTGGCAGAAGGGGATGCCACAGTCCATGCAGCGCGCGCCTTGCGTGCGCAACTTTTCCTCAGGAAAAGGCCGGTGGAACTCTTTCCAATGTAGAATGCGCTCCTGCGGCGGGAGGTCGCCGGGCAGCTCGCGCTGGTATTCCATGAAACCGGTAGGTTTGCCCATCTCGTTCTGCCTGCCTTTCAGTTCCCGCTGACGCGCACCAGGTCGCGGCTGTTGAGCTCAAAGGCCGCCATCACCGCTTCATCGCCGCTCAGCCCCTCGGCTTCCACGTCACGGAAGGCCTGCAGCATGCGCTTGTAATCTTTTGGAATCACCTTGACGAATCGCGGGCGGAATTCGTCCCAGCGGGCCAGCACACGGTAGGCCAGCAGGCTGCCGGTCAGCTCGGCGTGGGTGTGGATCATACCGCGCACCTCGTCGACCTCGGCCGCATCCTCAAGGGCTTCTAGCTCGACCATCTCGCGGTTGCAGCGCCGCGCGAAATCACCCTCCCAATCCAGGGCGTAGGCGATGCCGCCCGACATGCCCGCCGCGAAGTTGCGCCCCGTCCTGCCGAGCACCACCACCCGCCCGCCGGTCATGTATTCGCAACCGTGGTCGCCGACACCCTCGACCACCGCCTTGAGCCCGCTGTTGCGCACGCAAAAGCGCTCGCCGGCCATGCCGCGGATGTAAGCCTCGCCGCTCGTCGCGCCATAAAAGGCCACGTTGCCGATGATGATGTTCTCCTCCGGGGCGAAGGTCGAGCCTTCTGGCGGGTAGACGATGATTTTGCCGCCGGAAAGCCCCTTGCCGATGTAATCGTTCGAGTCGCCTTCCAGCTCGAGGGTCACCCCGCGCGGGATGAACGCGCCAAAGCTCTGTCCCGCCGAGCCGTGGAAACGCAGGTGGATGGTGTCGGGAGGCAGACCGTCGGGTCCCCAGCAGCGCGTCACCTGGCTGCCCACCTGCGTGCCGACCACGCGGTGGATGTTGCGGATGGGCAGGTCAGCGCTGACCCGCTCGCCGCGCTGGATGGCGGGCTCGCACAGCGCCAGCAGCGCCTTGCGATCCAGCGTGTCGTCCAGGCCGTGGTCCTGGGCGATCATGCAGCGCCGCCCCACGTCTTCCGGCACGTCCGGCTGGTGGAGCAGCGGCGAGAGGTCCACGTTCTTCGCCTTCCAGTGCTCCACCGCATAGCGCACTTCGAGCCGGTCGGTGCGCCCGACCATCTCGTCGACGCTGCGGAAACCAAGTTTAGCCATCCACTCGCGCATCTCTTGCGCGATGAAGTACATGAAGTTGACCACATGGGCCGGGTCGCCCTTGAAATTCTTGCGCAGCTCCGGATTTTGCGTGGCGATGCCGGTCGGGCAGGTGTCGAGATGGCAAACGCGCATCATCACGCAGCCCAGCACCACCAGCGGTCCGGTGGCAAAGCCAAACTCTTCCGCGCCGAGCAGCGCGGCGATGACCACATCGCGCCCGGTCTTGAGCTGCCCGTCTGTTTCGACGACGATGCGGCTGCGCAGGTTGTTGAGCACCAACGTCTGGTGGGTTTCGGCCAGGCCCAGCTCCCAGGGCAGGCCAGCGTGCTTGATGCTGGTCTGCGGCGAAGCGCCCGTGCCGCCGTCGTGCCCGCTGATCAGGACCACATCGGCGTGCGCCTTGGCAACGCCCGCCGCCACCGTGCCCACGCCCACTTCCGACACCAGCTTGACGTTGATGCGCGCCTGGGGGTTGGCGTTCTTCAAGTCGTGAATGAGCTGGGCCAGGTCTTCGATCGAGTAAATGTCGTGGTGCGGCGGCGGTGAGATGAGACCCACGCCGGGAGTCGAGTGGCGCACTCTGGCAATCCACGGGTAGACCTTGCGACCGGGAAGCTGACCGCCTTCGCCGGGTTTTGCGCCTTGCGCCATTTTGATCTGCAGCTCGCGCGCGTTGACCAGGTAATTGCTGGTCACGCCGAAGCGCGCCGAAGCCACCTGCTTGATCGCGCTGTTGCGCGAATCGCCGTTGGCATCGAGGACGTAGCGCGCCGGGTCCTCGCCGCCCTCCCCGGTGTTGCTGCGCCCGCCGATGCGGTTCATCGCGATCGCCAGCGCCTCGTGGGCTTCCTGGCTGATCGAGCCGTACGACATCGCCCCGGTTTTAAAGCGCCGCACGATCGACTCGACCGGCTCGACTTCCTCCAGCGGGAGAGGCTGGTCGGCCAGCTTCAGCTCCAGCAGCCCGCGCAGCGTACCCAGGCGGCGCGACTGATCGTTGATCAGGCGCGCGTACTCCTGGAACTGGCGGTAATCGTTGTTGCGGCAGGCCTGCTGCAGCTTGTAAACCGTCTCCGGGTTGAACAGGTGGTGCTCGCCGTCTTCGCGCCACTGGTATTGCCCGCCCGTCGGCAAGGTGTGCCCGTTTTGAGGTCGCTCCGAGAAGGCGTGGGCGTGGCGCATCGCCGCTTCTTGCGAGATCACTTCGATGCCCACCCCGCCGATTCGCGAGGGGGTGTTGGTGAAGTAACGCTCGATAAACCGCTCGTTGAGGCCCACCGCCTCGAAGATCTGCGCCCCGCAGTAGCTTTGCACGGTCGAGATGCCCATCTTCGAGAGCACCTTGACCACGCCCTTCACCACCGCCTTGGTGTACTTGGCGGCAGCCTGCGGGTAATCGATGTCGGTGATCAGCCCCTGGTTGATCATCTCCTCGATGGTGGCGTAGGCCAGGTAAGGATTGATCGCCACCGCGCCGTAGGCCATCAACATGGCAAAGTGGTGCACCTCGCGCGGCTCGCCCGATTCAACCACCAGGCCGATGTGCGTGCGCGTACCGTTGCGGATCAGGTGATGGTGCAGCCCTGCCACCGCCAGCAGCGCCGGAATCGGCGCGTGCTCGCGGTCCACGCCGCGGTCGGAGAGGATCAGGATATTGGCCTCGTCGTTGGCGATGATCCGGTCGACCTCGGCAAAGAGATCCTCCAGCGCGCGCTCCATACCGGCGCCGTCTTCTGCCGGGTTGAACAGAATCGGCAGCGTGGCGGTGCGGAAATATAACCGGTTGAGGTGGCGCAGCTTCTCCAACTCTTCGTTGGTCAAAATCGGCGCCTTGATCTTGATCTGGCGGCAATTTTCCGGGCGCGGTTCGAGCAGGTTCTGCTCCGAGCCGATCATCGTCTCGGTGGCGGTGATGATCTCCTCGCGGATCGCATCGATCGGCGGGTTGGTCACCTGGGCGAAGAGCTGCTTGAAGTAGTTGTAGAGCAACTGAGGGCGGTCTGAGAGCACCGCCAGCGGGGTGTCGTTGCCCATCGAGCCGACCGGCTCGATGCCGTTCTTCGCCATCGGCGCGATAATTGTGCGCAGGTCTTCGTAGGTGTAACCAAAGGTGTGCTGGTAACGGAGCACCTGCTTATCGCGGTCGGGACCGCTCAAATCTTTGCCGATGCCGCCCAATGGGGGCACCGGCGGATCGGGCAGGTCCTCCAGGGTGACCATGAACTCGTTCAGCCACTTGCGATAGGGGCGGGCCGTGGCGATGGTGTGCTTGATCTCCTCGTCGCTGATCAACCGCCCTTCCTCGGTGTCGATCCACAGCATGCGCCCCGGCTCCAGGCGACCTTTGTGCACCACGATCTCCGGCGGCACGTCCAGCACGCCGACCTCCGAAGCCAGGATCACGCGGTCGTCGTTGAGCACGTAATAGCGCGAAGGGCGCAGCCCGTTGCGGTCGAGCGTCGCGCCGATTCCCACCCCGTCGGTGAAGATCATCGAGGCCGGGCCGTCCCAGGGCTCCATCATCGTGCTGTGGTACTCGTAAAAGGCGCGCTTCTCCTCGTCCATGCTCTCGTGGTTCGACCACGGCTCGGGGATCATCATCATCATCGCGTGCGGCAGCGAGCGCCCCGCCAACACGAGCAGCTCGAGCACGTTGTCGAACATGGCCGAGTCCGAGCCGTCCAGGTTGACGGCGGGGAGGATTTTGGGCAGGTCACTGCCAAACAGAGCCGATTGAAAACGGGTCTGCTCGGCGTGCAGCCAGTTCACGTTGCCGCGCAGGGTGTTGATCTCGCCGTTGTGGGCCAGGTAACGGTAGGGGTGAGCGCGATCCCAGGAGGGAAAGGTGTTGGTGCTGAAACGCGAGTGCACCATCGCCATCGCCGATTCCAGGGTCGGGTCGGAAAGGTCGGGGTAGAACAGGCGCACCTGGGTGGAGGTGAGCATGCCTTTGTAGACCAGCGTCTTGAACGACAGGCTGCAGACGTAGAACATCTTGCCGCCCGGCAGTCCGCCATAGCGCAAAGCCTGCTCGGCGCGCTTGCGAATCACGTAGAGCTTGCGCTCGAAGGACATGCGATCTTTCACCTGGGGGTTGCGCTCGAGGAACACCTGGCGCACCACCGGCTGCGCCACGCGCGCCGTCGGGCCAAGCGAGCTGCCGTCGGTCGGCACCGTGCGCCAGCCCAGCACCCGCTGCCCCTCTTCGGCGGCAATTTGCTCGAAGCGCGCTTCGAGGTCAAGGCGCTGCCCATCATCGGTGGGCAGAAAGAGCATGCCCGTCCCGTAGTAGCGCTCGCCGGGCAGGTCAAAGCCCAGGGCTGCGCACTCTTTGCGCAGGAAGGCGTGCGGCATTTGCACCAGGATGCCCGCGCCGTCGCCGGTGTCTGGCTCGCAGCCGCAGGCGCCGCGGTGAGCCAGGTTCTCCAGGATGGTCAGCGCCTGCTCGACAATTTCGTGCGAAGGCGCGCCTTTCACATTGACCACGAAACCTGCGCCGCAGGAGTCGTGTTCGAACTGGGGATCATAAAGTCCTTGTTTGGGCGGCAGCCCTCGCTGGACGGGGTCGCTCTCTTCTGTTGTCATGGCGTCTTCTCCTCAGTTGAAGAAGGGTTGATAACGGTAAACGGCGTCAGGGTATGCGAACAGGCCCGCATACAAGTGGCAAAGAAGTGTGACTTAAACCTAGAATCGCCGGAAAGACGGCAGGGGGGACCGCTGCGTTTTGCCTGAGAAAAGGTAAGGTCTTGCCACGCGATTGGTCATTCTTCGCTTACCAACAGCTTCCCGAAAAAAGAATAATTCGCGGATTATAGCACAATTTTGGTTCTGTCAAGGGTTTTTGGTACGCAATTTCGGGTGAGTTTAATAACCAGATTCCGCCTTCCCCCTGCTTGACTTCTCGCCTTCCTCCCCGTAAGATACCATGGACACACGCTTTCATCCCCTCCAACGATTGGACACCCGCATGAACCAACCGCCCCCCAACGAAACGACCGGCGCTGAAACCGTTCACCAACAGGGCATGGCCGCCCAGGTGAGCGGCACGCAGGTGACCTTCGGACCCGGCCTGGCAGGCAGGGTCTCAGCCGAACGCAATCTCCAGATGATCCACGCGAACGCTTTCGCCGTGGCAGCCGGCGCCGACCTGGCGGTGAACCAGGGGGGTGGGCAGGCACTCGTCGCCGGCAGGGATGCGCGGCTGGTGAACGGAGTCGCACAGGTCGCCGTGGTCGGTCGCGACGTGCAACTCGATAACAGCGCCGCCGGGGTGATCAAGGCCGGCGGCAACGCCGGGCTGGCCTATAGCCTGGCGATCTTCGCCGCCGGCAAGCAGGTGTCGGTGGAAAACAGCCGCGTGGGCGTGGTGCTATCCCGGCGAGCGCAAATCGGGCCCGGCAGCCAGGTGCTGATGAGCACGCCGCAGGCCGCGGCGCTTGGAGCCGCCCTGGGAGTCGTTTTTGCGCTGCTGAGCTGGCTGTTTCGGCGGAAATAGCGCCGGGAAGACCCCGGTTGGGGACGCTATCTCAGGGTTTCCCGGCGCGTGGAGCGCGGAATTCGCCGCCTCAACTGCTCGCGCTGCTGTAATTGCGCAGGCCGCGCTTCCACACCTGGCGCACCACCACCAGCAGCAAGATGGGCAACAGCACCGACCAGGCCAGGTAGACCGGCGGCATCTTGTTCAGCACGAACAGCGGCGGGAAGTTGGTGATCACAAAAATGGGCAGGATAAACACCCCGATCTGCTTGATCCATTGGGTGTAAATTTCCATCGGCATGCTGTTGAAATCCCAAAACGAGTCGGTGATCTCGGCGATGGCGCTGGTGTTCATCAACCAGAAGGAGAGGATCTGCGGCAGCAGGAACAGGCTGTAGCTCACCAGCGAGCTGATCACGATGAAACCCAGGTAGCCGCCCACGGTGAAGAAGGTCACCGGGATGCCCAGGCGCGCCCATGCCACCGCCACCATGATCGAACCCGCGATGGCGTCCACGCTGAAAATGGTCAGGTCGGCCTGGCGCAGCGTCGCCATGAACTGCAGCGAGACCGGCTTGGTGATGAACAGGTCCAGGTCGCCGTCTTTGATCTTGCCGCGCAAGCCGAAGTTGTTGATCATGAACAGCCCGGCGTACACCGCGGTGAGCATCACGAAGGTGCCGATGAAGAGCAAGATCTCGTCCGGCGATAGCCCGTTGATCTCCACGCCGGAGCGGTAAACCACCACCACGTACGAAAGCTTGACCAGCAGGTAGCCCGATTCCATCGCCAGGTTACCGATGAAATTGAAGCGATACTCCATCTGCGCCATCAGGCTGTTCTTGAGGAACAGGCGGTAAATCAGCAGGTGCTTTTTAATCTCTCGCCAGACCTGGTTCATCTCAACCTCCCACCGCCACGTAGCGCCGTCCCCCGGCCCGCCAGAGCAGGTTGGCGATCCAAAGCGCCAGCCCGATCCACACGCACTGCATCAGCATCCCCTGCCATGTCTGAGCGGCGGTCATCGTGCCGTTGAGCACGTTGATGGGATAACTGACGGTGTACTTGAAGGGCAAGAGGCTCATCACCTGCACGAAGCGCTCGCCAAACACCTCCAGCGGAAAGATGCCCCCGCTGAGCAGGATGGTCACGATGCGGATCCCCTCAAAGAGAAAGCCCACCTCGACGATCCAGAAAGCCATCGCGCTGAAGCAGTAGAAGATGAGGAAGTTGAGCACCGTCGCCAGCACCAGCGTGCCGACGAAGGCCAGGATGCGCGCGAGCTCCAGCGAGATGCCCCAAAAGGCGTTCAAGCCGACCAGCACCACGGCCAGCACGCCGAAGATCATCGCCTGCCCGGGAAGTTTCTGACCGTAGTAGCTCGCTAACCGGTAAGGGAAATACCCCAGTGGTTGCACCAGGAACTTGCTGAACTTGCCGCTCTTGACGTCGTCCATGATCTCGTACTCAAAGCCGGTGCGCACGAGACGAGCCACCAGCCCCGCCATGAAAGTGTAGGCGATCATCTGGCGGTAGGTGTAACCGTACACGACCGCCTCGGCCGAGTTGTCGTAGATGGCCGTCCACAGGAACGACTGGATGAAAATAGGGTATGCCGCGCTGATCAACGAGATGAGGAAGTTGATGCGGTACTCCAGCGCGGTCTCGAAGCCCAGCTCGAAAGCTTTGAGGTATTTTTTAAGCCAGCGCATGGTTCGTCTCCCGGCGCTGGTAGAGCAGCGCGATGCCTTCTTCCACCGGGATATCCTCGATGTTGAAGTCCGAGACCGGCAGGCGGTCGAGGATGGCCTTCGAGCGCTCCTTGACCTCGGCGCGCGGCACCTCGAGGGTGGCGGTAAATTCAGCGTGCTCCTTGACCCGTCCAAACGCTCCCAGGTCCGCCAGGCTGACCGGGCTGGATAGTTGCAGCTTGATCACCTTGGTTTGGGCGAAAACCGCATTGACGCGGTGCAGATCGCCGTCGAAGACGATATCGCCCTCGTTGATGATGATCGCCCGTTTGCACAACCCTTCCACGTCCTCCATGTAGTGGCTGGTGAGGATGATCGTGGCCTTCTTCTCCTGGTTGTAATAACGGAAGAACTCGCGGATTTTCATCTGCGAGAGGATGTCGAGCCCGATGGTCGGCTCGTCGAGGAAGATCAGCCTCGGCTTGTGGATCAACGCGGCGATCAGCTCCATCTTCATGCGCTCGCCCAGCGAAAGCCGGCGCACCTGCACGTTGAGCAGATCTTTGACGTCCAGCAGCTCGGTCAGCTCGGCCAGGGTGGCGGCGTAGTCGCGGTCGTCCACCTCGTAGATGCACTTGTTTAGGTAGAGCGATTCGTTGGCGGGCAGGTCCCACCACAACTGCGCTTTCTGCCCCATCACGATGGCGAACTGCATCTTGAAGGCTTTTCTGCGCTCCCACGGGACGTAACCCAGCACCTTCGCCTGCCCGGCGGTGGGGTGCAGGATGCCCGAAAGCATCTTGAGCGTGGTGGTTTTCCCTGCGCCGTTCGGTCCGAGGAAACCCACCATTTCGCCCTCCGCGATCTCGAAAGAGATTTGCTTGACCGCATCTTTGGTCAGCTTTTCGCGATGAAAGAGGTTTTTCAGCGAATTTTTCAGGCCAAGCTCTTTTTTATAATAATCGAACGATTTGGACAGTTTTTCTACCTGGATGACCATGCATGCCTCATTAAGAAAAAATGCTGGACGCTTCTCGCCGTCCGCTTTTGCACCGGGGTATCTGCTGTATGACGCAGGTCTTTATCGATTTATGTATGATTGCTGCTTGATTCGCTCTCTCACGAAGCACTCTGTCACATGGTTCTTGATGGGATATATCCCATCCCAATCCATCTGATTGACCACTAAAGCCCTTAACCAAGAAAGAAAGCAGGTTTTGCGTGAAAACCACTAAAGACTATAGGTGAGCCCCGTTTTTCTGTCAAGAAGAATGAATGTGAAATTTCCCTGCTTGACAAGCCGAGGCAAACTTGCTATAAACTACCCAACAACTGAAAATAAAAGCTGTGAAGAGAAAGAGTACGCGCTGGAACGGCGGTCCAGAGAGCAGCCAGGTGGTGAGATGGCTGCCCGAACGACAGCGCAGAATGGTTCTCAGAGCTGCAGGGTGAAAGGCTCAACCGAGTATCCCGCGCCGGAGCTGCCGCCGTTATCTGGGCAAAGGGTATAACCGGACCTGTCCGGCGTACCCCTGAGTGAGGCTGGCTTTCTCAAACCTGTCGTCGTCACGGCAGGTTCTTTTTTTAGAGAAGGCAGTCTAAATTGGGTGGCACCACGGGAAACCTCTCTCGTCCCAGGCGGCGAGAGAGGTTTTTGCATTAACCGGGCCGATCAACCACGGTGATAAGGACGAAAAGCGAGGGAAACGATGCTCGAAAGAACTTTACCGGAACATTTACTGCTCGATCAGCAGGCGACGCCGCTGGTGCGCGAGCTGCCTGCCGACCTGGAGACGCCTGTCTCCACCTACCTCAAGCTGTCGGGAAACGGACCGTCCTTCCTGCTCGAATCGGTCACCGGCGGCGAGCAGGTGGCGCGCTACTCTTTTATCGGCGTGGACACGAGGCGCGCCTGCCTGCTGCGCAACGGCTCGGTCGAAATCCACACCCCGGCGCGGGTGGATCTCCGACCGACCGCCGACCCGCTCGCTGTGCTGAAAGAAGAGCTGGGTGCCATGCGCTGCGCGCCGCTGCACGGTCTGCCGCGCTTCGCCGGCGGACTGGCCGGCTACTTGAGTTACGAGATGATGCGCTACTTCGAGCCAAGCGTCGCGCTGCGCCCCCATGCCGATCTCCCAGATGCGATCTTCCTGCAGGCATCCACGCTGGTCGCCTTCGATCACGCGTTTGGCCGGATGCTGCTCATTGCCAACCCCGACCCCACCCTGCCCCCTGCCGAGAGGCAGGCGGAAGCAGCCGCTCGACTCGACCACCTGGAGGCGCGGATCGCTGCGCCGCTGCCCGCCCGCGAAAACAGGCCGGCAGCGCCGGCTCCGGGGGCAGAGATGCGCTCCAACGTCACCCGCGAGCGTTACATCGAGAACGTCCTGCGCGCCAAAGAGCACATCGCCGCCGGCGACATCTTCCAGGTGGTGCCCTCCCAACGTCTCAGCCGCGACACGCACGCCGCGCCCTTCGACATCTACCGCGCCTTGCGCCGGCTCAACCCCTCACCGTACATGTTCTACTTTGACTTCGCCGACCTGGCCGGCGGCGAGCCGCTGCGCCTGATCGGCGCCTCGCCGGAGATGCACGTCCGCCTGGAAGGGCGCACGGCGGCTGTCCGGCCGATCGCCGGCACGCGCCCGCGCGGCAAGACCCCCGCCGAAGACGCCGCCATGCAGACCGAGCTGCTCGCCGACCCCAAGGAGCGCGCCGAGCACGTCATGCTGGTCGACCTGGCGCGCAACGACCTGGGCCGGGTGTGCGAATACGGCAGCGTGCGCGTCCCTGAGCTGATGCAGGTGGAGCGTTACTCGCACGTGATGCACATCGTCTCGCATGTCGAAGGTCGGCTGCGCCCCGAGCTCGACGCCTTCGACCTGATGCGCGCCACCTTTCCGGCCGGAACGGTGACCGGCGCGCCGAAGATCCGCGCCATGCAGATCATCGACCAGCTCGAGTCCTCGCCGCGCGGCCCCTACGCCGGGGCGGTGGGATACTTCGCCGCCGACGGCTCGATGGACACCTGCATCGCCATCCGCACCATGGTGATGCGCGGCAAGACCGTCTCCGTTCAGGCGGGCGGGGGGGTGGTGGCCGATTCCGACCCCGAGCTGGAGTACCAGGAATCGCTCAACAAAGCCCGCGCGCTGGCCGTGGCGGTCGAAATGGCCGAAAAAGGAATTTAACCGGAGGTTGCCATGCTGGCATTGATCGATAACTACGACTCGTTCACCTATAACCTGGCCCAGCTTTTCGGCGAGCTTGGGCAGGATGTGCGCGTTTTCCGCAACGACGCCGTCTCCGTCGAAGAGTTGGAGGAGCTCGCTCCCCAGCGCATCGTCATCTCGCCCGGTCCCGGCGAGCCCGGCGAGGCAGGGGTATCCACCGAGGTGATCCGGCGGCTGGGGCCAAAAGTCCCGCTGCTGGGCGTCTGCCTGGGGCACCAGTGCATCGGCGCCGCCTTCGGCGGGCAGGTGGTGCGCGCGCCGCGCCTGATGCACGGCAAGACCTCGCCCATCTACCACTACGGCGAAGACCTTTTTGCCGAGCTGCCCAGCCCGTTCGACGCCACCCGCTACCACTCGCTGGTGGTGGCCGAGCCGCTGCCCGAGGCGCTCCAGCCGACCGCGTTCACCCGCACCGGCGAGCTGATGGGCCTGCGCCATAAGACCTACCCGGTCTTCGGGGTGCAGTTTCACCCCGAGTCGATCCTCACCGAGGCCGGGCGCAAGCTGCTGAAGAATTTCTTAACCGTCCAGTGAGAAACAAGCATGACTCTCGATTTTGCACTCCACCATTCATTTGCACACAGCGCCCCATCCCCTAGCCCCTTCCCCGAGGGGAAGGGGAAAAGAAGATGTACGGGGATGATGGGCGCGGAACGTGCCCATCATCCCCATCTAAATCTTCTTTCCCCCGCCCTGGGGCAGGGGAACACAAGGGGGTGGGGAAGATTTTCCAAATTAATTGGTTGAAACCAAATCGGGATAAGTTCTTCAGATCGATAGGAGATCGACATGTTGAAACCTTTTCTCAATAAAGCCATCAACCGGCAAAACCTGACCGCCGGCGAAGCCGAAGAAGCCATGACCCTCATCATGACTGGCCAGGCCACCCAGGCACAAATCGGCGGCTACCTGATCGCGCTGCGCATGAAGGGCGAGACGGTGGATGAGATCACCGGCTCGGCCCGCGCCATGCGCGCCCAGGCCAGCCTCATCCCCTACCAGGTCAACGGCGACCCGCTGCTCGACACCGCCGGCACCGGTGGAGACGGCGCGCACACCTTCAACATCTCCACCGCCGCCGCCTTCGTCATCGCCGGGGCCGGGCGCAAGGTCGCCAAGCATGGCAACCGGGCGGCCTCCTCTCAATGCGGCAGCGCGGACGTGCTCGGCGCGTTGGGCGTCAACCTCGAGCTGACCCCCGAGCAGGTCGCCGCCTGCATCGAGCAGGTTGGCATCGGCTTCATCTTTGCCCCCAAGTTCCACCCGGCCATGCAGCACGCCATTGGCCCGCGCCGCGAGCTGGGCCAGCGTACCATCTTCAACCTGCTCGGACCGCTGACCAACCCGGCCGGCGCCACCCACCAGTTGATCGGGGTCTATGACCCGGCCCTCACCCAGCCGATCGCAGAGGTGCTTGGCGAATTGGGCGGGCGCGCCGCCTTCGTCGTGCACGGACACGGCGGCTTGGACGAGCTTTCGACCAGTGGGCCCAACCGGGTCAGCCACCTGCGCGACGGGCGCGTCGAGTCGTTCGAGCTGGACGCGGAGCGCCTGGGCTTGCGCCACGCTACCCGCGAAGAGCTGCGCGGCGGCGAGCCTCAGCACAACGCCGCGATGCTGCGCGCATTGCTCTCCGGCGAGGATCGCAGCGCCCGCCGCGACGTGCTGTTGCTCAACAGCGCCGCCGCGTTGGCCACCGCCAGCGGGGATTTCCGCGCCGCGCTGGACGAAGCCGAGCGCTCGCTTTCCAGTGGGGCGGCGCTGGCCCGGCTGGAGCATCTTGCCGCGTTCAGCGGGAAATTCGTCCAATGAGCCTGCTGGACGAGATCTTCGCCCACAAGCGCGCCGAGTTGGTCGAGCGACTGGCGTCAGCGCCGCTGGCAGCCGTTCGCGCGGCCGCTGAGAGCTCCCCGCCCGCGCCGGATTTCATCACCGCCGTGCGCCGACCGGCTGGCGCTCCGCCGCGCCTGATCGCCGAAATCAAGCGCGCCTCGCCCTCGAAAGGGCTGCTGGCGGGCAATTTCGACCCGCAGCGCCTGGCGCGCATCTACCGCGAGAACGGCGCCGCGGCGATCAGCGTGCTGACCGACGGGCGCTACTTTCGCGGCAGCCTGGAGCACCTGCGCCAGGTGGCGGCCCTCCAGCCGCGCCTGCCGGTGTTGCGCAAAGATTTCATCCTGGATGAGTACCAGGTGTACGAGGCGCGCGCCGCCGGAGCCGGTGCCGTGCTGCTGATTGCCGCCCAGTTGCCAACCGGCCGGTTGCGCGAGCTGCGCAGCCTGGCCGAAGCCCTGGGCATGGCGGCGCTGGTGGAAGCTCACTCCGCCGCCGAGCTGGAAGCCGCCTTGCAGAGCGGCGCCGGGCTGGTCGGGATCAACAACCGCGACCTGCACACCTTCACCGTTGACCTGGAAACCACCCTGCGCCTGCGCCCGCTCATTCCAGCCGGGGTAGTGGTGGTGGCGGAGAGCGGTATTCGCTCCCGCGCCGACGTGACGCGCCTGGCCGATGCCAGCGTAGACGCCCTGCTGGTCGGCGAGGCGCTGGTCACTGCGCCCGACACGGCCGCCCGGGTGCGGGAGCTGGCCGGATGATCGTCAAGATTTGCGGTCTCACCACCCTGGCCGACGCGCTGGCGGCGGTCGAATGCGGAGCCGACCTGCTCGGCTTCAACTTCTACCCGCGCAGCCCGCGGTTCATCCGCCCGCAGGATTGCGCGCGCATCGTCGAGATGCTGGCCGGGAGCGGTGTGGTGAGCGTGGGGGTGTTTGTCGACAGCCCGGTTACGGAGGTCCGCGCCGTGCTGGACGCCTGCGGGCTGGACCTCGCGCAGCTATCGGGCGATGAACCGCCCGGCGCGCTGGAGGAGCTCGGCGAGCGCGCCTTCAAGGCGCTGCGCCCGGCCAACCCCGCCGATCTCGCCGCGGCTTTGACTCGTTACCCACGGCGAGTTACCGCCCCCGCCTGGCTGGTGGACGCCTACCGTCCCGGCGAATACGGCGGCACCGGCCTGCCCGCCGATTGGAGCCTGGCGGCCGGGCTGGCGGCGCGAGCCCCGCTTTTGTTGGCCGGCGGGCTGCGCCCCGAGAACGTCGCCGGAGCCATCCGCACGGTGCGCCCCTGGGGGGTCGATGTGGCCTCCGGGGTGGAACGCGAACCTGGACGCAAAGATGCCGCCCTGATGCGGCGCTTTATCCTGGCAGCTAAATCGATCGAGACCGAGGAGCAAATTCACCGATGACCTTGACCCAACCCGTCACGCGCCTGTCCGCCAAATTCGGCCCTTATGGCGGGCAATTCATCCCAGAGGTGCTCATGCCGGCGGTCGCCGAGCTCGAGCAGGCCTACCTCGAAGCCCGCGCAGACGCCGGCTTCCAGGCCGAATTTGACCGGCTGCTGCGCGAATACGTCGGGCGGCCCACCCCGCTCACTTTTGCCGCGCGTCTCAGCGCCGAGCTGGGCGGGGCGCGCATTTACCTCAAGCGCGAAGACCTGGCGCACACCGGCGCGCACAAGATCAACAACGCCCTCGGGCAGGCGCTCCTGGCGCAGCGCATGGGCAAGCGGCGCATCATCGCCGAGACCGGGGCGGGCCAGCACGGCGTGGCCTCCGCCACCGCCGCCGCGCTGCTCGGGCTGGAGTGCGTGGTGTACATGGGCGCGGTCGATATCGCCCGCCAGCAGCCCAACGTGCAGCGCATGCGCCTGCTGGGCGCGGAAGTGCGCCCGGTGGAAAGCGGCAGCCGCACCCTCAAGGACGCGGTCAATGAAGCTATCCGCGACTGGGTTGCCAGCGTGGCGAGCACTCACTACCTGCTCGGCTCGGCGCTCGGGCCGCACCCCTACCCGACCATTGTGCGCGATTTTCAAGCGGTCATCGGCAGCGAAGCCCGCGCGCAGATCCTGGCCCAGGCCAGGCGGTTGCCGGATACGTGCATCGCCTGCGTGGGGGGCGGCTCCAACGCCATCGGCCTGTTCCACGCCTTTTTAGACGACCCGGGCGTACGCCTGGTCGGGGTGGAAGCCGCCGGCGAGGGGTTGGAGAGCGGGCGGCACGCGGCGCGTTTCAGCGACCCGCGCCTGGGTCGCCCTGGCGTGTTGCACGGGGCGTTCACCTATCTGCTGCAAGATGCCGACGGGCAGGTCGCCGCCACGCACTCGATCTCCGCCGGCCTGGATTATCCGGCGGTCGGCCCCGAGCACGCTTACCTGCGCGACGAGGGGCGCGCCGAGTACACCGCGGCCGACGACCACGCCGCGTTGCAGGCCTTCCAGCGCCTGGCACGCAGCGAAGGCATCCTCGCCGCGCTCGAGTCGTCGCACGCCGTGGCCGAAGCCATCCACCGCGCGCCGCAGCTCCCCAAAGACCACATCCTGTTGGTCAACCTTTCCGGTCGCGGGGACAAGGACCTGGACACGATCTTGAAGGCTCTGGGGCATCCCCAACCGGGCAGCGACCCATCTTCCGCCGGGAGTGGGTAGGGTGGGTTGCTTATTTTTTCAAACGACAGGAAGAGAGATCGCCGCGGTCGCCAGGCGACCTCGCGATGGAGTCCCACGGCAGGGCATGCTGCGACACTCTCGCCGGGGCGGCCCTCCCCGCCGTCCCGACGTTCTTCACCTCCTCTCATCGGCATAACAGGGTTGGGTTACCTATGAACACCTCGACCGGACACGATCAGTCTTCAGCACACCGCACTTCCATCGCCTCTGCCTTCGCCCGCGCCAAAGCGGAACACCGCGCCGCGCTGATGCCTTACTTCACCCTCGGCTACCCCGACGCGCCCACCTCGCTGGAAGTGATCCAGGCGATCGCGGAGGCCGGCGCCGACCTGATCGAGCTGGGCGTGCCCTTCTCCGACCCGCTCGCCGACGGCCCGACCATCCAAAGCTCCACGCAGGCGGCGCTTGCCGGCGGGATCACGGCGGCGGCCTGCCTGGATCTCACCGCGCAACTGCGCCGGCGCGGGGTGGCTGTGCCGCTGCTCCTGATGGGCTACGCCAACCCGCTGCTGGCTTACGGTGTGCGGCGTTACACCCGCGATGCGGCTGCCGCCGGCGCGGACGGCCTGATCGTGCCCGACCTGCCCCCCGAGGAGGCCGGCGAGCTGGAAGACGCCTGCCGCGCGCAGGGGCTGGCGCTGGTCTACCTGCTCTCGCCCGCCTCGCCACCCGAGCGCACCGAGCAAGCCGCCCGGCGCACCAGCGGCTTTCTTTACCTTGTGTCGCTCAATGGGGTGACCGGTGCGCGCGCCGAGCTGCCACCGGCCCTGCCCGAGTTCGTCCGGCGTGCCCGCGCCGCTGCGCGCACCCCCCTGGCAGTCGGTTTCGGCATCTCGACCCCTCAACAGGCGCAGATGGTTGGACGGCTGGCCGACGGCGTGATCGTCGGCTCGGCGCTGATCGAGGCTGTGCGCAACTCTCCCGTCCCGGCCCGTGCGGCGGCAGCCTTCGTGTCTTCCCTGCGCGCCGCGCTGGAGAATGGCCACACCGGCTGACTCTGCTCTGATTCCTCATCTCTCAATGATCGTTACTCATGCACCTTTCGACTTTTCCTCTCATCGATATGGCTTTCTCAAAGTCGCTTGACAAGCGGACAGAACACCCATCCCCCCAACCCCCTTCCAGAGAAAGGGAGCGAAGATGGAAGATTGATGGTGTTTTGGGGGGGGTGG
>JARKOV010000085.1 GCA_029975965.1 Anaerolinea sp. | reverse complement strand
GACCAGAATACCTGGTGGACCAATCCGCTGTCCAGGCGGGATCTGCAAGTCAATTCACCGTATAATACATATCTGAACACCGGCTTACCTCCTGGACCGATCTGCAACCCGGCGCTATCGGCGTTGCAAGCCGTTGCATATCCGGCGCAAACCCCTTACTATTATTTTCGAGCCGCGTGTGATGGATCGGGGCGCCATTTATTCGCCCGCACTTACGAAGAACACCTGCAAAATGCCTGCCCTTAAGTTGCCAGGAAGGAGTGATGATGGAGATACTGGGAATTGACGTTGGTGGAACCGGGATCAAAGGCGCAACCGTCAATACCGAGACGGGCGATATGACCACGGAACGGTATCGCCTGCCGACTCCGGAACATGCCCGGCCAGATGAGGTGGCCGCCACGGTGAAGGAACTCGTCGATCACTTTGGCTGGCAAGGGCCGGTCGGAATGGGGTTCCCCGCGGTGGTGCAAAATGGGGTGGTGCGCACGGCGGCGAATATTCACAAAACCTGGATTGGCACGGATGCCGTGGCGCTTTTCAACCAACGCACCGGCTGCTCATTTTACATGGTGAACGATGCCGATGCGGCTGGAGTGGCAGAGATGGCCTTCGGCGCCGGAAGAGGTGAAAAAGGCGTGGTGATGATGATCACCGTGGGAACGGGGATCGGGACGGCTTTGTTCATTGATGGAATTCTCGTCCCCAACACGGAGCTGGGTCACATCGAGATCCGCGGGAAAGATGCCGAGTCGCGATCATCCGATGCGGCGCGCCAGCGAAAGGAGCTCTCCTGGGAGAGCTGGGCAAAAAGGTTGAGCGAACACCTGGAACGCCTGGAGGACCTGTTCTGGCCGGACCTGTTCATCATCGGTGGTGGAGTGAGCAAATCGGCAGAAAAATTTGTCCCGCATTTCAACCTGCGCACCAGGGTGGTGATCGCCCAACTGTTGAACCAGGCTGGCATCGTCGGCGCAGCCATGTATGCGAAGTCGAAGCTAGATTCTTAACGAAATAAGTGCCAACTTGACAGTTATTCACCGGATGACCAGCGGCGTAGACTCTCCGTTGGTCATCCGGGCATGGGATTCCCGGCGATCCCGCCTTCGGTCAACCGACGCAAGTCGCTCAGTGCGACCTCGATCTCTTGCGGCGAAACCGGCAACCCGGTATCGCGGTGGAGCAACTCGGCCCGAGCAACTTTTTCCAACGCCACTTCCTTAATCGCGCGGTTTTGAGCGAGTGCTTCTTTCACCAGGTTGGCGCCCGCAGCATAACCAATGATGGGATTCAGGGCGGTGACAACGATGGCGTTGCGCGCCAGCCAGCCCTCTGCCTTTTCGCGGTTGGCGACCACCCCAATCACGCACTTCTCGGTGAAGGCGGTGATTGACCCGATGCAAACCTGGATGGCCTCGAACAGGTTGTGAGCGATGATTGGCATCATCACGTTCAGCTCAAGCTGACCGGCCTGGGCAGCCAGCGAAATGACCAGGTCACAGCCCTGCACGTGAAACATGGCCATGTTTAACATTTCGGCCAGCACCGGATTGACCTTGCCGGGCATGATGCTGGAGCCGGGCTGAACGGGTGGCAGGCGGATTTCGTCCAGACCGGTGGAAGGGCCGGACGCCAGCAGGCGAAAATCATTGGCAATGCGGGTCAGCGTGATGGCCAATGTGCGCAGTGCCGCCGAAAAATCGGCCACGTCGGCCATGCTCTGCATGCTCTCGAACAGGTCGTCCGATTCGGCCAATTGGATTGCCGTAATCTCTGTCAGGCAGCGGACCATGCGGCGGTGATATTCTGGGTGTGCGTTGAGACCGGAGCCGGTGGCTGTCCCACCGATGCCAAGTCGGCGCATCCCTTCTGCTGAGCGCGCGATGCGTTCGGCGTCGCGCTCCACAGCGCGGGCATAGGCGCCAAATTCCTGCCCCAGCCGGACCGGCACCGCATCTTGCAGATGGGTGCGTCCCGACTTGACAATGTCGTCAAATTCTAGCGCTTTGACACGAAGTGCGTGCGCCAAACCATGGACGGCTGCCATCAGTTCTTCCAGCCGCCACAGCGCGCCGATGCGAATCGCAGTGGGGATGGTGTCGTTGGTCGATTGCGACATGTTGACATGATCGTTGGGATGAACCAGGTACTGACCGGCTTCTCCACCGAGGAGCTGCGTGGCGCGGTTGGCGATGACTTCGTTGGCGTTCATATTGTGACTGGTGCCGGCGCCCGCCTGGAACGGATCGACGACGAACTGCTCATCCCAGCGACCCTGCATGACTTCCTCTGCTGCCCGGGCAATAACGGCAGCGATCTGCGCATCCAGCAGGTGCAAGTCGCTGTTCACCACAGCGGCGGCGCGCTTGATAGCCGCCATCGACCAGATGAATGCACGCCAGGGGCGCAACCCCGAAACTGGAAAGTTTTCGATCGCGCGCTGCGTTTGCGCCCCCCACAGGGCACCCTGGGGCACGTGCACTTCGCCAAGCGAGTCTTTTTCGACGCGGCCTTCAGATAGAGTCGGAATCATGCGAACCTCTTGACAGAGTAAAAGTTGAGGCTGTCCCAACTTTCATGGGGCAGCCTTCAATGATCAGGGATATGGCAGCCGCCCCGCTGGGCGGCGGCCTGTGCGAAACAAATTTTGTTCCAGATTACCGGTTATTGCGTCAAGAAGCCGCGGAATAACCGGGACCATCCTTGAAGAATGCGCGATTTTGCTCGATCCCAGGAGTCAAGTCGACGACTTCTCCAGCCTTGAGCGTCTTGGTGGCTTCCAGGTGAACATCCTCACCTTCATGATTTGTGCCGTCGTAGACCTCATCAAAACCGGGGGTGCCGACAGGCATGGAAAGCCGCTGGCCTTCTTTCGCTTTGAAAGCCGCCGGAACTTCATCTTCAGGGAAGATGGCTTCCCAGGGGCATTCGGGCACGCACGCGCCGCAGTCGATGCAGGTGTCTTCGTCGATGTAGAACCAGGGCCACTCCGATTCGGGCTTTCCCGGAACGATGCACTCGACCGGACAGACCGTCACGCATCCACCGTCGCGCAGGCAGAGGCTGGTGATAATGTGCGTCATGTCATCCTCCTAATCAAATGGGTAGATTGAATGCGATCTAGCGCTCTTCATCAAATCGCCGTTGTGCTACCTCCCAGTTTACCAGATTCCACCAATTTGACAGGTATTCTGCGCGGCGATTTTGATATTTCAGGTAATAGGCATGCTCCCAAACATCCACGCCAATCACCGGGAATAGATCTTCGGCGAGTGGAGTATCCTGGTTGGGTGTGGAGTGAATGACCAGCCCGCCGTCGCTCTTCTTGCTCAGCCAGGCCCACCCACTGCCAAAGCGGGCCAGGCCGGCTTTTTCGAGCTGCTCCTTCATGTTGGCCAGGTTGCCAAATGCGGCGTTGATCGCCTCGGCGAGGCGCCCTTCAGGCTCCACGCCGCCGCCCGGTTGCATAATCGCCCAGTAGATATTGTGGTTGTAAAAGCCCCCGCCGTTGTTGCGCACAGCCGTGCGGATATCTTCTGGAATGCTGTTAAGGTCCTTTAAGATCTGTTCGATCTGCAGATCAAAGAACTGCGGGTATTTTTCGAGGGCTGCGTTCAGGTTCTTCAGGTAGGTGGCATGGTGCTTGCTGTAATGCAGCTCAACGGTTTGAGCGTCGATGACAGGCTCCAATGCAGCGTAAGCATACGGTAGCGGTTGTAATTCGAAAGCCATGTGGTTGCTCCTTTTCATTATAATAGGTTATTCGATCCATGGTGACGGAACACCACGTGATGACCGGCGGAAGGGTTGGGGATTAGCACGGTATTCCCCAAATCAATTCTATCTATTTGGATATTATTTGTCAAATTGACAGGTAAGGTTCAGGATGCAACCTGGTACAAAAATTCATTTCTCTCCAGGTCTGGTGCTGGTATTGGGAATTTTGGCTGTATCGACTTCCGCCATTTTCATCCGCCTGGCGCAGCGCGAAGCCGAATCAATCGTGGTGGCGGCTTACCGTCTGGTGTTCGCCAGCCTGATCCTGGCGCCGTTCGCCTGGGGTCGCCGTACCGAGCTGCGCAAGATGACGCGCCGCCAGGTGTGGCTGGTGTTGCTCTCTGGCTTCTTCTTGGCGGTTCATTTCGCCACCTGGATCACATCGCTTGCCTACACCAGCGTGGCCAGCTCGGTGGTGCTGGTCACGACCACGCCGCTTTGGGTGGGGCTGCTTTCGCCGGTGTTTTTACGCGAGCGATTGACCGCTCGCTTGTGGTTGGGGTTGTTGGTGGCCTTGCTGGGGGGAACGCTGGTCGGGCTGTCGGAGGCCTGTAATTTCGCCGGGGGCACGCTTCAATGCTTTCTCATGGCGGACTTCTTCCAGGGAAAAGTCTTCCTCGGAAACCTGCTGGCGCTGGCTGGAGCGATGCTGGCCGCAGGTTACATGCTGGTCGGGCGAAAACTGCGCGCGAATCTCTCGCTGGTGAGCTATATCAGCGCCGTTTACAGCACCGCCGCATTTTTCCTGGTCGTTTTCGCGTTGATCTCGGGGCAGAAACTGGCCGGTTTCAGTGGATCCACCTATCTCTGGATGGTTTGCCTGGCGTTGTTCCCGCAACTGCTCGGGCACACCTCCTACAACTTCGCGCTTGGTTACCTGCCTGCCGCACTGGTCGCCGTCGCGGTGCTGGCTGAGCCGGTGGGGGCAACGCTGCTGGCGATTCCGGTGTTGGGTGAGCTTCCCACGCTCCTTGAGATTGTGGGCGGAGCGATCATCCTGCTTGGAATTGGCATCGCCACCTGGAACGGATCGCGTAAGTCTCCGCCTGTGGGGTGATTTTCCCAGGATTTTTCGCTTTTTGAAATAACCAACTTGTGGTCCGTCAGATGGATATGGATGGGCCGGGTTAGAAAGATTAGAGATCAGGGGCCGGCGGTTTTCTGACGGATCCCAATCGAACCATCCCGTTTCGCTTTCCTTTCGTGAAAAATGGAACAATTTGGATTCCTCCAGCGTATGTACCATAGCTCGCTGGAGCTTGAAAAATTGATCAGGAAAGAGAGAGAACCGTCTATGAAAACCCGCGTAAATTTCCACCATGCCCTGGCCAATTTGCTTCTTGCCTGTGCGGTTATTACCATGTTGCTGAGCGCCTGCCAACCGGTGGATGCCTTCACCAACCTGCCACCCGAGCAGCCCACCGCGGTTTTATCTCCCACAGAGCTGCCTACCGCGCTGCCGACGCCGGTTGAGGTCACCCAACCTCCTTCGGAGAGTACGGGCCAGATTGCCCTGGACCTGGCGGATGTCGCCCAGGATCTGATGATTGAGTCGGTCACTGCCGCCCCTTCTGAAGACGACAGCCCTTGGTGGGCAGAATACCGTCGCGTAACCCTGCAAGGATACCCGGTCACCGAACACGTGATGAAACCGCAAATTTACATCTACCCGGTCTCTGAAACGGCGGAATACAGCGAAACTGCCGGCCAGATGCTCGCGAGCCTGCAGGCTCTCCTCGCGAGCCGCAATCCGGTCGACCGGATGCCGTTCTTGCCTCACATCAAAGCTGTGCAGGTGATACATGCTCAGGTGCGGTTTATGGATTTCAAGAATGGACAAGGTGTGCGCTTTTTGACCCAGTACGACCAGGGTCCCCTGCCGATCAACAACTTCGAGCTGATCTACACCTACCAGGGCCTGACCAATGATGGCGCGTATTATGTGGCCGCCGTTCTGCCGGTGACTCATGCTGACTTACCGGCTAACCGGCAGGTCGATGAGACGCTGATCGACGAAATGAACGAGTTTACGACCTACCTGGCGGATACGGTCGACTGGCTAGATCAACAGGCACCTGCCGGGTTCGCCCCAGACCTGGCAAAGCTGGATGCCATGCTCCAATCGTTGGAAGTGCGCTAACCCGTCGATCTTGCGAATGCAAAGCGGGCGCTACAGGCGCCCGCTTATGCGTTGCTGTCTCGATATGCCCAGTCGTTCTCAGGTCCACTTCTTGACGATCTTCGGCGGCTTCATGTGCTCAGGCAGCCGGCTGTACAGGAAATTGGTCTCTTTGATGCGCGCCTTGAGCGGCTCGTCGAGCACATGAGCCGGGTAGCGCCAGGACCAGTTCCCGCTAGCGCGGCCGGGGTAATTCATCCGCGCCTCTGTGCCTAATTTGAGGAAATCTTGCAGCGGGGCGAGAGCAAATACTGAGATTGAGCTCCACACAGCCCGAATGAAATCCCAGGAGATGTCTTCGCCAGAGCGTGCCAGGTATCGGCGCGCCAGGTCGCGCTCATTCTCGGGCACCGACCGGTACCAGCCCAGCGATGTGTCGTTATCGTGCGTCCCGGTGTAGGCGACGCAGTTGCGCACGTAGTTGTGGGGCAGGAAGAGGTCTTCGGGGTCGGCGGCGAAGGCGAACTGGAGGATTTTCATGCCGGGCAAACCGAGCTGATCGCGCATCGCAATCACATCCGGGGTGATCTCCCCCAGGTCCTCGGCGATGATGGGCAGGCTGCCCAGCCTCTCTCGCACGGCTTCGAACAGCCCGATGCCCGGACCTGGAACCCACTTGCCGTTTTCAGCGGTGGGATCGCCGTAAGGAACTTCCCAATACGCAGCAAATCCGCGGAAGTGGTCCAGGCGGATAATATCCACCAGGTTGAGCGACGCTTCCACCCGCCGAATCCACCAGGCGTAACCGGTTTGGCGGTGGTAATCCCAGCGGTAAAGCGGGTTGCCCCACAGTTGTCCAGTAGCGCTGAAGTAATCGGGAGGGACGCCTGCCACAACGGTGGGCTTTCCTTGATCATCGACGTAGAACAGGTCGGGATTGGCCCAGGCGTCGGCGCTGTCGTAGGCGACGAAAATTGGCACGTCGCCGATGATCTGAATTCCCTTTTGATGGGCGTACTCGCGCAGGGCCTGCCACTGGCGGAAGAAGAGGAACTGGCGGAAGATATGGCGCTGGATGGCGTCCTGGTTGGACTCGGAGAAGGCCTGCAATGCCGCAGGTTCCCTTTGGCGCAACGCGGCATGCCAGTGGTCCCAGGACTGCCCGCCCTGGCTTTCTTTGATCGCCATGAAGAGGGCGAAATCCGGCAGCCATCCGGCGTTTTCCGCCTGGAACTCGTCGAAAGCGGTTTTCCGTTTCTGCGAGGTGGAACGTTTAAAGCGTTTGTACGCCCGGTCTAACAGGGTCAGCTTCCACTGAATGACCGGGCCAAAGTCCACCCGCTCCGGCGGGAAATCGGGGCGGTCGGCCAGGTCGGCAGCGGATAGCAGGCCGTCCTCAAGGAGCAGAGCCGGGCTGACCAGGTATGGGTTGCCGGCGAAGGCGGAAAAGCACTGGTAGGGCGAGTCGCCGTAGCCGGTCGGCCCGAGGGGCAAGATCTGCCACAAAGAACAGCCGGACTCGGCCAGAAAATTGACCCAGCGGTAAGCTTCGGGGCCAAGGTCGCCAATCCCATCCGGTCCAGGCAGACTGGTGGGGTGAAGCAGGATGCCAGCAGAGCGGGTGAACGGCATATGGAGTGCTCCCAGGTCAGTTTTTCATCAAATCCAGGTATAAGGCGAGATAGGCCTGGGCTGAATGAGCCCAGGAAAAATCCTGGCGCATGGCATAGATCTGGCGCGCCTGCCAGCCTTTGGCATCGGAGTAAGCCGATAATGCCCGGCGCAGGGCTGCCGCCAGCGCGTCGGTGGTGGCAGTCTCAAAGAGGAAACCTGAGCTGCGCGCCGGATCGTCGAGGTCGTCGATGGTGTCACGCAGCCCGCCGGTTGCATGGGCGATTGGCAGGCAGCCGTAACGCATGGCGATCATCTGCGCCAATCCGCAGGGCTCATAACGGGAGGGCATCAGCAGCATGTCTCCGCCGGCGTACATCTTGCGCGATAAAGCGGAATCGTAGCGCAGAACCGAACGCACCCGTTCCGGTAGCTCGCGCTCGAGCTGGCGGGCGGATTCTTCGAGGATTGGATCGCCGCTGCCCAACAGAATGGCCTGCCAGGCTTCGTCTTCTACCTGGCGCAATGCGTTGGCCACCAGGTCAATCCCTTTCTGGCGATCGAAGCGGCTGATCAAGATCAACAGGGGCGCACCCACCTGGGGAACCAGTCCAAGCTCGTTTAGCAGTCGCTCTTTGTTGATCGGGCGCTTAGCCAGTGAGCCGGCGTCGAAGGGTTGGTAAATCGCCGGATCCGTCGCGGGGTCCCAGGCTTCCAGATCGAGCCCATTTAAGATGCCAACCACGGAATCGGCCCGTGCGCTGAGAAAGGTCTCCAATCCACAGCCAAATTCCGGCGTCATGATCTCCCGCCCATAGGTGGGGGAGACTGTGGTGATGGCGTCGGCGGAGGCCAGGCCCATCGGCAAAGGCTGGTAGCCGCCCCAGGGCGGCAGGCGGGGGTCGAGATTGGGCGAAATGTTGTACGCGCGCAAAGCGAGATCGGTGCCTGCGCCCATGTAAGGTAGGTTGTGAACCGTCAGCAACCCGCGTGTGCGCTGCCAGAACGGGTCGGCGCGCCGCCGCTGCGCCAATTCGTGGATCATTAATGCCGCATGCCAGTCGTGGGCGTGGAGAACGTCCGGCGCCCAGTCCAGCGCTTTGCACAATTCCAGGCAGGCCAAAGCAAAAAAAGTGAATTTCTCACCGTCTTTCTGGGTATCCAGGCTGTAGACCCCGCCTTCCTTGGGAATGGGTTCGCCGTCGATCAAATAGACCGGGATACCGGCCAGGTCAGCCAGGAACGCCTGCGCCAGGAGCGGGCCGTCGGGGCCTGGCACTGCGAACTCGGCCACCGGTTCCGGCGAGGCCATGTCACGTGAGATCACCGCGTGAAACGGCAGCGCCATGCGGATATCCAGCCTTTTCCCTTGCGGGAGGCTGCGCAACGCGACGGGAAGGGACCCGGTTACATCGCCTAATCCCCCAACTTTGACGAAAGGGGCAGCTTCGGCGGCGGTAAAGAAGATCTTTGGCTTTTTCGTTGCCATGGTTACACCGATTCTACCATGTCGATATAGTCGCTGGTGATCGCCTGGTCGGTGGGAGCGCCCAGGTAAGCCAACAATTCTTGCGCCAGGTCGGCTTTGCGGCGGGCGTCGCTGCGGCTCCAGGTGCGTGTTTTGATCTCGAGATAATTTCCGATGGACGGAACGGTCATCGTGTCCAGGTTGATGAAGAACTCGGTCTCTTTGAAGCTGATCAAAAAGCGCAGGCGATCTTTTTGGATCTCGCGCTCGCGCGAAGGCTTGAAGTACTCGCGGTAAAAACGCAGCGAGTGGGTCGCGGGGGCGTAGTAGCGGCTGCGAGAGAGCAGCACCTGCGGCAGGTGGTGCTCGTGCGATCCGATCAATGTCAGGCGCGAGCGGACGTTGTATGTTTCTCCCTTCGCATCGATGAAGTCATCTTCTCGATAACGCAGAATGCCCTGACTGGGGTCGGCGAAGAAGAAATACGTGTCGTATTCGCGGTAATGGCGTTTGCGGATCACCCGGATTTCCTCGCCGTCCAGGGCGGCGAGGATCGACTGCACATTTTCCAAGGGGACTTTGACCTGGATTTCGAAGCTCTCTTCTTCCATCGCCCCGCCGATGGCGATCAACTTGGACAGGATAGATTGCTCGCGGTCGATCAAGAAAAGGTCGATCTTGCGGGCGTACTCCTGACCAGCCGTGACCAGCTCCGCTTCGTTCAAGGTGAGCAAGCGGCGGTCGGTCATCAGCCAGCGTCCGTTGACCATCACGTCGGTGACATCGGTGGATTTGGCGGCATAAACCAGTTGAGCATAGGTGCTGTTCTCATCCCGCAGGAAGCGCGGGGCATTGTGCAGGGGGTAGATATCGACCAGGATCAGGTCGGCGCGTTTGCCGGCTTCGAGCGAACCGGTGAGGTGTCCGATGTGCATCGCCTGGGCACCCAGACGGGTGGCCATCAAGATGGCCTGCTGCGCGGGCAATGCGGTGGGGTCGTTGGATGCGCTCTTGGCGAGGAATGCTGCCAGGCGCACTTCCTCGAACATATCCAGGTCGTTGTTGGATGCCGGACCGTCCGTGCCGATGCCCACGTTCAAGCCGACGCTGAGCATACGGCTGACCGGAGCGATGCCTGAAGCGAGTTTAAGGTTGGAGGATGGGTTATGGGCAACGCCCGCGCCAGCGTGGAGCATGGTGCGCATCTCGCCTTCGTCGACATGCACGCAGTGTGCCGCCAGCACCTTGGCTTCGAACAGGTTCTGCTTCTTGACGTAAGGGATGACCGGCATGCCCTGCTCACGGCGCATATTCTCCACTTCGGGGGCCGTCTCGGCGAGGTGGGTATGGAGGGGCACATCGAACTCCACCGCCAGCGCGGCAGTGGCACGGAGAATTTCCTCGGTGCAGGTGTAGGGGGCGTGGGGCGCCACCGAAGGGACGATCAGGGGGTGACCTTTCCAGCGCGAGATGAAATCGCGCGACATGGCCAGCGATTCCTCGTAAAATTGCGCGTCCGGCGTGGTGAACTTGAGCACGGTCTGGGCGCACAGCGCGCGCATCCCTGCGTCGGCGGTCGCCTTCGCCACGTCTTCCTCGAAGTAATACATGTCGGCGAACGTGGTGACCCCGCTGCGAATCATCTCGGCGCAGGCGATCTGGGTGCCCAGGCGGACAAAATCGGGGGAGACAAACTCGCGCTCGACCGGCATCATGTAACCGAGCAGCCAGACATCCAGGCGCAGATCGTCCGCCAGCCCGCGCAATAAGGTCATCGGGACGTGGGTGTGCGCGTTGACCAGGCCGGGCATCAGCACCTTCCCACCGCAGTCGATCACCTGCGCAGCCGTATATTGGGCGACCATCTCGGAGGTTGGACCCACCGCCAGGATACTGTCTCCTTGAACGGCCAAAGCGCCGTCGGGATACTGGTGCATCTCTCGATCCATGGTGAGGATGTGGGCGTTGGTGAGGAGCAGATCTACCGATTTCATAACACCATCCTTATGAACTTTTTATGTGATTCTGCCTGCCGGAAGGGTACCGGTTCATTGCCAGATTTGCTACAGGCTGCGGCGCAAGAAATCCAGCGCGGTGTAGGTCGCCCAGGATACCGCCAGTTGGGGAGGGCCGCCGTACAGGCGCCGGCTTTGAAAGAGGTTCTCCGGTGTACGCGCCGCGATCGTGAGGGTCTGCTTCTCTTCTCCAGGCACCAGATTGACGCCTAATACGACATCCACCGAGAGCTGCCGGGAAAGGCTTTCGAGGAGTTGAGTCAACTCCTCTTCGGTGCATGTTCCAGATTGAACCTGGATCCAATCGGGCGGCAAGCCGTTCAACGATAAGCGTCTTTGCAGTTCCTGGTCAAGGTTGCACTCGTAAGCCGCCATCTTCCAGCCGTGGTGGGCCAGTTTTTGGAAAAGCACACTCTCGAGAGTCTCCTGGTCCGCGCCGTAGATCGCTTCGCCGCAGCGCTCGCGGATCACGGCTTCCACCTCGGCGATCATGTGGTCGGCTTCGCTGAAGGAGGCGGCTTTCGCGGTGACGCGGATATCGCACTGCCCGGGGTGGGCGAGCAGCCCGACCGTGGGGTTGTGCAGGGTCTCAAGGTCGCCGATCCATTCATCCAGTTGGGATTCGCCGACTCCGGCGGTGTGCAACACGCGCGCTTTGATCACCCCACTGAGCGGATATCGTTCTTTCAGGTAAGGAACGATGGCGTTCTGATAGAGGTATTCCATCTCGCGAGGGACCCCCGGCAGGCTGGCAATGCAGGCTTCGCTGGTCTCACAAATGAACGCCGGGGCTGTCCCAACCGGATTGGGCACCGGGATGGCCCCCTGGGGTATCCAGGCCTGGCGCATGTTGTTAGGCGACGGTTGACGGCCGTACCGGCGGTTGATGCGCTCTGAAATTTGCTCCCACAGCTCGGCGCGAAATTCCAGGGGCACATCCAGGGCGCGCGCGACCGCCTGGCGGGTGGGGTCGTCCACGGTCGGTCCCAGTCCACCGGTGGTGAGGATGATCTGGCAGCGCTGCAACGCTTCACGGATCACTTGCGCGATGCGCTCTTCGTTATCGCCGATGGTTGTCGTCCGGTACAGGTCGATACCGATGTCGCGCAAGGCTCGGGCCAGGTAATGGGTGTTGGTGTCTTGAATTTCGCCCAGGAGAAGCTCGGTGCCTATCGTAATGATCTCGGCTGTGGGCATTCAATCTCCTAATGACGGTTTCAGGTAAAATGATGGGTGGTTCAAAGGTTTGTTCAGGGCAGTCAAAGCGGCGTTAAAATAATCGCCATTGACCATACCCTGACTGTTACGGTCTAGTTTAGCACGATTCGGGCTGCGAATAAAGTGAACGATATTTCATTGCTGTATCTCTCCACCGGGTCGGGTCACCTGGTCGCCGCGCAGGCAATCGCCGATGCGCTGGCGCGGGAATGCCGCGATCTTTCCATCCAGGCCTATGATCCGATGGAACGCCTTTTTCCTGGCGCGAGCTGGCTCGAGAACCTTGGATTAGCGTTCAGCATGCGGTTCATGCGCCGCTCATACGACGTCCGTTGGCGCACCGGAAACTCAAAATGGGTGGGGTGGGCATCTCGATGTCGCCTTTTCGAGGGCGGAATGCCGGAGGCAAAAGATTGCGTGGTGATCGCGACGCATGTTTTTCCGCTGCGGCTAGCGCTAGCTACTCGTGAACGGCGCAAGGTTCCCTGGCGCATCTACGGCGTGGCGACGGACTTTGGTTTGCACGGCTATTGGCCTGTTCACGGCGTGGACGGTTATTTCGTTGCCCACTCCGACCTGAGCGGCGAGTTGGCGCAACGCGGCGTTGCGGTTGAGAAAATCCACAGTACCGGGATCCCTTTGCGGTTGGATTTTGAAGCCCAGGAGGTGTGGGAAGCGCCGCGCGCGGGCGGAGCGTTGCGGGTGGCCCTGCTTGCCGGGGGGTTGCAAAGCGGAGCGTATTCGGGGAGCATCGAGTGGCTGGTTCAATTCTTAAATGCGCTTCCTTTCGATCCGGCGCTGGCGCGCTTTACCATCATCGCCGGAAGCCGCGTTCATTTCCAGGAGGAGGTCGAACGATCCCTCAAGCATTCGAAATGGGACGTCCATGTCCGCGGGATGGTCAGAGACATGGCCGGCTTGCTGCATAGCCACGACCTGGTGATTGGCAAACCGGGAGGGTTGACGGTCGCCGAGACGCTGGCCTGCGGGCGACCGTTGGTCGTCCAGCAACCCGGTCCCGGCCAGGAGAGCGCCAACGCGGCGTTCCTGGCACGCCATGGATTGCTGATCGAAGGTTACAAGCCAGAGCAAGCCGCGGCGGCGGTGACGCGTGCTGTCCGTGACAGGGGCTGGTTGTTGGATTGTGGCCGACAGGCCCGGTCATTTGGCCGGTCCCATTCGGCTGCCGAGTTGGCGAGAATTGTGCTGAGCGAGTTGAAATGACAAGGCAGCAGGTTGGGCGCTGGGGTGAACAGGTGGCGGCCAGTTATCTGGAATCGAAGGGGTATGTCATCCTGGCGCGCAATGTGCGCACGCAACACGGGGAAATCGACCTGGTGACCCAACTCGGAGCGACGACGGTTTTTGTGGAGGTGAAATCGCGCACCAGCCTTGGGTTTGGATTACCGGAGGAGGCGGTGACCGGGATCAAGCGCGAACACCTGTTAAAAGCGGTCCAGGCTTACTGGCAGTCGCAAACTAGCGAAGGCGAATGGCGGGTGGACGTCATCGCCATCCTTGGACGGCCAGGGAAGCAGGGAGTGGAGATTGAGCACTTCGAAAATGCGCTCACCGAATAAGCCGTTGGTGGTCATCGTCGGGCCGACCGGGGTTGGGAAAACCGAATTTGCCATTCGTGTAGCCGAAGCGGTTGGTGGGGAGATCGTTTCGGCTGACTCGCGCCTGTTTTACCGTGGCATGGATATTGGCACGGCTAAGCCCAGCCCAGCCGAGCGCGTGCGCGTGCCGCATCACCTGATCGACGTGGCCGACCCAGACCAGCCCTGGTCGCTGACTATTTTTCAGCAGCAGGCGGCCGAGAAGATCGCTGAGATCCATTCTCGTAACAGGCTGCCACTCCTGGTAGGGGGAACGGGGCAGTACATCAAAGCCGTGGTCGAGGGCTGGAGGCCGCCCGCTCAACCGCCTGACCTGCGACTGCGCCAAGAACTGGAACGCTGGGGGGCGCAGATTGGCCGCCAAGAGCTTCACCGGCGTTTGGCTATGCTCGATCCGGACGCGGCTGGTTTCATCGATGCGAGCAACCTGCGCCGCACGGTGCGCGCCATCGAGGTGATCCTGAGCACCGGCCGGCGGTTTTCTGCCCAGCGGCAAAAGACGACCAGCCCGTATGACCTGATGATGATTGGTTTGACCCGTCCGCGCGCGGAGCTCTATGCGCGCATTGATGCCCGAATTGACGCCATGTTGCGCGGAGGTTTCGTGGACGAAGTGCGCGGTTTGCTCGATCAGGGCTATTCAGCCGATCTTCCGACGCTCTCGGCGATCGGTTACCGGCAGATGATCGCATATCTTCACGGCGAAATCAGCCTGGAAGAGGCCGTTGTTCAGATGAAGCGACTCACCCGGCGTTATGTTCGCCAGCAGGGCGCCTGGTTCCGCGAAGAAGACGAAACGATCCACTGGTTTCGACCTGGTGAGCCTGCGCTGAGAGCGGTGGTCGAGTTGATTGGGGGCTGGCTGGCAAAGGACCGGCCTGATCCTGTTACGTGAGAAGACCCAAGGTGAACGAACTGTTATTGAACCGACCCTGGCTTGCCCATTACGACGCCGGCGTTCCCTGGCAGATTGATTACCCGGCGAAACGCCTGTTCGATTTGCTGGACGACGCGGCCAGGCAGCACCCCAATGCTGCCTGCATCTTGTTCGAAGACCAGGTGCTAACTTACCGCGAGATGGCCAAGCTGACCGATCGCCTGTCTGCCGGTTTGAGCGCTTTGGGCTTGCAGAAAGGCGAACGAGTGGGCGTTCTCCTGCCCAACCTGCCCCAGTTCGTCCTGGCATACTATGCGATCTTAAAGGCAGGCGGTGTGGTGGTGGCACTTAACCCCAATTTCACCGCTCGCGAAGTGTTGCACCATTTTAACGACGCAGGTGTGGTGATGCTCATCAGCCTGCGCAGTGCGGAAACGATGTTGAGCGCAATTCGGAGCGAAACGCAGCTTCGCGCGGTGATCTGGTCCGATCCTGAGGATGCAACCCGCATGGCAGCCTGGCTGGATCTACCCCAATCGTCCTCTTTCGACACGAACACGACTGGCGATTACGCCCTGGCTGACCTGGTCAGGTTGGCTGGCTCCCCGCCGACCAAGGCGGCCATCACCCCCGACGACCCCGCGATCTTTCAATACAGTGGCGGCACAACCGGTACGCCCAAAGCCGCCGTCGGCTTGCATCGAAACCTGGTTGCCAACACGGTTCAGTTTCGCCACTGGCTGGCCGGCCTGGAAGATGGAAAGGAAACGGTGCTCCTGGCTATCCCACTCTACCATGTCTACGGCATGGTGGTGGGGATGAGCGTGGGGGTGTTGCTGGCAGCGCGCCTGGCGCTGGTGCCCAATCCACGCGACCTGACTGGACTGCTCAACCGGATCGAAACGACGCGGGCCAGTTTTTATCCGGGTGTGCCGGCGATGTATGCGGCGATCAACCGGCATCCTGACGTGCAGGCGGGAAAATACGACTTGCGCTCGATTCGCGCCTGCATCTCGGGGTCGGCACCGCTGCTCGAAGAAGTGCGGTTGAGCTTCGAGGCGCTTACCGGGGCACAGTTGATGGAAGGATATGGCCTGTCTGAAGCGCCAACCGCCACCCACTGCAACCCCATGCTGGGCGAAAAGCGCGCCGGGTCGATCGGATTGCCGCTGCCGGACGTGGAGTGCCGGATCGTCGATCTGGAAGGAGGCGATGTCGATCTGCCTGCCGGCGAGCCGGGCGAGCTGATCATTCGCGGGCCGCAGGTGATGACTGGATACTACCAGATGCCGGACGAAACAGCCGAAGCGCTGCGCGACGGCTGGTTGCACACCGGCGATATCGCCCGGATGGACGAGGACGGGTACTTTTACATCGTCGACCGCAAAAAAGACCTGATCAAAGTCAGTGGATTCCAGGTGTGGCCGCGCGAGATCGAGGAGGTGCTCGCAATGCACCCCGGCGTGCTGGAAGTGGCTGTTGCCGGCATCCCCCATCCGGTGAAAGGCGAAGCAGTCAAGGCGTGGGTGGTTCTTCGCCCCGAGGCTTCACTGGAAGCGAAGGACCTGGTTGCCTGGTGCAGGAGGTCGCTGGTGTATTACAAAGTGCCTGTGGAGGTGGAGTTTCGCTCCAGCCTGCCGCGCACCGGGGTGGGCAAGCTGTTGAGGAGGGAGCTGATACGAGAACATATCGAAAAACGCCCTTAACCGGGACAATTCAACAATACGCGCCCTTTCTCCTGACGCTCCTGCTGCTGTCGATTTACCTGCTCTACGTCGGGTTCATCATCCTCAACGACCAGGGTCCGGTCGATTACGAGACCTTTATGCGGATTGGGGCTCGTTTCGACCGGGGAGAAGAGGTTTACGGCGAGAACAGTTACTATCCCTTGCCGTATGTGATGATTTTCGGGATTCTGGCAGCCCTGCCGCGCCCGTTCAGCATGGCGCTCTGGCTTTTGGCCCCTGTCCTGGCAGCGCTCTGGATAACGGGTTGGCGACCCTGGGTGTTGATCTATTCACCGTTGTTCGGCCACTTCCTGGGAGGGCAGACGGCTCTGTTTGGCTTGCTTGGTTTTTGGGGATATCGCCGCTATCCGGCTGCCGATCGATTTTCTGGGGGAATCTGGCTGGCATTGACCCTCTTGAAACCGCAACTGGGCGTCATTCCGTGCGCCTGGGCTGCCTGGCATTGGTGGCAATCTTACCGTGAAGAACGACGGCTTCCCCGGCAGTTGATCGCCTTTGTTGCCACCACAGCCGCCATCTATCTGCCTGCCTTCATCCTCCAGCCGGATTGGGTTCAGCGCTGGTTGAGCAATCCCCGCCCGTTGTTCGAGCGAGCCATGGCCGGATTGATTCCAAGAGGGTTGGTGCTGCTGCGGCTGGATGGGTGGTGGTTTTTGGCTATCTGGCTGGTGTTGGCGCTCTTAAGCCTGTATGGCGTGACACGCCTGTTCCAAAAACGGATCAGCCTGGACGTTCTCACCCTGTGGTACTTTTTCGTCAGTCCCCTGGTTCACGATTACGACCTGATCCAGACGATCCCATTGGTGGAGAAAGCGGGCGAACGGTGGGCTGCGGTGTTGTTGGGATTGCCGGCTCTGTGGGTGATTCTTTTCGCCTATGGAAACGACGCCGCGTGGATTGCCATCACGATCATCGCGCCGGGGTTGCTGTTGGTTAAAAGCAGGGGAGCGATTCGCTCCCTGGATGAGATCCAAGGCGCGCGAACCGCTCCCTGAGCGAATCGATGATTAGTTCTGGCTGGCAGCCAGCGCAGGCACTCCGCCGCGTTTCCGAACAGGCGGCGGGAAGAGCTTTTCGAACTCCTCGCGCGAAAGAGTTTCAACTTCGAGCAAGCGATGCGCAATGATATCCAACCGGTCGCGGTGTTCCATCAAGATCGATTTGGCCTGAGCGTAGGCTTCATTGACCAGGCGGCGCACCTCGCGGTCGATTTGCTCAGCCACGGCTTCGGAGTAATCGCGCTGCTCGGAGATCTC
>JARKOV010000080.1 GCA_029975965.1 Anaerolinea sp. | reverse complement strand
ATCACCAACCAGTCAAAAAGGTGAAGAGCCTGAACACGCTCAACTACGGGCAGATGAACTGACAGAACAGGTAAACGACAGTGAGCAATAGCGCTACTTTTCGGAATTATATCGTTGAAAAACAGGCGGTCGCTGAAGCATTGATCGAATTAAAGAATCTGGCGGAACAGACCGGCCAGGCCGATTCGGTGCAGGAGCTGTTGGTCAAGTTAGCCCAGGACAAATTCAATTTGGTCGTCGTTGGGCAATTCAAGCGTGGCAAAAGCTCATTGATGAATGCCATCATTGCCCGTGATCTGCTCCCGACCGGTCATCTTCCATTGACCTCTGCCATCACCACGCTTTGCTACGGCCCCAAAGATCGAGCGCTGTTGAAGTTTCAAGGGTGGCTGTTGGAGAAAGAGATAGCTCTCTCCGAACTGCGCGAATATATCACGGAAGAAGGAAATCCGGGAAATGCCAGGGGGGTGCTGTTTGCCCAAATTGAAATCAATTCCCCCTTCCTGCGCCGGGGCTTGCATTTTGTGGACACGCCGGGGATCGGCTCCAGCCGCCATGAAAATACCCGGACCACTTATGACTTCCTGCCGGAAGCCGATGCGCTCATCTTCGTGACCAGTGTAGAGGGGCCTTTATCAGAGGCCGAAGAGCAGTTCTTGCGCGAAATACAACAATACCAGCGCAAGCTCTTTGTGGTGGTGAACAAAATCGACTTAATCGACGGAAAGGAACTGGAGGAGGTTCTCGATTACCTTCAGCGGGAAATCACAAAAGTTTCTCGGGCGAATAATTTGCGCCTATTTCCTCTCTCAGCCAGGCAGGGTATTCGGGCAAAAATCCAAAAGGATGACGTGGAATTAAAACACAGCGGCATTCAGGATTTTGAAATCGCCCTGGAAGAATTCCTGACGGAGGAAAAAGAGCAAACCTTCCTGCTGTCCATTCTTGACCGTTCCCTGCAATTTGCTCAATCGCTCAATGGAAACACAGGCAAGCCCGGCGACTCAGATAAGCTGCACCGGGTAACGCAACAGATTCAATCTCTGCATTCGAGGCTATCGGAGGGGATTCCCATTGAAACTACCCCGTTGCCGGTGCTGAACCCGCCAGATACAGCGCCAGGAGCTCGAGATTTGCCGAAAATACCCACAGCGGAGTCGCCATCGCAGGATCTCTTCTCCGGTTCATCCTGTCCGGTCTGTCTAACGCTATCCAAAGCCGTGTTCGATTTTTTTGCTACCTGGCAACATGACTTTATGAACGCCGGAGAAATTAAAGAATCCTTTCTATCGCGGCGTGGCTTCTGCCATTTTCATACCTGGCAATTTCAGCAGATCGCATCTCCCCTGGGTATCAGCGTCGGATACACCCCATTGATCGAGCTGCTCATGGCAGATTTACAACGCGCCTTGCACACGGATGAATCCCCTGCAGAAGCATTAATTGAAAATTCCTACTGTCCCGCCTGCCAATACTTAAAAGAAATAGAAGAACGGCAGATTCTGGCTATCCAGAACCTGCTCCGCACGCCCGAAGGGCTTTCCCGATATACCCGTTCGCGTGGACTCTGCCTGCCGCATACATCGCTGGTATTGAGGAACATCGAGGATTTGAGCATCGTCCGGGTGGTCCTCGAAGGTCAGACCCACCGGCTCGAAGAGCTATCGGAAGATTTGCGGAGTTTCACGCTCAAGCGTTCGGCAATACAACGGGGGTTGTTGAATTCCGATGAGCAATCTGCCTGGCTCCGGGCTCTTCAGAAAATTGTGGGTGACCGAACGGTTTTTTATCACCATTCAGCGAAATAGCGTTGAACCAGGGCTTCACCCATACAAACCCGTCAAATCCTGTTTGGTTCGGTCATCTGGGGGAATATCTTTCATTTCCTCCATCAAAATATTTCCCTCGTTGCCAGAGAAGAACCGAATAGCCTTGATCCAGGCAATCCGCTCGTCGGGTGTCATGGCATCCAGGCGACGATCCCAGGCATGTTTATCGGTGTACTCCCGAAGATTGGCGCCGAGAACAGGCAAGACCTCGAGCATTCGCTGGACAAGAAACTGGCGCCCGTTTTGCAACTCAGCCCGCTGGATGCTCAAAGCCTGGCGGAAATGCGCTAAACACAGGCCGTCTGATCGTCGATAAATTTCACGCAAGTCCTGCTCCGGCTCCGACAAGCCTTCCAGCATCCACCCCAGGTAGTTTTCCACAGTGCGCGCACCAATCTGGCAAACACGGCATGAGCCAGATATGATTCCCTCAAAAGGATCCACGTGCTGACCGTCTGGCGTCCCACCGATTCGTCTGAGCCAACCCAATAGCCGCTGGAAAAGGGTTTGGGGGCGCTCGGGCAACGAACTTTGGTAACGGGCGAGTGGATGGATAATCACTTTGACCAGGCTTTCGTAGATGATGCTGTTTCCCAACGCATCTCCGTATTTCTGCCGTTCCATCACACCCATCTGCCAGGCATGTTTGGTGCAATAGCCAAGCGAGTTGAAGATATGCAGACGGGTTTCAAAATCGTTGACCGATTCGTGGAGCAGGTTGCCCAGGTATTTTTCTTCCGCAGTATTCCGAACCCGGCAAATTGGGCATCCGGGCTGCTCCATTGCAGGTTTCAGATAAATTGCCGCGAACAAATTTTGACGCATGACTGCTAACCACGTGTTGATTGTAGAAAGCGGCGCTTAATCATTTTCAAACAATTTATTTGCGATTCTCAAGGCTGTATTCGCCAGGCGATCCACCGGTCGATCCAGGATCGCCGCAAGATCGGGGTTCACTTCCCCCGTTCCTCGCAAATCCCGCGCATGGAGGATGCTTAGATCAGCCCAATCCACGCTCATTGTCCCACGGATCATCCGGACAGCATTTTCCTCCTCAACGTTCAAATCGAGTTGCTCGACGAGCGAGGCAATATCGACCAGGGCATCCTGGATGAGCTTTCTGACCAGCGCCATCTTTTCTTCGCTCATTTCGAGTTTGCGATGGTACAGGTACCCTTCTTCGGTATATCCATCCAGCCAGCGCAAAGCCTCCCGTAGATCCTCTTCAAACCGCCGTAAAACGATCGTCACTCGATTTTTCTGGTTGGGTTTCAACAATTCAGTGTGCATATATGACTGGTTCCCGTAAGATCTACCACTCGATGAGCTGGGATGGTAGAAAGGATGAACTCAACTCTTTTTCGCTGGAAGAAACCACAGGGCTACGAACGCGAGAAACGCCATGCTCGCGCCGAAAGCAAACGGTGCGGCAGGTGAAACCCGGTTCCACAAGACTCCGGCCAGCAGGCTGGCCGGCAGGGCCATGACCCCAACGGAAGCATTGTACAGGCCGTAAGCCGAACCGCGGTTCTCTTCAGGCACCAATTCGGCCACCATCGCTTTGGCGGATCCTTCGGTAAAAGCGTAATACAGTCCGTACAAACCATACAAGCCCCAGATGATCCAACTTTGCCTGGCCAGCGCAAAACCGAGATATGCCAAAGAGTAGATGGCCCACCCGATGGTAATTGCATTCCGCCGTCCAATCCGGTCGGATATCCTGCCCGCCGGGATCGCCGCCAGGGCTGAAACAAGGTTGAAAAATGCGATGACGAGGGGGATGGTGCTTGAATCGACGCCGACATTGTTGGCGCGCAAAATTAAGAACGCATCGGATGAATTTCCCAGGGTGAAGAGCAACATGATCACCAGGAACCCTGCAAACGGTCCACGCAGCGCCTTCAGAGAGATTTGTAATTTCGTTACCGGCTGCTTTCGCTCCTTCACCCAAAGCCCGATGATGACCAATGGAATCGCGGCGATTATGCCGGCGGTAAAAAAGATTTCCTGATATTTGTGGCTATGGGATTCCCATAAACGCAATAACCCGTAAGCAATCAACGGTCCAGCCACCGACCCAAGCGTGTCAAGCGCGCGTTGCACCCCAAAAGCAAAACCAAGTTTCCGGTTTCCTGCCGAGCCGGCTACCAGAGCATCTCTCGGCGCATCCTTAAGACCTTTCCCGACGCCATCCGTCAGGCGCAACCCGAATGCGGCCATTCCGCTTCCCGCGAAACCCAGGCTGAATCGAGCGATGGCAGAGAGGGCATATCCCAGAAAGACCAACACCTTCCGCACGCCTAACAAGTCAGAAAGATACCCCGCCCCGATCTTCATCAGGCTTGAGACGGTCGTCAATGCTCCTTCGATTAATCCGATGAATTCCTTGTTGAGACCGAGCACTGAGGTGTAAAAGACCGGCAGGATGGGTTGGATCATGTCCTGAGCCATACCCCCAAAGAAGGCTACCCATCCCAGCGATACCACATTGCGACCCAGGCCATTCTCTGGAGGAACACTGAGAGCGGTTTTAGCAGAGTCATCCATCCTATTCATCGCTTCCTTTCCTGCGGCAATATGGCAAGGCCGCTTGTTAAAAAAAGAAAACCTCTGCGTTGTGATGTGGTCCATCTGCAGAAGCTATCAGCCAAATCTGGCGGTTAGATTATTTCCAAGCGAGCTTCATCGCTCCCCATGATTCTACCCCCACTTGCCCAGAAGTCAAGCGATGCGGCCGGCGGTTCGATCTACCCATAGTGAATGCTTCCTCAGCATTATGAACTCTGTGGAGTTGTCTGCATTTTGCTGACGCGCCTCGCGCTCCCGGAGAGGGGCAGCTTTTCTTGCGCCCCCGGCACGCTTCGCGTCGAATACCATCCCCCTGCGGGGGTCGGCAACCTTTACGCCGACGCCTGGCACAAGCGCCAGGCGAGCGGGGGAATAACTGGCGAATAAGCCGAGGGATGGCAACCGTCGAGCGACCTGCTTTTACAGGGGTCACCATGTTACGGCGGCATTAAGCGCCTTCACTGCCAGAAGAACCCTTGATGGCGGTGTATTCGAGGACATCTCCAACTGATTGGTGAGTGTCCTTCGCTTTTCTGTATACAAGCCAGGCCGGGAGCATGATGAGCAAAGCGTAGCCCAGCAAGACCATCATCACCCAGAAAACTGTGACCTCAAACTGCTCGTAGGTCGTATCGAAGACCGATTCGGCCACTGTTTTGGGTACGGAATTCAGCATTAATGTGGCGGCTGCCAGGATATACCCTGGGATTTGCGCCAGGTTGAAGCGGGAAAGCGCGATTCTTCTCAGACCATGAATTTTTAGAAGCGCATCGAAATCGGCGCCTGGATATTTCCGCATGAGAACAACGCTGAGAGCATCGGTCGGGTAATGGCTGACGAGGATGGCGTAATGCTCGTTTTCCTTCTCCTCTGCATTTGCCACATCGGAAATCAATGACTTTGCCAAATCTGGATTCTTGCCACTTAAAGGATTGATTTGGGCAAAGAAAGACGAAAAGTGCCGGGTGAGCGAAAAATATCGCTTAGGATCTCGAACTAGATACGAAAACAGACGAGCATTCACCTTCTGGACGAAGCGTTGGTAATCCTTGATAAAGGCCACCACCTCATCATATTCAGCTTCCAGGTTGACACTCGCCTGATGGTGCATTTCGCCCCCGTTTAGGAGAAACTTTCCGCTAAGCCGTTTTTGCCATCTACCTTATTATATCCTTACAGACGCCTTCAACGGTTGCAGGGAGATTTTCCTCCTAGGCTCAAGCCTTGTTCGTTATTTTCCAGCCACAGCCATTCTCATAGCCCCAATTAACAGTTGGTGGCTGACAGCAGACCGCTGACAGCTTCTTCAGTGCCCCCGGCGCGCTTCGCGTCGAATAACACCCCCTTCCGGGGGCTGGCAACCTTCCCGCTTAAAGCTAAAAGCTGACAGCAGACCGCTGACAGCTTCTTCAGTGTCCCCGGCACGCTTTGCGCCGAATAACACCCCCTTCCGGGGGTCTGTAGCCTTAAATGAAAACAGCCTTTTCAGGCTGCTTTGTGCCCCCGGCAGAACTCGAATCTGCAGCCTTTTGCTCCGCAAGCAAACGCTCTATCCAATTGAGCTACGAGGGCAGGCGAGAGGAATTATACCCCGTTCGACCGAATCGTCAAGGGAGCGTCACAAGCGCCCGGCAAGCGCCCGGCTGGGATGGCGCGCGCGAAATTCGTCCTCGAGGATGTCCATCAGCAGCACGTCAAAAGCCTTCCCGCCCAGGATGCGCGCCTCGCGCCGCAAGCCGATCTCCTTGAAGCCGATCTTGCGGTAGCTGGCGATGCCGCGCTGGTTGAAAGCGAACACCCCCAGCCCGACGCTGTGCAGGTTGAGCAGGTTGAAGGCGTAGTCCAGCAGCAGGACCATCGCCTCGCTGCCGTAGCCCTGACCCCAGCAGGATTTTTCCCCGATCAGGATGCCCGCCATCGCGCTGCGGTCGGTGCGGTTGACCGCGAAGAGCAGGCAGCGCCCGATCACCTCGCCGGTGTCGCTGCGCAGGATGCTGAACACCGCGTCCCGCCCGCGCGCGACCTGCAAGGCGTCTTCACGCTGGTTTTCCAGGCTGTTGACCGTGTAGGCTTCATCCCCCAGGGGCACGGTCACATCCAGGTCGTTGAACCAGGTTGCCCACTTCTCGCCGTCCTCCGCCATCACCGGCGAAAGAGTGCATTTGTCTCCAACAATCCATCGATAATGGGACATCTCCGCTCCTCAAGCAACGTATGAGTCAATTGTATCCCCGGAACAGGAATACCCGCCGCCATCATCGATCGTGTTTAAATTTCTTTGATTACATGAGGGCTTTGCCCCACATCTTACAGGAAATAAATTACACAATCCCATCTTCCGGTATAATCCAGATGTCAACCTGTTCAGGAGAACCTCCCATGCCACTCGATATCATCATCGGCACCCAGTGGGGCGACGAAGGCAAAGGCCGCGTGGTCGACCTGCTCTCGGCGCGCGCGGACCTCGTCGCGCGCTACAACGGCGGCGACAACGCCGGGCATACCGTCACCGTCGGTCAGAAAACCTTCAAGCTGCACCTCATCCCCTCCGGGATCATCCACCCCAACACGACCGGCGTGCTGGGCAACGGCGTGGTCATTTACCCTGCCACGCTGTTTGCCGAGATGGAGATGCTGCGCGCCAACGGGGTGCAGGTCGACGCGCAGCGCCTGCGCATCTCGCACGCCGCCCACCTGATCACCCCGGCTCACCGCGCCCTCGACAAAGCACAAGAGGCGTCGCGGGGCAGCGAGCAGATTGGCACCACCGGGCGCGGCATCGGGCCGGCTTACACCGATAAGATCGCCCGCCGCGGCATCCGCCTGGAGGAGATGCTCGACGAAGCCGCCTTCCACAAGCGCATCATCGCCCACGTCGAGGAGGCCAACCAGCAGCTAGCCGCCATCTACCATGCCGAGACTCTCGACCCGCTCAAGGTCGCCGACGAGTATGCCGCCGCCGCCGAGGCGCTGCGCGAGTACATCACCGATACCTCCGCGCTGGTCTGGGAGGCTCTGCAGCGCGGCCAGTCGGTGCTGGCGGAGGGCGCGCAGGGCACGCTGCTCGACATCGAGTTGGGCACCTATCCTTTCGTGACCAGCTCCTCGCCCACCGCCCCGGCCGTGCTCCCCGGGCTGGGCATCGGCTTCGGCTTCGTCAACCGCGTGATCGGCGTCACCAAGGCTTTCCAATCGCGCGTCGGCGCGGGCCCCTTCCCCACCGAAGCGCACGGCGAAACCGCCGAGCGCCTGCGCGGCACCGGCTCGAACCCCTGGGATGAATTTGGCACCACCACCGGGCGACCGCGCCGCGTCGGCTGGCTGGACGGTGTGCTGCTGCGCTACGCAGTGCGCGTCAACGGTCTCAGCCAGCTTGTCGTCACCAAGCTGGACGTGCTCAGCGGCCTGCCGGTCGTGCGCATCTGCACCGCCTACCGCTCCAACGGGAGCGAATACCGCGATCTGCCCCTCGGACCGGCGGACTTATCGCCATTCGAGCCGGTTTACGAAGAGTTGCCTGGCTGGAGCGCCGACATCAGCGGGGCGCGCGAGTGGTCGGAGCTGCCCAAGGAGGCCCAGGCCTACCTGACGCGCATTTCCCAGATCAGCGGCATCCCGGTCTGCCAGGTATCGGTTGGCCCAGAGCGGGAACAGGTGGTCGAAGCGCAATGCGAGTGAGTTTACGGCTATACGCAGCGCTGCTGGCCGGGTTTCTCGGCCTGGCAGCCTGCGCCCCCCAGCCTTTGCCGGTCGTCCCCACCGACACCTTCACCCCGGCGCCCACCCTTAGCCCGACCACCACACCGGTCTGGTTCCCACCCACCAACACCCCCACCCCCGCCCCGACCATCACCCCCCGCCCCACGCAGGAGTTCCGGCCGGGGCTGGGTGAGGTGATCCTGGAGGACGATTTCTCCGACCCCTCCGGCTGGCGCAGCGGCACGTTCGACAGCGGGCGTATCACCTTTGGCAGCGCCGACCTGACCCTGGCGGTCTCTGCGCCGCAGGGCAGCCTGGTCAGCCTCCGCCAGGGTCAGATCGCAGCCGATTCTTACCTCGAAATCACCGCCGACCCCGCCCTGTGTAAAGGTGACGACGCCTTCGGGCTGTTGCTGCGCGCCTCCGGCGACCGCGAGGGCTACCGTCTCCTGGCTACCTGCATGGGCAAGCTGCGCATGGAACGCCTGCGTCCCAGCGAGACGGCGCTGATGCAGGACTGGACCGCCTCCGGCGAGCTGCCCAAGGGCGGCATGCTGCCGGTGAAGTTGGGCGTCTGGGCGGTTGGGACGGAGATGCGCATCTTCGTCAACGACGTGTACCAGTTCAGCGTGCGCGACCCGCTCTACCCCGCCGGGCAGGTAGGCGTTTTCGCCCGCTCCGCCGGCAGCAACCCGCTGACCGTCTCCTTCTCCGACTTGAGCGTGCGCGCCATCGACCTCGATCGGCTGCCCACCGCCACCCCGCGCCCCACCGACACGCCATGAGGTTGTTTATTTTATTTTCTGTAAAATGTGGGCTTTGCCCCACATTTTTACAGAAAAATTGACACACAATCCGCCATGAGATACGCCGTCCTCGCCGACTTGCACGGCAACCTGCCCGCCCTCGAAGCCGTGCTGGACGACGCTGCGAGCTTCCACCCGGATGCCATTCTGGTTGCCGGCGACCACGCCAACGCTGGGCCTTTCCCGCGCCAGACGCTGGAGCTGCTGCGCTCCACCGGCGGGATCTTGATTCGCGGCAACGGCGACGATTACCTGGTCGATTACGCCCACGACCACATGCCGCCGGAGATGAAAGCCAGCCGACAATGGGGGGCAATCCGCTGGGCGCACGGCGAAATTCGATCTGGTGGGGTAGACCTGCTGGCATCCCTGCCTGAACATGCGGTGCTCGCACCCCCCGGGCTGCCCGCCATGCGCATGGTGCACGGCTCGCCTGCGCGCAACAATGAGGGCATTCTCCCGTCCACCCATCTCCCCGCCCGGGCCTTGTTCGAAGCCGCCCGGTTGGTTCCGGAGGGGGTGGGCGATGGCTCGGTCGAGGCGGCCCTGGCGCAAATTGACCAGGCGGTGCTGATCTGCGGGCACACCCATATTCCCTGGCTCGAGGAGCGCGGCGGGCACATGGTGATCAACCCGGGGTCGGTCGGGGCGCCGCTCACCGGAGATCCCCGCGCGCAATACGCCATCCTCAGCGGCGTGGCGGGCCGGTGGCAGGTTGAATTTCGCGCCGTGGAGTACGACCGCGAGCGTGTCCGGCTTGCGTACCAGCGCAGCGGGCTGCTGGAATGCGCCCCGGGCATGGCGCGCGCCTGCCTCGACAACGTCATGACCGGATTGAACGTCGCCTGGTTCTTCGTCGCTTATGCCTACCGGCTGGCCCAGGCGCGCGGCGCGCCCACCCACCCGGTGGTGCCTGATCACCTGTGGGATGAAGCCTGCCGCACCTTCGACTGGGCCAGGTATGAGTGAGTGTCTTTCCGACAAATTATCTTTGGTAGTTTTTTAACGACGAACCTCCCCCTTGCGGACGGGGAGAAACGTGCCGGGTTACCCCCCACCCACCCCAGGCTCCCCGCGCACGAATTCAATGATCACCGATCCCATTTCAGCTTAACCCTTCTGTGTCTATCTGTGTTCATCTGTGTCTATCTGGGTTCACCTGTGTCTATCTGGGTTCATCGGTGGTTATCCCCCAGCACTTGATCGTTCCAAAATCAAGGCGCGCGCTCTTATCGGAATATTACGCTCGATCTCTCCACAACATTTCCTTGCTATAATCTCCCCATGAACACACCCCAACGCGCCATTCTCATCCTCATGGACGGACTGCGCCCCGAGCCTCTCCTCGACGGGCGCATGCCCGCCATCCACCGCTTCGCAGCCGGCGGAGCCGCCTCTTACGCCACCCGCTCGGTGATGCCCTCCATCACCCTGCCCTGCATCGCCTCGATCTTCCTCTCCGTTCCGCCCCGGCGCCATAAAACGGTCACCAACGACTGGCACCACAACCGCAACGCCTTGCCCGGGTTGTTCGAAATGGCGCGCGGCGGCGGGTTGATGACCGCCTCGTTCCACGGCTGGGATCCGCTCCGCGACCTCTCGCGACCGGACGTGCTGGATTTCTGCTACTACCACCGCTCGGGTGACCCGCTGACCGCGCAGACCGAAAAAGAGGTCTGCCGCTACGCCGGCGACTGGATCGCCGCCCACCAGCCGGGTTTTGCCTTCATCTACATTGAGCTGCCCGACCAGCTGGGGCATAAATTTGGTTACCTCTCGCCGGAGTACCTGGCAGGGTGCGAACGCGTCGACCGTGCGGTCAACAGCTTCCTCGAGCGCATGACGCAGGCCGGGCTGCTCGAAAGCAGCCTGCTGGTGCTGACCGCCGACCACGGCGGTCACGAGCGCACGCACGGCAGCGAGATGCCCGAAGACATGACCGTTCCGCTGATCCTGCGCGGCCCCGGAATCAAGCCGCAGATCGAGCTGCGGCAGCCTTCCAGCATCCTCGACATTGCCCCGACCATCACCCACCTGCTCAACCTCGCCACGCCGGAAGAATGGGAAGGGCGCGTGCTGGCCGAAGCGCTCGCGTGAGCACCACCCGCTCGCGCAGCGGTGCCATGCTGCCGGTCGGCTTCGGCATGGCCTTCTCGCTCTTCGGCGACCTGACCCTCTTCGCCGTGCTGGTCACCCAACTCGACGTTCTCGGCCTGACCTTTGCCCAGACCGGCATCTTGCTCTCCATCCACCGCCTGATCCGCATCCCGCTCAACCCGGTCGTCGGCTGGATCCAGGACCGGTTCGGCCGGCGAGTGCCGTTCATCGCCGGCATGCTGCTGGCGGTCGCCTCGACCGCGGCGTACGGGCTGGTGCGCGGCTTTTGGCCGTTTCTGGTGGCGCGGCTGGCCTGGGGAACCGCCTGGTCGTTGATCAACGTGGGCGGTCTGGCGATGGCTCTCGACCTGGCCGATGAGCCGGGCAACGGTCGTGGACGCCTGGCGGGAATCTATAACACCTGGATGTGGATCGGCTATGGCATCGGACCGGTGGTCGGTAGCCTGCTCACCGACTGGACCGGCTTCCGCGCCGCCATGCTGGTTTGCGCCGGGCTTTCGGGCCTGGGTTTGCTGGCCGCGCTGCTCTTCCTGCCCGAGACGCGCCCCGAAGCCACTCACCCTATCCGCATTGCGACCCTGGCAGACGGTGCGCTCACGGATAACCCTCCCGGCGAACCGCCCAACCAGGGCGGGTGGATTTTCAAGGGCATGTTCCTCTACGCCGCCAACCAGTTCGCCGTGGACGGGATCATCCTCTCCACCACCACGCTGCTCGTCACCCGGCGGGTCGGCGAGGAATTTGGCTTGTTCGGTCTGGTGATGGGCGCCGGATCGCTGGGTGGTTTGATCCTCGCCGGGCGATCGGCTTTCGCCGCGTTGTTCAGCCAATCCATCGGACGGCTCTCCGACCGGCGCCAGGGACGCCTGCCGGTGCTGGTCGCCGGGCTGGTCGCAGGAATCGCCGGCTTTTTCCTCCTGGCGATCGCACAATCGATTCCGGTCATCCTGCTGGGGGTGATGGCGTCCGCGGTGAGCGCCAGCGTCTTGCTGGTGGTGCTCCCCGCCCTGGTCGGCGACCAGGCCCCGCTCGCGCAGCGCGCGCGCATCACCGGGCAACTGGCGGCCGCCGGCGATGTGGGCAGCACGCTGGGACCTTTTCTCGCCCTCAGCCTGGCGCCGCTGCTCGACCTGGGGTGGATCTATCTGGGCTGCGTCGCGCTGTTCGGCGTGGGCCTGGCGCTGGTCCGCTGGAACAGGCCGGCCCGGGTGATCTCCGCCAATTCCAGCTCATGACCCTCGACCCCGTATGGCTTGGCGCGCTCTCAGGAACTGCATGAACCGTCTCCTCTTTTTTGTGGTTTAATTCCATCCATATCCGATGCCCACCTACACGCTCATCCCCCTCGACGAATCCCACCTGGACGAACTGCTCGCGCTGTACCGCCAGTGCGAAGACTTCCTCGCCCTCGGTCCGCGCCCGCACGCCTCGCCCGAGATGGTGCTCGAAGACCTGGCCCTCTCGCGCCAGAATGGCGGTGAATATTCCGGCGTGTACGTCGATGGGCAACTCGCCGGCGTGCTCGACGTGATTGGCGCGGGTTACCAGGGTGAGGCGCACACAGCTTATCTCGAACTGCTCATGCTCGCTGCAGCCCACCGCGGGCGCGGCCTGGGGGCAGAGCTATTTGCCGATCTGCTCGCCGGTCTTCGCGCGAGCGGCATCACCTGCCTCAAAGCCGGCGTGCAGGTGAACAACCCTGGCGCGCTGCGCTTCTGGCAGCGCATGGGCTTTGAGGTGGTCTCCGAGCCGCGCCTGCTCGAAGACGGCACCACCTGCGTGGAACTCTCGATGGAGATTTAGTAATCCAAAAACGCCGCGTCCGCGGCGTTTTTGGGTAAATATGTCCGATCCTCAGGCTTCTCGCTGGAAGAGCAGGCGGTAAAGCCCTTTACCGAAGTCCACCGTCTTGCCGATCAGGATGAAGGCCAGCACCAGGCGGACGCTGAGCTGAACGCCGTTGTCGAGCAGGTTGGTCAGGTCGGGGGTGAAACCCGCCTGCTCCATCGCCGCGAGCGTCTCGGGGGTCACCGCGAGGATCGCCGGCCCGGTCAGCATGACCAGTGCCAGCACCGCGCCCAGAGCGCTCAAGATCACGTAGAACCAGCGGGTTGCAGCCTGCCAGCGACCGTCGCGCAGCACCCACGCGTTCAGAGCGATTTCCAGCGCCCACAGCGCGCTGAACCAGGGAATGTAGCTGAAGAAGGTCTGCGTGAAGATGGGGATGAACCGCCATTCCACGTTGTTGAAGATGTACAGCCCCAGCCGGTCGGTGTAGGCGTTGAACAGCACCAGCACGATCACGTTCATCACAATGCCCGCGATCAGCTCGCCCGGCTTGGCTTTGCTCGACTCGGGCACCGCGGGCTTCAGCTTGCGCGGGTCCCACTCTTCCTCTTTGACCTCCAGCTTTGGCGAGGTGCGCTCGATGATCGCGAAGATGAGCACCAGGATGCCGAAGAAACCGATCCCCGCCTGCCACAGGTTGTTGAGCGATTCCAGCATCACCCGCCCCAGGTCCATCAGCGTGAGCCCGCCCCGGCTGGCCGACACGCCGAAGGTGATCACCACCACCACCGCGATCAGCGCCAGCACGGGCTTGAGGATCGCCATGAAGGTCGGGTAGAGCGCCGGCCCAACCAGGTAGCGCGGAGCGCCATAAGCGCCGGCGACCTTCTGCGGCGAGCCGTACTCCTTGAGCATTTCTACGACCATCGCTTCGTCCGGCGCGCGCCCGGCGGCCTGGCTGCGATCGTCCAGCATGTCCTCCAGCAGCGAGCGAAGCTCGCGCTCGATATCCGGGCGCATTTTTTCGGGAAGGTTGCGCCCCACCTCGGCCACATATCGATCGATCAGTTCCATGATCTTGCTCCTAATAAATTATAAGATGCCCTGCATCAAGGACACCAGCTTGTTCCATTCGGCAATCAACTGCGGAAGCAGCTTTTTACCTTCCGCGCTGAGCGCATAATAGCGCCGCGGGCGGGGGTCATCGATGCGCCAGTTCGACTCGAGGATGCCCTGCGATTCTAGTCGGCGCAGCAGCGGGTAGAGCGTGCCCTGGTCAATTTCAAGCCCGTGGTCGGCGAGCAGCTTGATCAGCGAATAGCCGTACTGCTCCTTTTCCAACTGGCCCATCACTGCCAGCACCAGCACGCCCCGGCGCAGCTCCAGTATCATATTGTCTAACACCTGATCTTGTGCCATACCTGACTCCTTGTTTTGTATTATACTATGTATTATACAGTATGTCAATAGGCAAATATAGGTAATTTATCAATATCAGGCGAAGAACGAAACCTGGCCTTAACTCGATGTAACCTTTGCAGTGCGAAAACGTCCAATAGGTGAAGACCCATGACCACCGATGCCGCTCTGCTGGCCGCTTTCCACGCCCCCGATCCCACCGAAGCCCTGGTCGGGCTGTTCGCGCGTTTTGCCGATCCGCTCTACCGGCTGGCCTTCAGCCTGGTGCGGGATGAGGCTCTGGCGGAGGATGTCGTCCAGGACACCTTCCTCTCCGCGCTCGAGCACCGCTTCCAGTTCGAGGGACGCTCCAGCCTGAGCACCTGGTTGTACCGCATCGCCTACAACCGGGCGCAGACGCTGCTGCGGGCGCGGGAAACCGTGCCCCTTCCCGATCCGGACGCCGGCGAGGAGGATGCCCCTCCCTTTGTTCCCGCATCGTTGGTCGAATGGCACGAGACCCCCGAGACGATCATCGCCCGGGCAGAGACACGGGGCGAGCTGGAACAGGCGATCGCAGCGCTGCCGGGTACGCTGCGCGGTGTGTTTCTGCTGCGCGACGTCAACGAGCTATCCACGGCAGAGACCGCGGGGGTGCTGGGGATTAGCGAAGCGGCGGTGAAAGTGCGTTTGCACCGCGCCCGCCTGGAGCTCCGCGAGCGGCTGGCACAAGTTTTCGCCACCGGTTGAAAGGACTGCACCGATGAACTGTGAAGAGCTGATCAAATATCTGTCGGAATACATTGACAACGACCTGAGCGAAGAACTGCGCGCCGACGCGCAGCAGCACCTGGCCACCTGCCACAATTGCAGCGTGGTGCTCGATACCACGCGCAAGACCATCCTGCTGTACAGGATGCACGGCGAGCATGAACTGACGGAATCGCGCCGTCGGGATCTGTTCGAGAAGGTGAAATTCGCCCTCGACCGGCGAGACGGCTGTTAATGGTTGTAACCTTTCGGGGTCGGCCGCGTCAAAGGGATATGAACGAAATCGCACAACCTGTTATCAATTCTTCGGAGGAAAAGATGAGCAAACTAATGAACGAGTCGGGTGTGGATCGCATCATCCGGGTTATCCTGGGCATCGCGCTGCTGGCCCTCGGCTGGGGTGGCGTGGTCACCGGCGGGTGGGGCGTCTTCTTGAAGGTGATCGGCTTCGTGCCGCTCCTCACGGGGATCGTCGGTTTCTGCCCGTTGTATGCGCTGCTGCGCATGCGCACCAATAAAGCCTGATTTACACCTGCTCTTGGCGCAGATCACGGCGGGTGGATTTTCACCCCTGCCGTGATCTGCGCTCGAAAGGACCCCATGGATGAACAAAGCCCGGTTGTTTGAGCAGCTCAAGGCCAGCCCGCGGCCGGTCGTGGTCGAGTTTTGGGCGCCCTGGTGCATGCCCTGCCGCGCCATGGCTCCCGCGTTGGAGCAAGCCGCCCGCGACTTCGCCGGGCAGGTGGACCTGTTGAAAATTAACGCCGACCAGCATCCCGAGCTGCTGCGCGAGTTGGGTATCTTGGGCATTCCCACCATCCTGGTGGCTTCGGGTGGAAACGAGCTCTTTCGCCGCACTGGGGCGCAATCGACGGACGCGCTGCAGGCCATTTTCCGCGCCGCCCTGGCCGGGCAGGCACCTGCCAGGGGCATCCACCCTCTCGACCGCAGCCTGCGCGCGACAGCCGGCGTCGCGTTCATCGCATTGGGGCTGGTCTTGCCGTCCAATCCGCTCATCCTGGTCATTGCCGGCGGCGCGCTGGCCTTCAGCGCGGTGTACGACCGCTGCCCGGTCTACCGGGCTATCAGCGCCTGGCTGAAGGGCAAACTCGCCAGCTAACTTGCCCGCCTTTCTCTGCGCTCTTTGATTTTCTCGCTTTCTCCATCGGCCTGCCTGGTCGCCTGCATTCATAATTCTTCATCCACCATTCATCATTTCCTCAAATCCCCCCATCCCGGTCAGAATTTGTTATAATCGGGCGCGATGAAGTACCACATCTGGACCGAAGGCTGTCAGATGAACGTGGCCGACTCGCAGCGCGTGGCCTCGGCGCTCGAGCACCTCGGCTACGCCGCCACCGCGCAGGCCGGCGAAGCCGACGTGATCGTGCTCAACACCTGCGTGGTGCGCCAGAGCGCCGAAAACAAGGCCTATGGTCGGCTGCATTCGCTGCGACCCCTGAAGGAGCAAAATCCTGGCCTGGTGATCAACCTGATGGGCTGCCTGGTCGGCATCCGCAACAACGATGCGCTCAAGAAGCGCTTCCCCTATGTGGACGTATTCTCCCCACCTTCCGACCCCGCCCCGCTGGTGGCGTTCCTGACCCAATCTGAGGTGCGCTCGATGGAAGAGAGCGCCACCGCCACCCGCTATGCACTGATGGACGAAGAGCTGACCTTACCGGCGGCCGAGCGCGGCTCCCTGGTTTCGGGTTTCATCCCGGTGGTGTACGGCTGCTCGCACGCCTGCACCTTCTGCATCATCCCCTACCGGCGCGGTGTAGAGCGCAGCCGCCCGCCCGAAGACATCCTCTCCGAGGCGCGCGCCATGGTGCGCCAGGGCGTGAAAGAGATCACCCTGCTCGGGCAAATCGTCGACCGCTACGGCAAAGACCAGCCCGATTATCCCAACCTGGCGGGACTGCTCATCCGCCTCAACGAGATCGATGGCCTGGAGCGCATCCGCTTCCTCACCTCGCACCCCAACTGGATGACCGACGAGCTGCTCGACGCCGTGGCTTCCCTGCCCAAAGTGATGCCGCACATCGAGGTGCCCGTGCAGGCCGGCGACGACGCCGTGCTGGAAACCATGCGCCGCGGCTACAGCGCTGACGATTACCGCCGCCTGGTCGAGCGCATTCGCGCCCGCATCCCGGGCGTGTCGATCGCCACCGACGTGATCGTTGGCTTCCCCGGCGAGACCGAGGAGCAGTTCAACCACACCTACGACCTGCTGGCCGAACTCAAGCTGGACGTGGCCCACCTGGCGCGCTATTCCTCGCGCCCCGGCACGGTCGCAACCCGCCGTCTGCAGGACGACGTTCCCGAGGACGAAAAAATGCGCCGCTTCCGTCTGCTGGAAGACCTGCAGGAACAGATCGTCGGCGAGATCAACCAGCGTTACCTCGGGTCGCAGGTGCCGGTGCTCTTCGAGGAGAAGGTCAAGCGGCGCTGGAAAGGGCGCACCCCCACCAACAAACTGGTCTTCGTCGAGAGCGCGGAAGACCTGCGTGGACAGCTTCGCCCGGTGACGGTCACCTGGGCCGGCCCCTGGTCGATGATTGGGAAGATTGGTTAATCATAAATCCACCAATCTTCAATCCACATTCACCAATTCCTCCCGCTTCCTATTGACACGTTCCCAAAATCCCTTATAATTTTTCTAACTCAATAACAAAAGACCGCGACGAGGACGAGTACGCGTTGCCAAGGCGGACCAGAGAGCAGGGGTACGGTGAAAACCTGCCCGAACCGCAGCGCCGAATGGACCTCTGAGTTGCAGGGCGAAAGGAATGCCAAGTAGCCCGCGCCGGAGTTGCCGCCGTTATCTGGGCAAAGGGTATAAGCGATCCTTCGCCGTACCCGCAACGAGTGAGGCTGGCTTTTTCTTCCTGTTGTGCATCACAACAGGTTTTTGGTTAATTACAGCCTAAGTTGGGTGGCACCACGGACATAAACGTTCGTCCCAAAGTTGGACGGACGTTTTTTGTTTTTTACACACATCAAAGGAGGCTTGCCATGTCGAACCAGACCAAATTCATCCTCAGCGAAAACGATATTCCGCGCTTCTGGTACAACGTCAACGCCGACAGCCCGGTCGCCCCTACGCCGGTGCTGCATCCCGGCACCAAAGAGCCGGTCACCCCGGACTTCTTGTCGATGATCTTCCCGATGGAGATCATCCTGCAGGAGATCAGCACCGAGCGCTACATCGAGGTGCCCGAGCCGGTCTATGAAGCCTACAAGCTTTACCGCCCCACTCCCTTGATCCGCGCCTTGCGGCTGGAAAAAGCCCTCGGAACACCGGCGCACATCTACTACAAGTACGAGGGAGCGTCCCCTTCCGGCAGCCATAAATCCAACACCGCGCTGGCCCAGGCTTTCTTCAACAAGGTCGCCGGTACCCACGCTATGACCACCGAGACCGGTGCCGGGCAGTGGGGTTCGGCCCTGGCGATGGCTTGCAAGTTCTTCGACATCGACCTGGAAGTTTACATGGTCAAGGTTTCCTACAACCAGAAACCCTACCGGCGCTACCTGATGGAGACCTACGGCGCGCACGTGTACGCCAGCCCATCCAAACGCACCCAGGCCGGAAAGACGATCCTCGAGCACGACCCCGAGAGCCCCGGCTCGCTGGGCATCGCCATCTCCGAGGCGGTGGAGGTGGCGGCGACTTCCGGCGGAACCAAGAAATACTCACTCGGCTCGGTGCTCAACCACGTGCTGCTGCACCAGACGGTGATCGGCGAGGAAGCGCTCAAGCAGATGGACCTGGCCGGCGAATACCCCGACATGGTCATCGGCTGCGTGGGCGGCGGGTCGAACTTCTCGGGCATCGCTTTCCCCTTCCTGCGCGAGAATCTCAAAAACGGCCAGCGCACCCGCCTGATCGCCGTTGAGCCCAAGGCCGCCCCCTCGCTGACCCGCGGCGTGTACGCCTTCGACTACGGCGACACCGCCCAGATGGCCCCCATCGTCAAGATGCACACCCTCGGACACGACTTCATCCCGCCCGCCATCCACGCCGGCGGACTTCGCTACCACGGCATGGCCCCCACCCTGTGCGCGCTGTACGACGCCGGGCACATCGAGGCGGTCGCGGTGGCGCAACTGGGCACCTTCGAGGCGGCTGTGCAATTCGCCCAGACCGAGGGCATTCTGCCCGCCCCCGAATCATCGCACGCCATCCGCGTGGCGGTGGACGAGGCGCTCAAGTGCAAAGAGACCGGCGAGAAGAAGGTCATCTTGTTCAATCTCTCCGGTCACGGGCACTTCGACCTGACCGCCTACAACAAGTACCACTCTGGCGAGCTGGAAGATTACGACTTCCCTGAAGAGGCGATTGCCACCATCAAAGACCGCCTGCCGCAAATCCCGGCCATGGCGTAATAAAAAAAAGCGTGCTGCTGCGAGCCAAGGGTTCGCAGCAGCACGCGATGATGAACTCCTTGGTCAGCTCTTTGCCAGGCTGACGTCTTGCCCTTCGCCGCCGGTGAAGCGCGCTGTGCGCAGCGTGTTGACCTGCTCGCGCAGGGCGCTGATCACCTGGTCGTAGTTGATCCCCCCGCGCTTGTACTGCGCTTTGAGCTGGGCGATGCGCTGGTCGGCCTGGGCAACCAGGTCTTTGATCTCCAGGTCGAGGTCCGCCTGCCCGGGGTAGCGCTGCGCCAGCGCCTGCCAGCGCTGCTGCAACTCCTCGACCTGGCGTTCGATCTGCAAGGCCTCCTGCTGCTCGATCTCCGCCTGGCGAGCAGCCGAAGAGACGCGGTCTTCGATCTGGTCCAGCTCGTGATAGACCTGGCCCAGCTCACGCACCAGCGCCCCGGATGTCATGCGTTTGATGCGCAAGCCGTCCAGGCGGCGCTCCAGCTCCTGAAATGCTTTCACGTCTTCCGCCAGGGATTGGCGCGTTGGAGGCCAGTCACGCCGACCGCTGGCCAGCTTGCCCGCCGCCTGAAAGGCGGCCCGGGTGGCCGCGCGCGCTTGAGCGGCATCCTGCGCTGCGTCCAGCACAGGACCAGCGAGATTTTCCAACGCCTCCACCACCGATGCCCCGGTTTGCCAGTCGTTATTCCAGCGCTTCAGCTCAGCCGCGGCGTCTAAAAAATTGAGCCCCGCCTTGCGGTTGACCGGGTTCGGCCCCAGGCGCTCGAGCTGGGCGCGCCCGTCGATCACCGCACGGTCTTCGAGCATCGCCACCTGGTCCAGGTCTGCCAGCAGATCGCTCAGCCGGCGAGTGTGCGCCTGCAAGTTGGCCGCCAATTTGTCCAGCCAGCCGTTGGCCGACCGCGCGAGCTGGTCCAGCAGGGTGTGCGCCCGCGAGACCTTGCGCTCGACGGCCCCCTGGGCCGGGTTTTCCAGGTCACTCGACAGGCGCGCCAGCTCCGTGCGGTAGCGGGTCAAATCGGCGCTGGCAATTTCATGCAGAGATGGGTTGTCCTTTAAGAGCAGCGCCAGGCTCTCCACCGTCGTCGCGGCCCGTTCCACATCATCCAGGGCATCGCTCTCCACCTTCTGAAGATCCGCGAAGCGCGCCGCGACACGGTCCACCTTGTCGCGCAGGCGGGTGTGCAGCTCGGCGAGGCGGCGGGCCTCTTCCAGCCGGTCGGAGAGACGGCTTTCAGCGATTAGGGCAGGCTGCGCACCGGCCGTCAGTTGGCGTTGCAGTTCGTCCAGTTGCGCCGCTTCAGCGGGCAGGCTGCTCACGCTCTCCTGACTGGACCAGTTGGCCGGGTCATAGGCCTGGATGTTGTGCGCCAGCGTCTGCACCTGCGCCGCGAAGGCCGCCCCATTGGCGATGGCACCCGTCCCCAGCAGCGCAAGCAGCTCACGATGGCGCTCGAGCACCAGGTCGACCCGTTTGGTATACGCGTTGAGCTTCTCGGCGAGCTCGCCTGCCTTTTTGGAAGCTTCTTCCACCTGCTCGGGGGTTCGCG
>JARKOV010000076.1 GCA_029975965.1 Anaerolinea sp. | reverse complement strand
ATCACCACGCTGTTGACAGAAGCTCGAAGTGAAGCGCTCGCCCAGATGGTCGCCGATGCTGTCATCACCCAGGAGCAGGCCGATTGGAGGGAAAGCCGCAGCGGCACGATGATGGGCGCGGCAGGTGCCAGAGGCGGGTGCCCGATGGTCGAGGGTCAAACCGGTCAGGGCGGGGGGGGGCGCGGACGGCGCGGCGGCATGATGAACGGAGGGAGCTGGTCAGATCCCGTAAAAGAGGCTGGCTGCGGAATCGGTTTGGTCAGCCCCAATCCTAAAAAGAAAAGAAGCGAGGCACAACCCTTGGGCTGTGCCTCGCTTCTTTTTCATGATCTGTATGGATACTCAAACAGTGCGGCGAACGTCGAAGCTGGTGAACTCACCGGTCGCCTGGCTCCATTCCTGGGCTACCTCGGTGACAAAAGCCGCCCGCGGGCCTTTTTTGAGGTATCTTAACAGAATCTCCAGATCATCGCGCGGACCTTCGGCCACCACCTCGACTTTACCTTCAAAAGTGTTGCGAACCCACCCGGTCAGGCTCATGCTCTGACCAATCTCATACACGAAGGCGCGAAAACCAACTCCCTGCACGTGGCCGTCGACCGTCGCATGAAGGCGGGTGTGTTGCGCCTGAGCCATAAGTCGCTCATTCCTCCTGGTAATCGGGCGAGTCGATCGGCTGAGGTGAGCGCGCCCGGTGTGGGCGACGCGCAACCATCACCAGTGTGACGGCAACCGCGCCGAACAGGATGCCGATGATCAGCAGGTAGGGTAACAGGTTGGTGAAGATCAATCGCTCGGGGTTGAGCTGCAACTCCTCCTGTTTCCACCGGTATTCAAGCTGGGAGAGGGGTTTGCCTAACGCGGTCTCGATCCCTTCAGTACAACCCAATCCGTTGACGTATTGCTCGATCATCCAGCGAATGGCAGAGGATCCGTAGGTGCGGTGCAGGTATTGCACAAAGGAGGCTGATTCGGCATACGCGAGAAAAGCGCTGGAAGCATCCTGGGGGAACTTCGGGCACAGCGTTTCCAAAGGGATCAGGCGATCATTCGCAGCGCTTTGCCGCAGCACAAGCTCATATTCGGGGTTGGGTATCAGCTCGGCGTTGGAAGCGAGCCCTTCGACCAGCCAAACGGGCAGGTTACCTACCTTCTCTCCAACGAACTGGTAGATGAGAATGTGCATCAGCTCGTGTGGAAGCTGCCGTTCTAATTCCAGCCGGTCTTCAGGCGCTTCGGGGATCGAAAGCAGGATCACGCCGAGATCGGGCGCGGCTTGACCGGTCACCCAGGGCTGGGTTCCAGCGTTGGCATCTTTGAGATCGTTGGGGTTGTTGTAGATGTAAATCCGCACTGCCTGTTCTACTTGCACAGGGAGCAGATTGGTCGCTGCAACCAGGCCGGTTTGCGCTGTGTTGATGACCAACTGCCCGAAAGCCAGGTCACGATCATACCAATACACCTGGAAAAGCTCACTTTCGAGCTGCAACCAGGCAAAGCGCGTATCGTTGTAATCGAAGCTGTATTCCTCGCTTTGCAGCATACTGCCATCGCTCAACCTGAGCGAATAAGAATACTGAACTTCGGAGAAGGCGCGGATCGGATTTTGGGCGGTATCGTAGACATGGATGATCTCGCCCATCTCATTCACTTGCACTGGAATAGGCTGGAGCTCTTTCCCCTGGGGTTTCAGGTTTAACACCGCCTCGCTCACCGGAGCGGGCAATTGCACGACGGCTTGGAAAGTGACCGTTTTCCCAAAATCGACAAAGGCTGCCACGTTGGTGAAAGGGCTAGAAGTCTGTGCCGACGCCAGAGAAGCGCCCCTCGTCAGGAAAAGGCTGGAAATGATAATTGCGGTTGCGAGGATCTTTAAACCCCCCACGCCTCCCCCTTCACTTTCTTATGTCCAAAGACTCGTTCTCGTCGCTATCGCGATCGGCATCGTCTACATCCGCATCACTCAGGTCGATCAAGCTGTCGTACATTTCCTCATCGTCCATGTTGATGTCCATCAAGTCCATCGAGAGGCCGGTTTCGGTGAGGTTGAGGTTGTCGAGTGCGTTGTCGACCCATTCAATTTCCTCTTCGTCTTCACTCTCCTCGAGAATTTCCTCCAACGTATCTCGCACCTCATCGCCGCCAATCTGTGAAAGCGACCAGATCGCCGCAAATCGGATTTCGGTATCCTGCGCCTCTTCGTCAAGCAATGCCAGCAAGTGCTCCCGGGCGGAGTCGAGCTCCAGCTCGCCGGCTGCACGGACGGCTTCCAACTGGACGTTGGACTTCGGGTGGTGCAACATGCGGTTCACTGCGGATTCCCAGGTTTTGTTGTACGAGCGCCCCATGGCGAAGAGCGCGCTGGCTACCCAGTCGGGTTGCTTGCTGTCGTAAGCGGATTGTATTAACCCACCCACCTCGACCCGGCTGGAAAACCCCATGGCCTCCAATGCGCGTCGACGGACGAGCGCGTCGTCGGCGCTCGCGTGTGCTTTGAGCAGTGCGTCCTCAATGGTATGGAGGAGCGTTTCTGGCATCTCCTCAATTTCACCGAGGTAAATGTATTTACCTAGAGCCGATGCGGCGGCCGCGCGAACTTCAGCCGAGGAGTCGTTCTCTAACATGGTCAGGAAACGGGGCACGAGGTCTACTTCTTCATCTTCCCAGAGCAGGTGGATGGCGCGCGAGCGCACGCCGGCTTCACTGTCATCCAGGGCAACCCGTGCGAACTGGTCGAAATCGACCAGCGTGTCGGTCTCTGCCAGCTCTTCCAGGTCTGCCAAAATGGCCATCCGGCGCGATGGGTTGACCCTGGGCCAGGCATCGCGCATCGCTTTCAGATTGGCGCTTTCCAGGTCGGAAAACCGGTGCAGATAGAGGGCTGGAAAAGGGGTGGTTTCATCCAGCAGGGCGTTGATGATCTGTTGAAGTGGAACTTCTTCTCGCTTCGCTTTCATACGAATTTCCGTTCTTTACCGCAGTTGAATCGGGTTGATGATGTCTTGCGCGGTGATAACGATCATCAATACAATGAGAGCGGCAAAACCGATCAGGTGGACCATGTTCTCGTACTGGGCGGGAATGCGTTTGCGGAAGATCAGCTCCGGCAGCACAAACAGGATGCGACCGCCATCCAGGGCGGGAATGGGTAGTAGATTGGTAATGCCCAGCGCAACCGAGATGATTGCCAGCAGGTAGATGGTGCGGATTGGGGCGTTGGACGGGTTTTCTTGGGCGGCCTGCCGGTCTTCGGAGCGGACGAGGTCATAGAGCCCGTACATTCCGACCGGTCCGACCATGCGAGCCTGGTCGGCCGACACCTGCCCGCGAATCAGCTGGATGGGCAGGGAAATCAACGCCCTGGCTTGCGTGAACGTATCGCGCACGGCTAGCGGCAAAGCCTGGATGAAATTCACCTCGCGAACCAGGCTGCCCATGGTGATCCCCAGGGCTCCTTCGCCCTCCGGCGGGTTTTCACGAGGCACGGCCCTGGTTGAGAATACCTGATCGCCGCGGCGGTATGCGATGGAGATCTCGTCACCCAGGTTGGCGTAGATCTCGCTGGACAACTGCGAGCTGTTGGTGATGGTGACCTGGTTGACCGAGACAATCTGGTCGCCAGCCATCAAGCCGGCTGATTCGGCGGGTGAACCGGGATTCACATAAACAATTTGGACCACGTTGGGCACCGGGGCACCGGAGAGGGAAAACACCAGGCTGAAGAGCAGCACGCCGGTGACAAGGTTGAACAGAGGGCCTCCGGCCAGGATCACCAGGCGTTTAGCCGGGTGAGCGGAATTCATCCCACCGGGGACATCCGGGTCGTTTTCGCCTTTGGGCCGCACGAACGCGCCGAAAGGGATCCAGTTGAGGGTGAATTCGGTCTCTTTGATCTTGAATAGCCGCAGCATGCGCGGGGGGAACCCAAACCCGAACTCCTCCACCTCAATCTTGAACAGCTTGGTGAAGAGAAAATGACCCAACTCGTGGACGAAGATCAAAAATCCGAGGGCAAGGATAAACTCGAGGATGCGAAGAAACGTGGCGATCAGGGTTTCCATAACGTTAACTGTCTTTCAGCCGGTAACCGGCGAATGGTTCCATTCAATGCAGGTAATTATAGTACCTTTTAAGGGCGGTGGCGCGATTTTTTAGCAAACCCTCATCTTGATACCAGGCTGGCCGGACCTCCCGGATGCGCCTGGAGAACCCGGATAACGCCGGGCAGGGCTGCCAGGTTGGCGGTTACTTCGGCTGCGTGCTGGCTGGGGGTGATGACATGCACATTCGGGCCGGCATCCAGGGTGAAGCAGCAAGGCAAGCCGGCAGCGCGCCACCCCCGAACTGAACGCATGATCTGCAGCGAAGCCGGCTCCCAGTAAAAAAGCGGTGGGGAAGAGGTCATCATCACGGCGTGCATCTGGTTGCTGTCGTGCTCGACAATTTCAGCCAGGGTGGTGAAATCACGGTCGAGGAGCGCCTGGCGAGCCAGTTGAAGCCGGCGTGGGGCATCTGCCAGTCTGGCGGCTTGAAGTGGACTCGTTCCGGCGAGCGCATGGCCTTGAGTGGAGCCAACCGGCTTGTGACCGGCTGCGACGATGGCGACACAATCCACCAGGTCCCAGTGGTCAGCCGCCGCGATGGAACAGGCAAACGAATCTGCGTCGCTCTCGCCGGGCATCCATTCGACGAAGCCGCCTGGAATGGAACGGCAGGCCGAGCCGGAACCCAGGCGGGCAAGCCGCGAGAGGTCTCGCTCGGACATGTTGAGCTGGAGGGCGGCAGAGGCGGCCAGGGCCAGCGCAGCGAAAGCGGAGGCCGACGAAGCGATCCCTGCCCCGGTGGGGAAGTTGTTGTGGCTGACCATGGCTGCGTTCATCGAAGTTCCGGCCAGCCGCCTCACGTGGTCGAGGAACCGGCTGGCGCGCTGCAACGCAGGCAGGTCGGCAGGTTGGCCGTTCAAAACAAGCGAGTCAGACGAAAATTCATCGCTGAAGGTGACGCTGGTCTGGGTGACCAGCCCCGCCAGGTTCATCGAGATCGAGCCGTTGGCCGGCAGGCGCAAGGCTTCGTCGCGGTTGCCCCAATATTTGATGAAGGCGATGTTGGGGTGGCTTTGGGCGGTGGCAGCGGCAGAAGATAGGGCCATGAGAGTTCAAAACGAGTGTATCACGATCTTGACAACTGGCTCGCTCGGAGAAGTGACTTCGTGCCAGTACGACGCAGCCACCATTTTTCGACCTCGGCGTACACAAAGACGACCGCGCCTGTTCCGATGCACAGGAGCAACTCTGGCAGGGTTAACAATGTCGTGTTCAAGAAGCTCCGCAAAAATGGAAGGTAGATTGCCATTAATTGGGCGAGCGCGACCAGGGCGGCCAATCCCAGCAGCGGTTTGTTCGATAAAATACCCACTCTGAACAATGAATCCGTGCCGCTGCGGATGCCCAGCGCCTGCCAGACCTGCGCAAAGGCGAGCGTGGTGAACATCATGGTTTGCCAGTCCTGGTTCCCAGCCAGGTAACGCCACACGCCCAATCCCAGCGATAACGCGCCGATCCATATCCCCATTCGAATGATCTGGCCACCCACCCCGCCGCTAAAAATACCGGCTCGAGGTGAGATTGGATCTCGTTTCATCACATTTCGCTCGGCCGGCTCCAAACCTAAACCGATCCCTAACAACCCATCGGTGAGCAAGTTCAACCAGAGCAACTGGAGTGGAAGCAGAGGAACGGGCAGGCCGATCAAGACACCTGCCAGCATGACAGCAATTTTTCCCAGGTTGCCGCCGATGCTAAATTTGATGAATTTCCGCAAGTTGTCGTAAATGACGCGCCCTTCTTCCACAGCCGAGACGATGGTGCTGAAGTTATCGTCCAGCAATACCATCTTGGCCGCTTCTTTCGAGACATCCGTGCCGGTGATGCCCATCGCGACGCCGATATCGGCGACCTTGAGTGCAGGCGCATCATTGACACCATCGCCGGTCATAGCTGTCACGTTACCCCGCCGCTGCAGTGCGTTCACGATGCGGAGTTTATGCTCGGGTGAGACACGGGCAAAGACCGAAATTTCTTCCACCACCGCCTGCAATTCATCGTCACCCAGGTTATTCAATTCCACGCCAGTCATTGCGCGACCCGTGCCATCGGAAATGCCCAGCTCGCGAGCAATATGAAGGGCGGTCAACGGGTGATCGCCGGTGATCATCACCGGGCGAATCCCGGCGCTCTTGCACAGTGCCACCGCTTCTTTCACCTCTGCACGGGGCGGGTCCATAATACCGATCAAGCCGATAAAAGTTAACCCCTCTTCCAACGGTGAGCCGCTTTCGAGCGATGGATAAGTTTTGAACGCTACACCGAGAACGCGCATTCCATTTTCTGCCAGCAACCGGTTCGAATCCTCGATACGCCGGCGGTAATCCTCTGAGAGTGCATGCCGGTCGCCATCTTCCCAGACATGGGTTGAAATTTCGATCAACCCATCAACTGACCCCTTGGTAAACGAGATCAACGCTGCGCCCGGCGCCACCACGCTGACCAGCTCGCGGATGCTGGATTGCTGGCTGCGCTCCAGGCTATGCACGGTGGTCATACGCTTGCGTTCTGAGTCGAAGGGCAATTCTGACACCCGCGGTTTGTTGGCCTCCAGCTCGCTTTTCATCAGCCCAAATTTTGCGGCGGCGATAACCAGAGCACCCTCGGTTGGATCTCCAATCGCATGGAACAGAGTTCTCCCGGGATCGCTCACGTCGACCTGAAGGCGAGCATCATTGCACAACGCTCCACCGATGAGCAACAAGCCAAGCGAGCCAAGTGAGGTAGATACGGCTGGTTCGCTCAAATCGAACCGGCCCTGGCCTTTTGGATTCGTTTCTTCGTTGACTTCGATCCGGTGACCGGCAATATCCAGTATGGTGACGGTCATGCGGTTCTCGGTCAGCGTGCCTGTTTTATCGGAACAGATGGTCGTCACAGACCCGAGCGTTTCAACGGCGGGTAATTTACGAATCAGGGCATTACGCGCCAGCATACGGCGCGCACCCAACGCCAGGGTGATGGTGACCACCGCCGGCAGTCCTTCCGGGACCACCGCTACCGCGACGCTGACGGCTACCAGGAAAGCGTCGGATAACGCTGTGCCCCTGAGGATGTCGAAGACGGCTACCAGAACGGCTACCACCACGCCGATCATAGCCAGCACCTTCCCCAGATGTTCCAGGCGTTTCTGCAGCGGGGTTAACTCGTCTGTGTTTTCCTGCAACAAACGGGCAATATTGCCCAGTTCGGTGCGCATACCGGTGGAGACGACGACTCCTGACCCGCGGCCATAGGTTACGGTAGTCCCCATGTAAGCCATGTTGACCCGATCGCCCAACGGCAAATCTGATTTTTCGAGAGGCTGCGTTGATTTTTCCACGGCTTCCGATTCACCGGTAAGCGCGGCCTCTTGAATCCGCAGGTTGACACTTTCCACCAGACGTAAATCCGCCGGGACCAGGTTGCCGGCTTCGAGCAAGACGATGTCACCCGGCACAAGCTCGCGCGCCGAAAGCTCCTTGGGGGTGATCCCGTCACGCAGCACGCGCACGCGCGGCACCGACAATTTTTTCAAGGCTGCCATCGCCCGTTCAGCACGATATTCTTGCAGAAATCCAAGCAAGGCGAAGAGGATGACGATGGCCAGGATGGCAACTGCTTCCTGCCACTTGCCCAACAGGGCAGAAATCACGGCCGCGGCGATGAGGATCAACACCATCGTTGCTGTCAGTTGTTCCCAGAGGAGCTTGAGAGGCCCCCGTGCGCTTTTCTCTTGAAGCTCGTTGAAGCCGTATTCCGCCAGCCGCGCCGCAATTTCAGCAGCCGTTAGCCCCTGTGTAGAAGAATTGAGTCGATCGAATGTTTCCGCGATGGTCTGTTGGTGCCAGTTCATGTGAATGCTATTATGCCTTTTTTCGGATTGACAACAATTGAGTTTAACAATTGTTGTGATTCATTTCAAGAATATATCGATGGTTTCGATTGGCTTTCTCAAAGTCATAACCGAACCAGAATATGCCCCGCTTGGAGATCGAAGTTACGCTTGCAAGAGTAAACCGCAAAGCGATTGGACAATTCTGGTTGCTGATGACGAATTTAAAGAACTCATCCCCAGCACAGGTTGGGGATGAGCAATGGAGTTGTCGGGCAGATCAGCCGATGGTTGGGCCGGTCTGGTGCTTGCGCATGGCCTCTTCCTCACCCGACCAGTCGAGGTGGGCATACTCGGGCGGGGTGTTATCGGCGCGCCAGGCATGAAAGTCTTGCCAGATCTCGTCGGTCCACAATGAGTCGATCTGTGCGGTGGTGTATTTGCCTTCGCGAAGGCGCAACAGGCCGAAGCGGTCGCGCATGTTCACCTTCTCGGCTTTGATGCAGCAATCTTCGGCGAGATGCGGCGGGACGAAGATGATCCCCGCCGGGGTGCCGAGGACCACATCGCCGGGCATGCAAACGGCGTTGCCGATGCGGCAGGGGACGTTCATGCCGACCAGGGTCACATCGCGGATGGGGGTTGGGTCGTTACCGCGGTAAAACGTGTTGATGTTGGTGATCTCCATCACCTGCTGCACATCGCGAATTCCGCCCCAAATGACCTGCCCGCCATGCTTGGTGCGGCGCGAGACGGCGGTGGACAGGTTGCCTCCAACGTAGGTGCCTTCGTACACCTTGTCAAACATATCGACAACGAGCACATCTCCTTCGACGAGGCTCTCGATGACCCATGAGTTGAAAAAGCCTTTGCGGCCCTCCTCTTTTTGACCGTATTCGAGCAGGTAGGTGTCGAGGTCGGGGCGTTTGGGCACCATCACCGCCGTGACGGCTCGCCCGACCATCACCTTGTTCGGGTGGATGATCTTCCAGTCCGCTTGGAACTGGTACTTGTAACCGTGCTCCCAAAGCACCCCCCAGGCCTCTTCCGTCGTCACCGTCTGAAAGCGGCGCAAGATGTCATCAGACACCTTCGGGCGACCATTCTCGAACCGCTCTCCTTGCCAGTTGGGGGTTAGCTGGATGATGTCATCACGATTATCGAAACGCATGAGTCCTCCGGTAGTTTACGAAAGGTATTGGGTACAGGTCAGCACCCTAATTCTATATCAATTTCGGCGAGTGCCGGGTGAGCATAAGGATTGGCAGTAGTTTGACATTCTGTCGAGGGTCACGCACTCTTGCACAGGAAGGTCTTGATCTCGAATGGTTTCAGATAGAAATGCGCTTTGCCACCTTCCATCGCCAGCCGGTGGAGCGGTTTTTCCAGCAAATTGGTCTCCCACACTTCGGTCACGGGGGCCGCGAAGCTCAACTCGCCTTTGGCTTCTGCCCTGGCGGATTGGTACACGCGAACGATGATGCCGCTCGCATCTTCGGCCTGTTTCAATGTTTCGACCACGATTCCATCTCCCTTGACCCACACCCACGGCAAACCTGTGCCGGACCGGCCGGAATGCACGCCGGTCGGGACGGCGCGCAGGGGATCATTGAAGGCATATGCCTCCCGGACAACCCCTCCGCTGACGGCGTCTCCGCCATGCGGGTAGAGCGCATAACGGAAGGCGTGCTCGGCCTGGTCGGTGTAGGCGGGGTGAGCCTCGCCCGGCTGCACCTGCGCGTCCTCCACCAGCCGGGGGCCTGGATAGGGAACGCTGCGCAGCAGGTTGAGCGAGATGGTGTGACCTTTCACCTGGTGCCCGTATTTGCAATCATTCAGCAGGGCAAGGCCAAAGTCTTGCTGGGAGAGGTCAACCCATTTTTGCGCCGGCACCTCGTCCCTGGCCAGGTCCCAGGTGGTGTTGCGATGGGTGGGTCGTTGGATATGCCCAAATTGCACTTCGAAAGTGGCCGACTCGGCGAAAACATTGGCCGGGAAGAGCGCGCGCAACATGGTCTGAGTCTCGCGCCAGCGCAGCCTGGCGTCGAAATCGAGGCGGGGGCTGCCTGCCAGCAGGCTGATGCGCAAGACAAGCTCGGAATACCCCAGGCGATAGACCTGCTCGAGGACGGCCTGCGGTCCATCGACCTGGGCCGTCGCGGAAACCAGTTGCAGGCGCAACGGCTGGCTCTCGGCGTAGTCCATGGGGAAGTCCCAGGCGTCCCCGTAGTCCTTGTACACGACAAGCTGGTTGGCGGTTTCACCCGGAGCGATGGCATCCCGCTGCAGGCGTTTATCGAAGAGAGATGTGATCGAGCCATCCTCGGCGAAAGTGACCCTTACCAGCTCATTCTCTAGCAACCGGTCGGATGCAACTGGTTCTGGCGATACGGTGTATTCGGCGGCATTATCAAAAATTGCTGCGCTCAGGCCGGGCACGGTGACCTGATGCCAGTGTCCCTCAGCGTGCAACCATTCGCGGCGCTCCCAGGCAAGGGAGTTGAACACAGCCACAGGAAGCTGCATGTGGCGGCTTTCGAGCAAGGCGGCAATCGCTTGCTGTCGCTCGAGCAGGAGCGCTTCGACTTCATCCAGCAGGACGCGGTAGCGAGCCAGGCTTTCATCGTAGACCCGCTTGATCGAGGAGCCGGGGAGAATATCGTGGAACTGGTAGAGCAGCACCTCTTTCCAGATGGCCTCCAGGCGTTCAGAAGGGTAACTGGCAAGGCCGGCCTGGGCGGCGATCGCGGCGACCCATTCCAGCTCGCGCAAGGCTTGCTCGATCTTGCGGTTAAACCACTTGTTGCGCGCGTTGGTGGTCAGGGTACCCTGGTGCCGTTCGAGATACAGCTCGCCGACCCAGGTGGGGAAACGCGGAGCTTCCGCAGCCCATTTCGGGAAAAACTCGGAAGTCCATTCCTGTTTGACCGGGCTGAGCCCCGCGAAATTGCGCAGGCGCGCGAGCCGTTCGAGGTGCTCTTCGCCCGGTCCGCCACCGCCATCTCCAATGCCGTAGACGAGCATGGCATGATGCGAGACGCCCCGCTCGCTGTAGTTGGTCTCGATCTGGTGGAGCGAGCGCGGCGCTGCCGGGCTGTTGTAATTTTCTTCGGGGAGGCAATGCACCAATACCTCAGAGCCATCAATGCCCTGCCAATGGAAAGACTGGTAGGGGAACCGGTTGAGCAGGCTCCAGCTCAACTTTTGGGTCGAGAAGTAGCGGATGCCGGATTTTGCCATGATTTGAGGCAAAGCAGCCGAATAGCCGAACGTGTCGGGCAGCCAGACGTAATCGGGGTCGACGTCGAACTCCTCGCGGAAGAAGCGCCGCCCGTAAAGGATCTGGCGGATGAGCGACTCGCCGCAGGTGAGGTTGGTGTCGCACTCCACCCACAGCGCTCCTTGCGGTTCGAGTTGCCCTTGTTTGACCCTCTCTTTCACCTGAGCGTACAGCGCAGGATATTCCTCTTTCATCCATTGAAAGAGCTGTGCCTGGCTGGCTGAAAATACATAATCGGGATAGCTCTCCATATTGCGGAGCGCGGTGGCGAAGGTGCGGGCGCCTTTGCGCTTGGTCTCGCGGATAGGCCACAACCAGCCCAGGTCGATGTGGGCGTGCCCGCGCGCGCTGATCTGCAACGACGGATCGCCGCCTTTTTGCGCCAGGACCGGCGCGAGCTCCTCTCGGGCGGCGCGGGCAGTCTCTTCGGTCACGCCGTTCCAGAAACGGTGGATCGCCCGGTTGAGCGCTTCGAGGATTTGCTGGAAACGGGCAGACGATTCGGGCAGCACGCTCAGGCTGTCGTAAAGCACCTCAAAGTCGTAATACAACGCTTTGATCTCGGAATGCAGCAGAGCGAGGTGCGCCTGGCGGATGGCCCCGTTCTCTTGCAGCACACCGAACAGATCGTTGGCGCCGGCGTCGGCCCAAATTTCGACTGGTTCACCGCCTTGAGCAGGGTTCAACAACGGCAGCACGTTCTTGCCGGGTAAGCCGAGAAAGCGAGCAAATTCAGAGGTCACATTGGTCAGGCCACGCAACGGGACACCCTGGTCATCGTAAACACACATCTCACCGTTGACATCCAGCAAGGCAACCACAGGCTGCCCTGCGGCCGAGTGCGGGACGACGCCACTGAAGCGGAACCAGGCGCAATCGAACAGCTCACCCCACGAGTCGCCGATTTTCAGCTTCAGTCCCTTGCCCGAGGTGCGTTGGTGGTATGGTAGCGGTTCCTTGCTGTGCCAGGCGGTTATTTCGAGGTCGGCGATCACCGGGTAAACGGCGGCGCGCACCATGTCGAGGGCGATGGGCAGTTGGTTGCGGGTGAAAGGGACGAAATTGGGCATAAGGATTCCTGTGGTTAAAGAATCGTTGAGGATGAGGCTCTCTCAGAATTATAGACAATAATCGGTCTGATCGGGGATTGGTATTTGCAACCTTTATATGGGTTTCGCGTACATCGTTGTAGAGAGAAAAACAGAGAGGAAATGACATGACTGCAGAACTGAATGCATCAAGCTATTATCAACCGACATCGGATGAGAAGACTTGGGCGACTCTGGCGCACCTGAGCGTGCTGGTGAACCTGTTTACCGGTATTCTTGGGCCGGTGGTTGCCCTGGTGATTTACCTGGCGCACAAGGACAAATCGCGCTACGTGGCCTACCAGGCGCTCCAATCCCTGCTGCTGCAATTGATCGTCTGGGTGGGCGGGGGCACGTTGATCGCCATCGCCTGGATCGTGACCGGTCTGTTGACCCTGGCCATCGTCGGCTTGTGCTTGATCCCCTTTGCGATCTTGCTCTCGCTGGCGCCGGTGATCGCCCCCGTGTACGGCGTGGTGGGCGCCGTCAAGACCAGCCAGGGTGAAGATTTCCGTTACTGGTTGATCGGCGACTGGGTGCGCGGCACCTATACCGGGTAACTGAACGTGGAGTAGAAAGGATCTGCGGGGTTCATAGCCCCGCAGATGTCATTTAACCTCCGACTGAGGTGGTTCCTCGCGGTAAGGGATTTCGCGGGCTGCCTCGACCAGCATCAGATAGGCTTCGTCGATTAACCTGTTCAGAGCGGCGAGGTCGTCCTGGTTGAAACGGGCTTTTCCGCGCAGGCTGCGCTCCAGGCGATCGATGGCGCGCCACAGCGAGCCACGCACGCCGCTGGATTGGTGCGACCAGCAGGAGTCGGCAGAGATACGCTCGATGCGTCCCACCACCTCGCGCGCCTGCTCTAATTTCCACTGTAACTCGTCCATGACCTTAATTGACCCTATAAAAATGCCTGCAAAGCCAGCAAAGCCAGCATGCCCACCAGGATGGTCAGGAGCGCGCTGCGCGTGCGCCAGGCGACCACGATCGCCAGGGCGCCTGCGATCAAGCGGGCGTTGTTCAGGCTGAGAAACAGGCGGTTGTCCTTAAACAACAACTCCTGGAAAATAATCACCGACAGGACCGCCGGAGGGACAAAGCGCAGCGACCGGCGCAGCAGGCGCGGAACCGCCATGTGCTGGAAGAGCCAGATGAAGGAAAGGCGGATCAGATACGTGAGAACCCCACCGAAGAGCATCACCAGCCAGATGTTCAATCGTCTCCCTCCTCCGGGGTGCTTTCTCGTTTTGGGTGGGAAACCGGCCGCTTATCCCCTTTGGATTCGATCCACAACCCGGCAACGACGCCAGCCAGCGCTGCCACGATGATGCCAAGGCGGTATGGCAAGCTGAAGGTGAGCACCGCCGCCACTCCACCCACCAGGGCCGCAGCCAACCCGGCGCGGTCGCGGAGAGCTGGAACGACCAGCGCAATGAAGGTGAGGGGGAGGGCGAAATCGAGCGACCACCCGGCGGGGATGACTGCCCCCAGGAAGATCCCAGCCGCGGTGCTGACTTGCCAGCAAGTCCACAGTCCAAGGCCCGCCCCGAGGAAGTACCAGTGTTGGTTTCCGTCGCAACCTTCGCGGTTGTAATGCGTGATGGTCACCGCATAGGCTTCATCGGTGAGGAGATACGAGAGCAATGCTTTCCATTTCAGGTTGAGGTGCTGGACGAACCCGGCGATGGACGCGCTGTAGAGCGCGTGGCGCAAGTTGACCACCGCGATGGTGAGCACGATGACCAACCCCGGCACGGCCTGTTGGACCAGTTGAGCGGTTATAAATTGCGAGCTGCCGGCAAAGACGACGGATGACATGGCCTGTGCAGCCGGCGCGGGTATCCCGGACTGTCTCCCGAGAACCCCGTAGATCATTCCAAAGGGGAAAACGCCGAGAAATATCGGCAGGATGGCCTGGACTCCGCGCCAAAACTGGCGGCGGCGGGTTTCGGGTGGGTTGGGAATAGGCTGCATGGTTCTATTGAATGAGAAGAATGATATCCTGTGGGGTGGCTGGTAGCCAACCTGCCTGATGGCTTAGTGTACCAAAGAATGTTCATGTGTTGAGATCATTAAATTGGATTTGACCACTATAATCAGTTTGATTTCTTAGCGAAAGGGACTTCCACCATGCGCCGACGCGATTTTCTCCTCAAAGCCTCCGCCTGGGGGGTGGCCGGTTTGCTGACCGCCTGTGGCTCCACATCCACCGCGGTGATACCAACGCCTGTCCTCCCTCCGACGACATCGACCACTCCAACAGGATCTCCCACGGTTCACGTGTTGGCGGAAGGGCTGGCGTTTCCAGAAGGGCCGGCTTTCGACCCTCAAGGATATTTATGGTGCACAGAATTGGGCGCAGGAAACCTGGTGCGGTGGGCAGAGGGGGAGTGGGTGCGCATTTCCACAGGCGGCAGGCCTAACAGCCTGGCTTTTGACCGGCAGGGTCGCGCCTGGGTGCCCGATTCTGAGCAAAATGCGATCCGGCGTTACGACCCGGCTGACGATACCTGGGAGACGCTGCTGGCAGACCTGGATGGCCGGCCTCTCCTTTCACCGAATGACCTGACCTTTGACGCCAAAGGCAACTTGATTTTCACCTGCCCAAACTTTGCCAGTGAAGCGAGCGATGGGTATGTGGTATGCCTCAAACCGGACGGCTCGGCGCAGATCGTGGCAGAGGGGTATTACCGTCCCAACGGGTTGGATGTCATCGACGGCGGCAAAGCGCTGGTGGTGGCGGATACGTTCCAAAAAACGATCTTCAAAGGGGCCTGGGATGACTCGGCATGCCAGTGGAATGAAGTGCAGGCCTGGGCGAAGGTCGGTGGCAGGGAGGGGCCGGATGGGATGGCGCCGGGGGCAGATGGCCTGCTGTACCAGGCAATTTACGGCGATGGGATCATCCGGGTGATCGATGCCTCAGGCGAAACGGTTAAGGCGATCAACCTTCCGGGCAGGAATCCGACCAACGTCGCGATCGACCCGTCTGGGAAGTTGGGCCTGGTGGTCACCGAGGCGGAGAAGGGCTTGCTGTTGAGCTTCCCGGAGATCCAGCCGGGTGTGGCAAATTTCGATGGCGGAGATGCCTGGAAGTGAAGTTGCCGGGCAGTCTGGCAAGCGATGATCGGGGGCTGAGCTTTCGGTTAACGAGAGCTCCGTATGCCGTTTAAACCGATATGCCTGCTGAATCCGCAATCGAGCGAACGTATTGGGCGGCGAGGTCGTATTCATCTTCGCTCTCGAGGTGCTCGAGCATCACCGGCACATCCTGAGGTAGCCGGGCGACTTCGCGCAGGAAGGTGGGGTAATCCAGGTCGCCGAGACCAGGGCGCACCTCGTCAAGATGCGTGGTCATGCGGTTACCAAGCCGAATGTCTTTGGCATGGCAAGATTTGATCCACGGCCCCAATTTCTCAATGCACTCGCGGATCAGCGCGCCATTGTTGAAATAAAGCTGCGGTCTGCTGACCAGGTTGACCGGGTCCAGGTGCACGGCAAAGGCGCGGCGGTCGATGGCGGCGATCAGCGCCAGGTAGCTGTCGGGCGAGTCAGGATACATCCACGGCATGGTCTCGAGCGTGTAGCAGGTGCGGGTCGGTTTGACCTCGTCGATAATTTCGCGAACGCATTCCACGATCCTCTCGAAGGTATCCGGGGTCAGGTTTGCCGGATGCGGCCCGTCCCATTGCGTCCCGCGAGATCCGGCGATATTCACACAGCAGCGTGCCCCAATGCGGTCAGCCAGGTGCAGGCTGCGCTTGCACAAATCCAGCGCCGACCGGCGAGTGGCATCATCCGGGCTGAGCGGGTTCGACCAGGCGCCCACCTCTGCGATGACGATATCGGCGCGCTCCGCAGCCTGGGCAAACCGGTGGATGGCGGCCTCATCCGCTTCTACGCTGAGCGGGCAAAACGAAGTGCGGTACCCTTTGGCCTGGAGTGCGGCAAGCCACTGTTCAGGGTCGTCAATTTTCGAAAAGGTCGGACCTCCCAGACGCATAATTCCTCCGTGGGCTACTTATCGGATTGGCTAATTGATTATCTGCAAAATGTGGGCTTTTCTCCACATTTTCCAGGAAATTTGAAACACACCTATTTATCGCATGAATCGCTCTTCAGCTTTCCGGTCTCGCACCGGGCGGTTCACCAGCCGCAGCACGACCTGGGTCAACCCGATGATTGCCAGCCCTCCCAGAATGAGCGCGGCGGCAAATCTCAACTGGATGTGGACGACGAGGGCTGCCAGCGAGAGCATTGACCCTGCCACGACGACCGGAATCAGGTGCAGCAGGTGACTCCGTTCGATGTCACGCGCCACCTGTGCAGAGCGGATGCGCTCCAGGCGATGGCGGAAATGTTCCAGGTCCCAGGTCAGCACATAGAAGGCGATGGAAAGGACACTCAACAGGGGTGGGGATTGGATCAAAATTACCGCGATGTTCAACAACGCAAAGACCAGAAAGAGGGTCGGGGTGATCCAACGCCAACGGCGCCAGAGGCTGATCAACCCGAGGAGACCCAGGGCGGTTACCCCTGCGATGCCGTACGCAAATTCGCGCAGACCGAAAGCGACCGCCAGGCAGGCGGTGGATAAGAGGAGGGAAATGTATAGCAACCAGCGGGTGATCATGTCGAGGACTCCATAGCAGCCCGGCTTGCCAGGTTCACCACGCTGTAGCGGCGCGAAACCTGTTCGATCGGGATTCGGGTGTCCCAATCGATCACCTGCACCCCTGCCCGGCGGATTTTCTGCAGCAGCAGGGCGCGTTCCGCCAGGGCGAGACGCAGGGCGATCCGGCCTTCGTCGTCTAATTGCGTTTGGGAAGCGTCAAAATGCAGGATATTTGGGCTGATCACCAGCACCGCGTAGCCCAAGGCACGCAAGGAGACGAGAATTTCCACGTCTGCAGAGACGAGGGGGCTGACCAGCACAACCTGCGAATGGGGAGGAAAGAAGCGCGTCGGCAGGTATCGCAGCGTCTCCAGGGCGAAATTGCGACCGGTGTGAGCCCGAGCCAGCACCTGTAAGACGCGTTGGCGTTGAACCTTCCCCACACCCGGGAAGGCGCTTTCGATCCCCGCGCCGTACACCAACAGGCCGACGCGGTTGCCGTCGTTGAGAAAGCCTTCGGTGATGGATGCCACCGCCTGGACGGCGATCTCGAACAGCGGATGCTCAGGGAGATCGCCGTAACACTGCTCGCGAGCGTCCAGGATGATGCCTACATCCGCCACCCGTTCTTGCTCGTAGACGTTGGTGAACAGCTCGTCGGTCGAGCGCGCGGCGACCTTCCAGTTCACGCGGCGTTGCGGATCGCCGGGTTGGTATTCGCGCACGACGAAGAAATCGGTGCCGGTGCCTCCCTGGCGGGAGGGGATTGGCCCGGCAAATCCGCGCGTCTGGGGTGGGCGGATGCGCATCGGTCTGAGCCGGGTGGGTCGAGGACGGACGATCAGGCGGTGGGGTGCCTGCACCGGGGAGGAAAACTCGAACAACCCCGAGCCTTCACGGTAAGTGGTCTCGAAACCGGTGAAACGATAATCTCCACGGTTGCCGCGCACGGTATATTCGATGGTAATTTCCTCACCGTGTTCCAGCGATGTGAAGGTGTCGGTGTTTCCTTCGAGCAATTCCAGGCCTCCAGGCAATTGATCTTGGATGTGGATTTCCTCGAGACGGCTGCCTTCATTGCGGATGGTTAGGGTCACCGTGACCGGCGTGCCCGGAAATATCCGGTCGGTCGAGAGAGTGCGTTTTGCGCTGAGTTGGGGCGGCGCTGGTTTGTAGTAGATGGAAGCGGCGAAATAGCAGATCAAGGGCAAAGCAAGCGCGATCACGCTTCCGTTGATCGAAGTGAGACCGAGCAACAGAAAGAGGAAAATCAAGGTTGCCAGGAAAAAAGCGCGACCGCTCATATTGCCAGTGCCAGGTTAACCTTTCCTGTTCGGAACGATGGTCGGAGCCGTTGGCGGTGGATCATTCCACGACCGGAACCGGGACAGAATTGATGATCTCGGTGAGAATGTGATCGATTGCCTGCGGGCTGGTCCATAGATCAGGCTGCAAGATCAGGCGATGCTGCAACGCAGGCCGGGTGAACAGCTTGATGTCATCCGGAAGGACGTAGGCACGCCCTTGCATGGCTGCGTATGCCCGGCTGAGCTTCAACAGCGCCAGCGCGCCACGCGGGCTGGAGCCAACCGCGACCTGGCGATTGGCTCTTGTTCGCGCAACCAGGTCCACAATGTATTTCTCAATGTCCGGGTCAAGGTACACTTCCTCGACAGCCCGGCGCATGGAGATAAAGCCGGCTGCATCGGTGACCGCCTGGAGGAGGATCGCGTCTTGCTTGCGCTCGCGGCGGCGATGCAGGATCTCCTGTTCCTGAGCGGCGGTCGGGTAGCCCACGCTGAGCTTGAGGATAAACCGGTCCAGTTGGGCTTCGGGGAGGGGGAAGGTTCCCTCGTACTCGATCGGATTTTGCGTGGCAACCACAATGAACGGGTCTGGCAAGGGAATCGTCTCGCCTTCCAGCGTCACCTGATATTCCTGCATTGCTTCTAATAGGGCAGATTGGGTGCGCGGCGAAGCGCGGTTGATTTCGTCGGCCAGAATCAGGTTCGAGAAAATCGGCCCCTCGCGGAGGATGAACCGGTTGTCGGCGCGGTTGTAGACATAGCCACCGGTGATATCGCTCGGCAGCAAGTCCGGGGTGAACTGGATGCGTTTGAATCCCATCCCAAGCGTCTGGGCGAAGCTGTTGGCGATCAAGGTCTTTGCCAGGCCGGGATAATCTTCCAACAAGACGTGCCCGCCGGCAAGGAAAGCCGCCAGGATTTTCTCCAGGACCGCCTCTTTACCGACAATTGCCTTGCTGACTTCCTGGATAATGAGTTTGGCGCGGCTGGCGACGTCGCGGATGGATAATTGATCAGGGGTTTGTTCCATGTTGTATCTCCAAACGATCCTCGATGAATTGGGTGATGCGTTCCAGTTTTTGGCGGGCTTCGCTCGATTCCTGCGGCTCTAACCGGTTTGGCATCGCCCGTTGAAGCAGTCGATCGATCCAGCGGCGAACCGGGCGCACTTGAGGTGTGGACTTCGTCAGTCGCCGGGTGAGAAGAAACTGGCGGATGTCATCCGGGAGGTTGAGATTGCCCTTCTGCAGGCTGCTCTCGGTCTCTTCCAGGGTGAGGTGCTCTTGATGGGCGATAATCTCCAACAGCAAGCGGGAGAGATTGCGCGCCAGGTTTTCGTTGGCGAACGGGCTGATGCGGTAGGTGGTGATATACCACATCCAGTATTGAAAGCGGGAAGCGCTTTGCCCGCTGAAGACCGGTTCCTTGGGTAGCTCGGATTGGGGCAGGTTCTTGAGGATTACCCGCCCGGCAACCACAAAACCGAAGAAGATCAGCGCGATCCATAAAATGGGTTGGGGGACGGTCTCGAGGATCAGGTTGATATACCAGACCACGTAGGACACGGGAACAACCAGCCTGGCACGGATCTCTTCACGCAGGAGAACGGCGAGGAGGACGCTGGTCAAAATCGAGACAGCAGCGATGAAGTAAAAAAGCCGGCGTCGGCGATCGATTTTCAAACCGCCTCCCGCCGCTCACGGCATGCTTCGATGATCTCTTCCAATGCCCCGACGGCTTCCAATTGCTGGCGCATGCCGCCGGTGATGTTGCCATAACGGGCATCTTCGAACAGGCGGGTCAGGTTCTGCACCGGGGAGGGAGGTAACCCTTTGCCGGTGAGGATGAGGGTGAATTCGCGCGGGGTCATCGCGAGGTCGCGTTGGATGCCGCGCTCGTCTTTCACAGCCAGCACCATCCGCCGGTAACATTGAATGATCGTGTCGCGCAGGTCGCCGCCGGCCTGGATGGTCTGCAGGGCTTCCTGGGCTTCACGCGCCACGCGCACGATAGCGTCGGCATCCGAGTGGCGCTTTTGGAAAGATAACCAGAGGATTCCGAAGATGATCGCAGCGCCAACACCAACCACAGCGACGGTAACGCCGGTGATTAACCACGGCGGGGGATTATTGACGAAATCCGTCAGAGGCTGGATGGCCTGGGTTTCGGCGATCGCTTCGCCGCCGACAGGAGGGAGCTCATCGCCGCGCGGCTCCATGTTGTTGGCAATTGCGCGCAGGCGGTCAAAAAAGAACAAAATCATGCCGAAGACGATAATATCGCGCAACAGGCGCTTGCGGCGCTTGGGGTCGATCAACATGTAGATGAAGTAGATCGGGAACAGCACCAACGCGAGCGCCAGGGCGATGCGGAAGAAGTCGATCAACCCGGTCATGTTCGGCATCTCGCTGATGGTGGTGGAGCTGGTGCTTGGGCGGGTGTAATTCATCAGCAAGCCGGGTGAGAGTTTCAGACCGGTCAGGCCGATCGCCAGAAGGAAAAGGACGATGGTGGCGAAGACTAAAAGGACCAGCGCCCAGCGTTTATCGGGTTCGATCCGCACGTTTACATACCTTTATATATCCATCCACCTATTCCGCCAGGACTACTCGCAAAACGCCGATATCCGGCGTGACCCAAAGGCCGGCAGTGATCTCATCGCCATTCCGTTCGCGGGTAGGTTGCCATTCCCCGATGGGACCGAAGACGCCTTCCTCCACTCGCAAGTAGGGAGTGAGCGGGCAATCGAAGCGCTCGTGGGCTTTCGAGAACTCTGCGGTTTCGCCGCGCTTGCGTTTTATCTGCAGGCTGAACCCTGCGCCCGCCAGGAAAAATTCCCTGCCCACGGTTGAAAAAATGAGCCCGCGACCACGCTGCTTCATCTGGGAAGGATCATGGCGGTGATCGGTGTGCATCCAACCTTCGTTGGATGATTGGCTGAATTTTACCAGACCGAGGTATTCGCCCAGGTCGAGGAGCTGCTCGTACTGGAATTCGCGCTGGAGGATGGCCTGCATCCGACCGGTGTTCCCATACAAGGTGATTAAGGGGTGCAGATTGGCGAGGATGTGAAAACTGTCGACAAGCGCCTGGCATTGGGGTTTGACCGAGCCGTCGACCTGGAGAATGCTCTCGACCCCGAAAACCGCCAGCCCGATGGCGTTGAAGCGGGTGACCGCTTCAAACACGTTGAGCGCGTTGCCAGTCGAGGCGGCTGACTCGGGGATGAACAACGGGTTATCCGCTCGCTGGTAAGCCTGGCACACCTCGCGATAGACGTCCGGCGTGTCGATGTAGATGTCCGGGGCGATTAAATCCAGGTGGGGGGTGGCCCATTTCCAAATATCCAGCACGCGGGTCGCCGGCCCGCCGCTGGGATAACTGAGGCCGGGCTGGCGCCAGTTGTTCTCGCCCAACCAGACGTTGGTGTAACAAGGCAGGTCGTAAACCGATTTCCCTGCTTCCGCCAGCCGGTCAATATAGCGGGCGATGCTCCAGGCGCTGAAGAATTCGGCAGAGAACGCGCCGAATATTTGCTGCCAGGTGCCTTTAGCCAGCTTGCCTGCCAGTTTCCAGGCGGCATGCACAGGGCCAGCGGTGGCCGATGCAAGGTGTTGGAGCAATTCTTCCGGGACGAGAGCGTTGAACTCGGTTTCGGCCTGGGGACTGTGGTCGCGGACCGCGCCGAGGATGCCAGGCTCGTTCTCGATTTGCACGCCAAGCACCGTGCCATGCTCTTCATCCACCTCTTTGAGGTGAGCAAGCAACGCGCAAAAGGCGTTCCGGTCGGCTTCCCAGTTCGCCTCCGAATGCGAGGAGAGCACCCAGAGGGAATTTCCAGCATGGGTGACGACGCGCTGGTATCGCGTGGGGTCTTTCTTCACCCATTCAGGAGCGTACTGCATGGAGCCATTCTTCCAGGTGGCGAACCAGAGCAGAATCAGGCGCAGTTGGCGCTCGCGGGCGGCGAGGATCATTTCATCCAGGTGGCTAAAAGTAAAATGCCCTGGTTGAGGTTCGACCTGTCCCCAATACACCGGCACTTCGGCGGTGTTGGCATGCAGCGCTTGCAGAGCTTTCCACGCAGTTTCCATTTCGGCAAGGTTGTAGCCGCTCGAATTATGCACCTGACCGCCCAGGACGAAAAATGGGATACCGTTGCGTTTAAAAACCGATTGAATCACGATGCTCTCCAGGCTGGGATATGATTTATCCTACCATAGTTTGCAACATTGTAGGTTGGTTGAAGGGTCTAGGGGGCGGGGGTTGGCATTATACTATGACCGTATGAGCCACTTCGTCACCCTCTCCTGCCCTTCTTGCGGCGCCCGATTGACGATCGAGGAGGATTCCGCGCGCTACCGCTGTGATTATTGTGGCAACGAGCACGTCGCCAAGGGGGGCGACAAAGCAGGCGAACCTATCCGACCACGGATACCCGTGCCGTCGGTGGTAAAGATCGAAAAGGATGGGCAAAGCGCCCGGATTATCCAGCGCTGGTTTTCGTTGAAATATATCCCAATGGCATTTTTTTGTTTAGCCTGGGATAGCTTCTTAATCTTCTGGTACAGCATGGCATTTCGGGAGAATGTGCCCTGGATTTTTATCGTGTTCCCGGTCGCTCACCTTGCGGTTGGCATCGGATTGACCTACGCGACGCTGTGTGGCTTTCTGAACCGCACGGTGCTGGAAGTGACCCGCGACGAGCTTGCCATCTGGCACGAGCCTTTGCCGTGGCTGGGCGAGAAGTCCATTCCGGTGGTCGACCTGAAGCAATTGTATTGTAAGGAAAAAGTCTCTCACTCCGACGGCAGCACAGCCCACCAGTATAAATTGTTCGCCGTGACGCAAAACGGTCGCGAGGTGGAGCTGGTTGGCAATCTGGATTCGCCGGACGTGGCGCTGTTTTTTGAGCAACAGATCGAGACCTGGCTGAGAATCCCAGATCGAGCAGTGGTGGGTGAATTTAAGTGATTTTTGCCGATATAGCCCGGTCGATGAACGCCTGCCAGGTCGGATCGGGTTGCCAGATTCGCAGCATATCCGCAAAGCAGCCTTCCTGCGGTTCCTCCAACCATACTATGCGATACAAGTAAACAAAAGCCGAGACGCGCATGTTGCGGGCGCAGTGCACGAAAATTTTCTTGCCAACGTGGGCCTGCATAGCCGCGAAAAAAGCCTGTAAATCTTCCGGCTGGGGGGCTGTCCACTCCACCGGGATATGGATGTAATGCATTCCAAGAGCCTGGACGATTTCTTCTTCTTCGGGGAGGTAATCCCAGGCGGTCTCGGCTGCCAGGTTGATCACCACCTGGCAGCCGGCAGCGTGAATCGCCTCAAATTGCCCGGCGAACGGCTGGCCGGCCGTGAGCAGGTTGGGCGAAATTTCAAGAAATTGCTGGATATCTGAAAGGGTGCTTGCCAATTTGGGATCCTATCAGAGACCTGCTGAGGCCGAAGGCGCGTCTTTCTTCGGGCCTTTATACAGGCCGTCCATGTTGACCCCCGCCATGTTGGTGTGAAAGGAGCGCTCGTCGATCAGGGATAAGCGTGCCACCTGCGCCTGGTTGACCACCGGCACCAGCTTCATCGTGTAAAGTCGCTTCGTTACCACCGCGACGCCGTCTTCGCGGGTTTGCCAGTGGTAGCGGTCGTAAGTCGATAAGTTGAGCGGTCGTGTGTATCCTCGCAATGTCTTCAAGCGGTCGATGTTGAAGAAGACTTCAAAGTAGCTCATCACCAGCTCGCGCAGGCTGCGGAAAACCGGCTCGCGGAAGCGCAATGGGCTAAAATTGGACTTCGCCACCGCGCCATAAAAGCCCTCCACCTGGAAGATCGCCAGAACATGGTCGTCGTCCGTGTAAGGCTCAGGGACGAGGTCGATGATGCGAGCCGGATAGCCGATCTGGCTGAGCGCCAGCGCGGCGAAAAGGCCGCCGTCCAGGCAGTGGCACTGGCGGTCTTGCATCACCTGCAAGGGCGACCGGTCGCGTTCCTCGCCGATGTAAGGCAGGCTATCGAGGTAGGCCTGGATGGCACAAGGGCTTTTCAGCGATTCAAAGATGGCGCGGTTATTAGCATCCAGATGGTCGATGAAGCTCATGGTTTCACTCCGTTGATGTACCCCAGTTTTACCAGGAGCTCGGCGTTAAAAATCGAGCCGCCGGCAGCCCCACGAATGGTGTTGTGAGAAAGCACGACCAGGCGCGCGTCAAAGATCGAATCGGGTCGCACCCGGCCGACGACGGTGCTCATGCCGCTGCCCGTCATGCGGTCGAGGCGGGGTTGCGGGCGGTTTTCCTCAGGGCGAACCAGGATGGGTGGACGAGGGGCAGAAGGCAAGTCGCGCGACACTTCGGGAGCTTGGTAACCCTGCAGTACCTGGTTCACCTCTCCCGGCGAGGCACGGCGCTCGAACTCGACGGTCAGGCAGACCGTATGGCCATCGCTGACGTCGACGCGGTTGGTGTGGGCCGAAATGGCGATAGGACTCAGCTCGATCCGCTCGCCGGCGAGTACCCCGAGCATTTTGCGCGGCTCCCATTCGACCTTATCTTCCTCGCCGCCGATGTACGGGATCACGTTGTCGGCGATGTCCAGCGAGGGGACGCCTGGATAACCCGCCCCAGAAAGCGCCTGCATCGAAACGGCAAAGACCCGTCGAACGCCAAAGGCGTCCTGCAGGGCTTTCAGGGCAATCGTCATTCCCGTGCTGGTGCAGTTCGGGTTGGTGGCGATCAGGCCGCTCCAGCCGTGGCGGGTGCGTTGGGCTGGTATCAGGTGGGCATGGTCGGGGTTGACTTCGGGCAGCAAGATGGGCACGTCCGGCTCACGCCGGTACGCGGATGCGTTTGAGCACACCGCGGTGCCAGCCTGGGCGAACAACGGCTCCACGTCACGGGCGACATCCGCCGGCAGCCCAGAAAATGCCAGGGGAACCTGGACTTCGTCTGGCGAGGAGGGCAACACCGGCAAATCGCGCGCCCAGGTGGGCATCTCGTCGGCGAGCAACCAGCGGCAAGTCTCCGCATAGGTTTTTCCGTGCCCACGCTCAGAGCCGGTCAAGGCGACGATTTCAAACCAGGGGTGGTTGTCGAGGAGCTGGATGAAACGCTGCCCGACGCTCCCGGTGGCTGCCAGCACGGCGACAGGAATTTTCTTCATGCAACCTCCTCTTTGATCACCAGGTCGTGCAACGTCTGGACCGCGGGGCGCACGTCCTCTGCTCTGAGGACAAAACTGATCGATACCTCGGAAGATCCCTGGGCGATGGCGATCACGTTGATCTTTTTTTCTCCCAGCGCGCTAAAGACCTTGCCTGCTACGCCGGGGGTGCTTTTCATCCCTTCGCCGACCACTGTGACGATCACCACCTCGCCGGTGGCCCAGACGCGGTCGATGTCGTTGCGCTGAAATTCGTCGCGAAACTCGGCCTGCAAAGCTCCGATGACTTTATCGACCGCCTCCACGTTCAACGCAAAACAGATCGCTTGCTCTGATGACGCCTGCGAGATGAGCGTCACGCTGGCGCCGGTGGATGCAATTGCTGAGAAGGTGCGGGCTGCCACGCCGGGTACTCCCAGCATGCCCCGGCCTTCGAGGGTGATCAGGCTTTGTCCCCGGATGGCAGTAACCGATTTCACCACGTGATGGTCGGAGACCGGCAGCTCAGAAACCAGCCGGGTGCCGGCATTTTCGGGATTGAAGGTGTTGAGCACACGCAGGCCGATGCCGGCCTCGATCACCGGGCGGATGGTTTTGGGGTGCAGCACCTTCGCGCCGGCATAAGCCAGCTCGGAGACTTCGCGGTAGGTCAGTTCTTCGATCGTCATTGCGCCGGGGACGATGCGCGGGTCGGCGGTCATCACGCCGTCCACATCCGTCCAGATCCACACCTCATCGGCCGGCAGCACCGCGCCGAGCAGCGCCGCCGTGTAATCGCTCCCGCCGCGCCCCAGGGTGGTGGTGACGCCGGTCGCCGTCGCGCTAATGAAACCGGTGATGACCGGGACGATGCCCTGGTCGAGCAGGGTGTTGAGCACCGCGCGCGAGGCCATCCGCGTGGCGTTGATATCGGGATGGGCGGATTGGAAGTAGTCGTCTGTGACAATCAACCGGGTGGCTTCGACGAACTGCGCGTTGACGCCAAGGTTTTCCAGAACGGCAGCCAACAGGCGGACCGACATGCGCTCTCCAAGCGACACCACAGCGTCCAGGGCGCGGGGGGTAGCCTCGCCTAGCACGGCGATGGCCTGGCAGAGGTTGGCGAAATCGAGGATCAACAGCGTGATCGCCCCACGGATTTCCTCCTGGCGGGCGCGGTCTTCAATCAAGGCTTTCAGGATCGACTCATGCTTGTTGCGCAAGGTCTGGACAGCCTGGTTGTACACATTGCTGTCTCCGCGAGCCGCCGCGGTGGCGCTCTCGAGCAGGAGATCGGTCACCCCAGATAAAGCCGAGGTCACCACCACCAGGCGTGGGGTGAGGGATTGCTGGCGCTGAACGATGCGGGCGGTTTGCGCGATGGCTTCTGCCGTGCCGACGGAAGTTCCGCCGAACTTCATGACCAGGGTGTGTGGGGACGAGCCGACCATGGGGTTACCTCGTGAAATTAAATAATCGGGTATTATACATGACTTTCGGTGACGAAGAGAAAGATGCGGTGAAGCGGAGTCGATCTTCCTTACTTCGCCCCATTCTGGTGGAAGGGGTTGCGGGACAGATTTTTACCATTTTTCCCGCGACTTTGAGAAAGCAAGTGGGTATAGCCCGCGGTCTGGTTGGTATAATTAATCATCCATGAGCGCGCTCATCACAATCGAGAACGTTTCCTTTCGATATACCGGTGGGGCAGATAAGCCGGTGCCTGCCCTGAAAGATATCTCGCTCGAATTCCACGAAGGTGAGTTTGTGGTCATCCTGGGGGCAAACGGCTCGGGGAAAACCACCCTGGCGCGCCATCTCAACGGGTTGCTCCAACCGACCGAGGGGCAGGTGCTGGTCGGCCGCCTGGATACGCGGGAACGCGCCAACCAGGGGATGATCCGGCAACGCGTGGGCATGGTGTTTCAGCATCCTGAAGACCAGATTGTGGCGACGACCGTCGAAGAGGACGTGGCTTTTGGTCCCGAGAATCTTGGCCTGCGCCCGAAAGAGATCCGCCAGCGGGTAGAGGATGCCATTCAGGCGGTCGGCCTCGAAGCCCACCGCCAGCGTTCTCCGCACATGCTTTCGGCGGGACAAATGCAGCGCCTGGCACTGGCCGGCGTGCTGGCGATGCGTCCGCGTTGCGTGGTTTTTGACGAAGCGACGACCATGCTCGACCCCGCTGGGCGCCGCATGGCGCTCGAGTTGATGGCGGAGCTGCGCTCGGAAGGCATGGCCGTGCTGTTCGTCACGCACAACATGGAAGAGGCGGCGCTGGCAGACCGGGCGGTGGTTCTCAACGCCGGCCGGTTGGTGTTCGATGGCAGCCCGCGCGATTTGTTCTCCTTACAAGAGCTGCCCACCTGGGGATTGGAGCCCCCACCGGTGACAGAGCTGGGCCGGCGCCTGCGCGCTTATTTCCCGGACCTTCCGGTGAGCCTGCTCAGCATCGATGAACTGCTTGGCTACCTTGTGTCGCCGCGCGAAGGCTGTGGCCGTCCAGCGTATACCCTGGGGGATGTTCTGCCCGGCTCGCCGGATTGGATGATCGATGTTCGCGGATTGGGGCACACTTATATGCTGGGCACGCCGCTGGCGCACCAGGCTTTGCAAGACGTCGACTTTCACGTCGCCAAAGGGCGCGTCCACGGGCTGGTCGGGGTGACCGGCTCGGGGAAGTCGACTCTCTTGCAGCACCTGAATGGGCTGTTACGACCGCAAGTTGGCAGTGTGCGCGTGGGACCCTTCAACCTCAACGATACCAGCCTGCCCACCCGCGATGTGACTCGGTTGGCTGGGCTGGTGATGCAGAATCCCGAGAGCCAGTTCTTCGAGCAATACGTCGGGGACGAAATCGCTTACGGTCCCCGGTTGGTCAGCAGCGACGAGCCGCTTGCCAGGCGCGTCCGACGGGCGATGGAACAGGTCGGGCTGGATTTCGAGGGATTCAAAGACCGGCTGACGTACACACTCAGCGGAGGAGAAAAGAGAAAGGCCGCCCTGGCAAGCATCCTCGCTCTGGATCCGCAGATCCTTTTGCTGGATGAACCGACCGCCGGGCTCGATCCGCGCTCGCGCAAAGAAATTCTTGGATCGCTGCAGCGCATGGTGGGCGAAGGGAAAAACCTGGTGCTCTCCTCTCACCAGATGGAGGATGTGGCTTCCTTGGCAGCCGATATCACCGCCTTTCGCAAAGGCCAGGTGGTGATGGGAGGACCGGCGGTTGACTTTTTCTGGGAGTTCGAGCGGGTGCGCGAGATGGGCCTGGAGCCGCCGGTGGCGGCGCTGGCATCCGCCCGCCTGCGCGAGTTGGGCTGGCCGATTCCTGCGGGAACGATCACTGCCGACCGGCTGATCGAAGGGTTGGAAGCCTGCGTCGAGGTGGCGGCATGAGCCAGTTCGAATTTTTGCGCTCGATCCCCTTCGGTCAATATCTGCCGGTGAATTCCTATCTTCACCGGCTGGATCCGCGGGCGCGCATCATGGCCTTCAGCCTGCTCATCCTGGCCTTGACCTTCAGCCGCCATGTGACCGGAGTGTTATTCGGGCTGGCGGTGGTGTTGCTGGGGCTGTGGCTCGGGCGCATCCCGATCCGGTATGCGCTGCGCGGATTGGTCACCCCGCTGCCCTTCTTGTTGATCCTGGCGGTGATGCAGGTGTTTCTGAATGCCAGCCCACCAGAGGAAACCATTCTTTGGGTAGTTGGACCGGCGCGAATCACGCCGTCAGATTTACGTGCCGGCCTGATGCTTCTGGTTCGTTTCACCGGCTTGATCCTGGCGATTGGCCTGACCACCTATACTATATCCACCAGCGAGATGACCCAGGGGTTGAATGCTCTCTTCCGACCCCTGGCGGCTATTGGCATCCAGGCGCAAGACCTGGTGATGATGGTCCAGGTGACCCTGCGCTTTTTGCCCTTGCTGGCGCAGACCGCGGAGAGAATTGCCAAGGCGCAGGCATCGCGCGGAGCAGATTGGGATGCGCGCCCCGGCAACCTCATCGCGCGGGTGCGCCAGACCATACCGGTGCTTGTGCCGCTCTTCCTGGCCAGCCTGCAACGGGCTGAGAACATGGCGTTGGCAATGGATGCTCGCGCGTATGGCAGCTCGCCTGAGCGGACCTCGCTGGTCGATTTGCGCTTCGGCCCGCGCGACGCTTTGCTGGTCTTCGCTGCGCTGGCGGCAGGGGTAGGGATCATCCTGTTGTAGCTTGAGCGTAACCACTCAGCCAGAGGCGGAAGCAATTCGGAAACTTCTCCTCACCCTCTGAACGTTATAAAAAAACACCCTGGGCTAGCGTGCCCAGGGTGTTTGGTTTGCTTATGCGCGCCGTATCACTCCAGAGAGGCGCCCGTCTTCTTGCCAACCTGGATGCGCATCCAGGCAGCGACGACCACCAGCACGATCAACGCCGATACGCCTGCTTCCGGAAGGCCATTGGCAACGGCAATCGGCCCTAAAGCCACCCAGGGAAGATGGCCCAGCACGCCGATCATCCCCAGCACCAGGATGGTGTTGGTCAGGCTGCCGGTGACACCGGCTGCGATCAAACCGACCACCGGGATGCGGCGCAGCGCTCGCCAGACCAGCCAGGCCAGCGGCCCAATGAAGAGCCGGGGTAAGATAGAAAGGAGCGGGTTGGTGAACCACGTATCGGAGGGAAAATTGGGGGCGACAGCCGCCTGGATCATGCTGAAGATGCCGAAGATCAATCCAATGGCGACCCCGACCAGAGGCCCTTCAAGGACTGCGCCGATGATCACCGGCACATGCATGATCGTCAGGGATACACCCCCAATCCATGGAATAAATCCCCACCGGGTGAGACCGAGGAAGATCGCGATGGCGCCCATGATCCCGGTTATGACAATTTTGCGTGTACGTTCTTGTGGCATAATTCCTCACTTGAGTGAATGATGTGGGATTGTAACATTAAATTGGGCTAAAATATACAAAGGTTGTACTCTATTCTGAGATTTGCTCTATGATTAACCCAAGAGCCGTCTGTTCGATTTGATCCACCAGCGATGAATTTCCACCAGGCGTTGGAGAAAATTTACTTTCAAGACCCGTGCGGGGTTTTATCATTGCCGCTCGGAAAAATCCTTCCATGCATCGATGAGTGGGAAACAGCGATCCGGGTCGATGAAACCGGGCAGATCAGTCACCTGGAGGCATGGAGCGACGATAGCCTGCAGGTCTATTGGGACCGCGAGCGCCTCTGGGAGCCGGCTGCTCCGCAAGAAATCTGGCGCACCCCGGTATTGACCGTCATTCACAGCCGGTACGCCTCACGCATCCGTTTGACATCCAACCTGGTCGTGCAACGTTATTTCCGCCTCAGCCTGACCCGACCGTGCACCCACTTCGACCTACCGGGTAGCTTTCGCTTCGCTCAAGTGCAAATGCCCGCCGAGGCTACCCAGGTTGCCGAGGTGATTGGACGCAGCTATGCACACCTGCGCCCCAGCGTGGAGGAGGTGATGCGCTGGCACCACCAGCCTGAGTTCGACGAGCGCCTGTGGATTTGGGTGATCGACCAGCGGGTCAACCAACCGGCCGGCCTGGGTATTGCCGAATTAGATCCGCGCACCCGCGAAGCCTCTCTGGAATGGATCCAGGTGATCCCCGAATTCCGGGGGCAGGGACTGGCAAAGGCGATTGTCTGCAGGTTGTTGGGCGTGTTGCAGCGCGAGGTGCGGTTGGTGACCGTGTCCGGCGAGGCGGATAATCCCACGGATGCCGAGCACATTTACCGGCGGTGCGGTTTCGAGGGGCAGGATATCTGGTGGGTGATCCGCCGATTGGGGATATAATCGAGCCATTGACTCCAGCAAGAGGGTGGTTAGTGAATGGGTAATGGCTCTTCTTCGGTAAACCGGCAGAGCCTTTTTTTCTTTGCCGGGACCATATTGGTGTCTTCCTTCCTGTTATTTCTCGTCCAACCATTGATCAGCAAGTACATTTTGCCCTGGTTTGGCGGGGGGACAGCCGTCTGGACGACCGCGATGATGTTCTTCCAACTGGTTCTTTTGGGTGGTTATCTGTATGCCCACTGGTTGGGGGGGCGCCGGTCATCCACCCAGGTGCGCGTCCACAGCGGGGTGATGCTGGTCGCCGGCGGCTGGATCTTGGTCACGGCTTTAGCCTGGGGTGTACCATTGCTCGCCGGCGCGTCTTTTCGGCCCGGCTCAGCGGATGCCCCCATGTGGGATGTCTTGTTGATTTTGTTGGTCAGCGTTGGTGTGCCGTATTTCCTGTTGTCAACCACCAGCACGCTGGTGCAGTTCTGGTTTGGCAGGTTGACCACGAGGGGGCAACCCTACCGTTTCTATATCCTCTCCAACGCCGCTTCGCTGGCAGCCTTGCTCAGTTACCCGTTGCTGGTCGAGCCCAACCTGACCCTCCACTCCCAGGCGCTTTTCTGGTCGACGGGTTTCTTTATTTTCCTGTTGTTATTAGGACTTGTCCTCCATCACGTCGCGCGAAATGCGCCCGATAGCGGAGATCGAGTTGATCCGGCAGTCCAAGAGGATATCCCCTCGCCGCCACCGGGTGCGAGAACGCGCATCCTGTGGGTGTTTTTGGCGACCTGCGCCTCGATGGTTTTGTTGTCTGGCACCAATGAATTGACCCAGGACCTTGCCTCTGTTCCATTCTTATGGGTATTGCCACTCAGCCTTTATCTGCTGTCTTTTATGGTCGCCTTCAGCGATCGTTACCGAATTCCAAAAGGGGTCTTGATCATCTTAACTCTGGCGAGCATTGGCTTCGCGATGTGGGCGCAGGTGATGGCAGGTGTCTTGGATACGGTGGTCCAGATCGTGGTCAACGCGGCGGTGGTATTCTTTGCCTGCTTGCTGTGCCACCGCGAAGTGTACGAGAGACGACCGGCGCCGCGTTTTCTGACCTCGTTTTACCTGATGATCTCCATCGGTGGAGCGCTGGGTGGTGTGCTGGTCAATCTGGTAGCCCCGGTTCTCTTCGAAGGGTATTGGGAGTACCAGGTCGGACTCGCCCTGATTGCCATGTCTTCGGTGTTCATCCTGTATCAGAATCGGCAAGCCTGGAGCTGGAAGCTGCGCGTACCTATCTCAGTCGTCGGGCTGGCGGCGACCGTGTTATTGCTGATATTCCCGCTGTATATTCGCGCCGGCAGCCTGTGGATGGAGCGCAATTTTTATGGGGTGATCAGGGTTCGGCAAGGGGTGATCGACGGCGTGGATAGCCGGCGCATGATGCACGGAACGACGATGCACGGCTTGCAGGCTCTCGATGAGGCATACCGGATGGCGCCGACGACGTATTACACCGCCCCGAGTGGGATTGGCCTGGCCTTCCGGAGTTTTGAACAGCGCCCCCAGGTGAAGCCCTTGCGGGTGGGTGTGGTTGGATTGGGGATTGGCTCGCTGGCGGTGTATGGCAACGCCGGCGATGTCTTCCGTTTTTACGAGTTGGACCCGGCGGTCATCCGGCTGGCTCAAAACGAGCGGTATTTTACTTACCTGAGGGATACGCCGGCGAAGGTTGAAATCATCCCGGGTGACGCGCGCCTGGCGCTGGAGCGTGAGCTCGCCAGCGGCAGCCAGCAATACGATTTGCTCGTCGTGGATGCCTTTTCGGGCGACTCGATCCCGGTGCACTTGCTCACCCGCGAAGCGTTCGAGGTTTACCTGGCGCATATCAACCCTCAGGGGATGCTGGCGGTGCACATTTCCAATAAGCATGTCAACCTGGAGCCGGTGCTGGACCAGACGATCAAAGCCCTGGGTGTGCAAGGCAGGTTCTTTTCCTCCGACGGCGCCAGGCCATTGGGTAACCTGTCCTGGTGGGTCTTGATCGCTCCCAAGGAGACCCTGGCCGGTGAACCCGCTTTGCTCGCCGCATCTCGCGATCTGAATGGGAGCGGCCGGGTGCGTCTCTGGCGAGACGATTTCAGCAACTTGTTCCAGGTACTGCGGTGAATTGAGGATTAAAAGATGCAGGCGACCAGCATGAGCCAGCCGCCTGCATCGTGCGACGATAAGGGATCAGAAAATCAATACCAATAGAAGGATTATCGGCCCGAGCAAGACCAGCAGCACCAGTCCCACCACGACCGCAATTGCCAGGCCGGCGATGCCCACCACGAGCCCGATCAGCCCGCCAATCAATCCAACCACCAACCCGATCACGCCACCAATTAAGTTCACCAAGAACTCGATAATACCCATTTCAGCCTCCATCGAAGAGCGTCTTGTTTTTCGTCCCTTCTATGAAGATTTACGTGGGGTCAGGGAAAAAGTTGCGCAGCCAGGTGGATTTTTCGTCTCCGGTTAAACCAGGTCTTGGAGCTGCCGGATCAGCTTTCCAGCCGGGGTTGCGCCGTGATTGACATGGCGCGGAATGCCCCGTTCATCCAGGATGAACGTGGTTGGCACGCTCAGCACTCCCCATTCTCGGGCGGTCTCGGGATTTTCATAGGCATTTACTTCGACGACCTGCAATTTCTCGCCTAAAAGTGCCTTCACCTGGTTCAGCGCAGGGCGTTGGATCGTTTTGCAGGGCGCGCAATCGGGGGTGGTGAAGTACAGGATCGCCGGTTGCCCTGGTTGCCCGACCGGAGACTTCCGACCGGCATTTCTGGCGCGCATCAAAACTCCCCGCGAGGCCAGCTGGTAGATCCCAAAGCCGGCAGCCGCGATCGCTAAGGCAAGCAGGAAGCGGATGACGATTTCCTCATTCATGGGTGGCATTCCTTGGGCGCATCCCCGGTAGTGTGCCAGCCGGGGGCGCTTTGGCAAACCCCGGCACATTCAAGTGGTTGAGCCAGTAGTAGATCGCGCATCCGACGCAGAAGCCGGCGAACAAATTGAGCGAGGCCAGGCCCACCACCAACCAGCTGAGCACCCACCCCGCCGTTGAGCTCGCCAGGTAGAGCAGCGCGGTTGCCGCGCTCAGGAAAATACCGCCCAGCCCCTGCGAAAACAGGTGCGGTTCGCGGTTGTCCTGGACGACATCCGGTTTGACCAGTCCGGCAGGTCTCAACAGCGCAGCGTAGAGGAAAGCGAACCCGGGCTTTTGGAGCACAAAGCTCCCCACCAGCATTACGGCAGCGGTTAAGCCGACCAGCCACGGCAGGTTGAAGATAAAAGCGAGGGCCGGCAGAAGGATGACCAGCGATTGGTTGACGCGAATCGCGGAGTGATCTACGGGCACCAGCGAAGGTTGGTTTACTTTCAAGGGTTTCCTCTCATTCGGTCAATAAATTCTATAAACGAATTAAAAAACGGGTGGCTGCGGTCAACTGCACATATGCAGGGGCTGCAACCACCCGTCAGAGACGTCCGTCGGATTTTCAGGCCGGCGGCGGTTCCAGTCCCCGCCGCATACAACACATGCAAGTTTGGCTCATACGAGTGCTCCTAGAATTATTATGACTATTCTAATAATATTTATCAGATTGTCAAGGGGTTGCACAAAGAAACCCATGACGTTGAGAAGACCCTGCAAGGAATCGATCCCCTCTTTGAAGTGGGTATTCCATCGAGGCGTATAATGGACGGATACGATGCGGAAGGGGAGGCTCCGATGAGTGAACAAGAGGTATCACAGCGACCCCAGGTGGGCCTACGGCGGTTGCCTCGCAATGTATGGGCGGTCAGCCTGACCAGCTTTTTCATGGATATCTCCACCGAAATGGTGATTAATATCCTGCCGTTGTTCCTGGCGAACGTGCTGGGGGTGAAGACCAACATCATTGGCATCATTGAGGGCGTCGCTGAAGCGACCGCCAGCCTGTTGAAGGTGTTCTCGGGCTGGTTATCGGACCGCTTGCGCGGGCGCAAATGGATTGCCGTGTTTGGCTATGGGTTGGCGGCGTTGGCCAAGCCATTTTTCTATTTCGCGAGTAGCTGGGAAGCCATCGCCGGCGTGCGCTGGATGGACCGGGTAGGGAAGGGGATCCGCACAGCCCCGCGGGATGCGCTGGTGGCTGACTCGGTCAAGCCGGAGATTCGCGGCCTGGCTTTTGGCTTCCATCGCGCAGCCGACACAGCCGGCGCTATGTTCGGCCTGTTGATCTCACTGGGAATCGTTTGGCTCGCTCAGGCACACCAGGTCAACTTAAGCGCGCCAACTTTCCGCACGGTGGTCTTAATCAGCATCATCCCGGCGCTACTGGCGGTCTTGTCGCTGGTCATTGGCGCCAGAGACGTGCCGGTGAGCGGCGTTCGAGAAGCGCCCAAATTTGCCTTTCGCTCCTTGGGCAGACCGTTCATGCTGTTCCTGTTCATTGTCGGCGTGTTCGACCTGGGCAATTCATCGGACGCATTCCTCACCTTGAGGGCGCAGGAGCGCGGGATGAGTGTGACCGGCATCCTGGCGATGCTGGCCGTCTACAACCTTGTTTATGCCCTGCTTTCGACTCCTGCAGGCTCGCTGTCCGACCGGGTTGGGCGAAAGCGGATGATCGTCGGCGGGTGGCTGGTTTATGCGGCCATCTACCTGGGTTTTGGCCTGGCGCAAACGGCTTGGCATATTGTTGCCTTATATATCCTCTACGGGGTTTATTACGCGTTGGCGTACAGCACGGCCAAAGCGATGGTAGCCGACCTGGTGCCAGAAAACTTGCGCGGCACGGCTTACGGCACCTACAATGCTGTGTTAGGCCTGCTCGATTTTCCGGCGTCGTTGATTGCCGGCGTGCTCTGGCAGGGGGTCGGGGCGTGGCAGGGATGGGGCCCTTCGGCGCCGTTCTTGTTTGGGTCGGGGATGGCATTCCTGGCAGCGCTGATGATGGTGGTCTGGAAGGGGAAATAAAAACACAGGTGGGTGCTCAAAGCGCCCACCTGTGTTCGCCTTTGAATGGTCGAGTATCAGTTCTTCCGGTTGTCCAGGTTTTCCAGGTCGTCCAGATCGGCTTCGTCCACGAATTCTTCCTCGTCCTCGTAGAAAAGCTCCTCTTCACCTTCCTCGTATTCTTCATCATCATCGCCATGGACGTGGCCGTGCTCTAATTCTTCCGCCTCTGCCTCGCGCAGTCCGGTCACGGTTACCTCGAAGTCCAGGTCCTTTCCAGCCAGAGGGTGGTTGAAATCCAGGCGGACGGTATCTTTTGCGACCGACACGATCCGCGCGTCGAGCAAATCACCATCTTCGTCTTTCACGGTTAACTCAACCCCGGGTTTAATCGGTATTTCCTTGGGAATTTCGTTGCGGGGGACATCGACGATCGCGTCCGGGTCGATCTCACCATAGGCATCTTTGGCGGGAACGCGCACTTTCTTGGTGTCGCCGACCTGCATGCCGTACAATTCCCGCTCCAGGCCCGGGATGATATTCTCATGCCCTTGAAGGAACTCGATCGGGTCGTCGCCCTCGGTCGAATCGACCACCTCTCCGTTCACGGTAAGCACGTAATCCAGGCTGACGACCACATCGTCTGCAACATTCATCGGTTTCTTGGTGTTATCCATCCCACTCACATTTTCCTTGTAAACGTTTCTAGCAATACGCATTGTGCATCGATTTTCTGTAAAATGTGGGGCAATACCCACATTTTCCAAAAAATAAATTTACACAGTCGCAAAACGGGCAGATTATATCATAGTCTTGTGACAATCCTCACTGGCTTAGATGACTTCCTACATTAGGTTTCATGGGTTGCCCGCGAGTATCTTTAATAAGATTAAGACATCGTGAATTTGATTACTATCTTTTTAGGAGCCGCCAGATGGATGTCCTCACGCTATCTCAGTGGCAGTTTGCGATCACATCGGTCTATCATTTCTTCTTTGTCCCGTTGACCCTGGGGCTGTCGGTGTTGACCGCCATCATGGAGACGATCTACGTCACCACGAAGCAGGAAATCTACAAATCGATGGCAAAATTTTGGGGGACGCTGTTCCTGATCAATTTTGCCATGGGCGTGGTGACCGGGATCGTCCAGGAATTTCAATTTGGCATGAATTGGTCTGAATATTCGCGGTACGTGGGCGACATCTTCGGGGCTCCTCTGGCCATCGAGGCGCTATTGGCGTTTTTCCTCGAGTCGGTATTCCTGGGGGTGTGGGTTTTCGGCTGGAATAAGCTCTCCAAAGGGCTGCACGCGGCTTCGATCTGGCTGGTGGCGATTGGCGCCAATATCTCGGCGCTATGGATATTAATCGCCAATTCCTTCATGCAAAATCCGGTCGGATTCGAGATCCAGGGCGGTCGGGCGGTGATGACCGACTTCGGCGCGCTGCTGTCCAATCGCTACGTGTGGACCCAGTTCCCTCACACGGTGCTGGCTGGTTTTTCCACAGGCGCATTCTTCGTGATCGGAGTCTCCGCTTATCACCTGCTGCGCAAGCATAAAGTGGAGCTTTTCCAGCGCTCGCTCAACCTGGCGATGGTCTTTGGTGGGCTTTCGATCTTGTTGGTGATCCTGGTCGGTCACAGCCAGGCGCAGCAGATGGTGCGCGTGCAGCCGATGAAGATGGCGTCGGTGGAGGCGTTGTGGGAGACGGAGGATCCGGCATCTTTCTCGCTCTTTACCTGGGGCGATCAGCGAAATCTTAAGGATCGCTTTGCCATCCGTTTACCCAATCTGTTGAGCATCCTGGCCTACAACACCCCGACCGGGGCGGTCAAGGGCATCCGCGACCTCCAGGCTGAGTACGAGCAGCTCTACGGACCGGGATATTATGTCCCCTCGGTCTTCACTACCTACTGGTCCTTCCGAATCATGGTGGGCGCAGGAATGCTGATGTTGCTGATCGCGGTGGTTGGCATCTACTTCAACGTTCGCAATCGCTCGATCGAGGGCACGAAGTTCGGCGCAATTTTGCCGTTTGCGATCGCGCTGCCCTACCTGGCGAACACAACCGGCTGGTTGCTCACCGAAATGGGACGCCAACCCTGGGTGGTTTATGGGTTGATGAAAACCTCGGACGCGTTCTCCCCGAATATTACGCCTGCGATGGTGTTGACCAGCCTGCTGGTCTTAACCCTGGTTTATGGCCTGCTCATGGTGGCAGATGTGTACTTGCTCGTTAAATACGCCAAAGCCGGCCCCGATAAAACCGATGGCCTGGAACATCTCACCAGCGGCGAAGCAGATGCCGATTAGGAGGTCAACATGGATCTGAACACGTTATGGTTTGTCCTGATCGCTGTGCTGTATATCGGTTATTTTGTCCTCGAAGGTTTTGACCTGGGGGTCGGCATCCTGCTCCCTTTCCTGGGCAAGGACGACCTGAAACGCCGGATGATGATTAATACCATCGGGCCACATTGGGATGGGAATGAAGTCTGGTTGATCACAGCGGGCGGGGCCACCTTTGCCGCTTTCCCAAACTGGTATGCGACCCTTTTCAGCGGTTTTTACCTGCCTCTGTTCCTGATTCTGGTCGCGTTGATCTTCCGCGGGGTGGCTTTCGAATTTCGCGGGAAAGACGATCACCCACGCTGGCGGGCATTATGGGATGGGGCGATCTTTGTCGGAAGCGCGGTCCCGGCCCTTTTATTGGGAGTGGCCTTCACCAACTTCATCCGCGGCGTGCCAATCGATGCCAATATGATGTATGTTGGCGGGTTCTGGAACCTGTTGAACCCGTTGGCTTTGGTCGGTGGGCTGGTCTCCTTGTTCGGATTCACCTTGCACGGCGCCGTATTCCTCAGCTTGAAAACCACCGACGATTTGCGCAAGTCGGCTGAGGACATGGCCTGGAAGCTCTGGTCTCCCACGCTGGTCATCCTGGTTGTGTTTGTCGTCGCCATGTACTTTTTCACCGATATTTTGCAGCAATTGGGCATCAATCCCGGACCTGTCCCGATCGGCTCATCGATTGCGCTGCTTGCTGCCGGGTACTTCATCAAACAGAGGCGTAGCGGGTGGTCTTTCCTCTTAACCACACTGGCGATCGTCTTTTCTGCGGCGACGATCTTTATGGTGCTTTATCCGCGGGTGATGGTTTCCAGCATCGATCCGGCTTACAGCCTGACCATTTACAACGCCTCATCCAGCGAATACACCTTGCGAATCATGTCGATTGTCGCGCTCGTCCTGGTGCCGGTGGTGCTGGCTTACCAGGGCTGGACGTATTGGATATTCCGCAAGCGACTCACCAGCAAATCGGAGTTGCATTATTGAGCCTGGTTGGTTGGCGAATGCCAGGTCTTCCAGCGAGGATACAGGTGTTGGTGGGTGATCGACTCCGCCAACACCGAATTTTCGTATTTGGATTAGAATCAAAGAAAAAGAGGTGAAAAGAATGGCTTGTTCCTGTCAAGAGAAGCGGATTTACACATCTGAAAAGGCGCCCAAAGCGCTCGGTCCCTATTCGCCGGCTGTGAAAGGCGGAGGATTGGTGTTCGTCGCTGGTCAGTTGGGAATCGACCCGGCGACCGGCAATGTGGTCGAAGGCGGGATCGAGGCCGAGACGAAACAGGCGTTGCGCAATATCCAGAAATTATTAGAGGCGGCGGGCACGAGCCTCGATCAGGTGGTGAAAGCCACGGTATTCTTACGCGATATCAATGACTTTCAAGCGATGAATGGCGTGTATGCCGAGTTTTTCGTCGCCAATCCCCCTGCCCGCTCTGCATTTCAAGTCGGCGCTCTGCCTCGCGGGGCTGCGGTCGAGATCGAAGCGATTGCCCTGGCGCCGTGTTCCTGCGGTTGCGACTGCGATTGTTCTTGCGGGTAGCTCTGCTCCGGAACCAGACCGGCTCGGATGAATTCGACCCCGCTCGTTTCGATCATTGTGCCTTGTTATAATGAGCAGAAGACGATTCGCCTGTTGCTGCAAGCGATCTACCGCCAGTCCTATCCTCGCGAGAATCTCGAGGTGATCCTGGCGGATGGCATGTCAACCGACCGCACGCGCGAGGTGGTGAGCCAATTTCAAGCTGAGAATCCCGACCTGTCGGTGCGGATTGTCGATAACCGGAAGCGTGCCATTCCCAGTGGCTTGAACAGGGCGATAGAAGCCTCGCGAGGCAGCCTGCTGGTTCGTCTGGATGCCCATTCGGAGCCGGCTGTCGATTATGTCCAGCGCTGCGTGGAAGCCCATTTGAGCGGGATAGGCGAGAATGTGGGCGGCGTGTGGGATATCCGGCCTGGCGGTGATGGATGGATCGCGCGCTCGATTGCGGCTGCCGCGGCGCATCCGCTGGGCGTCGGAGATGCATTTTATCGTTTCACGAGCGAGCCGGCTTTGGTGGATACCGTGCCTTTCGGATCGTTTCGGCGGGAGACCCTCGAACGGATTGGCTTGTTTGACGAGTCGTTGCTGACCAACGAAGACTATGAGCTGAATGCCCGCCTGCGCCAAAATGGCGGGAGGATCTGGCTGGATCCTCGAATTCGCTCGGTTTATTATGCTCGTTCCAACCTGGTCGCCCTGGCGAAGCAATATTGGCGTTATGGCTACTGGAAGTGGCGCATGCTGCGCCGCTATCCACAAACGCTGCGCTGGCGACAGGCGTTGCCGCCGCTGTTTGTTCTGGGAGCCGGTATCCTGGCGATGACCAGTTTGCTGTGGGAGCCGGCACGAATCTTGTTCGGGGTTGGAGCAGGGTTATACCTGCTGATACTGATCGCCGGGAGCCTCCCCGTGGCGATAGAGCGGAAGGATCCGGCGGTGCTGGTGGGGATGCCTCTGGCGATTGCCGTGATGCATTTTTCGTGGGGCAGTGGTTTGTTGTGGAGTATTCTGAGGAAATAGCGTCCGAATGGATCAACGCACCTATCGTTGGCGAATGCGCCCGGAAGAGCGCCGGTTAATATTACTCGTGGGCGATTTTGTCGTAGCCTGGCTGGCGCTGGTCATCGCGCTGATTGCCTGGGGACAGAGAGACTGGCTGGATGTCTCGCGCGAGCTGTTGATCGAGCGCATCCCCTCCTGGTTTTACCTGCTCCCGTTTGCCTGGTTGTTGTTGAACGTGGAGATGTACGAACTGCGGCGCGCCGGGCGCAGAGACGAAACGCTCAAGGGAGTTTTGCTTTCCGCCGGGGTAAGCCTGGTTTTGTACCTGTTCATTTTCTTCATCGCGCCGCCGGATTCGATGCCCAGGGTGGGCGTGGCTGTCTTTGTCGTCGCGAGTGCCGTGCTGATGCTGCTCTGGCGGTACCTCTACATTTCCATCTTTACCGCGCATGAATTCTTGCGCCGCGTGTTGATTGTCGGGGCAGGGCGTGCCGGTTCGACCATGGCGCGCATCATCAACGAAACGAATCCACACCCGTTTGCGATCGTGGGCTATATCGATGATGACCCTGAAAAGAAGAGCACCATGGTCGAAGGATATCCGGTTCTCGGCGGGTGGGATAACCTGTTGGACGCCATCGATGCGCACGCAGTATCGGACGTGATCCTGGCGATTTCGAACCAGGTGCGGCCAGAGCTGTTTTCTGCGTTGTTGGAGGTCGAAGAAAAAGGGGTCGAAATTTCCACCATGCCGACCACCTATGAACGCTTACTCGGCCGGGTACCCATATTCCTCCTGCAATCGGACTGGATCTTGCGCTCGTTTGTTGACCAGGCGCATGCCAGTGGTCTATATGAAATGGTCAAACGCCTGATCGATATTGTGGGTGGACTGATCGGAACGCTCATCACAATTATTTTATTCCCCTTCATCTCGCTGGTGATCTTGCTGGATTCAGGCTCGCCGGTGATTTTTACGCAGAACCGGCTGGGCCTGAACGGAAAACAATACACGATCATCAAATTCCGCACGATGCGCAACGAATCAGAAAACGACGCCAAAGTCAGGGTGACGACAGAGAACGACGAGCGCATCACCCGCGTGGGGCGCTTCCTGCGCAAAAGCCACCTCGATGAGCTGCCTCAATTTATCAACGTGCTGCGCGGCGAGATGAGCCTGGTGGGTCCACGCGCCGAGCGCAACGAGCTGGTCGAGCAATTGCAGACGCGCGTGCCATTCTACCGGGCGCGGCTCTTGGTCAAACCGGGCATTTCGGGATGGGCGCAGGTGAATTTCGGTTATGCGGCAACCGTAGAAGATACGGGGGTCAAATTGGAGTATGATCTGTATTACATCAAGCATCGCAACCTTGGCCTGGATTTTCTTATCTTATTACGCACGATTGGCACCGTGATTGGCCTGAAAGGTCAGTGAGTCGAGATGAAATCGAAACCTGTGCCCAGTATTCGCAACCGGTACTTATTGATAGGCGATTTGTTCCTGATCGTATTGTCGGTGTTGGGCAGTTATGCGCTACGCTTTGAGTTAGGGAACCTGTTCTTCTTTTACCTGCCTTCGGCTTATTGGATGGCTGGGGCCGCCCTGATCATCAAGCCGGCTGTGTACTACTTCTTTGGGATGTACCGGCGCATGTGGCTTTACGCCAGCACGCGCGAGTTGGTGCTGATCGTCGCCGCCGTGGCCACTTCATCGGTGTTGCTCTCGGCGGTGATGGTCGCCCTGGCTTCCTTGCGCCTGTTCGTGGGATTTCCTCGCCCTGTGCTGGTGTTCGATTTTTTCCTCTCGGTCGTGCTGGCAGGTGGGCTGCGCTTTGTGATCCGCTTGCTGGCGGAGAACCGGGTCAACCAGGCGATCCATTCCGGGTTGGACCAGCGGCGGACGCAGAAAGCGCTGATCATCGGCGCCGGAGATGCGGGCGCGCTGGTGGTTCGCGAGCTGCAGAAGAACCCCCAACTTTATCTCACCCCTATCGGTTTTCTAGACGATAACCCCGCCAAGCAAAAACAGCAGATTTATGGCATCCCGGTGGTCGGCACCTTGAGCGATCTGAACCGGGTGCTCAACCAGACCAACGCCGACCAGGTGGTGATTGCCATTCCGTCCGCGCCCGGCCGGGTGGTGCGCCTGGTGGCCGATGCCTGCCATGCCAAGGGGATTCCATTCCGCACGATGCCGGGAATTTACGAATTGCTGGGCGGCAAGGTGAGCGTCAGCCGCCTGCGCGAGGTGGAGATCGCCGACCTGCTGCGCCGAGAGCCGGTGCACATCCAGGAAGACCTGGTCGGGGCGACGATTGGGGGACGCGTGGTGCTGGTCACCGGCGCAGGTGGGTCGATCGGTCGTGAATTGTGCCGCCAGATCGCTCGTTGGGGGCCATCTGAGTTGATCGTTCTCGGTCACGGCGAGAACAGCATCTTTGAGACGATGCTGGAAATGCGCGAGAATTTCTCGATGCTGCTCGTGCGTCCGGTGATCGCCGATGTGCGCGATTACCCGCGCATTCGCTCGATCTTCACCCGTCACCATCCCGATATCGTTTTCCACGCCGCGGCGCACAAGCACGTGCCGTTGATGGAATCCAACGTCGAGGAGGCCATCTCCAATAACATCCTCGGCACGTTGAATGTGGTCAGCGCGGCGCTCGAGGCGGATGTGCAGCGGCTGGTGATGATCTCGACCGACAAAGCTATTCGCCCGGCCAACGTGATGGGCGCGACCAAGCGGGTAGCAGAAATGATCGTCACCGACGCGGCGGAGCGCTCCGGGCGCGCTTACTCGGTGGTGCGTTTTGGCAACGTGCTGGGTAGCCGTGGCAGCGTGGTCCCGCTCTTCAAGAGCCAGATTGCCCGCGGCGGACCGGTCACGGTCACACACCCAGACATGCGGCGGTATTTCATGACCATCCCTGAGGCGGTTCACCTGGTGCTCCAGGTGGCGACGATGGGCAAGGGGGGCGAGACGTTTGTGTTGAACATGGGCGAGCAGGTGCGCATCCTTGACCTGGCGGAAGACCTCATCCGACTGTCTGGGCTGGAACCGGGAAAAGACATCGAAATCGTGTTCACCGGCATTCGCCCGGGTGAAAAGCTGAGCGAAGATTTGTGGGATGAAGGCGACCCCTATCAGAAGACAGTTCACCCAGACATCTACCGCCTGGACGGGCAACACCTGGATATCGGCGGCGAAGCGCTGCGCAACCTGGTAGAAGAGCTGGTGCGGCTGGCGCAAGAGGGCGATGCGCAGACCATCATCACAATCTTAGACGAGCTCGTTCCTTACTCAGCGATCCGCCGCAGCCCACCTCCCGAATTGACTTCCATCGATTAATGGCAAGGTTATCCGCCAGCGAGTGGGAAGAATTTCTGCGTGGTCACCCCAATGCGCATCTTCTGCAGAGCGCGGCCTGGGGTGAATTGAAATCGCACTTTGGCTGGCAGCCGGAACGGGTGGCTTGTGGGGTGACAGGAGCGCAGGTGTTGTTTCGCAGCCTGCCCGCCGGCTTTAGCCTGGCTTACATCCCGAAAGGGCCGGTTGGTCCTGACTGGAGGGAATTATGGGCAGAAGTCGAGCGCCTTTGCCGTAAACACCGCGCGATTTTGTTAAAAGTCGAGCCGGATGCCTGGGAGGGTGAGCCCGGGTTGGAATATCAATTGGCAGGGTTCCACTCCGATGGTGTCCCTGTGCAGCCACGCCGGACGATCGTGATCGATTTGAGAGGCTCGCCGGATGATTGGTTGGAACGGATGAAGCAAAAAACCCGTTACAACATCCGTCTGGCCGAGCGCAAAGAGGTGATCGTTCGCCCCTCAGAGGATCTAACCCAGTTTTACGCGTTGATGCGCCAGACCGGTGAGCGCGACCGGTTCGGCGTCCACAGCCTCGACTATTACCGTCGCGCCTACGAATTGTTCCACCCGCGGGGAGAAGCCGAGCTGTTCATCGCCACTTACAATGACCGTCCGCTGGCCGGGTTGATGGTTTTTGCGCGCGGAGAGCGAAGCTGGTACTTTTATGGGGCGTCGAATGACGAAGAGCGCAACCGCATGCCGGCCTACCTGCTGCAATGGCAGGCGATGGCCTGGGCGGTTTCGAGGGGCTGCGTGTCCTACGATCTATGGGGTGTGCCTGACGAAGAGGAAGCGGTGCTCGAAGCCCAATTCGAGCAGCGCCACGAAGACCTGTGGGGCGTGTACCGCTTTAAGCGCGGGTTTGGGGGTGAACTGAGACGCGCCGCGCCGACCTATGAGAAGCCGTTGATCTCGCCCCTGTTTTGGATGTACCGCTGGTGGGCGAAAAGGCGCGGGATTGACTGAGATGGCCCCTTATATTCTTGATTCAGCGCCGAACTTATCGGATTGGAACCGGCTGATTGCCGGGTTGCCCGGTGCGCACATCTTGCAGACCTGTGAATGGGCAGATGTAAAGGCTGCCGTTGGCTGGCGGGCGCTACCCCTGCTGTGGAGAGGGGAAAAGGGTGAGGTGCTGGCGGCGGCGATGGTTTTGCAAAGACCGCTGCAGATTGGCCCATTTTCGCCCAACTTGAGCGTGATGTACACACCTCGCGGTCCCCTGCTGGATTGGGACTCGGACGCACTGCGTAGCCAGGTCCTGGACGATCTCCAGCGCCTGGCACGGCAATCGGGGGCGATTTTCATAAAAATCGACCCCGAGGTGGTTCTGGGGTATGGAATTCCCGGCTCTCAAGGTGCATCCAGCGACCTCGTGGGTGTAAAGGCGCTGGAAGACTTGCGGAGACGCGGCTGGCTCTATTCAGATGAACAGGTCCAGTTCCGCAATACCGTGGTGCTGGATTTACGTGGTTTGGAAGCGGATTGGCTGAGCAGGATGAAGCAGAAAACTCGTTATAACCTTCGCCTGGCCGAGCGAAAAGGGGTGACGGTGCGCCACGGGTCCGCAGCAGATTTTGGACTGCTCTATCGCATGTATGCAGAGACAGCCTTGCGCGATGGATTTACCATCCGCCCGGCAAATTATTACCAAAAGGTGTGGGACACCTTCACCCGGGCAGGCATGTGTTTCCCGTTAGTGGCGGAGGTGGAAGGCGAGCCGGTTGCCGGGCTGGTATTGTTCGTGTATGCGCAACGTGCCTGGTATCTGTATGGCATGTCGCGGGAAATTCACCGGGATCGGATGCCGAATTACTTGCTTCAATGGGAAGCGATGCGTATAGCAAAGGAAAAAGGCGCGCTGTCCTATGACCTTTGGGGAGCGCCCGACGTGTTCGACGAGAACGATTCGATGTGGGGCGTTTTCCGCTTCAAAGAAGGCCTGGGTGGTGAGGTTATCTGCACCATCGGCGCCTATGATTTTCCCTGCCGGCCAACTTTCTTCCGCCTGTATACCCGGTTATTACCACGTTTATTGGATGTGATGCGTGCGCGAGGGAAAGCGCGCACCCGCCAGGAGGTGTCCCTATGATCCCTCGCATCCGTTTTGCCCATCTCCCGACCCCGATCGAGTCATACCCACGCCTGGGCGCTGCATTGGGTGGTCTGCGCTTGCTGGTCAAACGCGACGACCTGACCGGGTTGGCTATGGGCGGCAATAAAACCCGCAAATTGGAGTTTGTGCTGGCGGCTGCTCTGGCAGCCGGTGCAAAGACGCTGGTCACCACCGGCGCGGTTCAATCGAACCATTGCAGGCAGACCGCCGCGGTTGCCGCACGCTATGGGTTGGACTGCATCCTGGTGGTTTCGGGTATAAAGCCGGATATTGCTTCCGGAAACTTGCTTCTGGATGACCTGCTGGGCGCCGAAATCGTTTACACCAGCTCAACCGAGCGGGCTGCCAAGCTGGACCAGGTTTTTCAACAAGCCTGGGAACAGGGTCGCCGGCCTTACTTGATCCCGCTTGGCGCATCGAACGAGATCGGTTCGGCAGGATATTACGATGCCTTCGCCGAGCTGATCGAGCAATTGGGTTCAGATCGGGTGGATTGGGTCGTGGTCGCTTCTTCTTCAGGAGGAACGCAAGCCGGACTTGCATTGGGGACCAAGGCATTCTCCTTCGAGGGTCGCTTGTTGGGGATCAGCATCGACCGCCATGAACCGGAGCTGCGTGAGATCGTCCACCGGCTGACAAACGGAACGGCGGAGCATTTAAACCTGGAAATTGGCCTGCAGCCGGACGAAATTTTGATCAACGATGATTACCTGGGGAAGGGCTATGGCGTAATGGGCGACCTGGAACGGGAGGCTATCCGCCTGTTTGCCTCTCACGCCGGGTTGTTGCTCGACCCGGTGTACACCGGTCGTGCCGCCGGCGCGATGATCGACCTGGCGCGCAAGGGCTTTTTCAAGGCTGGAGAAACGGTGCTCTTTTGGCATACCGGAGGAAGCCCGGCGCTGTTTGCCAGCCAATACCAGGACAGCCTGTCTGGCACTTCCGAATGATCTATTTTGGCTAAGGCGCAGGGGGAGGAGCGAACTCGGGCCGCCAGGCAGGGGCGAACTCGAACGCGGGGTCGGTCGTCAGGCGGGTGACGTTTGCGCCGTTGATCGTCATCAGGTAAATGTCATGGTTGGTGCCGTCGGGCCAGCCCTCGTAAGCCAGCCAGAAGCCATCTGGCGAGACGCTCACACTTCCGATCGGTCCCAGGTCAACCTCTGTGTTTGCCGGAACTTTGAACTCGCGGTAGGTCAGGCGGTCTTCGTAACGCATCCCCACCAGCCCGGGAACTTTAGAGCCGCCAACCAACTGGTTATAGAAAATCACCTCGCCCTCGCGGGTCCAGGTGGGCGCGAAATTGTTCACCTCGCCGTTGGGGCTGAATTGAAGCTGGCTGTTGCCTTCGGCATCCATGATCCAGATTTGGCCGAAAACGATCTTGCGCACAAAGGCTATCTGGTGGCTGTTGGGCGACCAGGCAGGCTGGAGGTCGGAGAAACGCGACTGGGAGATTTCTTTGACGGCCAGGGTCTGTAAATCGATCACAAAAATGCTCGCCCGGCCGGTGCGCAAAGATGTGAAAGCGATTTTTGTGCCATCGGGAGACCAGGAGGGGTCGAAATCGCCCTCGGGGCTGGCCGGTAAGGGAATCAAGCCAGAGCCATCATGGTTGATGATGTAAATTGAGCTGCCTTCGTAATACTCACGCTTGGTCAGGCATGGAGAGATGAAGGCCAGGCGCTGTCCATCGGGTGACCAGACCGGCTGGCATGCGCCGTCCTGCATGGAGGTGATCTGGCGCAACCCTTTTCCATTGGCGTTAATCGACCAGATTTGCATCAACCCGGTGCGCTTGGATGCGAAAGCGATCTCTGAAACCCCACCGCCGAGCGGTGTGGGCGTGGGAGAAGGGGTGATCGTCGGCGAGGGGGTGAGGCTCGGTTCGGGGGTGGCGCTGTCTTCGACCGCCGCAATGGTCGTTTCTTCTGGTGGCGGGGTGGGTTGTTCGGCTACGAAGCCTTCAGGCGTCTGGGTCGCCAGCGATTCTGTCGGCGAAGGTGCGACGGGGGTTAATGCCACGGCGGGTGGTCCGCCGAAATAAGCCAGGACGGTGCGAGGGAGGTCGGGCTGCAATTGTAAGGCAATGAAAGCGCCGGCGACGATGATCGCCATGAGGGGGATGAACAACCAGGGGTTGCTCCGCGCACGCCGCCGCCTGGCGGACGGTCTGGATTTGAGGCGATTGCCACCTGGTGCAACCCCGCCACCTGCGACCTCGCCTTCTTTTTGGAGGAAGAAATCCATCGGAGGTGGTGAAATGGTCGGGCGCTCGCGGAAAAAAGCCGACATCTCGCCACACTCGATGAGCGCGCGCCTGAATTCCGCGGCGGTCTGGTAGCGGTCATCCGGATCTACCTGCATCGCCACTTGAAGCGCGTCGGCGGTGCGGCGAGACACCTTTGGGTTGAGCACGCGCGTATCGGTCAGGTCCGCTTTGCCGGTCATCCGGTTCAATCCGTCTTCTGGGATGACGCCGGTGAGCGCTGCGTATAAGGTTGCCCCCAGGGAATAGATGTCGCTGCGGGCGTCGGTGCTGGCGGTGCCGTACTGTTCGGGTGGAGAGTAGCCCGGAGTCATGGCGCGAGCTCCGGTGAGGGTGGCCTGGCCGCCTTCGAGGATCTTCGCCAGGCCGAAATCGACCAGGACGGCCTGTCCCTCGGCGGTGACCTTGATGTTGCCGGGTTTTAAGTCGCGGTGGATGATGGCAGGCTCGCGGGTGTGCAGGTAGTCCAGCGCTTCGCAGACCGAGATGCCGATCAGCAACACTTCGCGCTCAGGCAGCGGACCCGACCGCTCGAGCCGCTGGCGGAGGTCTTCGCCCTCGATGTAATCCATCACCAGGTACTGGCCCTGGTTCTCAAGGATGAAATAATCGGCCACATGCGGCAGGCCGGGGTGTCGCAAACTGGCAAGGATGCTGGCTTCGCGTTGAAACTGCCGGCTGTATTCGTCGGTGAGGAATAAATTCTCTTTTACGGCGACGGGAATGTTGAGGTGGTCGTCGGTGGCGCGATAAACAGCGCCCATCCCACCTTGACCAAGAATGGAAACGATCCGGTAACGGTTATTTAAGAGGGTGCCCGGAGCAAGCGGCATGCATTCATCCGATCGATAAACGGTACCACTGTATTCTACATGAGTTGTAAGTTATACGCAATGCGAGCCGTCACCGGGTGCATAACAGTTTGCTTGCAGTTTCATCTTGCGAAAAGCAGGCCTGGTCAGACCTCCGGGACCGGTCTGTGCGCGCTGGTGAAACTGAAGAAGCCCGGTGAGAAAGCCCACACCCCCAATCCCAATAATACCCCGAACCATAAGGTTGCCAGCCGGATGAGCAGCGTCGCGGTGGATGCCAGGGCAGGCTCCTGATGGAGGGTAAGGGTGAGCAAGCCTGCGATGGACACCTCGGCAGCTCCCAGCCCGCCCGGTAGGGCGGAGGCGGCCCCGATGATTGTGGAAAAAGCCAGTACGAACACGGCCATCGCGAGCATCCGCTGGCCCGGTTCAACACCCAACCCCCTGAGGATGAAGTAAAAGCCGATCCCCTCGCCAAGCCAGGAGAGCGTGCCAAGCGCAACGGCCAGCAGAGTGGCGCCCGGGCGGAAAAGGGCAAAACTGCCTTCATAAAATTCACGGGCAGAGCGGGTCACCCGGCGGAACGCCTGGAATTGCTCGCCACGGTCTAGCAGCCATTCTGCCAGCGGGCGAACCTGCGAAAAGACGATGATCGCCAGAAGAAGAATGAGAACGAGCGCGAAGACCGGCCAGTATTGCGGGTACGCAATGACACCCAGGGTCGAGAGTGCCAACACTGCCAGACCATCGCTGACTCGCTCCGCGACCACGACCGAGACGCCTCTGGCCACCGGCACACCGGTGAGCTGCATCAACCAGACGCCTTTCAAGACTTCGCCGACTTTTCCCGGCGTCACCGCGAGCGGAAAACCGGCGATGAACAGGCGCAGGCTCTGCGCAACAGAAATGCGCCTGACGCCAATTTGCCCGAGATAAAAGTGCCACTTGATAAAGCGAAGGGCGTAGTTGAGCAGGGTGAAGGCGATCGCCACCAGGAAGTACTTCCACTCAAAATTGATGATCGCCAGGCTGACGTTTTGGAGGTCGCCAAGCAGAGCCAGGCCAATGAACACCAGCAGGCCCAACACCAGCCCTGGAACCAGGCGACGGAAAATGGAAGAGTCCTTCATGGAGATGTGTCCTAGTTGGCATTATACAAGATTCATATCGCCCAAGCGCTTACAGGGATGTAAAGGGGAACTTAACAGATTTGTTAACCCATCCAATTTCGGTTTACAATGGTATTATGCATCCCTTGATTCGACCGGACGCAGCAGAACGACCTGTGCTGGTGATCGGCGCCGCAGGCGTCGATATGGTCGGCGTTCTTGAGAACCCGGTAGACACCGAGCGATCGAACGTGGCGCGAAACCGTTTTTCGTTTGGCGGCGTGGCGCGCAACGTGGCGGAGAACCTCGCCAGGCTGGGCCAACCGGTCAGCCTGCTCACCGCCATCGGCAGTGACAGCCTCGGTGAGCAGCTCATCGCTTACACCCGCTCCTGTGGGGTGGATGTGTCCCTGGCGCAGCAGGTCGAAGGGGGCGTGACGGCTTCTTACCTGGCGGTATATGATGGTCAGGGGAAGCGCGTGATCGCTCTGGAAGATATGCGCGTCTTGCGCGCCATCACCCCCGCGTTGATCAAAGGATGCGCGGACCGGATCCAAGAGGCGGGGTTGGTTTTCGTGGACGCCAACCTCAGCCCGACCAGCCTGAAAACCATTTTTCGGCTGGCGCGAAAAGCGCGCGTGCCGGTGTGTGTTGACACTACGTCGTCCGCGCTGGCCGAGCGAGTCGCCCCGCTGTTGGATAAGATTTTTCTATTGACCGCGAACAGCCAGGAAGCATCGATCCTGTGCGACCATGACCCCGAAGTGACCGAGCGCACTTCAGCGCTGGTCGCGGCGCGAAAGCTGGTCGACCGGGATGCTGAAATCGTCATCATCACCCTGGCGCAGTTTGGGGTATGCTATGCCACGCCGGAGGTGAGCGGGCACGTCCCCGCCGTGCGCACCAAAATCGTCGATCCGACCGGAGCCGGAGATGCGTTGACCGCCTCTGTGCTGTTTGGGTTGGTAAACGATATCCCGCTGGACGATTCGGTTCGGCTCGGGGTGGCAGCCGCCTCTTTGGTATTGGGTTATCCCGGCACGGTGCTGCCGGAATTATCCCTCGATCGCCTGTACGATGAGCTGGCGATGTGATGTCATCGATGCGTATCAGACCCGCTGACCTGATCTTCTCAAGCGAGGTGGCGCAGGCCCGCCGGTTGGGACTGCCGGTGTTGGCACTCGAGTCGGCGGTGATCACCCACGGGCTGCCCTATCCACAGAACTTGGAGTTGGCGAGTGCGCTGGAAAGCGAGGCGCGCGCGGCAGGGGTTACCCCGGCGACTGTGGCGGTGCTGGACGGTAAGATCCACGTTGGGCTGACCGAAAATGAAAGCTTACGGTTAGCGAGCCATCCGGTCGACCGCAAGATCAGCCGTCGCGATTTGGGCATCGCCCTCGCGCGGGGTCTGAGTGGGGGGACGACGGTAGCCGGCACATTGATCGCGGCTGACCTGGCGGAGATCCGCGTGTTTGCCACCGGGGGGATCGGCGGCGTGCACCGGGATGCGCCTGGCGATGTGTCGGCGGACCTGCCTGAGCTGGCGCAACGCCCGCTGATTGTGGTGTGCGCCGGTGCCAAGGCCATTCTTGATTTACCGGCAACGGTTGAGGTGTTGGAAACGTTGGGGGTGCCAGTGGTAGGGTACCGGACCACCGAATTCCCGGCGTTTTATTCACCTCACAGCGGCCTGCCGGTAGATATCACCGCTGACAGCCCCGAAGAGATCGCCGCGATTGCCCGCCAGCATTGGGGTTTGGGTCTCAAGAGCGCTGTGCTGGTCGTGCAACCACCCCCGGCGGAAGACTGCCTGCCGCGAGAGGTGATGGAGGGGATCATCCAGAAGGCGCTGGCCGATGCGCGCAATGAGGGGATTCGCGGTGCGGCGGTTACCCCGTATCTGCTGGATCGGGTGAAGGTGTTGAGCGAGGGGGAAAGCCTGCGGGTCAACCTCGCGCTGCTGCGTAACAATGCCCGCCTGGGATCGCACATTGCGGCCTGCCTGGCAAGAGACAGCGGTCACGCTCGTGCCAGGGGATAACGCGGCGCTGATCTTATCGATTATCTTGACCGATTGTGAGCGATCACCGGCGGATTAAGGCGGTGGATTGGTCAGTGTGGGCCGTCGGGTGTCGGTGGGCCGGCGGGTGTTGGTTGCCGTTGGCGTGCGCGTGATGGTGGGAGTCGGGCTGGGGCTGAGGGTGGGCGAAGGGGTCGGCGAGGGCACCGTAGGCGTTGGGCCGGTCGTGGCGCTGGGAATCGGCGTGCGCGTGGGGGTCAATGTGGCGGTGGGGGTCGGTGGCTCTCCTGTGACGGTGAATTGCCCCGAAACCTTCCAAAGCGTGCCGGTGAAGATCTGAACTTCATACACCCCTGGCAACCAGCCGCCCAAAGGATTTTCGCAATCAGTGTAACCAAAGCCGCCGGTGCCGCCATTCCACGGCAGAGTCTCAAAACAGACGAGATCGGCACCCCGGTACCAAAGTGCGCTCCATTGCGCGCCCACGGTCATCTGATCGTAGCTGAAAACACCGTAGAGCACCGAGATTGGGTTGGCGAACTCGATCGCCGGATTGACTGGTTGGAAATTATCGTCCAGGTTGTTGGAAAAGACGACCGGGCTGAAGACGGCGTCTGGATTGGGAGTGATGGTTGATTCGAACTGGGTTTCGAGCGCGATGGGCATCGAGGGAGTGTTGGTGATCGATGGCGTCTCGGTGATGGTTGGAGTGAGGGAAATGGTCGGCGTCAGGGTGATGGTCGGGGTCTGGGTGATGGTTGGGGTTGAGGTCACGGTGGGCGAGGGCGGGAAAAATCGATAAGCCACCGGTTCAGCAAAGCGGTTGATCAACAAGGCAAAAATCAACATGACGGCGAATACGACGATCAACCGCCAGCCTCGTACCAGGCGGTCGCGGCGCTTGCGAAAGTAATTGAGGCGGGAGCCCGATCGAATCGATTGAATGCCGATGAGCAGGGCGAGAAGACCGGCCAGGACTGCCAGGATGGTCGCGACGAGAACCCCGGTTTTTATGTCAAGATTCATCGCAGGAATTATAGCACGCTTGAAAATCAACCTGTTTTATAATCATTTCTTGCAACTCAACCATGAGGGAAAACTTGAAGATTCTCGGTTTTTCCTGAGCAATAACGAGACTTCATCCCTTTTGTTGCACTGGGAGGGCATTGTATGAAGGGTATCGAGGCAGTCGTGGCCGGCCATATTTGCCTGGATTTTATCCCGGCTTTGGATCACGTCCCAGAAGGCAAGCTATCTTCCCTGCTCCAACCGGGACACCTGCTGATCACCGGCCCGGCCGCATTCAACACCGGAGGTCCGGTTTCGAACACGGGCCTGGCGCTGCACCGCCTGGGTATCTCCACCCGGCTGATGGCAAAAATTGGGGCGGACCCGCTCGGTAAAATCGTGCGCGGGATTGTTGAAGAATATGGCTCGCAACTGGCTGAGGGTCTTGTGGTAGACCCGGATTCGCCGACATCTTATTCCGTGATCGTCTCCGCACCAGGGGTGGACCGGATTTTCCTGCACTGCCCTGGCGCCAATGATGCTTTCGGCGTCGAGGATGTGGATTATGAGGCGCTGCGCGAGGCGCGCTTGATGCACTTTGGGTATCCGCCGGTGATGAAACGTATGTATTCCGACGAAGGGCGCGAACTGGTCAACCTGTTCAAAAGGGCCAAGGAGACCGGCGTAACCACTTCCTTGGACATGACCTACCCCGACCCAGACGCCGAAGGGGGCAAAGTGAACTGGCGGCGGGTCCTGGTGGAGGCCTTGCCTTATGTGGACGTCTTTTTGCCCAGCTTCGACGAGCTCTTATTCATGCTTCACCGCGAAGAGTTCATGCGCTATCGCGCCGAGTCGGTCAATGGAGATTTGCAGGAAAAGATCACGCCGGAGAGGCTCCATTCCCTGGGAAGCGAGCTGTTGAGCCTGGGGGTGAAAGTCGCAGTGATCAAGTTGGGCGATCGCGGCCTTTACCTGCGCACGGCCAGGGATAAATTCTTGGAAGACATGGGGCGTGGAAGGCCGGCTGACCTGGCGATTTGGGGAAATCGGGAGATATGGCAAACCTGTTTTAAGGTCAATGTGGTGGGGACGACCGGTTCGGGAGACGCGACGATCGCCGGCTTTTTGAGCGCAATGCTTCGCGGCTTGGACCCTCAGGAGTCGGTGATCTCTGCCGTGGCGGTGGGGGCGTGTAATGTGGAAGCAGCGGATGCGTTGAGTGGCCTGCGTGGTTGGGAAGATACCCGCGCCCGCATCCGCGCCGGTTGGGAGCAGCTTCCTTTACTCGTGGATGACCCGACCTGGCAGCAAACGCGACCGGGTCTGTGGGAAAGAAAGGCACAACGAGATTAACCTGGCATGATCTGGGTACCTGTTTTTCGCCGAAACGAGCCTCAAACACCGATCAGGGGCGATGCTCAAGCCGGATAGGAGATTGTAAGGTGCCGGCTGTGTATATCGAGGGTTAAGAGCATATAATAATGATGAGAATTTTCCGGAGGATACACCATGGCTGAATTCTCCCGATATGAAATCTACATCCTGCTAAACCAGCCCAAACCGTTATGGCTCAGCCATATCGACCTGAGTGGGATGGATTTGCGCGGGGTCTTGCTGACCGGCGCAACCCTGATCGGCGCTAATTTAAATGGGGTCGATTTGCGCGGGGCAACCATGGTCGACACAAACCTGGGGGGCGCCAACTTGCGCAATGCAGTGCTGATTGGGGCCGACTTGCGGCGGGCACACATGCGCGGCTGCGACCTGCGCGGCGCAGACTTACGCGAGGCCAACATCGCGGAAGCCGACCTTTCCGAGGCGAACCTGGCGAATGCCAACTTGATCGACGCCAACCTTGGCGCCGCCGATCTGACCAACGCCAACCTGACGGACGCCGATTTAACCGGCACCAATGCCCCGGATTACAAGCTGCTCCGGGCAAAATCCTTAAGCGGGGCGACCATGCCCGACGGCACCCGGCACGACTAGGGCGCCAGGCTGCTCGCTCAATTCGTTGAGCTTATCGTGTCTGGAGAAGCTCTGAAACCGGTTTCTCAAGGCGCTTGAGTGTAATAAATTGGAGAACTTTGCGTTAATACTTATGTAAATCGTAACTGCTCAGCGGGTAGAAGAGAGGTCTTGTGCCCCTGGCTGAGAAGTTACTGCAAATCGATGCCATCATACGATCAACACGGTTTGTACCTGCAAATAACCATCAGGGGAAGGTACAAGATCGACGCCGGATTGCCAATGGGGACGCATTCCGGCTCGATTTTTTAATCCAATCCCCTTTCTCCATTGGCTTGAGTGGGAGTCATTTCAAAAACTGAAACCGCCATTTTTGAGATGAGTATTCGTCTCATTTGGTTTACAATCACGTAACAGGATCGCTTTTCATCCTTGCCATTTCGGTCAAAAACATTGAGCCGTCAGGAGTTTGGTCGCATGCTGGGGTTGAAAGATTTTTTCCACATGCCACAGATCGACACGCTGGTGCAGCAGCTCGCTACCGATCAACCCGGCTTGATCGTCGTCGCCGGGCTCGAGTCGCGGCGCGATCCAGTCGACGAGGTGACCACTCACCTGTTTATGAGTGGAAAATCGGCCATCTTGCGCATTTTAATGCGTGAAATTCTCTCTGCTAACCCACGCGACCACTGCACCATTTTTACCGACCAGACGGACCCTTTCCGAATACCCCGGGAGCTGCGCTCGCGGTGCGAGCTGGTTCAGCCCCGCCAAGCGGAGCTCAGGCTGCGCAGGCTGCGCGACGCGATCAACCGCCGCCCCGGTTTGTTAATCCTCGACCAGTTAACCGCCGAAACGGCTGCGCTGGCGGTTGATGCGGCAAAAAATGGGATCCGCGTGCTGACCCAGGTCACCACCATTTTTCGAGGATCTGCGGTGGCTCGGTATTTGCAGACAATGGGACTGACTCGCGAGGATCTCAACCAGTTGACCTGGGTCGTCTCGGTGATGCGCCAACCGGTGCTATGTCCGGCGTGTAAGCAGGCGGTTCAGCTCGATGCGCCTTCGTTGGAGCGCCTGGGGATGGACTCGTTGGACCCAGGTCAACAATTTTACCGGTCGCAAGGTTGCCAGCAGTGCAAGCACACCGGACGTCAGGGGGAAGTGACTGTGTTCGATGTCTTTCGGGCCGATCATCAACAGCCCGACTTGTATTTCCAGTCCAGCATCCTGCCGGCGAAGGAATACCTGCTGCACCTGGTCAAAGCCGGTCAACTGGCGCCTGAAGATGCGCTCGAATTGGACGCAAAATTACTCCATGAGACATATGCCATGCTCGAGGCGGAGGAAAAAGCGCTTGTGGAGGCCAACCAGACCCTCCAGCGCAAGGTGTTGGAGCTGGAGGTGTCGAACCGCCTGTTGGTGCAGCGAACGGAGGCGATGATCTCCTTCCAGGAGATCGGCCAGACTCTGATCAATTCGACCAGCCTGGTTGACCTGGCCAACCGGATCAGCCGTTACACGCGTGACCTGTGCGGCGCAGATCGCAGTGTCGTCTATTTCCAGCGCAGTGAAAGCGAGCTCCAGGTGCTGGCCTGCGAAGGATGGAATGATGCGGTGATCGAAGCGAGCATACCGGCGTCGGTTTTTCCCCAGGTCCAGCCAGGCGAGGAAATGAGGCGCTATTGGAGGGTTCCACCCGGGGTGAATGTCTCGGCCGAGCGCACGATGCCGGCGCGAACAGGTTTTTACGTGCCTTTAATTGCCGATGGAAGAACGGTCGGCCGGATGGTTTTGCAGGCAACGCAGAAGCGAGAATTTTCACCGGGGGAAGTCTCAATGTTGCGGATTTTTGCCAACCAGGCGGCGCTTGCCATGCAGCGGGCTGAGTTGATCGACCAGTTGCGGGCGAAAATCGCTGAGTTGGAGGCCGCCCAGGTTGAGCTTGTCCAAAAGGAACGCCTGGAACACGAATTGGAGCTTGCCCGACAGGTGCAACAAAACGTATTGCCGCGGAACTTCCCGGTTGTCGCAGGGGTCGATTTTGCTGCATTCAACCTGCCGGCTCGCCAGGTGGGGGGAGATTTTTTCGATGTGATCCGCCTCGAAAACGACTGCTTGGGCGTGGTGATCGCCGACGTCTCAGACAAAGGCATGCCAGCGGCGTTGTATATGGCGTTGGCGCGCAGCCTGATCCTGGCTGAAGCGCACCGCGAATCATCGCCGCGTAACGTCCTGGCGAATGTCAACCGGTTGTTGATGGAACTCGGCGAGCCAGGCATGTTTGTGACAGTTTTTTACGGGGTGATCGATTGTGCCGAGAAGATGCTGGTCTACGCGCGAGCCGGGCACGACTTGCCCCTATTGCTGCGGGATGGCGACATGATCCGGCTGGGAGGAGACGGCGTGGCGTTAGGGGTGGTCGACGGGGATGAATTTCACCTTGCCGAGGCGGAAATTGCCTTGCAGTCCGGCGACTGGTTGTTGCTGTTTACCGACGGTTTGATCGATGCCCAGGGTCAAAGCGGGGCGCGGTTTGGCCTGGATCGCCTGGTCGATTTTTGGCGGAGAGGCGCTTTCCGCTCCGTCGAAGACTTATGCGCCATGACGTTTGATCACATTTCCACATTCCAGGCCGGCGCCGAGCAAAGCGACGATATGACTTTGCTGGTGGTTCGATTCAGAGGGGACTGAGCGGCGCACTCTACCTGTGTTCCGGTTGCGGAACCTGCTCTCTGAGCAGACGGGAGAAGGCAGAGGTTGTAGTATACTGGTGATCAGGCTTTGCGCAAGGTCGCTGCCAGGCCTGAAGGAGCATGAGATGATGGATGCCGTTGATTTACAGGAATATCCTAAAGCCCGGGATGTTTACATGCTGGTCGGCTGGCGACAATGGGCAGATGCCGGATCGGTTTCATCCGGCTTGCCTCAGTACCTGATTCATCGCACCCGGGCGAGGCAAATCGGCCAGATCCGCACGGACGGGTTTTATATGTTCCAGATACCAGGGACACACGATCTGGTCCGACCAGTGATTAAATTCGACCAGGGCTACCCCGAGTCGCTGCGCGTGCCAGAAAACCCACTCTACTACTTCGAAAACAACAAGCGCGGCGTGGTTGTGCTTTTAGGAGACGAGCCACACCTTGACGCAGAACGTTACATCGCAGCGATCCTGGACGCAGCCCGCCAGATGCGAGTCAAACGCATCATCGGTTTCGGTGGAGTCTATGGGGAATTTCCATACGACAAAGAACGGTCCATCTCGGGTAGTTTTAGCTTGCCAGGGATGCGTGACAGCATGGACGAGCTGGCCTTGCACCTGACCGACTACCACGGGGGGGTGAGCATCGGGTCGTACCTGTGCAAACGGGCAGGCGAGCAGGGTATGGAGTATGTTGGCCTGTACGCGATGGTGCCAATCTACGATTTCACCCATATTGCCCAAATTGGTCATTCCATCCAGATTGAAAATGATTACATGGCCTGGCTGGGGATCATGCGGCGGGTCAATTATATGTTGAAGATCGAATTCAACCTGACCGACCTGATGCAAAAGAGCAAGCGGCTGCTGCAGAACCTGGAAACCAAGATCGAGGAATTGGAACAAATGGCTCCCCAGGCCGGCGTGCGGGATTACTTTGCCAAATTATCCGACGAATTCGAAGAGGCGAACTTTATCCCGTTGGACGACGTATGGGAAGAAAGTTTGAGAAAAATCCTGGATAAATTGGACGAAGACCAGGACGAAGACCGCCCCATGTGAAGTGCCGGGCGTTGCCCGTTAGTGTAAATTTCTCCAAGAGGTGCACGATGATCGAGCTGCCGGAAGCCCTTACCCTGGCAAAGCAAATGAACGAGACACTCCAGGGCAAGCAGGTTGGTTTTTGTGTGCGCGGAAATTCGCCGATGAAGTTTGCCTTTTACACCCGACCAGAAGAAGAGTATGTTGAATTGTTGAAGAACAAACGGGTCGGCCAGGCGGTTGTGTTTGGCAACGAGATCTTTCTCCCCATGCAGCCGGACTATACGCTGGTGTTGGGTGGTGGCGGCGAGCGAATTTTTTACCATGAGAATGAGACGACGATCCCCAAAAAACACCAGCTCCTACTCGGCTTCGCCGACCAAACCTTCCTCACGGTATCGATCCAGATGTGGGGCTCGGTGAAGTTATTTTCGCAATCCGAGCTGGTGACCGGCAAGAACTACTACGGATACGACCTGGTCTCACCGCTCAGCGACGACTTCAGCCTGGATTACTTCAAAGGGTTATTTGCCGCGCTTCCGGCGGGCGCGAAAGATGCGCTCAAGTTTTTCCTGATCAGCAAACCGGGAGTGAGCGGCCTGGGCAACGGCTACCTGCAGGATATATTGTTCAACGCGCGGATTCACCCAAAACGGCGGGCGATCGAGCTTTCGGCTGAGCAGCAGGGTCTCCTCCATGAAACCATCCGCGACGTGATGCGGCGGGCGACGGATGCCGGCGGACGCAGTGATGAGCTGGACCTGTTCGGCAAGCCAGGCGGGTACCAGCGCATCCTCGACAGCCAGGCTGCGGGGAAGCCTTGCCCGCGGTGCGGCACGCTGGTAGAAAAAATCCAATTCATGGGTGGAGCCTCGTACTACTGCCCATCTTGCCAGGTGAACTGACTTCACATATCCCACTCCGGGTCGTTCGTTGGCTGACCTGATCATTCGGATCGGCTAACTTTTTATATAGTGGAAGGAGACGAGGACATGCTCATTGCAAGGGGCAGGTTGAAATCCGGTGATTTGAAGGGTAAGGTCGCCCTGGTCAGTGGGGCGGGAGGCGGGATCGGATTCGAAGCGGCTCGCAGCTTGATCTGGTTGGGGGCGCGGGTGGTTATCGCGGAGATCAATAAAGCAGCAGGCAAGCGATCGCAAGCATGTCTGGAGCAAGAATTCGGGCGGGGAGTGGCGCTTTTCATCCATTGCGATGTTGGGGATGAAGGCAATGTTAAGAAGATGGTTAGGTCGGTCGAGCGTGCCTTTGGTCCGGTGGATATCGTGGTTAATAACGCCACGGTGGCTACGCTGGGAGCAGTGAAAGATATTCCGATACAAATGTGGGATACCAGTTACCGGGTTAACCTGCGCGGTGTCGTTCTGTTGGCGCGTGCGATTCTGCCAGGGATGATCGAGAGAAAAGGCGGCGTGTTTGCATGCATTTCGTCAACTGGATTGGCTTACATGGGGGCTTATGAAAGCCTCAAGGCTGCCCAGGTACACCTCGGTTCGACATTGAGCGAGGAACTGGAAGGCACCGGTGTGATTGCATTTACCATCGGTCCTGGCTTTGCTCCGACCCGTACGGCCGATTCGGCCATCCCAGACCTGGCGCGCCTGATGGGCAAGCCGGAATCGGAGCTGCGCGGCATCTTAAGCGCTTACACGCTTTCGGTTGAGGCAGCCGGCGCCGGTTTCGCGGCGGCGATTGCGTTGGCATTCCAGGACCCGCGACGATATGCCGGGCAAGAAATATCCTCTATGCAAGCGCTGATCGACGCCGGAATCTCGTTAGATGAATCCGTTGAGCCTGCCGGTAAGGTTATCCTGAGCGCAGAACTGATCCGGCAGGCGCTGGCAGTGTGCAACACGGTACGTACCACCCTGGCTGAACAATCTGCTGGATGGAAGCAGCGCTCGGTGTTTGAGCAGCAGTGGATGGTGCGGAGTTTTCGCAAGCAAGCCGGTATGCCGGTCGAAGAGTGGCTGGAGAAGCTGGCACGCCTGGAAGACTGCCTGGCGCGTGAAGATGCGGCGGGTGCGACTGGGCTAGGCCTTCCTTTCCAAGCACTCGCCAATTATTACGCCAACCTGGCGGATCTTGCGAAAGGCTACGTGAAAGACCCGGTACAGCGAGATGAGCAGGTGGGTATCGTGTTGAGCTGGAAGAAGGACGTGGAGGAGTTGGGCAGGGTGTTGCGTGGATGAGGTGAATCGTGGTTTGAGTGGCGCTGGGAAATTAGGTTCCTCGACTGTATCGCCAGACCCATTTTCTCCTCAAGGGCAATGTTACCTCTCAAATTATGTCTAGAATTCTCGATGGGAGTCCATATCCACGCACATCAACCAAACCACCGGTTGCTTAACAACTCGGCTTGTTGGACAAAGAACAATCTGACTTGCTCCCAAGAAATATCCTCCACAAGCTCTGGTTGAATATCACGATCCGTGTTTTCAAAAAGGGTCATGCTTTCGAGAACCAAGAGAGGAAAATCTCGAAATTGGTTGTACTTTTTCTGGCTTAACAGCAACAACTGCTCAAAAGTGACCGATTGGGCGATATAGAACAGGTCGTAGAAATTTTTTCGGATTCCACGGCTGATCAATGCATCGCATTTCATCAATCCGAGATCTATTAGCGAAGCAAGAGATACATTCTCACATTGGACCGATTCTTCGATCAAGGGGTAACCGTAGCTAAAAAAGCCAGTGCGGATATTGTCAACCATTATCAGCAGATTGCCGCCAACGCTCTCAATAATCTGTGGAGAGAATGGTGAGAGACCAACGACAATCTCATTGCGGCTTTTATCATCCAACCCGTCCGTTGATGAAAAGAAGTCAAGGTCGATGGAGCGCCGATGACCAATTTGGAGTGATATTGCGGTCCCTCCTGCAAGATAAAAGCGTCGTGAAAATTGTTGCTGACCAATATGAATCAGCAACCGGCGCATACCTGGCGTGATCATGTTCCAATGCGGATTGCTCAGTGAGGCCATATATAGGCAGAAACCTTTTGTTCTGGGATTTTAAAAACGAAACACCATAGATGATATCTTCGCCGCGAAAGCCTGTGCATACCCGCCCGGATAATCCAATTACGCACCTGGTCGCGTCCGTAGGTTTCCAGTAGCCAGCGGACTTCGGCGCGATTGCCATACAGAAGAAGACGCTCGATGATCAAGGAGGCATGTTGATCGATATCGAGACGATCCATATCATACTCTTGAAAGAAAGGTTTCGCGCTGGCAGGAATTTTTTTCGACTGGTGCGGCAGGCTCATAAGATGAGTATAACGGAAAACAATCAGAGCAGATCGAAATTTATTGGTCGTCCATCCTCGGCCGGTACTGCAGCGCCTCGGCCAGGTGGCTTGGGCCGATCTGAGCGCAGCCGGCCAGATCGGCGATGGTGCGGGCCAGCTTGAGCGTGCGGTGATACGCGCGCGCCGAGAGATCCATCTGGCGCATCGCGACGCGCATCAGTTGTGAACCGGTTTCATCCAGCGCGCAGAACCTGCGCACGTCAGCCGGGCGCATGTCGGCGTTGCAACTGATCCCGTCCAGCTTTTCAAAGCGCTCGCGCTGGAGACTGCGAGCGGCTTCTACCCGATCGCGAATGGCGGTGGAAGGCTCGCCGGTGCGCAGGTCGCTCAGCTTCTCGTACTCGACCCGCGGCACCTGGATGTGGATGTCGATGCGGTCGAGCAGCGGTCCGGAGATGCGCTTCTGGTACTTGGTGACCGTGCCCGGCGAGCAGGTGCAAGCCTTGACCGGGTCGCCGTAGTAGCCGCACGGACAGGGATTCATCGCCCCGACCAGCATGAAATTGGCGGGAAAGGTAAGCGAACCCTGCGCGCGGCTGATGGTGACGGTCTTGTCTTCGATGGGCTGGCGCAGCACTTCGAGGACGCGCTGGCCAAACTCGGGCAGCTCGTCGAGGAAGAGCACGCCCCGGTGGGCGAGGGAGATCTCGCCGGGATGGGGCAGGTTCCCGCCGCCGACCAACCCGGCGTGGCTGATGGTGTGATGAGGGGCGCGGAAGGGGCGCGCACGGATGAGCGGCACATCCGGCGGGAGCTGGTCGGCGATCGAATAGATGCGGGTCACATCCAGCGCCTCGTCGATGGTCATTTGGGGCAATACGGCCGGCAGGGCGCGCGCCAGCAGGGTTTTCCCGGAGCCGGGCGGGCCGACCATCAAGCAATTGTGGCCGCCCGCCGCGGCGACTTCCAGGGCACGCTTGACATGCTCTTGCCCTTTGATCTCACTAAAATCGGTCGCAACCTGCACAGCGAGCTTTTCCGGATCGGTGGACGGGGCGGGTTGGATGCGCTGGTCGCCGTTCAGGTGCGAAAAAAGCTCGACCAACGAACCGACCGGAATCACCTCAAGGTTGGGGATGAGCGCCGCTTCGGCAGAGTCGGGTTGTGGGACGAACACGCGCGTGAAAGCCTGCTCGCGGGCGACCGCCGCCATGGGCAGCACCCCACGCACGTGACGCACGCTGCCGTCCAGGGACAACTCACCGATCACCAGGCTGCTCTCCAGCGCTTCAGGCGGGATCTGCTCGCTGGCGACCAGCACGCCCAATGCGATCGGCAGGTCGTAGGCCGGACCTTCTTTACGGACCGAAGCCGGGGCGAGGTTGACGGTCACGCGCTTGCGCGGATAGATTAATCCTGCGTTCTTAATCGCCGACTGCACCCGCTCGCGGCTTTCTTGAACTGCGGCATCCGGCAATCCAACAATAATCATTCCGGGCAAACCGGGGCCGGTGTCGACCTCAACCTCGACGATCACGCCTTCCAGTCCGATGACAGCGCAGGAGAAGATGCGAGAAAGCATGAGATGAGTGTAGAGGGAGTAATTTGAAATGTCAAGCGAAGCACGGTTCGTAACCACGATATGTAACCAGGGGAGGTTGTGTAAGAAGTAGTAAAATGATGGAGATGGGGCAAAAGGCGTTCTCCGCAAGCACTTTTATCCGGCAGATTAATCCATCCCTTTTTCAGGCACTTGCTTGCCTTTTCGCATCGGGCAGCATCGCCGTGGGGATGGTGATGCTTAGATTTAACAATCGCTTTAATGTTTTCGCCCTTGGACGGTTGATTTACGCCTCATTGTTGGCGGCGCCGCTCTTCGTACTGCTTTTCTGGCTGACGAAGCGATTTCTCCTTCCGTGGTTGTCCTCTGCACCGGTCAGTGTGAAACGCAAAATCATCCTCCTCTCTGTGCTGGGAGGCTTGTTATTTTTCTGGTTGCTGCCTCCAGCCACGCCGATTCTCACCCATCCTCATTTCTTAACCATCTCCGCTCAAGGCAGACCGGGCGGATACTCAACCGGTATCCAGGTTGAGATCCGCAAGCTTGAGTTCTTGAACGGTTCGCATGTCCCCCTCGATACCGTGGAAATGACAGCGGACTGGCAAGCGGTGGATGGGATATTCCTGTCCAGCGGGGCGCCAGACTCCAGGTTAGTGGTCGCCGGTGACATGCCGGCCGGCATCGCCATTTACCTGCGTTACCAGCCAGAAGGTGGTTTGGTCGACATCACCTGGGATGGGCGCACCCAGACCGTGGACACTTATTCCCTGGTTGGGGCGATTCTCCCCATGGATCTCGGTGACCGGGTACCCACGGAATTTCCCCTTGTGTCCGGCGCACTGGTGGCGTTGATTTACCTGGTGTACTTTTTTGGGGCGTTCATTTTGATCTGGATTTTCCTGGTGGGGGTCCATTTTCTCACCGGTAGGAAATTTGACCTGATCGCTTATGGCCTGGTTGTGGCTGTGTTGATCGGCGTTTCAATCGGGTTAAAGCTGCTGTACCTGGAAATCGACGATCCTCACGCGATGCGAGACTCTGCCTCGTATGCCCAAACCAGCGAACTCCCGTTGTCATCGCCAGATTTTTGGATGGGAAGTCGCCCGTTCACCATACCATTGTTTCTCAAGTTATTCCACTTCACCGAGGCGAATCACCGCACCATCCAGCTTCTGCGACCGCTTGCGCGTTTTCAGACCCTCTTTTCTCTGGTCTCCTGGGCGATCTTCGCGTTCGTTCTCGCCCAAACCATGCGCCGAAGATGGTTTAAGCTGGCGGTGTTTGGATTGGTGCTGACGATCAGCCTGAGCATTCAGGTCAGTTTATGGGATGCGATCTTGCTGGCTGAGTCCCTCTCCTATTCATTGTTGGCGTTAATGTTAGCAGGATGGATCGGCATGTTGGTGTGGCTTCCCAGGATGCCAGGCGACTGGATGCGTTGGGTGTGGGTTGGGCTGGTTTTCTTAGTCAGTATACTGTATTGTTTCTGCCGAGATAGCAACAGTTATTTTGCGTTGGTGATGACCTCGATCTTCACGATTGGATGGTTGGCCAACCGTCTCTTAACTCCCTGGCGACGGTACATTCTGTGCTATGCTGCCGGGGTGATCCTCCTCTTCATCGCACAATACCTCACCCTCGGTGCGGGGAATCGCTGGCAGGTGTTCATCTACGATCACCTCGCCATGCGGTTTCTTAAAGACCCAGAAGCGACGCAATTCTTTACCACGAAAGGGTTGCCGGTGACCCAAGCGCTGATGGAAATCACCGAAATGCCCGGATTTGTCTATCAGCCTTTGCTGGACCAATCGGAACAATTCCAGGCAGTGAGGGATTGGGTGACCTGTTGCAGCAAACAAGCTTACCTCCAATACCTGGTTGCGACACCGCTGAAAACGCTGACCGAGCCGATGATTAACTGGCGCCCATTAATTAACAGCAGCGTCCAGGGCTACCGTAACCCGAAGTGGGGCGTTCACCCTTTGCCACGCACCTTGAAGCAGCTCAGTATGGTCTACTTCAACCAGCACGGCGGAGTGGTGGTGCTGTTCATTATATTAAACTTGATCGGTATCGTGGTTTACCTTCGTCGACAGGAACAAAGCGCCTGGTTGGTGCTGCTGGCGATGGCGTTGACGGCTTTACCGATGATGTACTTCATCTGGTTAGCTGAACCGATGGAAGTGGATCGCCACGCTGCGCAGATCGCTTTGCAGCTGCGCCTGGCGGGCTGGTTATCCGTCCCTTTGCTGCTTGAGGCTCTTCTCGATCGGCGTGTGGGTATGCGTAAAGGAGCTTTCGCGTGATTCTCCAAGCCTCCGGATTACAAAGCGAACATCGGCCTGCTTTGGTACAATGACTGTAGTGCGCAAGTGATTGCTGACCATGCGACCCATCCGGCTCCCCCATATTCGCTTGAACGGGATCGATCTGCCCATCCTGCTCTTCATGCTGAGTGCAGCGCTGGGCGTGCTTCCGGCCTATGATCGCAGCTTGAGCTGGCTGCCGCTGGGGGTTTTGCTTGCCGGGGGGGCGCTCTACCTGGGAGTTTCGCGTGGGGTGAAGACGCGATCTGGCCTGTTCATTGTGGCGCGGATGGCGGTTCTGGCGGGCGCGCTGCTCGGGTTGTTCTTTATCACGCAAGCTGGCTACCTCCAACCGGGGGAGAAAATTGGCTCGATCTCTCGCCTCGCCGCTTGGGTCAGTGGTTATTTTCCGCGGGCGACCTTCTGGCAACCTCACCCGAACAGCGTGGCGACCTTTCTCGAAAGTTTGTTGTTCCTGGGCGTAGGTCTGCTGGTGCTGGAGCGCGGGAAATGGTGGCGGCTGGCAGCCGGTCTGGCGGTGGGTCTTATCGCATTGGGGCTGCTGTTCAGCGTCTCGCGTGGAGCCTGGCTGGGAATAGGTCTTGCCGGGGTAATCTGGCTGGCGGTACACTACCGGCCGGCGAGGTGGGTGGCGCTTGGGTTGGGCATTTTGGTGATCGGTTTGGGTGCGTTCGTCCTCCTGCAAGGCAATATCCGCGCTATTGAGCGTGTCCCGCTGGTAGACCGGGTTCTCGCCCCAATCTTCAGCCGCGAAGATCGCCTGGATGTTTACCGCGGCAGCCTGAGCTTGATCCAGGATATGCCATTTCGGGGGATCGGCCTGGGGGGGCAGTTCGCAGCGCAGTATTCACGCTACGTGTTGCTGATCCAGGTGCCGTACCTGACTTATTCCCACAACCTGTATCTCGAAGCCTGGCTTGAGCAAGGCCTGTTGGGTATTTTCGCGTTGGTGTGGCTGATCGCCGCATTGTTATGGAATGCGGCACGGTATCGCGGCGACCGGGGTGATGCGCTTTTCGAGAGTAGCTGGCTCGGGATGCTGGCCTTCTTTCTGCATGGTTTGAGCGATGCGCGCCCTTACGTCGATCTGTGGTGCTGGTTGCCGTTCTTCCTGGCATTGGGCCTGTATGGTTCAATGCTATCGCACCAACCGGCGAACGATTCGAAACGCCTGAGTCAACTCCTGCCACTCGGGGTTGCTGTGCTGATTGTGGGTGCGGCGCTGGTCGCGCTGCCCGTCCAACCTGGCGCATGGCAGGCCGAAACAGGCTGCATCGAACAAGCCAGGGCGGCTCTGAATGGGACTCTGTCAGGCAGCGAAAAGGAGCTGCTGACCGGCCTGGCGGTGGAGGATCTGAAGGTTTCTGCCGCCGTGGATGACGACCAGCGAACTGCGCATTTCCGCCTGGGCTTGCTGCTGAGCGACGAAAAACGTTTCTCCGAAGCTCTCAAGGAGCTGGAAAAAGCTTGTGAGGCTGATTCGCAGGACGAGGCGACCATCAAAGCACTCGGGCTGGCATACGTGTGGGTAGGCGAGGTCGAGAAAGCTGAGTCCTACCTGGAAAAAGTGCCGGGGATTACAGAGGAGTTGAACGTCTGGGGTTGGTGGTGGAGCACGAATGGCGAACCTGCGCTTGCCCGGTATGCATATCAGGCTTCGCTGCGCTTATCTCCAGACCAGCCAGAAGTGCAGCAGGCCTTGCAGATGCTTAACGAGGCTACCGAGTAAGGGTGGGTTCTTAATTTTGTGTAAAATATGGGGCAAAGCCCACATTTTACATAAAAAAATTTACTTGATCACCGAGCAGATCGATTGCTGCGATGGAGAAAATGATGAAATTCGGCGTATGCGGCTACCTGACCGGAAAAAACATCGATGGAAGCGAGTTCGACTTCCTGTCGGCGGTGAGAGCTTGCGGCTTTGACTACATCGAGCTGCCATTATCGACCCTGGCGGGGCTGCCGGAGGAAGAATTCCAAAAGGTAGAGCGGGAGCTGCTGGCGCGTGAGGTGCCTTGCGAGGCCTGCAACCTGTTTTTTCCTGGTAATCTGCGCCTGACCGGTGAAAATGCTGATATGGAGAAAATTCGCCAATACTTGAGCCTCGCGCTGACCCGGGCGAGCCGCCTGGGAGTGAAGGTGGTCGTGTTCGGCAGCGGCGGTGCGCGGAACGTGCCGGCAGGTTTTCCGAAAGAAAAGGCCTGGGTGCAGCTCATTGAGATGTTGCGTATAGCCGGAGGGATTGGCCGGGAGTATGGCATTACGATAGCTGTCGAGCCGCTGAACCGGGCGGAGTGCAATATCATCCACACCGCAGCCGAAGGCTTCGCCCTGGCCAGGCTGGTCGATGATCCAAACGTCCGGCTGTTATTGGACATTTACCACCTCTACCGCGAGGAGGAAGACTTTGGCATCGCCCTGACCGCTCGTGACCTGCTGGCACATGCCCATTTTGCCAATCCGGTGCGACGAACGTATCCATTGGCGGCGGATGAATACGGCGTGGCGTTTTTCGACGCGTTGAAGCGGGCCGGGTACGAGGGGAGGGTCAGTCTGGAAGCCGGGTACCAGGATTTTCGCCCGGATGCAACGGCTGCCCTGGCGGTGATGAAGCGGCTGGCCTCCTGAGCCGAATTCTTTTTCTGCACATTTCCCTGGATCTAGCGCGATCTACCCATCGCGCCAGTTTGATTTGAATTTGACAAAATAAGGAATTATAATCAACATACTATTCGATTTATCAGGGGATGTATGAAAACACTGTTGCCCTTTTTCGTTGGAGTCTTGCTGTTAGCCGCGTGCGCGCAACCGCCGACCCTTACCCAATCTTTACCGACCGCGGCTCCTCCGCAACAAATTGAGGCAACTTTCACCCCCGTCCCTGGAGAGCCGATGCCTACCGAAGCCGCCTCGCCGACGCCTGACCAACCGGGGCAAGAGGTGCCGGCAGCCACTCCCGAGGCTACACCGACTGCGGAAGCCAGCCCCACGCCAACTGTGGAGAATCCCAATCCGGGCTCCGGTGACGCAAACCAATCGGATGCATGCATCAACAAGGCTGCCTTTTATAAGGATGTCAATGTTCCGGACGGCACGGCATTCAAGCAAAATGTGACCTTTACCAAAACCTGGCAGGTTCGCAATGAAGGTACCTGCACCTGGGACAATTACAAGTTGGTCTTTGCCGGGGGTTCGAATCTCAATGCGCCGCTTGCCAACCCGATGCCGCGCATCGAGCCGGGTGAGATCGCCGATGTATCGGTCGAATTGCGCTCACCGCCACAAGGGGGAATTTACACCAGCTTGTGGGAATTCGAGAGCACAGATGGGCAAAGGTTTGGCGTCAACAGCCACGGCAAAGACCTGATCTGGGCAAAAATTTCGGTCAGTTGGTACGCTGACGAGACACAGGCGGCTGGTGGAGGCGCTTCTTCGCCGGGGAATACGGGTGGAACCCAGGTGGCGACTGGCGCCTGCCCCACTCAGCGCAATAATGAGTACGAGATGCAGGTCCTCGCATTGATCAACCAGGCGCGCGCCGAGCAAAGCCTCCCCGCATTAACCTTGCAGAGCCAGCTTTCCGCTGCGGCATTTGCCCATAGCCAGGATATGGGCTGCAATGATTTCATCGATCACACCGGCTCAGATGGCTCTTCCTGGGCGACCCGGATTCAAGCGCAAGGATATGCTTACTCGTACGCCAGCGAGAATATCTATGTCGGCGACCCAGACTTTGGCGGAACCCCGCAAGGAGCGTTCAACTGGTGGATGAACAGCGACGTCCATCGCAAGAATATCCTCAGCACCAAAGTCACTGAGATAGGGATTGGCTACGCCTTTGTCGCAAACAGCACCTACAAAGGTTACTATACGTTGAATTTTGCCCGGCCATAAGGCGGCATTTAAAGCACAAAGCAGGTGGACGTCACCTGCTTTGCGGTTTAACCAGGTCACTTTGCCCGCGCAGCGGCCAGGTTCGCCTTGATCTGGGCGACATGTTCCTGGGTATGTATGGGAAGCTGCAGCATGTTGAAGGCCAGTTTCCAGTAGCTGCCTTTATTGGCGACGAATTCCGCGGGGAGGTGCGAGACGATGTAAACGGTCTCTTCTTCTCCGCGTTTTAATTCTTCAAGCAGGCTGGAAATCGTCTGGTACGCGTGGACCGTGGCGGAGATCCGGGCGGGAAGATTGTCTCCATACCCATCCGCTACCCGCTCCTGGCTGAAGACGTACTCGCTGATGTAGCTTTGCGTATCGCGTTCGCCGTGGATCAAATGCGCCAAAATTTCTTTGATTGACCACTCATTGGGCGCCGGTTTGAAATCGCCTTCGGACTCGCTGACCCCCTGAAGCGCTTCTTCGAGCAAGGAGTCTGCTTTGAGGTTGATCTTCTTGACCGCTTCGCCGAAAGCCACCGTGTTGGGGGGGATTTCGGGCATTGGACGACGGGACAATTCCATGTCGGCGCGCTTTTTCTCCGGTCCGCGGTAGAAGCCGACATCCACGTGATCGCCGGCTTGAAGGCTCTGGATGATGGTTAAAATGGCGGCGAAGTCGGGGGTAGGCTTGCCATTGAGGGAGACGATCACGTCGTCTTTTTTCAAGCCTGCCTTCTGAGCGCCCAACCCTTCGACCAGGCTATCCAGGCGTAACCCTGTATCCACCGGCACCTTCAACTCTTCTGCCTTTTTCTTGTTGAAATCGCCGAAAACCACACCCAGCATTGGCCGGGTGACGATGCGCAGGTCGGGCCCTGACTCGAGGACCGAGACCAGATTTTTTAATCCCAGGTTCCAACCATTCGAGATTTCTTCGTAAGCCTTGGCCCATTGAGGGGTGTTGTCGAGGCCGGTTTGCTCCAACGACAGGGTGGTGGAGCCGTTATCCAACGCGGTGATATAGATATTGACCGTGGTTGGCTCTGGGTCATCTCGGCCGTTCCAGATGAAAGAGACTTCGCGTTCGGGATTAACCTTCACATACTCACCACAGGCGTAGTACCCATTGTTCCAGCCGACAAAAAAATGGCCCCCCGGTTTTGGATCGACCGTTACTTTGTCACAGAGCCATTCGCGCAGCGCTGTCGCGTTGGTGAAGGCGCGGTATACCAGGACCGCGGGCGCGCTGATCGTCTGCACGAATTTCAAGCTGGTGGCCATGTCATCCTCCATATCTGGATTTTAATGGTTCATTGGAACTACTCAGCCAGGGGTGCAAGAGGCTTCTCCTCTACCCGCTGAGCAGTTGCGGTTCATTTATTGAAATCATTATACTGTATTGCCCCTTGCAATAAAATGCACCTGTATTAATCGCCAGGGCTTTCCAAAAGTAAAGAAAGAGACCTCACACTGTCAAAGCTCAGTGCTTCCCTGCCCTCTCCCGCGGGAAAGGGTTGCGAATCGGCTCCCTTCGCCTTCTGGGACATGATGCCCGCAGGGTAGAAGGATGGGGATGAGGGGGATCGCAGGTCAACAAAAAGCATACGATTGTGAGAGGATCCTTTCAAATCACCAGGATGAATATAACTCACAGTTTGCGGCGTTTACACAGTGGTCAGTCCTATTACGGATGACGGAGCACTCCATCCGAATCCCTCTTTTGAGGGGTGACAGGCGTGTTGTGGGGCGATATCCTTATCATTAATCGTGGAGGATACGATGAAACCTTTCAATCCCTTTTGGCTCATCCTATACCTGTTTCTCACCCTGACACTCAGCAGCGCGCTGGCGTTTGCGTTGGGGCACACGGAGCTAAATGGATGGATAATCGTCGCAGGTGTGAGCCTGGCAGGATTGGCCGTGTGGTTGCCGCTGGTGCAAAGGCTGATGGAGATCGACGAAGGTCTGAGCCGGTTAATGTTCGGTCGGAGTGGTGAGCGTTTACGCGAGCGACCATTCGATTTACTTTTGGGGCTGGCAACCAAGGTGAATGGTCTGTTGCAGAACCCGGAACGCGTGGCTGAGATGCAAACCCAGCTTAACCAGGAGATCAGCCAAGCGGCTGCCCAGCAAGAGCGCAACCGGCTCGCCCGTGAATTGCACGACTCGATCAAGCAGCAGTTGTTCAGCATCCAGATGAATGCAGCAGCGGCTCGGGAACGCATCCCAACCGATCCGAGTGGAGCGCTCGAAGCGTTGGATGCGCTGCAGCGCAGCAGCCAGGAAGCCATGGTAGAGACGAACGTTTTGCTCCTACAGCTTTCGCCTGCGCCGTTGGAAAAAGTGGGCCTGGTCCAGGCGTTGCGCGAATTGTGCGAAGCGCTCGAATATCGCACGGGAGCGGTTGTGGAATGCGAAATTGGCGATATTCCTCCGGATCGTTGGCTCCCTGCCGGGACACAAGAAGCGCTGTTCCGGATTGCCCAGGAGGCGACCAGCAATATAGCGCGGCACGCCCGGGCGCAACGGGTGCATTTCTCCCTGCATTGGCAGAAAGAAAAAGAGCAGGTTGCCATGTGGGTCGGCGACGATGGGCAGGGCTTTGACCTTTCTTTGGCCTCGCCAGGAAGCGGTTTGAACGGAATGCGCGAGCGGGCAGAGTCAGTCCGGGGTGAGTTTTCGCTGCAAAGTGCGCCTGGGAAGGGCGTGGAGGTGCGCGTGACCGTGCCGGTTGTCCCCGAGTTGGAAGCGAGCGCCGATCTTCCTGTGGCGAATACCACACCCAACCGGGTTGTCTTGGTTGGCCTGTTGGGCGGCTTGATCGCGTCTGCGTGCCTGTGTGTGCCCTGGTATTTTCAAGCCCGAACGGGGCTGGCGGATGCTGCCTATCAGAATGCTATCTGGCCCGCTATTTTCAGCGGCATCGGGGCGGTGTTGATCCTGGTGGCTACCGGTTGGCTGGCGGGTCGCTCTGTGAAAGGAGATGGCATTCTTGCCGGAGCGGTTGCCGGAGCGGCAGCCGGGTTGACCCCCTATGGGTTGGTTGGAGCGGCGTGGGCTGGTCTGCAGGGCACGGCCGGTATGCTCAGCAAAGGGTTGGTGTTCATCCCGGATGAGGCTGAATCCATTCGCCTGATCGTGAGCGGAGTGGGAAACACATTCTTATGGGTCAATGGATTGTATTGGGCATTGCTCGCCTGTGGTATCGGTTTGGGGGCTCTCGGCGGGTTGATCAGTGAGAGAAGCGCTGCTCGGTCCGCATCCCACGACTGGCGACAGACTGCCGACCTCCTGGCGACACCCCTGGCGGTGAGCAGTGGTTTTGCGCTCCTTCTGGGAATTTTCCTGTTACCGGTGCTCGAAAATGCCACGCTGGGGTTAATCCTGCGCCATGCTGCCGATCGATTCGAACAGATCAAGAGGCTAATCCAATTCTCTGTGGTCAGCGGATTGGCGACCCCTGCAATCTATTTCTTTGCCGTCCATATTTTTCGTATCAATTTCTTGCGCTCAGAATTAAGGACATCCGGTGTGGAAGATACCCTCGGACTGCATTGGCGCACTTTCTGGGCCATGGCGACCTCTGCCTGTGTAGCGTTGATCAGTCTGGTTTTATTTGGCCTTTATCGCGCAGAATTTGCCCATTCACCGGGATCAATTCCGCCTGGGCAAAGCGCATCCCTCGCTGCGGCCGTGATGGTTGGGCTGGCAAGCCTGCTGATCTGCCTGGTGTACCTTAACCTGGCGATGGATTCGCGCAAAAAGCTGGTGGAATTCCGGCGGGAACCCCCTCCATTGGCGCATTATATTGCGTTGCTTGGCGCGCCGGTTTCGCTCATCCTCGCTTTCGTTGCCATCTTCAGCGAAGGATTGGGCTGGCTTGCATTAGCCGTTGTCCTCAGCGAGGCGCTCCTGTTGGGATACCTGGTCGCTCGCCGGCAACCTGGCTTGAAATTTCCAGCGAGCACACAACAACAGCGCCGGCATCTTTCAGCAAGATTGCGCGGGGCATGGCTGGGCATGGCGTATGCCTTTATCGCACCCGTTTTGGCCATGGGAGGTGCAGGTCTGACCATCCTCTTAATCACCGCGCGGATGGTGCCCTTCTTCGATAGCGGGCGCCTACCTTACCCCGATCTACCCGCACTGACAATTCTGCAACTGGTTGAGGACATCTACCTGGCGCAAGGGGGAGTCTACCTGGGGCTGTTGATCCTGGGTATGGTCTTGACCGGTTTGATCATTGTGGGACTTGCCCTGGCAGGGTTGGGCCGGCGTCGCGGCGTATAATACGGGTATGGTCACTCATCCCATTCGCGTATATCTGGTAGACGACCACCACGTGGTCCGCCGCGGGATGAAGATGTTCCTTGAATCCTACAGCGACATCCACGTGGTGGGCGATGCGCCGAACGCAGAGCTGGCGCTGCGGGACATTCCCATTCTACAGCCGGATGTAGTCGTGATGGATTTGCTGCTCCCAGGCGGGATGGACGGCATGGAAGCCACCCGCCAGTCGCTGCTGGCTTGTCCCTCGGCGCGGGTGGTGGTGTTGACGGCGTATGTGGATGAATTAAGAGGGGCTGCGGCGTTGCGCAATGGGGCGACCGGCTATGTGCGCAAAGATGCCCGACCTGAATACCTTTTGGAAGTGATCCGCGCGGCCAGCCGGGGGGATACGATGATCGATCCCGGGCTTGCGCCAGCCCGGCCGGGCGAGGCGGCTCAAATTCCGGTCGAGGACCTATCTGCGCGCGAGCTGGAGGTGCTGCGCATGATTGCTCGCGGCAGCTCGAATCGTGAGATTGCCGAGACCCTGGTGCTGGGGGAAGAAACTGTAAAAAGCCATGTGAGCAGCATCCTGGCCAAGCTGGGCTTAAACAACCGCTCTCAGGCGGTGTATTATGCGCTCAGAACCGGGTTGATCCGCTTCGATGAGGTTTGATGCGAGTTGCCCGGAGACCGGTTAATCACTGGGTGCGAAATGCATTGCGCACCATGGTTTCGTCGAAGAAGCCCGAGGACTGGCCTTCCGTTGCATACTGGTACACCGCGGCGACATAGATGCCTTCCAGGGTCGATTTAACGAATCCCAAAATGGTGAAGAGCAGCATGAAGGCCAGGATCAGGCCGCCGAGCAGCCAGAAATTGATTGTTTCTGCGCTCAGGACGAGGAAGAGCAGGGGGAGAAAGGCCAGGATGAGGATGAAAAATGCCAGCGCGAATAACGCCCCGAGTCCCAGGTTGCCGACAATTTGCTCGCCCCAGGTGCGTTTCAAGTAGGCGGCGCTGCGCTTGATCGCTTCGATGGGACCGACCCCTTCGACTGCCAGGATGGGGACGACGAGGTAAGTCGCGATGTTCCAGGCCATACCGACCAGGGATACGACCAGCCTGCCCAGCCCTTTAGAGCGATTGGAGATGGCTTGCAAGATCATGCCCACCGTGGCAGCGATGAGCGCGTAGCCCAGGATCGCGCCAAAATTGCGCCCGGCGATCGCCATGCCATCGCCGACGGTCGGATCGCCCCCGCGAAGACGGATGAGCGCCGCCCCGACCAGGGCAGTGTTGGCGAAGAAAATCACGGTGTACTGCACGATGTAGAACGCGAATAAGACCAGATACCCGAAGATACCCTCACCCTGGGCGAACAGGCTGTCGAACGCGTTGCCCAGGAAGAGTGGGAGGGCGAAGGCGATCGTGACCAGCAACAGACCGATCGAGGATAAGATCGGAAAGATCAACAACTCTTTATCCGCCGAAAGCACGCTGAGGCTGGCCTTGAACAAATTCCAACTGTTGGTGAGACGGTTCATGGTTATTCCTCCGGCGGTTTGCTATTTAATCCCTTGCCCAGCTCTTGCGAGCGCTCGTAGGCAGCCCATATCGCGCGGGAGATGGCGGTGCGGAACCCGGCTTTTTCGAGATAGTAGAGCGCTTCCGCGGAGGTTCCGCCCGGCGAGGTGACTTGATTGCGCAGGTGGGCCGGGTGACCGCCCATCTTCTGGTAATAGGACACCGACCCCAGGATGGTTTGGTTGACGAGTTGTTCAGCGATGCGGCGGGGGAAGCCCATGTGGACTCCGGCGTCAATCAAAGCCTCCATGAACAGGAAGACGTAGGCCGGGCCGGTCCCAGAGAGGGCGGTCGCCATGTCGAGGTAGGTCTCTTCTTCGACGAAGATCTCCTGCCCGAGAGCGTCCAGCACCTGGCGAGCAAACTCGGTTTGCTCCGGGGTCACCTGACGCGACGTGGTCCAAACCGTGATGCCGGCGCCAATCTGGGCGGGGGTGTTGGGCATCGCACGGACGACCGCCTGGTGCTGCAAGCCTTCGGAGATCGTCTGAATGGTAGCGCCGGCGATGATTGACAGCACTACGGCGTTAGGGGGAATTTTTCCGCGCAGGCCGGCGACGACTTTGGATAATTTTTGAGGTTTCACCGCCAGGATGACCAGGTCGGCATCCTGCACGGCCAAAACGTTGTCAGTGAACGGACGGATGCCATACTGCCTGTCCAACTGGTCGCCGCGCTCCCGCAACGGCCCCGATGCGTGTATGCAGTCGGGTTCAGCCACCGATTTGCGCAACAGTCCGCCAATGATGGCTTCACCCATCGCGCCTGGGCCGATCAATGCGATAATCTTCGATGTGGACATCGATTTTTCATCCTCCTTTCGCGTACCAACGGGCAAAAATAGCGGTAGAAAGCAGCCGACCCGCGCTCTTCTCCTGTAATACCACCTCGCCGGCTTCGGTGACGCCGGGCCAGCGTTGCATCATCTCTGCGATGGCATAATACAGCGTGACCGCAGAAGCCTTCACCGCATAGGCGGTCATCAAGACAAAGCAGGGGTGCTGGCTCAAGACTTCGCGGCAGGCCTGGAGTAGGTCGGGGATCAGTTTATAAAATTCCCACACTTCGCCCTTCGGTCCACGACCGAACTTCGGCGGGTCAAGAATGATTCCATCGTAGCGGGAATCTCGCCGGGTTTCACGGTGCACGAACTTGATTGCGTCGTCGACCAGCCAGCGAATTGGGGCGTTGGATAAGCCGGATAGCTCCTGGTTTTCACGCGCCCAGGCGACCACCTTACGCGAAGCGTCCACATGCGTGACACGCGCGCCGGCGCGCGCGGCTGCCAGCGAGGCGAGGCCGGTATATCCGAACAGGTTCAACACATGGATCGGGCGTTGCGCGGCGCGCACTTGCGTCGCAAGCCAATCCCATTGGCAGGCCTGCTCCGGGAATACACCGAGGTGTTTCGACCCGCCCACCTGTGCCCAAAAGCGAAGGTCGTGGTAGGCCATCGGCCAGCGCGTTTTTTCGCCAGAATTCCACACCCAATGCCCGCCGTTTTCTTCAGGGGCGGGCACGAATTGCGCCTGTGCAGCGTTCCACGTGCGTGCAGGGAGGGCAGGTCGCCAAACGGCCTCGACGTCTGGGCGAACGCAGGTGACCCCGCCAAAGCGCTCCAGGCGCCTGCCGTCGCCGCTATCGAGGAGCTCATAATCCTTCCAATCTGGTGAGGAGAGCAGCAGAAATTGTGAAATGGGCGATGGATCTGGAGCCATGGATGGTCGAAGTATATCACGGCTGTGTGGCAGCGCCTTGACCGAAAATCGATCGGTTATAATCTGCCTAAAACATCGAGGAATCATGATCAGCATTTTTAACCAGGTGATCGACCGCCGATCCAGCGACAGCGTGAAATGGAATTTTTTTGATGAAGACGTGCTGCCGATGTGGGTGGCGGACATGGATTTTCGTGTGGCTGAGCCTATCGTGCGCGCCTTGCAGGATCGTGTGGCCCATGGTGTCTTTGGGTACAGGCGACCTGCCCATGACCTGTGCGAGGTGATCGCTGAGCGAATGCTGCGCCTGTATGGATGGAAGGTGCACGCGGAAGAGGTGGTTCTGTTTCCAGGGGTGATTACCGGTTTTAACCTGGCCTGCCAGGCCTTCGCCGGGCAGGGTCAGGGCGTGTTGGTTCAGACCCCGGTGTACACGCCCTTCTTAACCGCACCAACCAATGCCGGTGCGGTACTTCAACCGATGCAATTGACCCAGGAGCAAGATGGGCGATACTCCGTCGATTACGACCGGTTTGCAGCCAGCTTCGACGAAAGAACCCGGGTTTATCTCCTGTGCAACCCGCACAATCCGGTCGGACGCGTCTATACCGGGGCGGAATTGGTGCGCATGGCAGAAATCTGCCTGGAACGCCAGGTAGTGATCTGCTCAGATGAAATTCACTCCGAGCTGGTTTTCAACGGACACCGGCATGTGCCCATCGCCTCACTCAGCCCGGAAATATCGCAGCAGACCATCACCCTTAGCTCACCCAGCAAGGCATTCAATATCCCAGGGTTGTTCTGCTCGTATGCGGTGATCCAAAATCCTGAACTTCGCCGGAAATTCCAGGCCGCCCGCCGTGGGCTGGTCAACGAGGGAAACTTGTTGGGTATCGTCGCGGCAGAAGCCGCTTATCGCGATGGCGACGATTGGTTAAGGGAGGTCCTGGTTTACTTGCAGGCAAACCGCGATTTCTTATTCGAATACGTGCGGAGCGAATTGCCCCAGCTTCGCATGGCGCTTCCCGAGGGCACTTACCTGGCCTGGCTCGATTGCCGCGAGATCAAGGTGAGCCAATCCTCCCCGTGCGAGTTCTTCATCCAGCAGGCGCGTGTCGGCATGAATGATGGATCCACTTTTGGAGCGGGCGGGAAGAATTTTGTGCGGTTGAATTTTGGGTGCCAGCGGTCGATCCTGCAAGAAGCGCTTGAGCGCATGAAACGAGCCGTGGAGAGCTTATGATCCAATCCAACCGGCGCGGCTGCCTGGTGGTGTTTGCCATTGTGGTTGCCGTGCCATTCTGCGCGCTGATGGTCCTGTTCGGCCTGTGGGGGATGGGACGATATCTGGTCGTTTCAGATCCACTGGTCGGTGCGGATGCGGCGGCGGTGTTGAGTGGGGGCGACATCGACCGGGTGGACGAGGCTGTCAGGATCGTTCAGGAAGGGTATGCGCGCTACCTGATCATCACGGATACGGACGAAGTGACCACCAGCGGGCGGCGGATGACCGATTACCTGTTCAGCGAGGCGGCAAACCGTGGGCTGGCCGTTCCACAGATCGACATTACCCGGCACACGGTGACCTCCACCCAGGAGGAAGCCGTTGCGGTGCGCTTGTTGATGGAAGAACGGGGCTGGAAGTCCTGCATTGTGGTGACTGACCCGTTCCACAGCCGGCGGACCAGGCAGATTTTTGCGCGGGCTTTTCGGGGCTCGGAGTTGTCCTTTGCGGTGAAAACGGTGGAAGGCCACTGGTACCGGCCTTCGAACTGGTTCCTCAGCTCCGCAGGCTGGCAGACGACTCTGCAGGAGTATGGAAAGCTGCTGGCATATTGGCTTCGAATCAACTGAGTTAAAAAAAGGGACGCTCGCAAGCGTCCCTTTTATGATCGGTTGAGGTGATTAGTTGGTGGGAACGGGTGTCACGTGAGCCGCCTGAAGGCCTTTGGGACCCTGCTCAATCTCGAATTCAACTTTCTGGCCCTGCTTGAGAGACCGGTATCCTTCCATTTCAATGGCCGAAAAATGTACGAAGACATCATCTCCATTATTATCGTCACGGCCAATGAAGCCGTAACCTTTGGTCGCATTGAACCATTTGACGGTTCCTACAAAACGATCAGACATCCTTTCACACTCCATCTTGTTTTGAATTCGGCGACGCAGTCTCACCAACAAACCCTCTTGCAGTTGCCCAAGCGGGCAAGGGCGTAGCGATTTTGAGGCGAATTCCCAGCGTCTTACGTGAGCGCAAGGTTATCACTTAAGGGCAGGTCTGTCAAGGAAATGAGGTGGTATCATCCCTTATTTGTAATATATTATTGACATGAGCAAATAAAACGACCAGTATCATTTCGCATTTGGCAGCCAGTCCGTTTGACCATGCTGGGCTATGGAGGGGGCTTTGCCCCAAAAATAAACTCAAATTGCGTTGGACAAAGCACTCAGAGCAGTTTCAACAATTGTCCGGGTTTTCTGGCGAAGCGATTCAGGGGGATATCGCCGCAGGTGAGGGCGATCAAAGTCTCGTTGAGCAACTGGTTGACCGGCGTGGGAATGGATAATTTCCTGCCGGCACGAACCACCGCTCCATTGAGGTAGTCAACCTCGCTCTTCCCCCGACCGCTGTGAAGATCGATGTGGAACGATGGCATCTTTGAGCCTCTTCCCCCGGCTAATCCCCGGCTCAATATTGGGCGGCTCAGGGTGGGGGGCAGCAGGGTGGCGAGCCATGCCAGCGCGCGAACGGGCGTGTCGGGCAGATCGATCACGGGTGTGCCCTGCGCGCGCATGACCTGCAACGTCTCGCGCAGCATCAATATTTCCATTCGATATAGACCGGGGTGAGCATATACTTCGGCGGGTGACATGTCGAGGATAGCCGAAGTAGCATTGCCTGCCAGATTGGTGAGCATCTTTGACCATTTCATCGCAGCGCCATTTGTGTATAACCTGGCGTGCAGGCCGGCCTTGGAGAGCAAGGCGACCAGCGTGGGAGATAGGATGTGCTCATCCGCCAGGCCTATCCCCCGCAGGCGCTCGACGACGATCTCGCCGGGACCTTTGCGCCCGATGGCTGTGGTGACGGTTCCTGATATCACCTTTTCGACGCCGAGGGTCTCGGCCACGATGGCCTCATTTTCAACTCCGTTTTGAAAGCACAGGATAGGCGGCAATGCCATGCGATACGGCGCGAGGGTTTCCATCAAAGCGCGGGTGTCGTAAGATTTCACTGCCAGGATGGCAGCATCGTAAGGGCCATGGGTCAATACGTCGTCGAGCGATGTGGCGATCTCAGGTTGAGGCAGTCTGGCGGCCTGCTCCCCGCTCCAGAGGGTCAGGCCAGTCTCGCGAAGGCGGGCAGCCGGCTCGGGGCGATCGAAAAAAATGACGCTGTGACCCGATAAAACCAGGCTGCCGCCGATGTAGGTGCCGATCGCACCCGCTCCAAAGCACAAGAACCGCATTTTTGGATAGGATAAGGCCGCCATAGGGAGTTTATCTCACCAACCAGGTGCGCGCGCCGGAGAGGAACTCGCGACCCGACATGGCGCGTTTTCCAGCCGGTTGGAGCAGCTCAAGCACTAACCATCCGCCTTGCGCACCGATGGCGGGCAACCCGCCGCGAATGGATCGCGATCCAGGAACCGCATCGGGGTCTGGCGCTGCAAATGCCTGGTGTATTTTTAAGGGTTGTCCCTGCCACTCGGTATAAGCGCCGGGCCAGGGATGAAAGGCGCGCACGCGGTTGACCAGCGCCGCAGGCGACAAGGTGAAATCCAACAAGCCTTCTTCTTTACGCAATGACGGCGCATACGTGGCCATCGATTCGTCTTGCGGCACCGGCAGCAATTTGCCATCGAGATAGTCGGGGAGGGTCTCGATCAGCAGCTCGGCGCCCAGATCAGCCAATCGCTGGGAAAGGTTTCCGGCCGTCTCATCGGGGAGAATGGTCAGCTCGCGTTGGCTCAACACGGGGCCAGTGTCCAACCCGGCATCCATTTTCATGATGCTGACGCCGGTCAGCGGGTCACCATGCAGGATCGCCGCCTGGATGGGCGCCGCCCCGCGCCAGCGAGGAAGCAATGAAGCGTGCACGTTGATACAGCCAAAGGTGGGCAGGTCCAGCACATTCTGGCGCAGGATTTTTCCAAAGGCAGCCACAACGATCAAAGTCGGCGACCAGGCATGCAATTGGTCCATGGCTGCTGGATCGCGCAGCTTTTCGGGTTGAATCACCGGCAGCCCAAGCGACAGGGCCAGCGTTTTAACCGGTGGTGGCGTCGGCTGGCGGCCACGACCGGCTGGACGATCGGGTTGGGTGACCACGCCGACGACGGGGTACGCGCCGGCTAACCTGTGCAAGGTGGGCAGGGCGAATTCGGGCGAACCCATAAAGACAACGCGATCGCGCATCGTTGAAAATTGTAACACAAGGATAAAGTTCGGGTCATTTTCTGGTTGTGCTTTTTGTTAAACCGAGTACAATGATCTTTGATCTACAATTTCAACCTTATCTTTGTACAGGAGGAAATCCATGGAATCACCGGCTCCGCAGATTGAATCAAGCAGCGACGACCGGCTGTGGGTGCTGTTGGGCTACATCTTCAGCCCGATCATCCCAATCATCGTGCTCTTGCTGGAAGACAAAAAGAACCGGCCGTTCATAAAAGCGCACAACATGCAGGCGCTGGTATTAGGGATTGCGCTGGCAGTTATCTCCATCATCATTTCGGTTGTTTCGCTTGGCATCCTGGCGTGCTTCACCCCCTTGTTGTGGATCTACCCGATCATTTTGGGCATCAAGGGATATCGTGGCGAATTGGTAGAAATTCCGGTGATCACCAAATTCGTCCGCCAACAGGGCTGGTAATTTCCTCCGCTCTTTGGGGGGGATTCCGCTGCTCTAAAAACACAATCACTCAGCCAGGTGCGGTTGACGCGAATGCTGGCTGAGTGATTTTATGATTAAGGTGCGACCGTTCACCACGGTCTATTTGTGGTTTCGGTCGGGCTCGACCCGGGGTCCAGCCGGTGTATCGACGACATTCCAACCGCGCTGGCTGATCTGTTGGCGTAAGCGGTCGGCTGCCCCCCAATCTTTCTGCAGGCGAGCTGCCTGGCGCTCTTCCACCAGTGCCAGCACCTCTTCTGGTACCGGGATAGCCTGGTTTGCGCGGAGGCGATTGGCTTCCTCGACCGCGAGAACGTGCTGCCAGACTTGCGAACCGATGCCTTCGGCAGGGTTTTCAGGCATCCTGAATGACCCCAGGGCCTGAATGTCAAATTGCTCGCCCTGCTCATAGGCGCATTCACCCCCATCGCAATAGATATGCACCGAATCCTTTCCATACACCCGACAGGACTGTGAGGACAGGTCGATGATCAGGCAGGTCTGCTCGTCGATGCCCACCACGCTCGTTCCGGCAGGTAGCTGAGAACGCAAGTGTTCATATCGCTCGGCTCCAATGAAACAATGGCTGGTATCCAGCCCGGCGCCTCCGTCTGAATTGTTCCAATGGGGGACCACGGCCAAATGCAAACCGTAGTGGGCCAGCAGTCCCAAGCCTGGCTTCCAATGGGGATCTTCCCCCACTTTGTAGATTTCGTAGACAGGCAGGGCGATCGAACCGACAGCAATGGTGGCTGCGCTGGCAAACACAAGCGCCGCGCCCAGGCGATGACGGGCTTGCAAGTAAGCCCAGGCCAGGCTGTCCTTCAACTGGCGCACCGCATACGTGGGGCTGCCAGGGCCAGCAAAAAACATGCGGCTGTCCAGCATGGGCGCCAGGATGTCAGGATTATCTGGACTGTGCTCGCTGCCCTTTTTGCGCGCCGGGATGAGATCGATCTCCGGCTGGTAGTTCTGCAGGCGGGTTCCCAGGTAATCGACCACCCGCCCGGCGACGTTGGCTGAATTGAGCTCAAACCCGGCGGGGGTCTCGAGCACAGAAATATTGAGCGGCGCACCCAGGTGCCGGGCGAGCATATCATAAACCTGACCGGCGGTGGCGGTCGTTTCACCTGATCCAAGCAGGGCAATTAAACCCGGTTCGCTCATATCCCCATCATACCCTGGAAAATTAAGAATTCAAGGGAGTTGAACAGGGTTTGGTTTTGAATATCCCCTTCAGGAAAATGATGAGGCCTTTTCGGGCGACCACACCAGGGCTCAATCCAGCGTCAGTGCATGCCCTTCGCGTTTGAGCCATTTCCGCTGGGTTTCATAGTCAGGCTGCCATTCTGCGAGCTGCTTCCAAAAGTCGCGGGAGTGGTTGGGCACGCGCAGGTGGGCCAGTTCGTGGAGGACGACATACTCGATCACCTTCAACGGGGCCATCACCAAACGCCAGCTAAAGCTCAAAGTATGCTTGCTCGAGCAGGAGCCCCAGCGTGTCTGGGCGCTGGAGATGCGCAATTTCGCATAGCTGAGGTTGTGCTGGCGGGCCAGCGTGGTGGTGAGCGCGGTGCAGATTCGGCGCGCCTCAGACCGGTACCAGGCAACAAGGGCTTCACGGGCCTTCGAGCGGTATTGGCTCGGAAGAACAATCGCCTCGCCAGACAGGTGGATGGAAGCGTGCTGGTCCGAGTACTGCAGCGGTAGCCAAAGGCCCAGGTAGGGGAGCAGCTCTCCCGCTTGAAAGGCGTGTGGTTGCCTTTGCGCCTTGGCGTGCTTTAGCTGGTCGAGTTTCTTTGTGATCCAGGCATTTTTTGCCTCGAGGATTTGCTCGATCTGGAATTTTGGGGTGCGGAGCGGGGTGCGCACCCACACCTGGCCATCTGAACGGACCTCGATGGCGATGGTTCGCCTGCGTGAGCGGAGGATGCGCGGTGAAAACATGGCGCAATTATAGTGTAGAATTAATGGCGTGATCTCTACAGAGGCACGGGCGGAAATTGACCGTGAATTGGATAAGGCGCGACAGGCTCGGGCGAATGGCAACGAAGGCATGGCGCGGGTCTGCGCCCGGCGTGCCGCCGGTGTAGTGGTGCGCGAATATTTTGCCAGTCGCGGGATCGCATCGCGTGGAAGCGCCTACGAAATGCTCAAACGCCTGGTTGCCGACGATCATGCGCCACTGCGGGCCAGGCAGGCAGCCGAACTCCTGGTGTTGCGCGTCAACGAAGCGTCTGAATTGCCCGAAGGGGTGGATTTGCTGGAAGAAGCACAACAGTTGGCGTCTGTATTGACCCGAGATTAACGATCAGAATGCAATGAGGTTTCAATGGAGATAGACGCTGAAAAGAAGATCATCGTATATGGGACGAACTGGTGCGGAGAAAGCCGCCGAGCGCGCCGGTTGTTCGAGGATAATCACATCCCGTACACCTGGGTCGACATCGACACAGACCTGGAGGGGCGGAAGTACGTGGAGCAGGTTAACCGTGGATTCCGAAGCGTGCCGACGATCGTTTTCCCAGACGGCAGCATGCTGGTTGAGCCCACTTCTACCGAGCTGATGAGGAAATTGGGGTTAATTTAACCACGACGGAATAATGTCGCGGATACCTGGTTACCCATTTTAACGAAACTGGCGGATCAGCCACCAAACCAGAAAACCCACCGCCAACCCAAGGGCAAGGATAAACCCCAGCTCAGGACGCGACCGTGAAGCCACCACCATGGAAGCCGGGGTGGATAAATTGGTGTGCAGGCGGTTTACGAAATCCGGATTGGGCTCCACGGGGCGCAAGGATCGCTGAAGGTGCCGCTCCAGGCCAGATAATTGCTCAAGAGTCTGCGTTGACATAGGGGGGTTAATCCTCCTCGGCCGGATAGGCGATAATGCCGATCGTCCCGGGGCCCAGGTTGGCGGCGACAGGAATCGCCAGATCGGTGATGATCGACTCTTTTACATTGAATTTATCGTGCACCCGTTCCAGAAGCTTCTGCGCGGTCTCCGGGTCGGCGGCGTGAACCACGGCGATGTGCGCGGGCTGTTCGCCAATGCGTTGGCGAACAGTTTGAAGGATGTGCTCCAATGCTTTTTGCCGGGTGCGCACTTTCTCGGCCATCTCCAGCAGTCCATCTTTGAGCACCACGATTGGTTTGACATTGAGCAATGACGAGAGCGCGTTTTGCAGAGCGTTGATGCGCCCATTCAGATAAGCAAATTCAAGCGTGTCAAGGGTGAAAACGATGGTCAGGTGCTCGCGGATGCGTTCCAGTCGCTGGATGATCGCTTGGGGTGAGCAGCCTTTCCGGTCTAATAGGCGGGCTTCACGGCACATATACCCGACAGCCGCCGACCCTGCGCCGGTGTCGAAGGTGAATATATTAAACTCATTTTTTAACTCTCGCGCGGCTGCCTGGACGGTCGCGAAGGTCCCCGACAACTTGCTGGTGATGTGCATCGAGAGGATCGTATCGCCTCTTTTCGCAATGCTGTGGTAAAACTCGGCCACCTGGCCGGGCGATGGCAGAGAGGTTTTTGGGATGATCCGTGTCCGGCGCACCAGGTCATAAAAATCTTTCAGGCCAAAATCCTTGCCCTGGATGTAGGTTTTATCGCCAAAATTAACCCGCAATGGCAGGACGTCGATCCGGAATTCCGCCTCCCAGCCGGCGGGCATATCCGTGGCGCCATCCGTCACTATTCGCAGCATGTCTCACTCCCCTCGTTCCTGTTCGTCACTGGTTATCTGATCGCGCAAGGTGAGCAAGGTGCGGTGGTAAAGGCTTTTAATTGCGCCTTCGCTGCGCATCATGATCGTCGCGATCTCGGCATTCGACATCCCTTCGACAAATTTCAAGATCAATAATTGCTGGCGCTCAGCGGGAAGCTTGCGAATGACTGCCAGCAGGTTTTCGAGCTCCTGCGCATTGACCAGAGAATGCTCCGGCAATTCGGCGCGGGTCGCCAGGGTGGGTTGATCGTCCAGGGGCACCTCATTGCGGCGGCTGTTATCGCGGTGCCAGTTGGCTACCAGGTTGTGAGCGATGCGGTAGAGCCAGGCTGAGAAGGGGACCCCGCGGTTGTGGTAATGGTCGATGTGGTTGAGCGCGCGGTGAAACACGCGCGAGGTCAGATCTTCCGCTTCGTTCGGATTGCCGGTGCGGTAGTATATGTAGTTGTAAATCCGGTTCACATACCGTTCGTACAAGAGGCTGAACGCGTCGGAGTTTCCGGAGGTAGCCTTTTCGATCACCTGCTCCTCGGGAAGGACGTCGAGTTCCGGAGGAACAGGCCGGCTATCTTCTTTAACACCGCTGGCGATCTGAGGTTTCGGCAAGGCTTATCCCTGCTCCTGGAGGAGCTGGTCTGTTTTAGCTGCCATGATGAAATCGTTCTGGTGCAGCCCTCGGATGGCATGCGTCCACCAGGTGACCGTCAGGCGCCCGTATTCGACCAGGATCACCGGGTGATGGTCTTCTTCGTCGGCGATGCGGGCGATGCGGTTGGCGAGGTCGATTGCACCATTGAACCCACGGGTCTTGATTGCCCTGGTGAGGCGAGGGATGCGATCTTGCTCGACCAGTTGCCAGTCGGGCACCTGAGGAAGCAGGCGGTCAATTTCGTCCTGACTGAGGGGTGGAATGCCGCCGTGACAGGCGACGCATTTTAATTGATATAACCTGGACACACGACACCTCCTGGTACCGTTAATCTACGATGGATGGCTGTGATATTATATCAAGTGAGCGTGGTTCGATGAATTCTCTTCCCGATCCTCACAACCGGCCCTGGTGGCGGCGAATCCTGCTGGGCTTGTGCGCGCTGGCGTTGATGGTGACATCCTTCCCGGCACAAGCCGCCATCCCGGCGGAGAGCGTCCTTTTCCAGCCAGAACCCTACCTGGAAGCCCTCGAACGCTCCAGCTTCTACGAGGCTTATCCCCAGGTCGCCATCGGGCTGATGACAGCGGGCGGCGAGCTGGTCTTGCCCGGCGTGTCCCATTTCATCCAGAAGCTGTTCCCTGCCACGCGTTACGAAAGCGTGCTCCGCTTTATCTTCCCCGAGATCTGGGTGCGCGTTCAGGTTAAGCGGATCATCGAACAGTATTGGGCCTATTATAATTTCGAAGCCCGCGATATGCGCCTCGTGCTGGACTTTCAACCGGTCAAGTTGCGGCTGGAGGGAGCTGACGGGCGTGCACTGGTCCAGGATGTATTTGCAGGACTGCCGGAATGCAGCGCGCAAGATTTGCTGGCGATCGCGGGTCAGGTGTTGCAGGGCAACACCGACCAGATGCCGCAGTGCAAACCTCCCCGGCAGTTGGAAAGCCTGGTGGTGGGAGGAATCCAGGCGGTGCTGACGGGCTTTACCGGGACGCTGCCCGATGAGGTCGTGTTGATGCAGCGCTCCAGTCCGCGTCCAGACCAGTACGGCCCCGGGGGGCCCTACCGCTGGCTGCGTTACGGGCTGCGCTTGAGCGTTCCGGTGGTTGTCCTGTTGCTGGTGGCAGGTACGCTGCTGCTGGGTTACGATCGCAGGCGCCTCATCGAATGGGCTGGGGTGCCGTTTTACCTGGGTGGAGTGCTGGGGGCGATCCTGGCTGCGCTGACCGGGATGGGCGCGCGCTGGCTGGGTGGGGCTATCGCGAGCATCCTTCCGACAACGGCGCGGACGATTTTCGAATACTTCAGCAGTGTCTTCTTAGACGTTTTTCAACAATTCCTGGCCTGGACCGGCGTGGTAGCGGCAGGATGGGCGTTGGTTGGGCTGGTGCTGATCCTGTTCAGCCGGGCTCGCTGGTTCAATCAGGCGCGGTGAACTTCTTTTTCCACTCGAACAGGCGGTTGATGGCTTCGATGGGGGTCAAGGAGTTGATATCCAGCTCTTTCAGCTCTTCCAGCAGTGGATTGGTTTCGGGGAAAAGCGCCATTTGCTGAGGGATTTCGGGGTCGATGCGCACCGCCTTGCCCGAAGAGGCTTCGAGCTGGCGCAGGATCTCGTTGGCGCGCTGCACAACCGGGCGCGGCATGCCGGCCAACTGGGCGACATGGATGCCGTAGGAGCGATCGGCTCCGCCGGGGATGATCTTGTGTAGAAAGACCACCTTCCCATCGGCTTCGCTGACCGCCACATTGTAGTTGCGCACGCCGGGAAGGATCTCGCTGAGCTGGGTCAGCTCGTGGTAATGGGTGGCGAAGAGGGTGTGGGCGCGCAGGGCGGGGTTGTTATGCACAAATTCGACCACCGCCCAGGCGATGGAAACGCCGTCGTAGGTACTGGTTCCGCGCCCGATTTCGTCCAGGATGAGCAGGCTGCGCCCGGTGGCGTGGTGCAAGATGTTGGCAGCTTCGATCATCTCGACCATAAAAGTGGACTGCCCGGCGTGGATTTCGTCTTGCGCGCCGATGCGGGTAAAGATGCGGTCAACCAGGCCGATGCGCGCGCCGGCCGCCGGAACAAAGCTGCCCATCTGGGCCATCAGCACGATGAGGGCCACCTGGCGCAAAAATGTGCTCTTTCCGCTCATATTGGGGCCGGTGATAATGCGCACGATCTCACCGGGCTCGAAGACCGCATCGTTGGGCACGAAGCGCTCGCCGCTCAGGCTGCGCTCGACCACCGGGTGGCGACCGTCGCGGATTTCGAGCGTGCCATCCGTGGTCACTTCGGGGCGGGTGTACCCGCCGAGTGAGGCGGCTTCGGCCAGGGAGGCCAGCGCATCCAGGCTGGCCAGCGCGCGCGCCGTTGACAGCAGTTTTTCACCCGCAGCGGAGAGCTGCGCGCAAATATCTTTGAAAATTCGCCCTTCAATCTCACGGATCCGCTCTTCCGCGTTGAGCACCAGGGCTTCGTACTCTTTCATCTCGGGGGTGATGAAGCGCTCGGCATTGACCAGGGTCTGCTTGCGAATGTAATCGGCGGGCGCGTTGGCGGCGCTGCCCCGGCTGATTTCAATGTAGTAACCGAAGACCTTGTTGTAGCCGACCTTGAGTGTCTTAAGGCCGGTGCGCTCGCGTTCCACCGCTTCGAGGTTGGCGATCCAATCCCGCGCGTGGCTGGAGGCTTCGATGACCGAATCCAGCTCGCTGGAAAATCCTGCCCGGATGACGCCGCTGTTTTGCAGGGTGGCGGGTGGATCGTCGGCGATGGCTGCTTCGAGCAGATCCAGTTGCTCGGTGCAAGGGTGCAACCCGGCAAGCAAACCAGCGAGAGGTTCCTGGTCAGCGGCGAGAAGCCGGCGGATCGATGGCAGGCAGCGCAGCGTGTTGCGGATCGCCACCAGGTCGCGGGGGAGGGCGTGACCGGAGATCACCCGGCTGGTCAGGCGTTCCAGGTCGCCCAGGGGGCGGAGATCGGCGCGCAACTCGGCGCGCATCAACCCACGCTCGACCAGGTGACCGACCGAGGCCTGCCGCCCAAGGATGGAGTCGACGTCCAGCAGCGGCTTGCTGACCCACTGGCGTATCAAGCGCTTGCCCATCGGGGTGATGGTGTGATCGAGAACGGAGAGCAGGCTGCCCTGAACCTGCCCATCGCGGATGGTCTCGGTCAGCTCCAGGTTGCGGCGGGTGGGCGCGTCCAGCACCATGAACTCGGTGAGGCTGTATGTCGCCAGGCGGATCAGCAGGTTGAGCGCAGCGGGTTGTGTGTCTTGCAGGTATTGCACGATGGCGCCGGCGGCGCGCACCGCCAGTCCCATCCCACGCAGGCCGAAGCCGTCCAGGGTGGCAACTCGGAAGTGTGCAAGCAGGGCTTCATGGCAGCGGGATGGCTCGAAATGCCAGGCGGGCCAGCGGGTGAGGTGCCCCGGCAGGCTGTTGCCAATGTCCAGCGTATCGGCGACCAGGATTTCGGAGGGGTTGAGGCGCACCAACTCGGCGCGCAGGGCGTTGTGGCTGTTTTCGCCGGAGAGCTCGGTGGCGGCAAATTCGCCGGTGCTGATGTCCACATAGGCGATGCCGGCGCGGTCGTCCTGCAGGCAGACACCCACCAGATAGTTGTTGCGGTCACCCTTGAGCAGGGCCGGCTCGATCAACGTGCCCGGGGTGACCACGCGCACCACCTCGCGCGGGAAGAGGCCTTTAACCGGCTGGTCGCCGACCTGCTCGCAGATGGCGACGTGGTACCCCCGTTCGATCAGCCGGGCAAGGTAGTTTTCGACAGCGTGGTAGGGAATGCCAGCCATCGGGATGCGCACCCCCCGCGCGACCGGTCGAGAGGTGAGCACGATGTCCAGCTCGCGCGAGGTGGTCTCAGCGTCCTGGTCGAAGGTTTCATAGAAATCTCCGAGCCGGAAAAAGAGAATGGCGTTGGGGTACTGGCGTTTTATTTCGAGGTATTGTTGGCGGATGGGGGTGACGTCGTCGCTCATTGAGGGTTATTGTATTCCATTTCAGGAAAAGTGGGCTCCCTCCTGCGGTGGATAATCCTTAATTTCACCGGTAACACCAAAGTAAGCGAATTGGTGACAAATATTATTTGTTATTCTTTGGAATTCGTTCTATAATATTTTCACTATACCCATTCCGGAAGGAGGAACGACTGATGGCTGGTGTAACGTATGATCATGTTACGAAGAAATTTGGGGATTTTACCGCATTAAACGACCTGGATATCCAAATCGAGGATAAGGAATTTCTCGTCCTGGTCGGCCCGTCGGGCTGCGGTAAAACGACGGCCTTGCGCTGTCTGGCAGGGCTGGAAGAGATCACAATGGGACGGATCTTAATTGGAAACCAGGTGGTAAACGATGTTCCTCCAAAGGATCGTGACATCGCCATGGTTTTCCAGTCCTATGCTCTCTACCCCCACATGACCGTCTTCGATAACATGGCGTTCGGCCTCAAGCTGCGCAAAGTCCCGAAAGACGAGATCAAGCGCCGCGTCGAGGAGTCGGCCCAGATTTTGGGCATCGAAAACTTGTTGAAGCGGAAACCGCGTGAGCTCTCTGGTGGGCAACGCCAACGCGTGGCGGTGGGGCGGGCCATCGTGCGCGAGCCTAAGGTCTTCCTCTTTGACGAGCCATTATCCAACCTGGATGCCAAGCTGCGTGTCCAGACCCGCGCGGAAATCAGCAAGCTGCACCAACGCCTGCAGACCACCTTCATCTACGTGACGCATGATCAGGTGGAAGCGATGACGATGGCGACACGCATCGCGGTGATGAACAAGGGCGTTCTCCAGCAGTTGGATACGCCGCAGCAACTGTATGACAAGCCCGCCAACCTGTTCGTGGCCGGCTTCATCGGGTCACCGGCGATGAACTTCTTCCAGGCGCGTGTCCGCAAGGATGACGGCAACCTGGTGGTGGACAGTGGCACCTTTGCGGTGCGCATCCCAGAAAACAAGGTATCCGCCTACCAATCTTTTGTCGACCGCGAGGTGATCTTTGGCATCCGCCCAGAGGATATCCACAACCCGGTGTTTGCTCCTCCGGGAATCCATGCCGCAGCGATCGACGCCAAGGTGGATGTTACCGAGTTGATGGGCAACGAAATCTTCCTCTACCTGTTGAGTGGGAAGACCAGCTTTGTCGCCCGGGTCGACCCGCGCACGCGCTTCCAGATCGGCGAGGAGGTTCAGGTGGTGTTCAATATGGATAACATGCACCTCTTTGATCCGGCCGCCGACGCCGAAAACCCGCCCGCGATTCGCTAATCCAGCAACTTTTTCAAGCGAAAAGAGGATGGCGCTTGGCCATCCTCTTTTCGCTTGAATGGACCTTATCCAGATGATTATCTTCCGGGTAGCTCCATAGGATGCCTTACCCCGGTTTGCCTGGGCGGCGGTTTCCGAGCAAGATGAAGATCACGGCGCCAAGGATGGTGAAGACGCCCACCAGGATGAAGGCGTCCCGCCAGAATGGGATGGGGAAGAGGCGGATGAGCGAATCGGAGTAGAGGAACAGCCAGGTGTTGCCGGTAAAAAACAGGCGGTGAAATTGGGTGAAGAGCCAGTTAAAGCTGACGCCTACCGCGACGAGGACGACCACAACCAGGCCGATGGTCCATTGGCCGCCGCGAGCCCACGCGCGCAGCAGATCCGCCAGCCAACCCCGGCGCCAGGCCCAGGCTAACAGAACGATGTAGGCTCCCGTGAGGATCGCCCAGGCGGTGATCATTTGCTGGACGAGGATTTTCACATCCAACATGTGGCTGAGCTCGCGCTCGTTGTAAAGCGGGGAACCGTCGTCGAGGCGTTGCTCGGCCAGGTAGTCGATGCCGGCGTCGTTGAGCAGGTAGCGAATGGATATATCCGACCACTTGAGCCGGTCTTCAAGGGTGAAGCCGTATGGGTCGTCGGGGAAGTACGGCATGCGGTATTCGACCTGTGGATAAAGGGGGGTGATCAACAGGCGGATGGCAGTCATCATCAGGAAGAATGGCATGCTCAGCGAAATAAGTCCAAGGCCGATCGACCGCAAGGTGGGTTTCATTGCAGCACCTCCGTTTCGCCCGAAAGCAAGAAACGTATGACCATATTATTGGTGATCCACTCGATAGGCGCGCGGTCGTCGGTGAAGACCTGCCCGCCGGGCGGAGCCGGCTGGAGGTTGTCCACCACCACCTTCAAGGGGTAGAGGATGAGCGGGCTGACATCGCCGCGCTGGGTGAGGTACACCAGGTTGGCGTCCAGGTTGGCCAGGTCGGCAGGTTGGACGGTGGCGTACAGGATCGAGTTGAACGTGCCGGGCAGGTCGACGACATACACGCTGGCGTAAATGGTCTGCAGCGTGGCGCTGAACGACTCGATCAGGCGGCGATCGCCCGGCGCTCGCCCGACGTTGATGGTGACCACGCCATCTTCGGTGAGGTGATCGCGCACCTCGAGGAAAAACTCGCGCGTGGTCAGGTGCCACGGGATGTAGGGCGGGCGGTATGCGTCCACGCTGATCACCTGGTAGCGGCGTGGGCTGTGCGCCAGCCCATAACGCCCGTCCTGGACGATCACGTTGAGGTTGGGCATATCCATGGCGAAGTAGTCGCGCCCGACAGCGACGATCTTCGGGTCGATCTCGTAGCCGTCGATGCTCAGCGCGCCGTATGCGGCCGACGCCTGGCGGGCGGTCGTCCCGGCGGCCAGGCCGATGATCGCCATGCTGCGCAGGTCGGCGGGGTCGTAGGGGGCCGGGTTGAAGTATGGCGCGGCGAGCACCTGTTCCCAGGGGCCGGCGTAGAGGAGCTGGCTGGGATGGTAGATCGAGTGGATCCCCTGGCCTTCGTTGAGGCGCAGGTAGCGGAAATCGCCATCTTGCAACACCTGGATGTAGTTGTACGAGGATTCGGTCTCGTACACCAGGCCGGGGGTGGCCTTGTCAAATCCGCGCACGCCCAGCACGCCCAGCACGACGATCACCAGCGGCATCCAGGCCAGCCTGGCAGCGGCCTTCCATCCGCAGACACGCCCAAGCAGGCCGAGCGCCACCAGGAGCAGCAAAGCGCTGACGGCCAGGAAGGCGCGGTAGGTGCCGATGGTCGGGATGAGCAGCAAACCGGGCAGGAAGGTGCCGATGAACGATCCGAGGGTCGAGATGGCGTAGATCCGCCCGGAGATACTGCCTGCGCGCGCCGCATCCGCCGGATTTTGGATCGCCAGGCGGATCGCGAAGGGCGAAGCGGTGCCCAGCAGGGTGATGGGGACGACGAACAGCACCATCACCACGCTGAAGGAGCCGATCAATGCGCCCATTTGCAACTGGTCGAAGGCGTTCGCCGCCAGGCGCAGCACCGGTCGAGAGGCGAGCGGCACCAGGCCGATGGTGAAGGCGCCCCAGGCCAGGATGGTGAGGAAGGTGCGCGGATCAGGCGAGCGGTCGGCCCAGCGCCCGCCGACGAAATAGCCGGCGGTGAGGTAGATCAGGATCAAGCCGATGATCGAAGCGTAGATTAAATTGCTGGTGCCGAAGTGGTTTTCGAGCAGGCGCGAGGCGGCCAGCTCGGCGGCCAGGGTGGTCAAGCCGGAAAAGAAGACAGCCACGTAAAGGTGCGATGTGCGCATGGGGGAATTATAACAATGAACCGCATTTTCCATATATTCATAGAACAAAAATACTATTATAATGATAGGTAGAGTCCATCTGTGAGGTCGCCGTGCCCTTTTTCGAACATTTGTTGCGCTGGCTGGGTTTTTTGCCGGGTAACGATTCGCTGCGCTTTGAACTGGAGGAGCCCTACGACGAGCTGCTGCACATCCTGGCGGATGTAGAACAGCGCCCGGCGGAGGAGCTGGCGGCAGACCTGTTGATGGGCGCGCTGGCAGAGCGTCATCATGCCGAGTTGAACCTGGCGCGCTGGCGCATGCTCTCGCCACGCGAGCAGGAGGTGGCTGCGCTGATCTGCCTGAACTACACCAATAAAGAAATTGCCGGCCGGCTGCGCCTCTCTCCGGAGACCGTCAAGACGCATGTGCGCAACCTGCTGGGCAAGTTCCGCCTGCGCAGCCGCGCCCAGTTGCGTGAAGCCTTGAGCGACTGGGATTTCAGCGCCTGGCGCTGACCCGTGCTTTGCCGCAAAATCCTCCCTCCCCCCTGCGGGTTACCCCTTTCTTCAACCATCTTTCCCCTCCAGGTGGGATGCCCCCGCGCCCCTGGCGCGCCTATCCTGTAGGTATGCAAATCATCCCAGCGCCCGATGCCGGGCAAATCTTGTTGGTAATCACCCCTTATGTCGGGGGTCAGGCTGTGTTCGACCTGGTGGCGCGCCTGGCCCTGCAAGGGGCATTGGAGGTAGTGGATGGCGGAAATACGTTCAACGCCTATCACGTGGTGCGCGCGCTGCACCGCCAGACGCCGGCGTATGCGCAGGCGATGGCGCGCGTCCGCCTGGCGCGGGTGTTCACCTGCTACCAGATGGCCACGCTGCTGGCGGAGCTGGAAGGGCAGCCGCGGGGCGGCGCGCCGCTGCTGGCGCTGGATTTCCTCTCGACCTTCGCCGACCAGAACGTAGCCGTCGCGGAACGGCGTCGCCTGCTCAAGGAATGCCTGAAGCGCCTGAGCAAGATGACCGCCGGTGGTCCGGTGGGTGTGTGGGTGCGCGCCCGGACGGTGGTGCCGGAGGAGATCGGCGAATTCATCGCGCTGGTGGAGCGGGCGGCGGGGCGAATCTGGCGGCTGGATCACCTGCCGCCGGCGGGTCCGCAGCAGCCACCGTTGTTTCAAGCCTGAAGGGGGCAACCGATGGGCCGGACTTTGCCGTCGATTACGCAGGTTTTTTTGCAGGAGGAGGATGCGCTGCGGCGTTTCCGCCGCGCGCTGCGCCGCACCGACCAGTTGGCGCTGGACGAGCTGCTCGATTCGGCGCAGAAGCACCTCGCGGCGGCTGCCTACGCGGGCAGCGCGCTGCCGTTCGAGATTTTTTTGCTGTGCATGTTGCTCGAAGAGCACAAAGAGGTGGTGCGCTTGCGTGAAATGCTGGAGGCATGACGCGAGCGCGCCCGGTGAGGTGGCAGATGCTGCTTAACGGTTGGCTGATGGATGTCTACGACGACCCGTTGGACGGGCTGGTGGTGTGGCTGCTCGGCGACGATGGCCAGCGCCGCCGCTTGCGCCAGGCTTTCCCGGTGACCTTTTACGCATCCGGGCCGGAGTCGCGGCTGAAGGATGTGGAAGCCTTTTTAGGCGCGCGCTTTCCGCAAGCGCGGGTCAGGCGCGAAGAACGGCGCGACGTTTTTGCCGGAAAAGACGTGCCGGTGGCGGCGGTGGAGGTGCCGCGCCCCGCAGACGTACCGCGCGTGTTTCGCCCCCTGGAGCGGGCTTTTCACGACCTGGGCTACGGTGACGTTGACCTGCAGCTCTCTATTCGCTACGCGGCGCGCACCGGTCTGTTCCCGCTGGCGCGTTGCAGCCTGGAGGTTGACGCCGGCGGGCGCATTTTGCAGGCAGAGGCGCTCGATTCACCGTGGGATTTGGAGCGCGCGCCCATGCCGCTGCGCTCGCTCTCGTTGGAGCCGGACGTCGACCCGGCGCACGCCGAGCCGCGTTTCCTGCTGGTGCGCACCGGCGCGGAGGAGCATCGCCTGGCGCTGGAGCCGCAGCGCGCGTTGCTGACCAACCTGCGGGCATTGTTGCTGCGCCACGATCCCGACCTGCTGCTGGCAGCCCGCGGCGACACCTGGCTGTTGCCCTGGCTGCTCGACCTGAGCGAGCAGTGGGGTGTGCCCCTGCCGCTGAACCGCGACCGGCATGGCCGGCTGGCGCGCCGCAAGGAGCGCTGGTACTTCTCGTATGGGCAGTTGGTCTACCGCGGCGAGCAGGTGTTGCTGGCCGGGAGGTGGCACATTGACCGGCACAACGCCATGCTGTGGGACGATTACGACCTGGAGGGCGTACTGGAGCTGGCGCGGGTGACCTGCCTGCCGGTGCAAACTGCGGCGCGCGTTTCACCCGGCACGGGCATCTCTTCGGTGCAGATGCTGACCGCCCTGCGGCTGGGCGTGCTGGTGCCCTGGCAGAAGCAGCAGGCCGAGGAGATGCGCCCGGCGCTGGACCTGTTCACCGCGGACCAGGGCGGGCTGGTCTACCAACCGCAGGTCGGCTTGCACCGCAACGTGGGCGGGCTGGATTTCGTCTCGATGTACCCGGCGATCATGGTCAACTACAACATCTCGCCAGAGACGGTGAGCGCCACGCCGCGCCCGGGGGCAGAACAGGTGCCGGAGCTGGACTTGTGGATCGATCGCAGCCAGCCGGGGCTGGTGCCGCAGGCGCTGGCGCCGCTGCTCTTCCGGCGGGTGGCGCTCAAAGAGCGCCTGGCTGCGCTTTCCCCCGATACGCTGGAATATAAGCTCAACAAAAAGCGGGCTTCGGCGCTCAAGTGGCTGTTGGTGACCTGCTTCGGCTACCTGGGCTATCGAAACGCGCGCTTTGGGCGCATCGAGGCACACCAGGCCGTCACGGCATACGGCCGCGAAGCGCTGCTTGCGGCCAAAGAGGTGGTCGAAGACCTGGGGTACGAGGTGATCCAGATGTATGTGGACGGGCTGTGGGTCAAGAACGAGGCGCCGGGCTTCAAGCCGGATTTCAAGCCGGTGCTGGAGCAAATCTTCCTGCGCAGCGGCCTGCCGGTAGGGTTGGACGGTGTGTACCGTTGGGTAGCTTTTTTACCCTCCCGGATGAACGCGCGCCGCGCCGCCGCCAACCGCTATTTTGGTGTATTCCAGGATGGTTCGGTGAAGGTGCGCGGGATCGAGGCGCGCCGGCGGGATACCGCACCTTTTATCGCCGAGACGCAGCTTGCGGTGCTGGAAGCGCTGGCGCAACACGTTGACCCGTTGGACGGCCTTCCGGCGGCCCTGCGGGTGCTGAGATCCAGGCTGAACCGGCTGCGCCGCGGGCGAGTGCCTCTGCAAGACCTGTTGCTGGCGCAGAAGATGGGCCGGGAGTTCGCCGAATACCGCGCCCGCTCGCCGGTGGCGCGGGCTGTGGTGCAATTGCAGGCGGCGGGCAAGACCATGAAACCGGGATTGCGCGTGCGCTACCTGCTGACGCGCGGCTCACCCGGCGTGTGGGCCTGGGATTTACCCTCCCGCCCGGCTTTGGCAAGCCTGGACCTGGCGCGTTACGAAGAGTTGACCCTGCGCGCGGCGGGCACGGTGCTCGCGCCGGTGTGCGG
>JARKOV010000057.1 GCA_029975965.1 Anaerolinea sp. | reverse complement strand
ACCGGGGGCTAACTGGTTGGCGGGTTCGTATTGGTGGTCGGTGACTGACCAGAAGGGGTGGTCTTCGGTGGTGGTGATGGTTTCACCGTCGATGACCAGGTCGGTGACGGTGTCGTTGTGGACGTGGGTGTGGGTGACGGTCTTAGTTTCTTGTTCGCCGGTTTCCGGGTTGGTGGCTATGACCTGGTCGCCGGGCTGGATGTCTTGGATGGGTTTCTTGGTGCCGTCACCCATGAGCACGAGTGTGGTGCCGGTGAATGAGCAGTAGCGTGCACCTGCTTCGGCGACGTCTGCTGCTGTTCCTTCAGCGGCCGCGGCGCCTTTTCCGCTGCCTTTTCCTGTTCCTTTCCCGAGTCCGGTGAAGGCTTTCTTGACGGCGTCACCGATCTTGCCGGATGCTTTGCCGGCTTTCGAGGCTGCCTCTGCTGCTGCTCCTGCTTTGCCTGCCGGAATAGGAATCACGATGCCTAACACCATGCCCATCCAGGTCCCGGCTTTGAACTCGTCACTTTCAGTGTCGATTCCGTGTGCCTGGAGCCAGGCAATGTACTGGTTGTAGAGGCGATCTCCGACAATCAGACTGAAGGGGTCAAGGGTCGGTGTCTTTTGCGGAATAAAGGCTGCGCTCACTCCCGCGAGCCCGACCCAGTCATTGTGTGTCCAGCCGCCGGTGTAGGGGGTATAGGTCCAGTCCTGGGTGAATGTGCCATCCCAAGCACTCGCGGTCGCTGGCGATGTTTGCACGGGTGCGGCTGCCGGAGCGCTCGGTTTCCAGGAGAACACTTTGGGAGAGGCAGGCGGAAACCGGATTCCGGTTCCGTCTAGTCCGGTGGGGTCGGTTTGGTTGATGGGGTCGGCGCTGGTGTAGCTGTAGCCGTTGTGGCTGGATGGGTCTGTTGGTACGAGGATGGGGTCGACGGAGGTGAATCGGCCGGTTTCGGTGTCGTATTTGCGTGCTCCGACGTCCGTGATGCCGGTGTAGGTAGATGTGGGGAGGTTGAGGTAGCCGCGGGTGTTGGGCCACTCACCGCCCATGGTCGGGCCGATCTGGTTGCCGTAGGGGTCGATGGTGCGGCGGGTGTAGGTGGTCAGTGTGGTCGAGTGGTGC
>JARKOV010000054.1 GCA_029975965.1 Anaerolinea sp. | reverse complement strand
TCCATGCGCAGGCATTCCACCCCGGTGACCCAGTTGGTGTCGTTGCCGATGAAGCGCACCGGGTTGACCAGGTAGTTGAACTTCACCCCTTCTTCCTCGGCGTTCTCGATCTCTTCGATGCGGGCAGGCATCTCCGTGCGGCTGCGGCGGTAGAGGATGTGCCCTTCGTCGGCCCCCAGCCGCAGGGACATGCGCACCGCGTCCATGGCCACGTTGCCCCCGCCCAGCACCGCCACCTTCTTCCCCTTGGCGACCGGGGTGGTGTGGGTCGGGAACTGGTACGCCTTCATCAGGTTGCAGCGGGTCAGGTATTCGCTGGCCGAGTAGACCCCGTTCAGGTTCTCGCCCGGGATGTTGAGGAAGCTGGGCGCTCCCGCGCCGTTGCCGAGGAATACGGCGTCGTATTCCTCCAGCAGTTCGTCCACCGTTGCCGTGCGGCCCACCACGAAGTTGGTGACCAGCTTGACCCCCAGTTTCTCGATGACGTCCAGTTCGAGACGCACGATCTCCTTGGGAAGACGGAATTCCGGGATACCGTACACCAGAACCCCGCCCGGCTGGTGCAGGGCCTCGAACAGCGTCACGTCGTGCCCCATCTTGATGAGGTCGCCGGCCACGGTGATGCCGGCCGGTCCGGCGCCCACCACGGCTACCCGTTTCCCCGTGGGGGGGGCGGGCTCCGGTACCGGCAGTTCTTCCTCGAACAGGGCGTAGTCGCTGGCGAACCGCTCCAGGCGGCCGATGGCTACCGGCTCGTATTTCCTGCCCATGACGCAGGTGAGTTCGCACTGGGTCTCCTGGGGACAGACCCTGCCGCACACGGCGGGCAAGGCGGAACTGGCCCTGAGGATGCGCGCCGCTTCCAGGAAATGGCCCTCGGCTATCTTTTTGATGAAGCCGGGGATGTCTATTTCGGCGGGGCAGTTGACCACGCACTGGGGGTTCTTGCACAACAGGCAGCGTCTGGCTTCCTCCACCGCGGTGTCCCTGTCCCAGCCCACGGCCACTTCGTTGAAGTTGCGGATGCGCTCCAGCGGGTCCTGGTGGGGCATGGGGTGGCGGGGTATGGCGCAGCGTTCGGCTATGGTCAGTTCTTTCATCGCTCCCCTCCCAGGCATGCGCCGTGTTCGTGGTAGTGGGCCAGGGCTTCGGCCTCCTGCCTGCCGTACATCTTCTGCCGCGACATCATTTCGTCCCAGTCCACTTCGTGGCCGTCGAAGTCTATCCCTTCGGAGCAGACGAACCGGGTTTTCCCCGCTACCGTGACCCGGCACGAGCCGCACATGCCGGTGCCGTCCACCATCACCGAGTTCAGGGAGACCACGGTCTTTATCTTCAAGGGCAGGGTCATCCGGGAGATGACTTTCATCATGATGGGAGGTCCCACGGGAAAGATGAGCCTGATGTCTTCCCCTTCATCCAAAAGGCCCTGCAGCACGTCGGAGACCAGCCCCTGTTTGCCGTAGCTGCCGTCGTTGGTGGCGACGTAGACTTCGTCGCACACCGCTTTCAGCATGTCTTCGCAGATGAGGAGCTTGCGGGTCTTGGCGCCCAGCACGGCGATGACCCGGTTGCCCGCTTCCTTGAAGGCGCGCGCCAC
>JARKOV010000053.1 GCA_029975965.1 Anaerolinea sp. | reverse complement strand
TCGCTGCTGGCGCATTACCGCTCCTGGATCGCCCTGCGCAGCGCGCATCCGGCGCTGCGCGGCGGGGGAATGTTCCTGCTTTCGACCACCCACCCGGGCGTGTTCGCCTGCCTGCGCAGTGGTTCCGGTGAGGCGCTGCTGGCGCTGGTCAACCTGACCGGCGCGCCCATCCGCGATGAACGGCTGTCGCTGGTCGCCAGCGCCCTGCCGAAAGGGGAATATTTTCCGGTGACCGTGATGGGCGAAGCGGCAGCGAGTCCTCTGACAGTCGAGGCAGGCGGCCACATCGAAGGGTATGCCCCCGTGGCGGAAATCGCCCCCTACGCAACGCTCGTGTTCCAACTGAGCGCCAGATAGGGGGCGCAGGAAACCTGGCGTAGGGCGCGGCGAGCCTCTTTCACCCCTGGCTGAGTGGGAGTTATCTCAAAACCTCCTTTTTTAAGATGAGTATTCGTGCTGTGTCAAATGTAATTTCTTGGGTTGTTTTGGGGCTTCCCCCCCAAAATAACCCATCAAATTCAGTCTGACTGACCATCCGTTACATTCAGAGAAGAATTATCTTATAATGGGTGGCTCAGCGAGGTTATCCCGGAACTGCCTGGGAACAGCGATCAAAAGGAGAGATTCGGATGCAATACCGCCAGATGGGAAAATCGGGCGCGCGCGTGTCGGTGGTTGGGCTGGGAACCAACCGCTTCGGCTACGAGCGCATGCCGCAAGAGGAGGTCAACCGGGTTATCGACGCCGCCGTTGACCTGGGGATCAACTTCCTGGACAGCGCCGACGTGTACACCGGCGGGCGCTCGGAAGAGACGATCGGGGTGGCTTTGAAGGGCCGGCGCAACCGCTTCGTGGTTGCTACCAAGTACTTCAACAAGACCGGCGAGGGGCCGAACGATTGGGGCGCTTCGCGCTACCACCTGGTCGAGGCGGTCGAAGCCAGCCTGCGCCGGCTGCAAACGGACCGCATCGACCTGTACTACGTGCACAACTTCGACCCGACCACCCCCATCGAGGAGATGCTGCGCGGCCTGGACGACCTGGTGCGTGCCGGGAAAGTGCTCTACATTGGGGCGTCCAACTTCCTTGCCTGGCAGATCGCCCGCGCCAACCTGCTGGCGGAGGTGCACGGCTGGACGCCTTTCGTGGTCAGCCAGGTGCATTACCACCTGCTCGAGCGCGGGGTTGAGAGCGAGATGCTGCCGTTCTGCCGCAGCCAGTCGGTGGGGGTGATCCCTTACTTCCCGCTGGCGGGCGGTTTCTTGACCGGCAAATACAAAGCCGAGCAACCGGCCCCGGCCGGTTCGCGGGGAGAGTCCAGCCCCTACGTCCAGCAGTACATGACCCCTGCCAACTACGCCCTGATCGACCGGCTGGCGAGGTGGAGCGCGGAGCGCGCCCACAGCCTGGGCGACCTGGCGCAGGCCTGGCTGCTGGCGCATCCCGAGGTCAGCTCGGTGATCAGCGGCGCCACCCGCCTGGAGCAGGTGGAGCAGAACGTGCAGGCGGCGGATTGGGCGCTGACAGCGGAAGAGCTGCAGGAGGTCAACCAGATTCTGCAGGGGAAGTAAACGGGCAATGAGGTTAAAACCCACACCCCGCCACTTTCGCGTGGCGGGGTGTTTTTCTAGCAGGTGGCAGGACTTACTCTAGTAAATGTCGTTGACCGTGTTGTACACGTTGAACTTGCCGGTCGGCGTGACCAGGTCGGGGATGCGCGCCACTTCTTCCAGGGTGGCGTCGTCGTAGATCACGATCTCGCCGACTTCGCCGGGTTTGGCGGCGTCGCCCCAGATGCTGACCCACACCTGGTCGCCCTGGCGGTTGTACTCGAAATGCACCGCGCGCCCGTAACTGGCGGCTTCCCAGCACTTGTACACTTCCGAGGGGTTGGCTTTTTCGATCACGCAGATGGTGCGTGCCACGACCGGGTCGGGGTTGAGAGTCATATCCACCCAGATCCACTTGCTGTTGGGGTGAGTCTTGATGAACAGGCTGCCCGCTCCTGGCAGCGGGGTGACCCGCACGGCCTGCCAGGCGCTGTCGGGGTGCCCCTCTGGGTCGGTGCCGATCGATACCACCGCCGGGTCGCCCAGGTGGGCTGAAGACCACACCGGCCCGTGCTCAGGATCGATCCAGTTGGCGCCGCGCCCGGGGTGAGGCACGGAGGGGGTGTCCACCAGGGCGGCCAGCTTGCCTTCCAGGGCGTCGATGACGGCCACACGGTTGGATTGGTTGGCCGCGACCATGAAGTAGCGCTTGGTCGAGTCCCAGCCGCCGTCGTGCAGGAAGCGCTCGGCTTCGATCATCTTGATCGACGGGTTGACCGGGTCGGTGTAGTTGACCAGCCAGACCTGCCCGGTTTCCTTGATGTTGACGATCCACTCCGGCTTGAAATGGGAAGCCAGGATCGAGGCCACGCGCGGCTCGGGGTGGTATTCTTCGGTGTCGTAGGTGTAGCTGCGCGTGCTGACCACCTTGAACGGTTCAAGGGTCTGCCCATCCAGCATGACAAAGTGCGGCGGCCAGTAACAGCCGACGATGGCGTACTTGTCGGTGAAATCGCCCTCCTCGCCCTTGTACTTGCTCACCTCGACCGAGCGGGCGTCGTAGCAGAGTTGCACCTCGGCGACCTTGTCGGGCTTTTCCATCCACAGGTCGACCAGGGCCAGCTTGCCGTCGCGGCCGATCACGTAGGCGTAGCGCCCGGTGGCGGACATGCGGGTGATGTGCACGGCGTAGCCGCTGTCGACCAGGTTGACCACCTCGTGCGAGTCGCCGTCGATCACGGCTACCTGCCCGGCGTCCCGCAGGGTGACGACGAAGTAGTTTTGCCAGTCGCGGTCGGTCTCCGGCTCAGTCGGGCGCTCCGCGGGCGGGACGAGAACCTTCCAGGTGGCCTTCATCTGTTCCAGCGACATCTCGGGGGGCATGGGCGGCTCGATCTGCAGGTATTTCGCCATCGTTTCCGTTTGCGCCTGGGTCATAAAGCCCTGCTTGCCCCAGTCGGGCATGCCGCCGGTGGTGCCGTTGAAGATGATCGCCGCCAGCCCCACGGTGCCCTTGGGTAGGGTGAGATCGGGGGTGAGACCGGGGCCGGTGGCGCCTTTCCGCAGGGTGCCGTGACAGCCCGCGCAGCGCTCGAAGTAGGTTTGCTTGGCCCAGGCGAATTCTTCCTCGGTCAGCTCGGGCCCAGCCGCGGCGACGGGTTGTTCAACCGTTTCGCCCGAGTCCGAATCGCCCTGGGCGGCTGCCGAGCCGGGCAGGCCGGCCAGGTAGGTGACGATCGCGCCCAGCTCGTTATCGGAGAGGGCGTCCGCCAGCGAAGCGGGCATCAGGCCTTTGGCGCAGGGCTTGCCGCCGCAGTCCTCGGCCAGGTAGATGTCAGGGTCGTGAATGGATTCGCTGAGGAATCCTTCCACCGTGGTGGCCTTGCCGGTGTAAGCATCCGAGTTGATCACTTCGCCGGCTAACCGGCCGATCTCGCTCAAATCGGGACCGATGGTGCCGATCGCGCCGGGCACGCCGGGAATGGCATGGCACGCGCCGCAGCCCCCTTTCTGGAAGGCCGCCATGGCCAGCTCGCGGTCGTACAGGCCGGATTGTCCCTGCGCTTCGGCTTGCGTGGGCTGCACCTGGGCGGTTGGGGTGGCTTTCTGAGCGGTACAGGCCGCCAGCAACAGCAGCAACCCAAGCACCATGATGGAAATACGTAACAACTTCATACCCGCCTCCTTCGCCTGGGCTAATTTCGAGAATGGTTGTAGGTTAATCGTATTCGATTTGCGGCCAGGCCTTTTTGCGCTGGAGCAAATAGCTCAAATTTGTCCGAATTTAAAAAGCCGCTTCCAACTTGCCCGGGGGGCAGATTGGCAATATACTTATCTTGAAATTGCTCCGGGGGAGTATGATCTTCTCAAAGTCGCCCGACAAACGGGGAAAAGTCAGGCGGCAAACCGAAGTGTATGGGATGAGCAAGGAAAAGAAATGGGAGAGACACTAAAACCGGAATTCTATGCCCATACGAAAGATGGCGAAGGGAAGGAAAACTGGCAGAAGCTGATAGACCACCTGACCGAAACGAGCAGGTTGGCGGAGGCCTTTGGGCGCGATGCCGGCATTGCGCCATTATCGAAGATCGCCGCTTTGCTCCATGATCTGGGCAAATATTCATACGAGTTTCAACAACGTCTGGAAGGCAAGAAGGTTCGCGTCGATCATTCCACCGCTGGTGCGAAGGAAATTTCCCAATTATTCAAAGGCACTGCGCAAGAGCCCCTGGCGTCTCTGCTGGCTTACTGCATTATTGGGCATCATACGGGTTTACCCGATTACGGTGACACCTCTGATTTACCCGGAGATGGCACGCTGGTAGCCCGCCTCAAAACGGACGTTTGTGAGTACAGCCACTACAAATCCGAGCTCGATCCAGCGCAGGTGACATTGCCCAGCCAGATTACCATCCGACCAAACAAGAGTCGCTGGGGTTTCTCTTTCGCATTCCTGACGCGAATGGTCTATTCCACGCTGGTGGATGCCGACTTCCAGGATACGGAGCGGTTCGCGCGGGGGGAAAAGCAGCGCGGCGGACACGAGAGCATCGCAGCCTTGCGCGATAGACTCGACGGGTACCTGCGCCGGTTCGCCAATCCCATGACCGACATCAACCACAAGCGCACCGAAACGCTCCGGGGCTGCATCGAAAATAGCGCAGAAAAGCCCGGCTTTTTCAAGCTGACCGTGCCCACCGGCGGCGGCAAGACGCTATCTTCGATTGCGTTTGCGCTCCATCACGCCGCGACGCACGGTTTGAAACGCATCATTTACGTCATTCCGTTCACGTCGATCATCGAGCAAAACGCCAGTGTGTTCAAAGAAATCGTAGGCGAAGAAAACGTCCTGGAACACCATTCGAATTTCGACTGGGAAAAGAAGAAACGCGAAGCAACTGAGGCAGCCGATGACCAGACTCGGAGCGTTTACACCAAGCTCAAACTGGCGGCGGAAAATTGGGACATCCCTATCGTGGTCACGACCAACGTGCAGTTCTTTGAGTCGTTGTTCGCTAACAAATCGTCACGTTGCCGCAAACTGCATAACCTGGCAAAAAGCGTGATCATCTTCGACGAAGCCCAGATGTTCCCAAAAGACTACCTGCTCCCGGCTATGAGCGCAGTGTGGGAACTGGTTGCGAACTATGGAGCCAGCGCCGTCTTTTGCACGGCAACCCAACCCAACCTGGAGAGGTTTTTGCCAGAAGGAACCGAAATCAAAGAACTCGCCCCCAACCCGCAGGATCTGTTCGATTTTTACAAACGGGTCGAAGTGCGCCAGTTGAGGAATAAACTGACCGATGACGATCTGGTTGCGCGCCTGCACGAACATGAACAAGTGTTGTGCATCGTCAACACGCGGAAACACGCCAGCGGCCTGTTCCAGAAGCTGGGAGGTGAAAGCTCGTTTCATCTTTCCACGCTCATGTGCCCGGCGCACCGCAGGCAAAAACTGGCCGAGATACGCGACCGGCTGGAAAATGGCCAGGCTTGCCGTGTCATATCAACATCCGTGATGGAGGCCGGGATCGACGTGGATTTTCCGGTGGGCTACCGCGCGCTGACGGGGTTGGATTCGATCAACCAGGCAGCGGGGCGCGTCAACCGCAACATGAAGCAGGCAATGGGTGAGGTATTCATCTTCGAGCCCGACACGGAACTGGTCAGGCGCGCTCCGCGTTACGTTGCCCAGGGGATCGAAGTGACGCGCAGCGTCCTGCGCGTGCACAGCCATGCACCCATTTCCATCCCCGCCATCCACGCTTATTTCGAGCAGCTTTATACGCTCAAAGACCCACGCGATTTCGATTATCAAAGAATCCTCGACAAATTTTCGATCGATCGCAGGAATCAACCCATCTTCAAGTTCGCAACCGTCGCGGAGTTATTCCGCGTTATCGAAGACATCACCCAGACCTTGATCATCCCATTCGACGAGGAGGCAAACAGACTGATCGACGAATTGAAATCCACGCAATACCCACTATCTACCCTGCGGAAACTGCAGCCCTACACGGTATCCATTTACGACCAGGAATTTGACGCGCTCAGCAGCAAAGGCGTGGTCGAAACGGTTGCGGATGCTTATGCTGTTTTGAGCAACACGAGCGATTATTATGATCCACACAGAGGGCTGCTCGTTCCTGCCAGTGTTGGCGGAGATGGACTCTTTTTCTAAATTGGCTGACCCCCAACGGCAATTAAGCCTAACGGGATTGGAATACACGAAAGGAGGTTTAACCGATGGGATACGGAATCACAATCCGCGTGCGTGGTCCCTACGCCCTGTTCACCCGTCCTGAAATGAAGGTGGAGCGGGTTAGCTACGATGTGATCACCCCTTCGGCGGCGCGCGGCATCTTCGAAGCCGTCTATTGGAAGCCCGCCATCCGTTGGGTGATCGACAAGATCCATGTGCTCAGCGAAATTCAGTTCACCAACATCCGGCGCAATGAGGTGAGCGAAAAAGCTTCCACCGAAAACGCATTGCAGGTGATGAATGGCGGAAACAAAGCGCTGTTCATTTCAGCCGTGGATAACCGCCAGCAACGCGCCTCGATGGTCTTGAAAGACGTCGACTATGTCATCGAAGCGCACTTTGAGCGGACCGACAAAGCCGGCCCAGATGACACCGATGAAAAACACTACAATATCGCCTTGCGCCGCCTGCGCAATGGTCAGAATTTCCATAAACCTTGTCTGGGCACCCGTGAATTTGCAGCCAAAGTGGAGCTCATCGAGGACAAAAAAGATATCCCCCGGAGCGAGCTGGAGGGCGCGCGCGACCTGGGCTGGATGCTCTATGACCTGGATTTCTCCAATCCGCGCGACATTCAGCCGAAATTCTTCAAAGCGGAGATGCTCGATGGCGTGATCGACCTGACCAAGGTGGAGGTGCGCCGATGATCTTGCAATCGCTCTACCGTTACTATGAAATCCTGCTCAAGGATCCTGAGGCAGAGATATCACCGCCCGGATACAGCGCAGCCAACGTCAGTTTTGCATTGAATATCTCCGCCAAGGGAGAACTACTCGACATCTTCCCTTTCGTGACCAGGTTCTTCGACGGCAAGAAGGAACGTGAGCGAAATTCGCGCCGCATGGTCGTACCCGAACAGGTTAAACGATCGTCCGGCGTGAGCCCAAATTTCTTGTGCGATAACACGGCTTATGTGCTTGGAATCTCGGAAAAAGATAAGGAAAAACCGGAATACTCCCTTGAGCGCTTCGAGTCATACCGACTATACAACAGGGAACTTCTCTCAAAGGCAAAAAGTACCAATGCTCGCGCGGTGATCGCGTTTCTTGATCATCACAAGCCGCAATCCGCGCGTGAAGACCCCGTGATTGCGCGAAACCTGGAAAGCCTGCTCGCGGGGGGCAACCTGATCTTTTGGGTGGAAGGCAAAAGCACCCTCGAAGACCCGGAAATCCTACACGTCTGGGAGGACTTCAAATCCAGCGAAGAAGCTGTAAAAATGCAATGTCTGGTTACGGGCGAGGTTGAACCGATCGCCCGCCTTCACCCCAGCATCCAAGGCGTGCGCGATGCCAACCCTACTGGCGCCTCACTGGTCGGATTCAACGAGCGCGCCTACGAGTCCTATAACCGCATCAGAGGGCAGGGACGCAATTCACCCACCAGCCAGCGCGTGGCTTCAGGCTATGGCGTGGCGCTCAACTACCTGTTGTCTGCCCAGAATCCCAACCGTAAGATTTACCTCGGCGACACCACCGTGGTCTATTGGGCGGAGAGTGAGAACAAAGGTTATGCCAACGCGTTTGCCGCGTTGATCGATCCGGCTTATGTGGAAGATGTGCCCGCCGATGACCAGGGGGAACGCCGGGGCATTGAGGCGCAGATGGCTGAGGTGGCCGCGAAAGTGCAAAAAGGCCAGGCGGTGGATCTCGCTGGCCTGCATCGCGATTTGGATCCCAACACCCACTTCTATGTCCTGGGATTAGCCCCCAATGCGGCTCGCCTGGCGGTGCGCTTCTTCCTCACAGAGCCGTTTGGCAAGTTCGTCGAGCGCATTATGCTGCATTACGCGGACTTGAGGATACAAAAAGAATTCTCTAACCAGCCAGATTTCCTTTCCCCATACCGCATCCTGGCGGAGTGCGTCTCCCCCAAGGTCACGCGAAGGGAGGACGAACTGAAATCGTCGTGGGGGCTGTTAGGCGGCGCGTTCATGCGCTCCATTCTCACCGGCGCGCCCTACCCCGAAGGCCTGTTTGCTGCCATCGTCAACCGCATCCGGCACGACAGCGACGAGGAGGGCAGGAGTCGGAAGATCAACTACACGCGCGCCGCGTTCATCAAGGCGCACCTGCTGCGGAAATATCGCCGCCGGGCTCACCATCCCTATCAGGAGGTATTGCAAATGTCACTCAACGAATCCTACACTCATCCAGCTTACGTGCTGGGGCGCCTGTTCGCCTGGCTGGAAAAGGCACAAAGAGAAGCCATCGGTGAAGTGAATGCCAGCATCAAGGACCGCTATTTTACCTCGGCCTGCGCCACGCCTGCCAGCACGTTCCCGACGTTGTTGAGGCTTGCCCATCACCATACCGCCAAGGCAGAATACGGTCACAATTTGGATCGAAAAATCCAGGAGACGCTGGAATTGCTCGAAGCCAAACCCTTCCCTGCCCGCCTGACATTGGATGAACAGGGGATTTTCATCCTCGGCTACTACCACCAGCGTGCAGATTTTTACGTGAAGAACAGCCCCAGAAACGCTGACGTCAAACCCGAAAATTAAGACTGTTAATAGGAGGACCAACCATGTCTACAGCTATCCATAATCGTTACGAATTCGTCCTGCTGTACGATGTCGAGAACGGCAATCCCAATGGCGACCCGGATGCCGGAAACATGCCGCGCATCGACCCGGAGACCGGCTACGGGATCGTGACCGACGTCTGCCTCAAGCGTAAAATCCGCAACTACGTGGAGATGTTGCAGGGCGACAAGCCCGGTTATCGCATTTACGTCAAAGAAGGCACGCCTTTGAACTCGAATCACAAAGAAGCCTACATCGCAATAGGTGCGGAACCTGGTAAAAAGGCTGGGCTTGACAAGGTCAACGAAGCCCGCGCCTGGATGTGCGCCAATTTCTTCGATGTGCGCACATTCGGCGCAGTGATGAGCACCGGAGATAATTGTGGGCAGGTGCGCGGGCCAGTGCAAATCAACTTTTCACGCAGCATAGACCCTATCATTCAACAGGAAGTGACCATCACCCGCCAGACCGTCACCCGTGAGGAAGAAGCCGACAAGGAACGAACGATGGGTCGCAAGCACATCGTCCCCTACGGCCTGTATCGTGCCGAGGGCTACGTCTCGGCGAAACTCGCCAACGACTCCATCAAGGGAACCGGCTTCTCGGAGGATGATCTGAAACTCCTCTGGGATGCGCTGATCAATATGTTCGAACACGACCATTCCGCGGCGCGTGGAAAAATGGCCGCGCGCAAGCTCTTCATCTTCAAACATCAAAGCGACCTGGGCAACGCGCCGTCGCACCAGCTCTTCGATATGGTTCAGGTCGAAAGGCTCGAAGGCGTGATCGCCCCACGCAAGTTCGACGATTACGCTGTTAAGGTGATTGGCACAACGCCAGATGGCGTGGAGATGATCGAAGCATTGTGAAATCCGAATACAGCCTCGACGAACTCCTGCCCCTCTCCGGCATCCAGCACTTCCTCTTTTGCCGCCGGCAGTGGGCGCTCATCCATGTCGAGCGCCAGTGGCAGGAAAACCTGCTCACCGTGGAGGGCAGGCTGCTGCACAAGCGGGTGGACGATCCCTTCTTCACCGAAATCCGCAGCGGCGTGATCATTGCCCGCTCTGTGCCGGTGGCTTCATACCGGCTGGGACTGGCCGGTGTGTGCGACGTGGTGGAGTTCACCGAATCACCTCAGGGCGTGGAACTGCCGGGGCGGCAGGGGCGTTACCTGCCCGCCCCGGTGGAATACAAGCGTGGCAAGCCCAAGAAGGAACCCTGTGACGAGGCTCAGCTTTGCTCGCAGGCCATCTGCCTGGAAGAAATGCTCGCCGTGACTATCCCGCGCGGCTACCTGTATTACGGCGAGACGCGCCACCGAGAGGAAATCCTTCTCTCGTCCGACTTGCGCGCGCTGGTGGAGAAGATGTCCGACGAAATGCACGCTTACTACCAACGCGGTTATACCCCGCGCGTGAAGACCTCGAAAGCCTGCCGCTCCTGCTCGTTGGCCGACATTTGCCTGCCTGGATTGCAGGAGAAAACGTTGCCCGCCTCTCAGTACATTCGCCAGACGATCGAGAAAGAAGGCACATGAAGCAACTCGCCAATGTACTCTACATCACCTCGCCCGACGCCTACCTTTCGCTGGATGGCGAGAACGTGGTGATCAAAAAGGAGGAGCAGTCCGCCACCCGCCTGCCGTTGCACAACCTCGAGAACATCGTCTGCTTCAACTACCTGGGGGTCAGCCCGGCGTTGATGGGCGCCTGCTCCGAGCGCAACGTGGGGCTGTGCTTCCTCTCGCCCAACGGACGCTTCCTGGCCCGCGTGTCGGGGCGGGTGAAGGGAAACGTACTGCTGCGCAAGCGGCAGTATCAAGTCTCAGAAAATGAGGTGCAAAGCGTGCCCGTCGCGGCTTCCTTCTTGTTGGGTAAGATCTTCAACTGCCGGAAAGTGCTCGAGCGCGCTCTACGCGACCACGCCATGCTGGTGGATGTCGAAGCATTGACCAAAGCCTCCAATTTCCATAAGCAAACTCTCGGAGCGATCCCGGCGTGTAACACCAATGGCGAGCTGATGGCCTTTGAGGGGAGCGCGGCGAAGATCTACTTCAGCGTTTTCGATCACCTGATCTTGCAGCAACGGGAAGACTTTGCCTTTGTAGAACGCTCGCGTCGGCCGCCGCTGGACAATATGAACTCGCTCCTTTCCTTCCTCTATACAGTGCTGACCAATGAAACCGTCTCGGCGCTAGAGGCGGTCGGTTTGGACCCCTATGTGGGCTTCCTGCACACTGACCGTCCCGGGCGTCCTTCTTTGGCATTGGACTTGATGGAAGAGCTGCGCCCGGTGTTTGCCGATCGCCTGGCGCTCTCGCTGGTCAACCGCAAGCAGGTAAGCGGCAAGGGATTCACGCAAAAAGAAAGCGGCGGCATCCTCATGGACGATGAAACGCGCAAGGTTGTGTTGAGTGCCTGGCAGGAGCGCAAGAAAGAGGAGATCGTCCACCCGTACCTGAACGAACGCATTCCATTTGGCCTGGTTGTGCACGTGCAGGCCATGCTACTCGCGCGGTATCTGCGCGGCGATCTGGACGCCTACCCTCCGTTTTTTTGGAATTAGGAGATAAACATGCTAGTGCTGATCACATACGACGTATGTACCGAATCGGAAGGCGGCAAGAAACGCTTGCGTAAGGTGGCAAAAGCCTGCCAGAATTATGGTCAGCGTGTGCAAGAGTCGGTTTTCGAGTGTCTTATCGATCCGGCGCTGATGCGCCAGTTGCAAGCCAACCTGGAAAACATAATCGACAAAGAGAAAGACAGCTTACGCTTCTACTACCTGGGGGACGAGTGGCGCGGGCGGGTGGAGCACGTGGGCGCAAAAAAACCGATGGACTTGACAGGGACATTGATTGCCTGAGTTGCGAACCCTATGCTCACAGGGAATCCCTGGGAGGTTCGCAGCTTATTTGCACCTTAATAACCGAATATCTTAGGATAAATTACAAAGAAGGCTGCAGATGTAGCACACTCTTGTGAACGAGAGGCAATATCTGGCTGTCATTGGGAAAGCAACGCCAGATGTTGCGGTCGCTCCCCACACGGGGGGCGTGGATTGAAACCTTTCGCACCAGACCCTTGTGCGTCTTTAGATAAACGTCGCTCCCCACACGGGGGGCGTGGATTGAAACCGCGCCTTGACGGCGGAGATGATCTACAACCAGGTCGCTCCCCACACGGGGGGCGTGGATTGAAACCCGCTGATGTTAAGCTCCGGGGAAGAGGCGCAGAGTCGCTCCCCACACGGGGGGCGTGGATTGAAACTGTATCGGGAGCACAGTCGATCAAGGTTACAGGTAAGTCGCTCCCCA
>JARKOV010000042.1 GCA_029975965.1 Anaerolinea sp. | reverse complement strand
TAGTCCACCCCCTGCTCGGCTTGTTCGAGCAGGGTGTCGCGGAACAGCTCCCAGGTGAGCTCTTCGGCGATGCCGTTGGTCTTTTCCAGCGCCTGATAGATGGGCACGGTACCGATGGGCACCGGGCTGTTGCGCAGGATCCACTCGCGGGTCTCGTGGATGTAGCGGCCGGTGGAGAGATCCATCACGGTGTCGGCGCCCCAGCGGGTCGACCAGACCAGCTTCTCCACCTCCTCTTCGATGCTGGAGGTGACTGCCGAGTTGCCAATGTTGGCGTTGATCTTCACCAGAAAATTGCGGCCGATGATCATCGGCTCCGCTTCCGGGTGGTTGATGTTGCTGGGGATGATGGCGCGACCGGCGGCCACCTCATCACGCACGAATTCGGGGGTGATGTTCTGGGGCAAACGGGCACCGAAATCGCGGCCCGGATGCTGGGTGCGCAACAGCTCGGAGCGCACCCGCTCGCGGCCCATGTTCTCGCGAATGGCGATAAATTCCATCTCGGGAGTAACGATCCCGGCGCGGGCATAGTGCAGCTGGGTGACCCGGCGACCCGGCTTGGCGCGGCGCGGCTTTGGCAAGTGCTCGAAGCGCAGGTGATCCAGCCCCTCGTCGGCCAGCCGCTCCTGAGTGAAGGTGGAGCTGAGCCCCGGCAACTCATCGGTATCATCCCGCTCCAGCACCCAGTTCTCCCGCAAGCGCGGCAGGCCGCGGCGCACGTCGATGGCAACCCCCCCCTCCCCGTAACGGCCCGAGGTGTCGTAGACCGGCACCGGCTCGTTGGGCTCGAACCGGGGATCGTCCTTGGTGCCGCCGACGAAGGTGTCAGCCAGCTGGATTTCACGCAGGGGCACCCGGATATCGGCGCGGGAGCCTTCGATAAAGATGCGGCGGGAGTTGGGGTGAGCCATCCCCTTGAGGCTGTCGATAAAGGCCTGAGCGCTGGAGCGCTGCTCGCGGCGGCTGGATTTGGTGGTATCAGAAACATTGGTAGACATAGCAAAACTCACATTAACTGGTTGAAGTTATGGGTGTTTGCTTGTCTGGAGTTCGAGGAGAAGATGAACTTGCGGCGGGGTGTTTATCTCAGGAGGGAGTGCGCGCGGGATGGATCTCCGCTCTGCTGTTCTGCCGCTTTCCGCTCTCTGCACGTTGTGGGCAAGGCGCCCCACGCGCTGGACAACCGGACGGGACAGACTCCCTCCTGTGCGCCCTGACCCATCAAGGGTGATCCCTTCGATGAGCGGAAGAGGCTTGTTCCTCCCCCGGCGCGGTAACCCGCAAGTTACCCTTGTTCCCTTCGCAGGTTTTAACCTGATCAGGTTCCACGGATCCCGAATTAACGGTCTCAGCTTCGCGTCGTTCGACGGTCAGCACTCCGACAAGATGGCGCCAGTATAAGGGGGAAAATCTAAAGCACAAGCCGTTAACAATCCGGGTCAACGGCTGGCGCTATGGTCAGACGGGGTTACTCCCCGCGCGACCAGGTACGGATGGCGGCAATCTCCGCGGCGGGGA
>JARKOV010000041.1 GCA_029975965.1 Anaerolinea sp. | reverse complement strand
AAATCCCATGGACAATCTCGTGGAGCAACGACACAGCCTTATTTTCATCGGTCTGCTTGTCGTAGATATAAATCCGGCCTTGCTCGTATTGAATCTCGCCGTACAAGTCGCCACCGTTATCAGCGGCGCGGTGCTCGCCCTGCTCGATCCTATACTCCCGCCAGCCGATCTTCACTTTGTCCGGTATCTTCATGTTCCGCCTCCCAAAGCAAAAGCCCCTGGTGTCGGCGCTCCGCGGATTGTGCGGAGGCTTATGCCAGAGGCTCGATTAATCTATTGTCTGGCCGTCCCGTGAGACCGCCAGCGAGTATTTTTCACGGTACCTTAATACCACGGAATTAACGCTCATTTACGCTCATCTTTTCCACGGCCACCTTGTGGATACGCCGGCAATGCTGCTCACTGTAATGCACCCTCCGCGCCACCTGCCGCCAGCTCAGCCCCTCCACGCACCGCAGCCACACGATCATCCTCTGCTGCTCCGGGAGACCGTCCAACAGGCTCTCAGCTTCCAGCGCAGCCATCTCCAGCGCCGCCACCTTATCCGCCAGCTGCGCCTTCAGGTCCACCAGCTTGGCCACTTTGCCCGAGAGCGCGTCATGCCCCGCGCCGGCGCCCCCGGGCATGTTCCTGGGCACCTGCGTGATTCGCTCGATGTCAGACTGCAGCGCCTCGATGCGCTCACGCAGGAGGCTGACCCGCGCCCGCTGCGCCCGGATGTCGTATAGATTCATGCCGTTTGCCCCCGATTCCCAAAATGTGGTATAATAGCCTGGCGAGAGATACTATACCTTGGGCCGCGGGAGCGCGGTCCTTTTTCATGTACCGCGCATGTCCGCCCCGCAATTGGGGCAGAAGTTATACGTGCTCCTGCCAAACGGCCTAAGCCATTCCCCGCGCTTATCTGTGCGCCTGTCTGTCTGGACCACTGGCGCGTCATCGATACACTGCGCAAACATCTCAGCCATTTCGCTTGCCGATACATCCTCACCTTGCAGATATTTCCGCGCAACCTCGCTGTTGCAGGTTGTATGCCGCAGTGCG
>JARKOV010000037.1 GCA_029975965.1 Anaerolinea sp. | reverse complement strand
CTGCCTGGAAAGCCTGGGGCGAGCACCTCAAGGCGGGCGGCTGCGCCGTCTATGCCATCGATTCCGATGGCTACATTGGCGAACTGCTGCCGCTCTGGATCGAAGCGGGCTTCCAATCCAACTGGCCCGTGGAGGTGGCAGCGGGCAATGACATCGTCGCCTACCGCAGGCAGTACGGGCGGCAGATGGCATACGGCGGCGGGATCGATAAGCGCGCCCTGGCAAAGGGCGGCGACGTGATGCGCGCCGAGCTGGAGCGGGTGATTCCACCTCTGCTGGAAGAGGGCGGCTACCTGCCCGGCTGCGATCACGGCGTTCCGCCGGATATCTCCTGGCAAAACTTTGTTGCCTACACCCGCCTGCTGGCGCAAATGACCGGCTGGCTGGACTGACCCAAACGATTAAGAGGCTGGCTATGGCTGCAATCCATCCCTTGAACCCCGGGCGCGCTCCGCAACCTGCGGCAACGAACCAACCCCAGGTCATCGGTTACGTCGTCGGCGGGGGCTTGAAGACCAACCTGCGCGTGCGCCTGACCCTGCCTGCCCAGCAAGTGCAGGAAGGCAGTTTCGTGGTGATCGAATCGGGTGAATGGCAGTTTTACGGGCTGGTAACCGATCTCGAGCTTGGCTCGACCGACCCGCGCTTCGCCGATGAGCAGAGCGAAACCCGCCTGCCGGAGGGGCTGGCACGCCTGCTCCACGGGCAAACGCTCTACACCAACCTGGAAGTCCTGCCCGCCTTGATGCTGGAGCGCGGACCCGATCCTGCTTCCCCAAGTTATCCAGCCTGGCGCGCCGCGCACGCCGAAGACCCGCATCCCCTGCCGGTCAAGACCATCCCCGCCCACCACGCCGAAGTGCGCCTGGCGCAGCCTGGCGACGTGGCGGAGATCTTCGGCAGCGAAGATAAGCCTGGCTATTTCCGCATCGGCGTCACCCGCGAGCAGGGACACCCGGTGTGCATCGACTTAAGAAAACTGGTGCAGCGCTCCTCAGGCATCTTTGGCGCTACCGGCACTGGCAAATCTTTCCTGACCCGCATTATCCTGGCTGGGATCATCCACGATAACCAATCCTCCGCTCTGATCTTCGATATGCACAACGAGTACGGCTTCGATGATACCGCCTCCGATACCAACACCCGCATCGTCGGTTTGCGCAGCAAGTTCCCCGCCCGCGTGCGCGTGGTCGGGTTGGGGCGCGGGGCAACGATCCGCGGTTCCTCCCCCGATTTCAACCTGGAAATTGCGGAAAGCGATATCGAACCGGCGGATATCGAAATGTTGACCCGCGAACTGAACCTGAAGGAAACCACCCCAACCACGCTCGACGCCCTGGTGCACGAGTTCCACGATGGCTGGTTCCGCGCCTTTGGCAAGATGACGGTGGGCGCGAAGATCGAGGGGGATGACGGCAAG
>JARKOV010000035.1 GCA_029975965.1 Anaerolinea sp. | reverse complement strand
GGTAGCCCGCCCAGGCCAGGCACTCGAAGATCTCGGCGTTGCGCTGCGGCTCCACCGAGAGGATGTAGCGCAGCGGTTGGCGGTTGGCCGCGCTGCCGGCCTGCCGCGCCAGGTCCACCAGCTCGACCAGCGTCTCGCGCGCGAGGGGCTGGTCCTGCCGGAAACGGCGGTAGGATCGTGTTTTCAAGACGAGGTCTCGCAAGGTCATCAGGCCTCCTTTTCGAGCGGTTGGTCGGGGTCGGAGAACGATCCGCGCGGGTGAACACCTCCCGAGCCGTCCAACTCGCGTTCTCGCTCGCGCAGTGCCTGGAGCAGCTCGTCGGCCAGCGCGCGCGCCTGCCCCGGCGTGAGGTGCAGCCCGGCCTCCTCCGCGCGCAGCAGCCTCTCTCCTTCGTCCAGGCTGCTCTCCTCCAGGTAGAGGCAGATCGACTCGGGGCGGGGCGCGCTGCGGACAAAGAAGACGGTCAGGCGCAGGCTGTCTTCCATGATCAGGATCGACATGCAGGTCCTCCTGTGGCGGCTTTAACCAGCCGCGATCTGGTAGGCGGCCACCCCGCGCAGGGCGACGATCTCGCCGTAATAGGTGCGGTGGTAATCCTGGCGCGGGTAATTTTTGATCAATTCCGGGTCGAGGAAGTGGGTTGGGTCGAAATCCTGCCAGTAGAGCTTGCGACACTCGATCACCAGCTCTGCCTCGGCGAAGGCCGGGGCAGGCACCAGGCTGGCGGCCACCGGCGTCAGCCCAGACTCGGCGATCTTGTCCCCCTCGCGACCCGATTTCGCGCCCAGCAGGTTGAGCGCCTTGCGATGCGCGCGCGGGAAGGCGCACAGCGTGAAGGTCGGGTAGGCCTCGATGAACTCGAAGGTGTAGCGGTGCGGCCGGACGACCACCTGGGCGAACGGCTTGCCCCACATGCAGCCAAAACTGCCCCACGAAACGGTCATCGTGTTGTATTTTCCGGCGCTGAAATCGCCGCTGGTGAGCAAGAACCAGCCGTGCTCCCAAATCGCGTAGGAACGCGCGGTCCACTCCACCGCCGGGATCGGAATCAGGTTCGGCATCTGCCCTCCGGAAAACGGTTTGTTTAAAGTATAGCGTAAATTGGGATTCAATGCCCGCCGCCTTTTTACCGGAGCAGGATGAACAAGGAATCCGCCGCACATTTGGTGTCGGAAATCCTCCCCGGCGTACGCGAAAGTGTGGGGCAGGGTTGAACATGGACTTTAAGAAAGGCCTGTTGCGATCAATCGCGTACAACCTGCCGCTCTTTTCCTCCCCCAGTCGCTTATAATAAAGCTGGAGGTTCAGATGACTTACCGGTACCTGTTCCGCTGGCTGGCGCTCGGCCTGCTGGCGCTCGGTTTTCTCTTCCCCGCCCAACCCGGCGCGCGCGCCCAAAGCGACGCGCCTGTGGTGGTGGTGATGCGCCTGGAAGGCCCGCTCAACCCGATCTGGCAGGAGACGCTCAAACGGGCCACCAACATTGCCGGGCAGCGCGGCGCGCAGGCGCTGATCGTCGAGCTGGACACGCCCGGCGGCAGCACCGACACGATGAACCGCCTGGTGCAGCAGTTGCGCGCCAGCCCGCTGCCGGTGGTTGTCTACGTCTCCCCGGCCGGGGCGATGGCCGCTTCGGCGGGCACCCTGATCACCCTGGCGGGTCACACAGCCGCGATGGCTCCCGAAACGACCATCGGCGCCGCCAGCCCGGTCGGCATGCAAGGCGAAGACATCGAGTCGACCTCCGAGCGCAAGATCAAAGAAGTGATCAAGGCCAGCGCGCGCGGTCTGGCTCAACGCCGCGGCGAAGAGGCCGTGCTGCTGGCCGAGTCGATGATCGAAGAGGCGCGCGCCGTGTCGGCTGAGGAAGCGCTGCAGGCGAACCTGGTCGACATCGTTGCCCGCAACCTGACCGACCTGCTCGACCAGCTCGACGGGCGCGCCGTCGACCTGGACGGCGAGATCGTCACCCTGCACACCGCCGGCGCCGAGGTGGTCGTGGTGCCCAGCACTTTCCTCGAGCAATTCCTGCAGGTGCTCACCAACCCCAACCTGGTCTTCCTGCTGCTCAGCATCGGCGTGCAGGCCATCCTGATCGAAATATCCAGCCCGGGCGGCTGGGTGGCCGGGTTCATCGGCGTGGTTTGCGTGGCGCTGGCCGTGTTCGGCATCGGGGTGCTGCCGGTCAACTGGTTCGGCATCGTCTTCCTGGTGATGGCCTTCGTGCTCTTCCTGTTGGATATCAAAGCGCCGACCCACGGCGCGCTGACCGCGGCGGGGGTTGGCTCCTTCATCGTCGGCGCGCTGGTGCTGTTCAACTCGCCCAACGTGCCGGGGTTCCCGCGCGTGTCCGTGCCGCTGGTGGTGGGCACGGGGATCCTGTTCGGCGCGGCTTTCTCGCTGATCGTCGGCATCGCGCTGCGCGCCCGGCGCGTGCCGGTGCGCGTGGGGCAGGAATCTCTCGTTGGGCAGGTCGGTATCGCGCGCAGCGAGCTGGCCCCCACCGGCTCGGTGCAGCTCGGCTCTGAGTTGTGGACCGCCACGCTGGCCGACCTCAACGACCGCGCGCCCAAGGGCAGCCGCGTGGAGGTGGTGCAGGTGCAGGGCATCAACCTGGTGGTGCGCAAGGTCGACGCGCCGCAAAACTGAGCCGGGCCGCGCTTTACCCGGCGCTGGCGAAGCGGTTGACTCGGCCTCGCGCTTAACGGTACAATGCACGCCAGCTTTGGAGGTAATTCTTAATGGATGCGACTCGCGACCGGGTGAAACCCGAAACCATCGACACCACTCCCCTGCGCCGTCCCTCGTGGATTCGCGTGCGCGCGCCTTCAGGCGAGACTTTCGAGTGGCTGCAATCGCTGATGCGCCAGAAGACGCTGCACACCGTGTGCGAAGAGGCCGGCTGCCCCAACATGGGCGAGTGCTGGGGTTCGGGCACCGCCACCTTCCTGATGATGGGCGACGTGTGCACGCGCACCTGCGGCTTCTGTGACATCAAGCGCGGGCGTCCCTCTCGGTTGGATTTCCTCGAGCCGGAGCGCGTCGCCCAGGCGGTCAAGGCGATGAACCTCAAGCACGCCGTGATCACCTCGGTCAACCGGGACGACCGCCGCGACGGCGGCGCGCCGATCTTCGCCATGGTCATTCAGCGCATCCGCCAGGTGCACCCCGGCTGCTCGATCGAGGTGCTCATCCCCGATTTCAAAGGCTCTGTCGAAGCGCTGCGCATGGTGATGGACGCCCGGCCCGAGATTCTCAACCACAACGTCGAAACCGTGCCGCGCCTGTTCAAGCTCGTCCAGCCGCAAGACCGCTACGAGTGGGCCCGGGCCACCCTCTCCAACGCCAAGCGGATCAACCCCGACGTGCTGACCAAAAGCGGGATCATGCTGGGCCTGGGCGAGACGCTGGACGAGGTCAAAGCGGTGATGCAAGACCTGCGCGCCTGGGGGGTCGAGATCCTCACCATCGGGCAGTACCTGCAGCCCAGCCGCCGGCACCTGCCGATCGCGCGTTACTACCACCCCGACGAGTTCGCCGCATTAAAGGAATACGGCCTGGGAATCGGTTTTCGATGGGTGGAGAGCGGCCCGCTGGTGCGCTCTTCTTACCATGCCGCTGAGCAGGTGCGCGCGCTGAGCGCCGTCCACCGCGCATTGTACGGCTAGTCTCGCATCCCCTTCCCTAGATCCATCCGGCTTCGACGGTGCGCTCGCCGCCGACATCGCCCGTGTTGCGGGTCGACTTCGGTTCCAGCAGCAGCACATGCACCTCTTCTTCCGCCACCGGGCAGTGCTCCACACCGCGCGGAATGACCACCAGCTCGCCTTCATTGAGGCGCAATACGCGCTCGCGCAAGTGAATCTCCAGGCGACCTTTCACCACCAGGAACAGTTCATCCTCCGCCGCGTGCCGGTGCCAGACGAACTCGCCCTTCAGCTTCGCCAGCTTCACGTGCGCGTCGTTCAGCTCGGCCACGATCTTGGGCTGCCAGTGCGCGTCGAAGCGCGAAAATTTCTCCGCCAGGTTGATCACTTCCACTGCTCACCTCGCTCTACAAGCGCAACGCCGCCGCCACCGATAGCTCGAACAACAGCCGGCGGTCGTCGCTGCGCTCATCCCAACCGCGAAAGTCCCAGCCCTCCGGCACCACCAGGTCTCCGCCGTAGACGATCTGCCCGAAGGTGACCCCGCGGAACTGCGCCACGGCGAAGAAGGCGGCGGCCTCCATCTCGACCACCTCGCAGCCCTGCGCCACGCGCAGCGCGCGGCGGGCGGGCGTCTCGCGGTAGGGGGCGTCGGTGGTCCAGGCTTTGCCGCGCAGGTACGCCACCCCGCGCTCGCGCAGCACCCCCTCCAGCGCGGCCACGGCTGCCGGGCTGGCGCTCACCTCCGCCGCGGGCGGCAGGTAGTGATACGAGGTGCCCTCGTCGCGCACCGCCGAGTCGAGCACCACCGGGTGACCGACCGCCATGTCGTGCTTGAGCGCACCGCATCCACCGCAAGCGATGAACTTGCGCCCGCCCAGCGCGATCACCTCCTCCAGGGCGATGGCTGCCAGCGGCGCGCCCACACCCGGGTGCACCACCGCCAGAGCGCCTTCCGGGCGGTCGAGGCGGTAGATGGGGATGGGACCGGTCTCCGAGTTGAGATCGCGCAGGTGGGTGAACTCGCCAGATGCGGCCATTTCCTTGAGCAGGTCGTTGAAGAAACACAGCACCACCCGCTCGGGCATGGGCGTGGCCGGCGGCTCCATCTCGGGGTTGAGGATCGCAATGGGATCGGGGTCGAAATCGAGGATGGGGAAAGGGTTGTCTGTCATGGGTCACCTTGCAGTTATTTTACAACACCGGAATGATTAACACCGCCGCGGGAGTGTGGAGTAAAATTGCATCTTGATTCCTATGAAACCTGCATTGCTATACCGACTGCTGCGCGTCAACATGAACGTCGAAGAAGAGCGCAGCTCCTTTTTTCTGGTGGTCGAGGTGTTCTTCGCTGCCATTCTCGGCGCGGCTGCCAGCTTCAACGGCGCTTATGCGCTGCGCCTGGGGGCATCCAACGAAGATATCGGCCTGCTCACCTCGCTGCCGGCGCTGCTGGCCGTGATCATTTCCATCCCAGCCGGGCGCTTCCTGCAAGGGCGCGCCCATCGCAAGCCCTGGATCGCCGGCAGCCTGTTGATGCACCGCGCCGGTTTCCTGCTGGTGGCGCTGGTGCCCCTGCTCAAGCTGGCCGGGATAAACCAGGGCACCGTGGTCGTCGCCCTGTTGATCACCATCAGCGCGCCGGCTCACTTTTTCAACGTCGGATGGATTCCCTTGCTGGCGGACGTCATCCCCATCGAGCGCCGCGCGGCGGTCGTCACAGCCCGCAACATCACCGCCAACGCCACCACCAGCGTTTTCGTGTTTTTCTTCGGTCAATGGCTGAACCGGATGGATTTCCCGGTCAACTACCAGGCGATGTACATTTTTGGGTTCTGTGCCTCGCTGCTGAGCCAGTATTTCATCCTCAAGGTCGCCGTACCCGAGACCCCGCCGAACCAGCCCGCCGCCCCGACGACCACTTTCAAGGACCAATGGGATGCGCTGCGCAATGCGCTGCGCGAGCAACCCGATTTCCAGCGCCTGACGACCAACACCTTTCTGCACGGCGTGGGGCTGTGGATGGCTTCTCCGCTGTACATCCTCTACTACGTCCGCCAGTTGGATGCCTCGGACGCCTGGATCGGGCTGCAGGGCACCGTGCTGACCACCGCCACCATCCTCGGCTGGCTGTTCTGGCGGCGGGTGATTGCCCGGACGAGCGAAATGCCCGTGCTGAAATGGACGATCATCTTTATCGGCTGGATTCCCATCCTGGTCGGGCTGCTGCCCAACCTGACCCTGATCCTGTTCGTGGTTGCCCTCAACGGCCTGCTCGCCCCGGCGGTCAACCTGAGCCATTTCAACATCCTGCTCAAGATCACCCCGGCAGCAGAAAGGCCGGTTTACACCGGCCTGTACATTACCATCGTCAACATCGGGGCGTTCATCAGCCCGTTGATCGGGGTGTGGGTGGCCGACCGCATCGGCCTCGCGCCGGCGCTGATCGCCTTCGGCGTGCTCTCGATCCTTGGTTCCAGCTCATTCTGGTGGCGACCGGTCAAAGTTTAAAGCAGCCGGCTCACCCAACCCAGCAGCCCCTTTTCGGGGCGCTCGCCGGTCACCGCGCCGGTCTGCCCGTTGACCGCCACGTTGTAACGGCGCTGCTCCACCTCGTAGAACATCAACCACAGCGGCACCAGCGCCAGCCGATAGCCCTCCACCAGCATATTGTTGGTGCGCATCCTGAAATCCAGCACCGCCTGGTCGATCTCGGTCAACTGCACCTCGCGGGTGACCTGCTGCATCGCCTGGCGGCGCGCTTCCAGCGAGGCGTCGGCTGCGGAAAGCTGGAATGACTCGGCTGGAAAATCCGCCAGGTAGCGCGCGTCGTACTGCTGCAGCGCGTCGAGGTCGTAGCCGTTGAGCGCCGGGAGCAGGCACTCCGGCAGGCGGCGGGCTGCGGCGACGAGCAGGTTGGGCAGGCTGATCACGCGCGCGCCAGAGACCGGCACACGGCGCTTCTCCTTGTAAACGTACCCCGACCAGTCCACCTGCCCGCCCATGTTGAACAACCAGACCGGCAAATACAGGCCCGCCGGGCGCGACGCCTTCACCGGCGACTCAGGCGGGTCGTCCGCCAGCCAGGCGCGCAGCGCTTCGCGCGCCTGAGCCGCGTCCACCTTGAACGGCAGGATGCTGTCTGGCGCATCCAGGGTGCGCTGTTCGACCTGGTCGATGGCGTAGGGCGTCTGGCAATAGGGGCAGGTTTGGGCAATCGCCTCGGCCGGCAAAATGAACGAAGCCGCGCATCCGCTGCATGTCACCGCGTGCATCACCACCGGGCGGCTGTGCGCCTTGGCGGTCACCATCGCCACCAGAAAGTCCTCTTCGAGGCCAGCCCCGCCGGAAGCGACATGCTCGCGCGTTTCGCAGTACTCGCAAGTCAGGCTCTGGCCGTCCGGCGCAAAGCTCATCCGGCCACCGCATTTTGGGCAGGTGAAGGCCTGGGTATGCGCCGCCTGGGGGCTTCCCGGAGCAGGGGCGGGAATGGCATCGGGGTCGACCATTTCGTTGGGGCGCAGCTTGCCATCCAGGATGGCCAGTTTGCGCCGCGCGCGCGCGTCGCCCAGGTTGGAGGCGAGGATATCTTCCAGGTAGCTGCGCTGCTCGCGCGGATCGTCGCTGACCTCGCTCAGCCAGTAATAGGCCTCGAGGCGTTCATCTTCGGGTGGCGCCAGGTTGAGCAGGCGTTCCAGGTTGCGGCGCGCCTCAGCCTTTTCGCCGGCTTTGGCGGCGGCACGCCCCCGGCTGAGCAAATCATAGGTGGCGGAACGGGTCATAATTTGATTATAGCGACCGGCGCGTGCGCCGCGCATCACAAAATCGTTAAGGATTGCGTGATTGAAACACGATCTCGTTAAGATAGGTTGCTTTCGATCACCGCCCGCGTGCCGCCCCCCAGGCGCGGACCGATGGCCAGCGATGCGCCGACCGCGGCGAGCATGGCGCTGTGCAGGCGCAACCCGCTGCCGCCTCCCGCTGAGGGCTCCCCGGCCAACCCCACCCCATCGTCTTCGATGATCAAGCGCAGGTGCTGCCCGGCCAATTCGAGCGACACGCGCAACGCCACCTGCCGGCCGGGATCCTTGCCGCGCGCGTAGCGCGCCGCATTGCGCAGCAGCTCGCGAGCCGCAAAATAGATCACCTCGGCGGCAAAGGGCTGGATTGAGCGGGCGCGCTCTTCGGCTGGGTCGTCGACCCGCCAATCGACGCGGTCGAATTCACCTGCCAGGTCGCCCTCCACCAGCGCGCGCAGCGCGGCCACCAGGCCCTGCTGGGATAGCAATGCCGGCGCGCCGGGTTGCTGGGCGACACTGCGCAGCAGGTCCGAGATACGCCGGTGAGCTGCAGAAAGGTTCTCCACCGCTGGCAGCACCTCGGGATGTGACGCCGCCAGCCCGCTTAACTCGAGCGCAGAGGTGTGCAGCTCGGGCAGCACCTCGTCATGCAGCACGCGCCGGCTCTGCCCCTCGAGCACGCGCGACTGGGTCACGCGCTGGCGGAGCAGCTCCAACGAAAGGCGCGCGACCTCGGAACCGGCCTGCATATCGAGCAGCCTTTCCCCCGCCGCCTGGGCCAGCTCGATCTCCTCCTCGCTGTAACGCCCGCCGCCGCTTTTCTCTCCCAGGAAAAACAGGCCTGCCAATCCGTTCTCGCTCCACAAAGGGATAGCCCATACGAAGCCGGGAGCGCCGGCGGGCAGGCAGCGCGTCTCGCGCGCCAGGTTGCCTGCCCAGGCATCGATCGACGGCGGCGCAAGGGCTGCGCCGGGCGGATATTTAAGCGGCGGCCCGCTGAAGGTGGCGAGAGCGCCGGCAGGGATGAGGACTGCTTCCCGCGCGGCCAGGATGTCCCGGCAAAGCGCCTCGAACAAACCGCCGGCCAGGTTTTCGCCAGGCTTATCGGGCTCGGTCAGCTTGGCGTACAGGTTCTGGCTGGAGACGAACGGGCGCAGTCGTTCCATGAAGGCTTCGCGCTCAGCGTAAGAGCGCCAGGCATACAGGGCAAAAAATGCCGCCGCCAGCACCGCTGCAAACAAAAAGCCGTAGGCAGGGCGCACATCGAAGGCCAGCGCAAAAGCAGCCAGCCCGCCAAAACCGGCAGCCATGAGAACGGTGGTGCGCCATTGGTTGTAAAAGCGGTCGCGGGGCAAGGCGCGCCCGGTGAACACTTCAAAGGTGACGATGGCCCGGCCGAGGGTGGTGATCGCCAGCGCCACCAGGGCCGCCACGGCCAGGTCGAATTGCCTGACGATTTGCTCGTCGACCGGGTCCTTGAGGCTGGGCAGCGGGCTGGTTTTGAGCGCCCACAGGGCCGTCCAGACCAGCACGCCGCCGGCCAGCAGCATGGCAACCGAGGCTGCCACCAGCCACGGGCGCGCCTGCGCGCGCGAGCGGCCCGCCAGCGTGCCAGCCGCGGGATCGGGGCGGCGCAGCAGATCCAGCGGCAGCAGGTAACACAGGATGCCAAAGGCCATGTATGCCCAGACCAGGAGGGGGATCCCGCCCAGGCTGGGGCTGAGCATCAGGCCGCGCCCGGCCACGTACAGGTAGGAAGGCAGCGGGTTGGCAAACACGATCAGCAAGACCACCGCGAACGCCAGGCCGACCGCCGCCGCCAGCCACAAGCGGTGCGGGTGCGGAGCGTCAAAACGGAAGCCGGTGTGCCAGAGCATTGCGCCATACCAGGCCAGCGGAGCCACCACCGCCGGCGCCCAACTGACCCACCACCAGAAATTCATCCCAAAACCGGTCTCAGAGAGGCCCCGTCCCAGGATCGCCGTGTGGCTGGTGAAGAAGAGCGCGCCAAGCAGCATCCCCACGCACACCAGCCAGGTGCCTGCCGAGCGCCGGTTGCCGAGCAACATCACCATGATCCCCAGCCAGAGCAGGGAGATGGTGTTGTAGAAGGAGACCGCTAACCCGGCCCAGGTGAGGAGAGACGAAAAATCGAGCTGCATCAGCTTGATTTTATGCGAAAAATGCGCCAGGGGGCTATTCAAAAAGAACTATGCGCAGCCCCTTTCTCTTAGAGAAGCGTTTTTTTAAGATACATGTATCATCCCGAATTTAATGTTCGGAGTGATACATGTCGAAGAACCCCATCCTCCGTCTCCTTCTCCGAACGGTCCCTGAAGGGAGGGAGTTAAAAAAGAATAAAGCCGCCGGCAGAAAACCGACAGCTTCTTCAGCGGAGAGGGTCGCGCAGCATCCCCGTAGGGGGCGGGATTCGAATAACACACCCCCTGTGGGTGCCCGCGTTGCCCTCTTTAAAGGCGAAAAGCCGCCGGCACAATGCCGACAGCTTCTTCAGCGGAGAGGGCGGGATTCGAACCCGCGTTACCTTGCGGTAAACGCGCTCTCCAGGCGCGCGCGTTAGGCCAGACTACGCTACCTCTCCAGTTACCACCTATTCGATTGGGCGAAGGCGATTATACCACGAACGCGGCGGCCGGTCAGCCAAACAGGCTGGAGACCAGCAGCACGAACAGCGCGACCAGCAACTGCACGGCGAACAACCCGCCCAGCACGTAACCCGCCACCGACCAGGGATTGGAGGGCAGTCCGCCGCGCGGCGCGTCGCCCTCGGCGATCTGCCGGATGGCGCCGGCGGCGTCGTCGGTCAGCTCGCGCAGCGGGCGCGTAGGCGAGCCCAGCCACACCCAACCCTCGCGCGATTGCGGCAGGACCATGCGCCGCCCTTTATATGCGCTCAGCCACAGGCGCAGCACCTCTGGCATTTCCATGACCAGCCCGGAGGGCAGCACCACCAGCTTGGCACCCAGCAGATCGTCGTCGGGGGCTCCACGCTCCAGGGTGTGCACCACCACCGGCAGGCGCGGCGCGTGGCGCTTGAGCGAGCGCACCAGCTCTTCGGCCAGGGGCATCTCCTCCTGCACGATCACCAGGATAGGGAAGCCGGCGTGCATGCCACCCAGCGCCTGCTGCGCGGCCTGTGCGTCCAGGCGCAAACCGCGCAGATGATAGAGCAGGAATACGGCCAGCACGCCGGCGGTGAGCAGGCGCTCAACGACCAACTGGCCGATGTTGTTCACCGGCGAACCAAGGAGGTGCGAGATCAGGTTGTAGAAGAGGTCGCCTGCCGCCAGCATCAGGCCAATGACAAAGAGGAAGACGAAGAGGTAAAGGTATGAGCGCCGCACCACCGAGCGCCGCGCGCGATCGCCGGTTTCGCCGCGCGCCGCGGCTTCGGCCTGCAAGGGACGCCAGGTCGCCAGCCACAAGGGCAAGCCCACCGCCAGCGCAGCCAGGCCGTTGTTGAGGTCGCCCCAGGCTGGCACCACCCCGCTCCACGAGAAGACGCCCTCGGCAAGGTAACCGATCAGCGTGACCAGGGCGGCGATGGTGGTCGCCAACCCCAACGCCGAGAGCAGCGAACGGTAGAGCCGGCGCACCCCGGCGCGGCGCGGCTGACCGGCCAGCGCGGCCATCTCGCGCTCGAGGATCGGGCCGTAATAGGCCCAGATCACCGCCAGCGGGACGAGGGCCGCCAGCGCAGGGCCGGTCTCGTTGAGGAACTCGCCCAAGGTCTGGGCGCGACCGAGCAGCACCCCAAACAACCCGGCGAGCACGCGCCCGCCAGCCGCCAGCACCCCAACCACACCGGCCAGGCTGATCAGGTAGAGCACGACGAGGCGCAGGATCGACTCGCGCTCGGCAGGCTCATCCAGGCTATCCTGCACCAGCCACCAGGTATAGCCCCAGATCGGCGTGCCGGTGATGACCAGGGCCAGGCTGTTCGCCAGCAGGTAACCGGAAGCGACCCCCAACCCTTCGGGGATGCTGAGCAGGTAGCGCAGCATGCCCTGCACGCCGAAGACGGTCACGGTGAGGCCAAAGAGGACCCACAGGTAGCGGTAGAGCCGGCGCGTCTCGACCAGGAAATGCCCCTGAGGCGCCTCGCGCCAGTCGTCGCGGAGCACCCAGGTGAAATAGAGGTACGCCGCCAGGTTGACCGCCACGGCAATCAGGTTGTCGGAGGCCGTCTGGCCCGAACCGAACAGCACGCCGCTCTCCGACAGCCCCATCAGGCCGGCCATCAAGCGGTTAAGCAAGGCCAGCACGGCATAGACGATGGGGATGAGCGTCCACACGCGCACGGCGTAGAAAAAAATGGCGCGGATGCGGCTGGCGCGCTCCTCCTCCTCGCGCTGGGCGTCGCGCTGCGCGGTGACCCAGTGCAACAGGAAGACCGGAAGTCCAACCAGCACGAACGACAGGCCGTTTGCCAGGGTATCGATGGTGCCCGAAAACCCGCCGGCGACGATGGTGCGCAGCAGGTTGACCGCGCCCCAGACAATGGCCTGGCTGCCGATCAGGGCAAGTACGTAGAAATACAGGCGCCGGATGGTGCGCATGGGAGGTTAACTACCGGGCGGGACGGCGGGTTTTTCTTCCGCCGGGGCGGGCTGGGTCCACTCGAAATTCCAGAATGGATAAGGCATGCTCTTGATCTTCCAGGCGTTTCCCTCGCGGACCAGCTCGGCGGTGTTGTTCTCGCGGTACCCCTGGTTGAACGGCCCGCTTCCTCCGCGTAGCACCACCAGGTAAACCAATGCGCTTGAGCCGTCGTCTGAGAGCACCGTGCTGGTGATCTCCAACCCGGTCAGGCTGACGTCGCGGTCCTGGTAATTGATAAACGGCTGGCTGAAGCGCGCCTGGTCGGGCTTATTTTCGATGCCGGCCAGGTAGCTATAAGCGCGATCGTAATCGCGGCGCTGCAGAGCCACGACGAAATTCTGCACCACGCCCGCGGGGGAATCCTCGGGGCCATACTCGAGGCCGCCGCGGCGCACGAAGTAAATCGCCAGGGAAAGCACCACCAGCACGCCGATGCCGGCCAGGATGCCAATTAAAAACCGGTCTTGCCGCATGTGCAACTCCACAAATAAAAGGATGGAAGGGCCGACGCGCGCCCGACCATCCATTATTATACGGGTTTACGAAGATTAAGAATAGCTAGCCTTCGGGGGGCTGGCTGCGCTCGGCCGGTCGCGCCGCGCGGGTGGAGCGCCTGGCCGGGGTGCGCTGCGGGGGCTGAGCCTGCCCGGACTCGGTTTGCCCCGGCCGCAGCGCGATCACCAGGCAAGGGCCAAAAATGGGCACCAGCACCGCCAGCAAGGCCCAGGCGAGGAAGTCCGGCCAGGCCAGGTGGCGCTGGCGCAGGTAGTTCAACGCCAGGGCGATCATGCCGAGAGCGGTCAACAGAAGCAAGATTCGCAGCAGATCACTGGTCGTCATGGCCGGAGTCCCCTTGGGTAGGATTGTGCATTTTATTTTCTGTCAGATGTGAGCTTTGCCCCACATCTGACAGAAAATATGAAACTCGCTTTTGGGTAGAACAGAATTTCAGATTCCATTGTACAGTTCCCGACGCGCCCGTGTCAAGCAATTGATCGTTCAGTTTCAGGTGATTTTTCGAGGTTTCCTGCCCCCGCTCTGCATCGGGGGCAGAAATTGGATAGGGGCGGCGGGCGTAACTTTTTCCGCTTAACAGGGACGTATAGGTTGTACGCAGCTTATCGAAACACCTGTTTAAGGAGAAACCGGATGAATTCAAAAGCAAAATGGCTGGGCCTGTTCATTCTGGCGGCGGTGGTTTTACTCGCCCTCAGCGCCAGAGCCGTTCAGGCAACCGGGCCATTCCTCTTCGCAGACGGTGGAGTTTTTGCCGCCGCAGCGGAAGCTTATCCGCCGCCGGACACCACCCCCGCCCCGACCGACCCGGCCTACCCGGGGCCTGGTCAGCCCAGCGCCACGCCGACTCGCACACCCACCCAGGTGCCGCCCAGCGCGACGCCCACCCGAACACCCACCCAGGTGCCGCCCAGCGCCACACCGACTCGCACACCCACCCAGGTGCCGCCCAGCGCGACACCCACCCGAACGCCCACCCAGGTGCCGCCCAGCGCCACGCCCACCCAGGTGCCGCCCAGCGCCACACCTGAGCACACCCCCACCCAGGAACCGCCTGGCGCGACGCCCGAGCACACCCCCACCCAGACACCCACCGCCACAACAGAAGTTCCGCGGGATCCAGGGCCAACCCCCCAACCAACCGCCACCGTGGAGCTTCGCGGCCAGGTGACTGCGATCAACGGCGATGTGTGGACCATCGGCGACCAGCAAGTGCAGGTGAACGCCGACACGCAGCTCAGAGGCAGCCCAACAGTGGGCGACACGGTGCTGGTCAAGGCCTGCCTGGACCAGAACGGAACGCTGATCGCGCTGAAGATTGAGAAGAAGAACACCGGCAGCGATAAACCCGCCGAATATATCGAACGGAAAGTCACCTTGCGCGGGGTGTTGAAAGCCATCAACGGGGAGCAGTGGACGGTCGGCGACCAGGTGGTGCTGGTGACCGGCGCAACCCAAATCCAGGGCGGCCCGGCAGTGGGCGACACGCTCAAGGTGGAGGCGCGCAAAAAGGCCGACGGCAGCCTGGTGGCTGAGAAGATCAGCATCACCAAGACCAAACCCATCGAAAAGCCCCGCGACCGGGGCAACAACGAAAACAAAGACCGCGATCGAGACTACAACCGCGATGATCGCCGGCGCGACCGGCGCAACCCATAGCTTTCCCCTGAGCCAGGGTTGATCACGGCGATCGCTGAGATGTGGGGATTTGCCCCTTGGGGGGCAAATCCCCACGATTTTTATCGCCCGATTCTGCAATGGTTGTAGCCGGCGCGCACCGGTCCGCCCTCACAGCACGTCATCGCGAGCCGCCGGAGGCGGCGCGGCGATCTCTCTTTCGCTTGCCGTAGCAGGCGGACACATCGGTCCGCCCGCTACGGGGAATCCCTTGGGAAGGCCATGCCTTGACAATCCTGGCAGTGTTATAATGAACAACGATGACCACGAAGAGCAACGTTCCCCTGTTCGTATTCGTTACCCTTCTGGCCGCCGGGCTGATCCTGGCGTTGACGTCGCCGGCGCGCGCCAGCCAGCCAGGCCAGGTGACCTACCAGACGCCGACCCCCAACGCGGAGGGGCGCATCCTCTACAAAGTGCAGTCGGGCGACTCCTGCCTGCGGATCGAGCTGCTCACCGGCATCAAGGTCGAGCAGTTGCGCACGCTCAACAAGTTGAACGACGCCTGTGACCTGGTGGTTGGGCAAGATCTGCTGCTGGCCATCGTGACCCCCGAGCCGACCGTCACGCCCAACCCGGACATCACCCCCACCCCCATGTTGCCCACCCCTACGCAGCCACCCGGCAGCGGTGAGATTTGCATCGTCCTGTTTGCGGATGTGAACGGCAACGCCATCCGCGAGGCGGGTGAGGCGCCCATCCTGGGTGGAGCGGTCAGCGTGAGCGACCGCAGCGGGTCGATCTCGGAGACGGGGATCACCTCGGACCGCGACGAGCCGGTCTGCTTCCCCGACCTGCCCGAGGGAGAATACAACATCAGCATGGCCGTGCCCTCCGGTTACAACCCGACCACCACCACCAATTACCCGCTGCAACTGGTCGCCGGAAACCGCTCGATCATCGATTTTGGCGCGCAGATCAGCGTGCGCCAGCCGCCTCCCGGTCAGGGAGAGGGCGAAAGCGGGCGCTCGCCGCTGCTGCTCATCGCCGGGGCGGTGCTCATCCTGGGCGGAGCCGGGCTGGGCGTGTATTTCCGCTTTTTACGCCGGTAAGAGCGTAGGTGTCCAATATTCTGCCGCTTGGGTTATTAAATTAACCCGATGTGCAGGTTTTTCTGACCTCACCCCCCGCCCTCTCACCAAACGGGCGAGGGGGTTTTGATTGCCACGTCGGCACCCGGGGGAAAATGAGAATGGGATGAGCGTTTGATACAACCCCCTTGCCGGGCGGATGCCAAAGCATTATGATAGAGCGGATGTATTCAGAAAGAACGGGAAGCGACGGATCATGAAACGAGCAATTGTTATCCTCATTGTAATCGCCATCGTAGCGGCGGGCGGGTATTTCGGTTACCAGGCCTGGCAAAGAGCCCAGGCGGCCGCAGCCGGCTCCTTTCAAACCGCCAACGTGACGCGCGGCGACCTGACCGCGATCGTCGGGGCGACCGGCACGGTGCACGCCAACCAGTCGGGGGTCATCTCCTGGCAAACCACCGGTCGCATCGGCGCGATTCAGGTTGCGGTCGGCGACGTGGTCGCCGATGGCGACGTCCTCGCCGAGCTCGACCCGGGCTGGCTGCCCCAGTCGATGATCCTGGCGCGCGCCGACCTGGTCACGGCGCAGCGCAACCTGGATACCCTGATCAACTCCGATGCCGCCACTGCCGAGGCGTACCAGGCGCTGGTTGCCGCCCGCAAAGAGCTGGACGACGCCGAGACCAAGCGCGCCAGCAAAAATTACTCGCGCAGCTCGGACGATACGGTGGACGTTGCGCGAGCCAACCTGGCGCTGGCGCAGGATGAGGTCGATCGCGCCCAGGAGATTTACGACCAGGTGGCCAACCGCGCCGAGGACGATCCGTTTCGCGCCCAGGCGCTCTCTGCGCTGGCCAGCGCCAAGCAGAAGCGCGACCGCAACCAGGCCAACCTGAACTGGCTGCTCAGCAAGCCCGACGAGCTCGAGCTGGCCGAAGCCGATGCGCGCGTCACCCTGGCCAAAGCCCGGCTGGCCGACGCGGAGCGCGAGTGGGAGCGCCTGAAAAACGGCGCCGACCCGCTGGACATCGAAGCCGCCCAGGCCCGCGTGGACGCCATCCAGGCCACCCTGGCGCAGGTGCGCGTCGAGGCGCCCTTTGCCGGAACGATCACCGAGGTGCGCTCAAAAGTCGGCGACGAAGTGGCCCCCGGAACGGTCTCTTTCCGCATCGACGACCTGTCGCACCTGCTGGTGGATGTGGACATCACCGAGGTTGATATCAACCGGGTCAGCCTCGGCCAGTCGGCTACCCTGACCTTCGACGCCATCCAGGGCAAAGAATACCAGGGACAGGTGGTCGAGGTGGGGCAGGTCGGCACCAACGTGCAGGGCGTGGTCAACTTCACCGTGACCATCGAGCTGACCGGCGCCGACGGCGCGGTGCGCCCCGGCATGACCGCCGCGGTCAACCTGATCACCGAGGAGCTCAAGGACGTGGTGCTGGTGCCCAACCGCGCGGTGCGCCTGCGCAACGGCCGGCGCGTGGTGTACAAACTGGTCAACGGCGTGCCGCAAGTCACCGAGATCCAGCTTGGGCTGACCTCCGACATCAACAGCCAGGTGCTGGAAGGCGTGGAGCCCGGCGACGTGCTGGTGCTCAACCCGCCCACCGAGCTGCAGCCGATGATGGGCGGCGGCGGCGGGTTTTAGCGATCGGGGACCAGATGAGCGAGTTCGTCATCGAGGCATTCGACCTGACCAAGGTCTATAAGATGGGCACCGTAGAGGTGCGCGCCCTGGCAGGCGTTTCGTTCAAGGTGCGGCGCGGGGAGATCATCGCGATCATGGGCCCATCCGGTTCGGGCAAGTCCACGCTGATGAACCTGATCGGCTGCCTCGACCGGCCGACCAGTGGGCGTTATGTGCTGGACGGTGAAGAGGTCTCCATGTTGAGCGACGACCAGTTGGCGATCATCCGCAACCGCAAGGTGGGGTTTGTCTTTCAGAGCTTCAACCTGCTGCCGCGCGCCACGGCGCTGGCCAACGTGGAGCTTCCCCTGCGCTATGCCGGCGTTTCACGGGGCAGGTCGGAGCGCGCGCGGCATTCGCTGGAGCAGGTCGGGCTGGCTGACCGCGTCACCCATCGCCCCAACGAGCTTTCCGGCGGGCAGCAGCAGCGCGTGGCGATCGCCCGGGCACTGGTCAACGATCCGGCGATTTTAATGGCCGACGAGCCGACCGGCAACCTGGATTCGAAATCCGGCAAGGAAATCATGGAGCTGATCCTCAACCTCAACCGCGAAGAAGGCACCACGGTGCTCATCGTCACCCATGACCCCAAGATTGCCGAGCAGACGCAGCGGGTGATCCGCCTGATGGACGGGCTGATCGTGGAGGGCGCGGAATGAACATTGGGCAGGCGGTCATCGAGGCGCTGCAAAGCCTGGCGTCCAACAAGCTGCGCTCTGCGCTGACCATCCTGGGCATCGTGATCGGGGTTGGCGCGGTAATCGCCATGCTGGCGGTCGGCAACGGCGCCCAGCAGGCCATCACCGGCTCGATCTCCGGCATCGGCACTAACCTGCTGTTCGTCTTCCAGGGCAATTTTACCGAGAACGTGCGCAACGCAAAGCCGCTCACCCTCGGCGATGTGCAGGCGATCAAAGACGTCTTCCTGGCGCCTTCGGTGGCCAACGCCGCGCCGGTGATCCAGGGCGACCGCGAGGTGTCTTTCCAGCGCGAGCAGACCAACTCGACCATTTACGGCGTCACCCCCGATTACCTGGTGGTGCGCAACTACGCCCTCACCGAAGGCGAGCCGATTAACGATACCCACCTGCTCGAACGCGCCTCGGTGGCCTTGATCGGCCCGGAAGTGGCCGACAAACTCTTCGGCGCGCGAGATGGGGTGACCGGGGCGACCATCCGTATCGACGGGCAGCCGTTTCGCGTGATCGGCGTCCTGGAGCCCAAAGGCGGCGGGGCGTTTGGCAGCCAGGATAACGTCGTGCTGGTGCCGTTCGACACCGCCCAGACCCGCCTGATCCGGCGCGCGCGCGAACGGGTGGACGTGATTTTCGTCTCCGCCACCAGCCCCGACACGGTGCGCAGCGCGGTGGACGAGATTGGGCAGATCCTGCGCCAGCGCCACCGCACCGAGGTCGGCGCGGACGACTTCACCATCTTCACCCAGGATGATTTCATCGCCACCGCCAACACGATTACCTCGGTGTTGACCATCTTCCTGGGCGGCATCGCAGGGATTTCGCTGCTGGTGGGAGGGATCGGCATCATGAACATCATGCTGGTCTCGGTCACCGAGCGCACGCGTGAGATCGGCCTGCGCAAGGCGCTGGGGGCGCGCCGCCGCGATGTGTTGATCCAGTTCCTCACCGAATCGTCGCTGCTCAGCCTGATCGGCGGGGTGATCGGCATCGGCTTAGGTTGGTTGATCGCCTTCATCGTGGGGCGCATCGCCGCCGCCAGCAACACGATGCTCACCCCGGTCGTCGGCCTGGACGCCATCTTGCTGGCGACGATCTTCTCCACCGCGGTCGGCCTGTTCTTCGGCATCTACCCGGCCAACCGGGCCGCCAACCTGCAGCCAGTCGAAGCCCTGCGCTACGAATAAAGCGGGCCGCCATCCGGCTTGTTTTATCACTATTTGTGATAAAATTATCTCAACTAGTGATAATGGCTAAACCTATCCTCGAAAACCTGCTTTCGTCGCGCGTCAGGGCCAGGCTGCTGACAACATTTTTCCTCTCACCCGGAGCGGAAAAAAACGCCTGGGAATTGGCGCAATCGTTGAAAGAAAATTACAGCCCGGTGTGGAAAGAGTTGAACCGGCTGGAGAATTTGGGGATTCTTACCAGCCAGCCGAAAGGAAATTCGAAAGCCTACCGGGTGGATCCCACCTGCCCAATCCTGTCCGAATTGCGCTCCATCATTATCAAGACCGAAGGGATAGGCGGCGTCATACGAACGAGGCTGGGCGGCCTGGAGCGGGTGAAAGCTGCATTTATCTATGGATCGTTCGTCACCGGCGAAGCAGACAGCCGTTCAGATATCGATCTGATGGTCATTGGGGAGGTGGACCTGGAAGCATTCGCCACCCTCATTGCTGACGCCGAAGCGGATTTAAACCGCCCAATCAATTACGTGATCTTTTCAGATATCGAGTGGCATGAGAAACGAGATCGTGAAGAACCGTTCGTGATGAATGTCTATCACTCGCCAAAGATCATGCTGGTCGGAGCTGAAAATGCCTTATGATCGCCTGATCAAGACAGATCGTATCCGGCCTTATTCGGCCAAACCGATCGAAATCAAGCAACTTCTCCAGGTCGCTCAGCGAGACCTGGTCACCGCGAAAAAAAACCTGGATGAAGCCCCCGATTGGGCCTATTCGATCGCCTACAACTCGATTCTCCAGGCAAGCCGGGCGCTTGTCCTGACAGAAGGATACCGACCCCGTGGAGGAGAGCAACACGCGACTGTCGTTGAGTTTATCGCTGAGAGACTGGGGCCGGCGTATCGCAGCCAGGTGAGGTTGTTCGATCAGATGCGCAGAAAGCGCCACCGGGTGGTATATGAAGTGGCTGGAGTCGTCTCCAAAGCCGAAGCAGAGCAGGCTATATCCTTTGCCAAAGGGTTTATCGACCATATCGTAGAACTGATTACGGGTCAGGATAAGCTGGCTATCTGATCGTGAGGTGAATCGTAATTCCTCAGCCAGAGGTGCAAGAGAGGACTTCTCCCCTGCTCTCTGAACAGATACGGTAAATCAAAGATTAAGCCGGATCAACTACGGCCAGATTCCGATATAATTCTTATACCCTTCTGTTATCGTTTATAAATTGAGGGATCGTTCTTTTTATCGGAAGCCCTCGATGGATGTATAACGGAACGCGGAGAAGATGACATGATGGCCTCTGATTTTATTGTCGACGTCAGCGAAGCAGATTTTGAATACGAAGTCCTGGCCTACTCGCAGAATGTACCGGTGGTGGTGGATTTCTGGGCGGTGTGGTGCCAGCCTTGCCGCACGCTAACCCCGCTGCTCGAGAATTTAACCAACGAGGCGCGCGGAACCTTCCGGCTGGCGCGCGTCAATGTGGACGACAACCCCAACCTGGCGGTGCGCTACGGCGTGCGCAGCATCCCCACGGTGAAGGCGTTCAGCCAGGGACAGGTGGTGGCCGAGTTCGTCGGGCTGCAACCCGAAAACCGCATCCGCGAATTTCTGACCCGCCTGCTACCGCCCTCGAAGCACGCCCTGACCCTCGAGAAAGCCAACAGCCTGATGGGCGAGCAACAATGGGGTGCCGCCGAGCGCCTGTTCCGCGAGCTGGATGAGCAAGAGCCCGGCAAACCCGAAGTGCAACTGGGGCTGGTCAAATCGATGCTGGCCCAGGGACAGGGCAACGAAGCGGCCTTCTTATTGCGCAATTTCCCGCCCAGCCGCGAGTTCCTGACCGCCGAACGGCTGCGCCCGCTGGCCGAGGACTTGGTCCTGGCGGCGCAGGGCAGGCTGCCGGACGAAACCGTGCTGGACGCCACCTACCGCAACAGCCTGCGCCTGGCGCAGCGCGGGAACCTGGAAGCCGCCATGGACGGCCTGCTGGAAATTTTGCGCCAGGAGCGGCGCTTCCGCAACGACCGCGCGCGACAGGTGCTGCTGGGCATCCTCGAGCTGTACAACCCCGACGACCCCACCGCGCGCCAGTACCGCAACGAGCTGGCCTCCGTGCTGTTTTAGGGTCGATCCGCAACAAAACCTTTGGGTTGTAACAACCAAAATCACCTTAGGATAAATCATGGCGAACCCCCACGATCGACCTGTCGCGCTGGTCACCGGCGCATCCGCCGGGCTGGGAGCAGCCTTTGCCCGCGCCCTGGCCGCGCGCGGCTGCGACCTGATCCTGGTGGCGCGCCGCCGCGAGCGCCTGGAAGCCCTGGCGGAGGAGCTGCGCCAGGAGCGCGGCGCACAGGCCGAAGCGCTGCCGGCGGACCTGGCCGACCTGGGCGATGTCCAACGCGTCGAGGAGCGCATCCACCGTGCGGCCCACCTCGACTACCTGATCAGCAACGCCGGCTTTGGCGTGCGCGGCTTTTTCGCCGACTCGGACATCAACCGCCACACCGCCATGGCGCAGGTTCATGTGCTGGCATCCATGCGGCTCACCCGCGCGGCCCTGCCCGGCATGCTCGACCGGGGCTCTGGCAACATCGTCCATGTCTCCTCGCTGGGCTCGTTCATCGCCTTGCCCGGGAGCATCCATTACTACGCGACCAAGGCGTACCTGAACACGTTCTGCATCGGGCTGTCGCGCGAGGTCGCCGGGACGGGCGTGCGCGTTCAGGCGCTGTGCCCCGGCTTCACCCGCACCGAGTTCCACCAGACTCCCGAATACGCCGGGATGCGCGCCTACGAGCGCATCCCCAAGTTCTATTGGGACAGCGCTGAGCGGGTGGTCGAAGCCTCCCTGCGCCACCTGCCGCGCGGACCGGTGGTGTACGTGCCGTTCTTCAAAAACCAGGTGCTGGCGTTCGGCGGGCAGATCGGGCTGGCGGGACTCTTTTTCAGCATCCTGCGCGGCTGGTTTCAGCACCGGCGGTGAGGTAACCCTGCGACCGGTATTGCATCCAATAGGTATAATGGGTTAGAAAGTTGGCAACCGCCAACACAGGCGCTCAGCCTTATTCCAGCTATCGGCCAACGGTCATCGTAACCCATCGATCTTTCATTCTCTTTATGAGGTAAAACATGCCGGTAAAATCTTCCCTTAACAAATCCAAACCCTCGCTTGGCTGGTTGTGGTGGCTGGTCGCCGTCGTCGCTGTAGGCGCGCTGGTCGCTTTTGGCGTTCTGCCGCAACTGGCTCCGGCGAGCGAGGCCACCGCGCTGCCAGCCGAGGTGAGCGTCAACGAAGCCAGCCGACTGGTCGACGCCGGGGCCTTCCTGCTGGATGTGCGCACCCAGGCCGAGTGGGATGAGGCGCACGTGCCTGGCGCCACCTTGATCCCGCTCGACCAGCTCAGCTCGCGCCTGGATGAGATTCCGACCGACCAGCAGGTGGTGGTGATCTGCCGCTCGGGAAACCGCAGCGCTGAAGGCCGCGATATCCTCAAGCGGGCCGGTTTCGAGCAGGTGACAAGCGTCGCGGGAGGCATCAACCAGTGGAGGGCCGCGGGGCTTCCGGTCGAATAATGGCTGACTCGCTGCGCCCGTCGGACAAAGCTGCGCTGCGCGGTGAGCCTTCGTACGTGTGGCGCGCCGGGCAGGAGCGCCGCCTGCGCATGATCCGCGAGGCGGCCGGCGAGCGCGCCGCCGGGCGGGTGCTGGATAACGGCTGCGGGGTGGGCATGTACCTCGGCAGGTTGGCGCAGGGCGCATCGAGCGCAGTGGGGGTGGAATTCGAGCACGAGCGCGCGGTCGAAGCCTCCCGGCACGCGGCGTGCGTGACCTGCGGCGCAGGCGAAGCGCTGCCCTTCCCAAGCGGATCGTTCGACCTGGCGCTCAGTCACGAGGTGATCGAGCACGTCACCGACGATCGCCGGACGATCGAGGAGATGGTGCGCGTGCTGCGCCCCGGAGGGCGGCTGGCGCTCTTTTGCCCCAACCGGGGCTACCCGTTCGAAACCCACGGCATCTACTGGCGCGGGCGCTACCGCTTCGGCAACATCCCGCTGGTCAATTACCTGCCACGGCGCCTGCGCGACCGCCTGGCCCCGCACGTGCGCGTTTACACCCGCCGCGACCTCGCGCGCCTGTTCGCCGGTCTGCCGGTGCGGGTGATCGAGCGGCGCATCCTGTTTGGCGCTTACGACAACATCATCGCCCGCCGGCCGTCGCTGGGTCGCCTGCTGCGCGGGCTGCTGCAGTTCCTGGAACGCACCCCACTGCGCGCCTTTGGGCTCTCGCACTTCTGGGTGGTCGAAAAAGTAGTTGAGCTGTAACTACTCAGCCAGAGGTGCAAGAGAGGACTTCTCCTCCACTCGCTGAGCAGTTACGTTTAGCTTATACATCCCTCTGGACAAGCCGACCAATCTGCGATAAGATAAAAACAGACCGGTCGGTATGTTTTTATTAAAACTGTCTGAGAAAGGATCTATGAGCATATCCTCCCTGACCTCCCGCTGGCGCGTCCCCGCCCCCTCTCAACCACTGTACAAAGGCTCGGACGGTAACTGGCACGTCGCCGGATACGCCGAAGCGCGCGACATCCTGTTTGGCGACGTGCGCCAGGCCGGCTTTAAATCCGAAACGATGGCGCGCATCCCGCCTCGCCTGCGCATCGAGCCGCCCGTGCTCTTCCAGGACGGCGACGCCCACCGCGAGCAGCGCCGACAGACGGCGCGTTTTTTCACCCCCACCAGCGTGCAGGAGCGCTACCTGCCGTTGATGCAAACCGTCGCCGGGCAATTGATCGACGAGTTGTGCCGCGCGGGCCAGGCCGACCTCAACAAGATGGCTGCCCGCATGGCGACCGGGGTGGTGGCGGAGGTGGTCGGGCTGACCGAGACCCCGCTGGCGGAGGTGGCCGCGCGCCTCGACCGCATCCTCCACTCCGACCTGGACATCGGCCTCAGCCTGGATCGGCTGCCCGCCTTCTTGCAGATGCAATATCGCGTGTGGCAATTCATGCGCAAGGACGTGCAGGCCGCCATCCGCGCCCGCCGCGCTCAACCGCGCGAGGACCTCATCTCGCACCTGCTGGAGAAGGGCGTCAGCGACCAGGGCATCCTGATCGAATGTATCACTTACGGCGCGGCGGGCATGGTGACCACCCAGGAATTCATCTGCGTGGCGGCCTGGCACATGCTGCGCGAGCCCGAGCTGCGCGAGCGCTTTCTGCACGGAGACCATGACGCGCGTTCCGCCATCCTGTATGAAATCCTGCGCCTCGAGCCGGTGGTGGGGCATCTCTTCCGCCGCGCGGCCTCCGACCTGCGCATCGAGAGCCAGGGGCAAACGGTGGTGATTCCCGCTGGCTCGCTGATCGACCTGCATCTTTACGAGATCAACGCCGACGCGCGGGCGGTGGGCGCACAGCCCTTCGAATTCAACGACCAGCGCGAGCTGCCGCGCGGGATGAATGCCGCGGTGATGGGCTTTGGCGGCGGGCCGCACCGCTGCGTGGGCGAATTCCTGGCGATGGCGGAGTCAGAGGTCTTCCTCAGCCGCCTGCTGGCTATCCCCGGCTTGAAAATGGTGCAGGAGCCGCGCCTGGGACGCAACGAGACCGTGCAGGGTTACGAGCTGCGCGATTTCATCATCGCGGTTTGAGCCCCTGACTGTGGATAACCGCCCAAAAATTGTGGATAAACCACGCGAATCCTGTGGATAACCACCCTTTTGGATGGGGATAAAATCGCGCTGCGGGTGGAAAACCGTCCGAAAGGGTGTGGATAGTTGATTTTCCTGGGCGGCATCTTCCGTGCCAACCATTGGTCGGTGGGCGTTCACCCTGCGTTCTCTTTAGCCCACAGGCGCTGCATCTCGGCGCTGGTCGCCAGCAGCTCATCCAGCCTGCCCTGCGCTTCGATTCGCCCATCTTTGAGCACGATGATGTGGTCCGCCCGGCGCAGGGCAGCCCGGCGATGCGATACCACCAGGCAGGTGGCTCCCGGCTGCTCGAAGATGCGCTCCCATAAAACCTGCTCGGTTTCGACATCCAGCGCGCTGGACAGATCATCGAACACCATCAGCTCGGCCTCGCGCACGAACATGCGCGCCGCCGCCGTGCGCTGGATTTGCCCGCCAGACAGCTTGACCCCTTTCGGCCCGACCAGCGTGTCGAGCCCGTCTTCGAAGTCGCCCAAATCGCGCTCCATCACGGCGTAGCGCACCGCGCGGTGAATATCGTCATCGCTTTTATCTAACCCCATCAGGATGTTGTCGCGCAGCGTGTCGCTGAACAGGCGCGGCACCTGGGCGGTGTAGGCGCACACCGGCGGGGTGAAGAACTCACCTGGTTTTTCCACCACGCGGTCGTTCCAACGGATCTCTCCCGCGTCCTTGGGCAACAGACCCAGCAACACGCGCAGGAACGTGGTCTTGCCGGAGCCGATCCGGCCGGTGATCACGGTAAAGGACCCGCGCCGGATGCGCAGGCTGAGGTCCTCGATGCCGTTTTCTGAGGAAGGGAAGCGATAGCTCAAGTGGTCGGCTTCGAGCCGGTAAAGATCGTGCTCGCGGCTCTTCTGCGGGTAAGCGACCGCGGGAAACTTGCCGTTCATGTAAACCGGGCTGAACTCGACCAGCGCGTCGGGGGCAGCGCCTTCCATCAGGCGCTGCATGCGCTCGACCGAGATGCCGATCTGGCGGTAGCGCGCGATCAACAGCCCCGAAAAAGCGGTCAGCTCGGAGAGAAACTCGAGGTAATACACGAACAGGGCGAAGTCGCCCACCGTGAAGGTGCCGTTCTGCATGGCCTGACCCGCCAGGATCAAGATCACCCCGGTGCCCAGGTTGGCAGCGTTGTGAAAGATGGAGTTCAAGATTTCGTTGAACAGGCGGTCGCGCAGCGCCAGGGTGCGCCGGTCGTCGTTGAGCTTTTTAAAGCGCCCGATCACGTCCTCTTCGGCGGTTGCCACCTTCACGGCCTGCACCGCGCCGAAAAATTCGCCGATAAAGCCGGTGATGATGCCGGTGGCGCGGCTGCTGGCGCGCCGGTACTCGTCGATGCGCTTGGTCGACGCGGCGGCGATGCCCCCCACCACGATCAGCGGAAGCAACGCCAGGGCGGTGTAGGTGGGGCTGATGCGCACCATGACGATCAGCGCGATCACGTTGAAGGCGATCATCCCCATGATGTCGTTCAACCACAGGGCGAAGAGCGGGATCTCGAACACATCCCCGCGGAAGCGGCTGATCGCCTCGCCGGGCGAGTCGGGCAGGGCAGACGCCCCAGGACGGTTGAGGATGTGCCGCAGCAGGTTCTTGCGCAGCAGGGTCATGGTGTTCATGAAGAAGGGCACGTTGGTGACGATCAGGCCATACACGCCCAGCGTGGAGCCGATCTCGGCTGCGAACAGCAGCGCCACCAGCGACCACAGGTTCAGCCCCACCGTGGCGTCCCCGCTCAAGAGGTTAAAAAATTCGCGGATGGCCAGGCCTGGGATCTGGTAGAAGAGCATGAGCAAGATCATCATGAGCCAGTTCCCCAGCCAGAGGTCTTTGCGGTAGAGGATCATTTTCAGAATGACCTTCCAGGCTGGGAGGGAGGTTTTGCGGGCGGTCGTGGTCATGCCAGCACCTCCTCCAACCCGGTGCTCAGCAGGCGGTGGAATTGGGTGGTGGGGTCCACTGCCAGCCGCTCGCGGTCGCCATGCTCGACCACGTGCCCATCTTCAAGGATCATGATCTGGTTGGTGCGGTGCAGCGTTCCCAGGCGGTGGGCGATGATGATGGCGGTGCGCTCTCGCAGCAGGCGGTCGATGGCGCGCTCGATCAACTGCTCGGTGGCCGGGTCCAAGCGGGACGAGGCTTCGTCGAGGATCACCAGGCCCGGGTCACGCAAAAAGATGCGCGTGAAGGCCAGCAACTGGGCCTCTCCAGCCGAGATACTCCGCCCGCCCGTCTCCAGGCGGGTATCCAGGCCGTTGGGAAGGTTTTGCAGCCATTCCGACAGCCCCAGCTCATCGATCACCGCGAGGATCTGGCTGTCGGTGATATTCTGGTTGAAGAAGGTGATGTTGTCGCGCACGCTGGCCTGGAACAGTTGCACGTCCTGGGTGACCAGCGCGACGCGCTCGCGCAGCGGTTTTAACTGCGGCTGGGTGAGCGGTACGCCCCCCAGGGTGATGCGCCCGTGGGTGGGATCGTAGAGGCGGAAAACCAGCCTGGCCAGGGTGGTCTTGCCGGAGCCGGTGCGACCGAGCAGGCCCAGGATGGAGCCCGGCCGGAGCTCGAAATCGACCGCTTCGAGCACCTGCTCGCCCTCCTTGTAGGCAAAATGCACGTTGTCGAAGCGCAAGCCCAGCGCGCCAGGGGGAATCTCAGCGCCGGGTCCATCCACGATCACCGCACGAATGGCCTGCAGCTCGGTCAGGCGCTCGGTGGCGGCCGCCACGTTTTGCAAGTTCTCCATCTGCTGGGTCAGCTCGCGGATCGGGCGGCGCAGCAGGTTGGTGTAAGTCACCACCAGGTAGACCATGCCGAGGGTGATCGTCCCGGCCCGGAAGAGAAAAAACCCGATCACCAGCGCCATCCCGACGCCCATGGTCATCAACACGCCCGCGGCGAGGCGCACGACCATAAAGCGCCGCGAGGAGGCGCGCCAGTGCCCCAGCACCTTCACCGAGAGCTTGTAGATGCCCAGCACCACGTAGTCCACCGCGCCGCTGGAGCGGATATCCTCGGTGCCCGCCAGGCGCTCTTCAAGGTAACCGAACAGGTTGGCGATGGCCTCGCGGAACATCTTCTGGAACGGCACGGCGATCCCGCGCACCGCGTTGAGCACGACCAGGGTCAACAGGCTGAACACGCTGAACGCCAGGCCAATGCGCCAGTCCGCCAGCAACATGGCGATGAGAATGCCGATCATCAAGATCACGTTGCCCAGCACGCGGATGACCAGTTGCGAGAAGAAAATGGCGATCTCGGCCACATCGCCGTCGATGCGCTCGATCAGCTCGCCCGGGCTGACGTTGTTGTGATAGCTCATGTCGAGGTGCAGGCAGTGGCGGGCCACGTCGGCGCGCAGCGCGTTCGAGGCGTTCCAGGCCACGTTCTCGCCCACGTAGGTTGCCGCGACGCCGACCACCTGCTGGATCAGGGCGATGGCAAGAAAGGCCAGCGCAGCGACCAGCAAGAGCCGGGTCTCGCGGGTGCTCTGGGTGGTGTCGATGAAAAAGCGCATGATCTGCGGGTTGACCAGGGTCAAGCCGATGCTGCTGAAGAGCAATACCCCGAGCAGAAAAAAGCGCCACTTCTGGGGTTGGATGTACCTGGCTAACAGGTCCCATAACTGGCGAAACGGGATTTTCAATGCAGTCTCCTTCGCGCCGTCAAAGGCGCAATATCAGGCAGCCTGCCGGCTGCCCGACTTCTTATTATCGCACAAAGCGCAAATAACAGAGCACCCTGTTCACGGTGGCTATGGTTTTCTCAAAGTATTGTCTGACAGCCCCTCCCCTGCCCCTCCCCAAAAATAGGGAGGGGAAAAACGGAGTTTCGAGGGTGTTTTCGCCGCGATCCGGCGGCGAAAACACCCTCGATCTTCCATCTTCGCCCCCTTCCTTTGGAAGGATGTTGGGGGGATGGATGTTTTGTTTGCTTGTCAAGCGACTTTGAGAAAGCCAACCATGGTGGCGCAGGGCTTTCTCAAAGTCAGCCAAGAGACCTCACCTTGTCGAAGCTCAGCGCTTCCCTGCCCTCTCCCGCGGGAGTGGGTTCCGAACCGGCTCCCTTCGCCTTGTGGGACATTGTGCTTTGAGAAGACCCTGCAAGTGGATGCTCTGCGACCCCGCCAACCAGACTCCTGGGTTTTTAGCGCATTTTCTCCACGGCGGTTGGCCTCTTCGCGAATCCCATTTGCCAGGTTGACTTTCAGCTCCTAAAGATGTATATTGTTTATAGATTTTATCCAAAAATACCCGAGTTTCATCTCTGGCAGAAACCAGGCTGTACCAGCCGCGGCAACAGACCCAAACCACCGGCAGCCACTGATCGCTCACCGGTGTTTTTTTTGCCAGCCCGACAAGGAGAAAGACAACGGATATCGACATCCTTTCCTGCACCCTTTCCTCGAATAAACCCGGCCCGCTGTATGAGCGGCCGGGTATCCATTGCACCGGCCGCTGGGCCGGTGCGCCTGTTTCGTTAAGGAGATAGACATGAAGGTCCACAAGAAGAGCGAATTGGCTGATCGAGTCGCGGTGGATATTGTTCGCGACGAAATCTTCACCACGCGACCGGTAATCACCATCGATGTCCCCCCAGAGGCGGACCCTGAGTTCGTCGCGCGGGTCGTTGGGGTCCGCGGAGTCGACGGGCAGGTGCTCGCCACGCGCGGCAAAGGCCGCTATCGCTGGACGCCAATCGCAGACCTCCCCCCCGGGCGCTACACGCTGGTGGTCGAGGCGCTCATCGATAAAAAATCCCGCCAGGTCAGCGATGCGGTCGAAATTCCTTTCAGCGTGGTCGCCTCGCTGGCCAAGGTGCCAGATCGCGTGCGCATCGAAAGCTTCACGCGGGTGCGGCTGGTTGCCGGCGGAACCGAGCGACTCGGCGTGGATGCGTTGCCCAAGGGTGAGTATATCGACTTCGTAAAAGCCTCCGAACGGCGCAGCGGTGAGCCGGTGTCACTGGCCTTCGACCAGACCGGACGCCCCGTAGACGGAGAGGCCCGCCTTCTCGAGCACCTCAAAGGGCAGGCCGCCAAGCTGGGCAAGGTTCATCCGGCGTTGGACGCAGTTCTTCGCGCATCGAAGGCGAGCAACAGCCTGCTGGTCGACATCTGGTATGACCTGGATGAAGGCGAGCCCAGCGCGGCAGACCGTCCGCTTCAGGATTGCGATGTGGATCAGGCCGGCAGCCGCGCCGCTGAGCTTCGCCAGGGCATGCTGGAACGGGTGAGAAAAGCGGCCGAATCGTTCGGAAAGAACGTTGAAGTGGTTCGCGTGGACGAGATCGCGCCGCTCGTCACCGTTCGGTTGCCCCCCTCCGCGGTGCGCGAGCTGGCTTCTCGCCAGGAAATTGCCGGGTTGTTCCTGCACGAAACGGAAGGGATTGACGACCTGGATGACTCGATCGACGTGGCCGGCTCAGACGTGGTGCATGCCGCCGGAGAGACCGGGTCGGGCGTGCGCGTCGCGGTTTGGGAGAGCGGTCCGACCAGCAACACCGACCTGGTCATCGCCGGCAAATATAAATCCAGCCCCTCGACCTCCGATCACTCGCAGAACGTCCATGCCATCATCCGCAACAAGGAAAAGGACGCGCCTCACGGCCACGCGCCGGGCTGCAGCCTGTACTCGGCCAACGATAAAGAGCGCGCAGCGCTGACCTGGGCAGTGAAAGACCAGGAGTGCACCGTCGTCAATCAGAGCTTCCACCGCAGCAGTGAACCTGGCTCGGGTTCGCTCTCCAGTGACGACCTGTACGGAGATTGGCTGGCCTTGCACTGGCCTTACCCGTTGATCGTGCACGCCGCCGGCAATTTTTGGAACGGCGACCCCGACAACATCAGCCCGCCGAGCAGCGAGTTCGTCAATCACAAGGGCTTCAACACCATCTCGGTCGGCAACCACAACGACAATGCCAGTGCGATGGAGACCTCTTCGGTGTTCCGCGACCCAACCTCGCCGCACGGCGACCGCGAGCTTCCAGAAATCTCAGCCAACGGCACCAGCGTCACCGCGACCGGCATCACGATGACCGGCACCAGCCAGGCATCACCGGCGGTCGCCGGGGTGGCAGCCCTGCTCCAGGGCACCTCGTCCACCCTCAAACACTGGCCTGAAGGCTGCCGGGCCATCCTGCTGGCCTCAGCCAACCGCAACGTGCGCGACAGCACCTGGTGGCAAGACGTCCTCTCCACGGTGGACGGGCGGGATGGCTCGGGGGCGGTTAACGCCGCAGAGGGTCGCAACGTGGCGCTCAACCGCCGCTGGCGCAACGCTCCCGCCACCCGGCGCGGCTGGGACGTGGGATTGTTGACTTCGTCCGACTTCGGCGGAGGCGGCCTGTCCACTTTTGACTATAAAATCGCCGTGCCGGGCACGATATTCGGTCCGCGCAACGTAAAAGTGGCCCTGGCATGGACTTCCAAGGTGTCCTCGTTCCTCGGGTTGTTCTACACCTCCAGCCTGGCCGTAGACCTGGATCTCAAGGTCTTCGACGAGAACGGCGTGCAGGTCGGCTACAGCGGCTCATACGACAATAGCTACGAGATCGTCGATTTCGTCGGTTCGCCCGGCAAGACCTACACCATCCGCATCCGACGCTGGTCGGGCACGGACTCGACCTGGTACGGCCTCGCCTGGACGGTCACCGGCGGCCTCTCGATCGCCTTCCCGATTGGCGAGCTGGTGCTGGAGCGAGTCAACCGCCGTCTCTAAGAGGGGAAAGCCTGCCCCTTCCACACGGCAAACGCAAATTCTGTTTCAATTTTCCGTAAAATGTGGAGCAAAGCCCACATTTTACAGAAAACAAAATGCACCACCCAATGAGCCAGGGGCAGGGTCATCTGCCCCCCGGCTCATTGTTTTTGCTTACAAAAACAACGGACGGAAGAGAAGGTCAGAAACCCACCGATAAGGGACAGGATGCCATCGGCTCCTCCCCCGTGGGGGAGGTTGGGAGGGGATTCCTTCTGAAGCGGATCGCTGACGGCTTCGAATCACCGATACTTGATCCTTCTGAAGCGCTCCTCGTAACGCGGCGCTTCGGGGGTGCTGTCGGGGGTGCGGCGCGAGCGCATGCGCTCGTCGAGCTGGCTCAGGTCGCCGATCTGCGTGGCGTGACAGTGCAGCGCCTGGATCTTGCGCTCCCAGAAGTCGGTCACGTCGATCACCGTGTTGGGCTGACCGGTGACGGTCAGCCAGACTTCTTTGACCGAATGCGGCTCCAGCCCCTCCTCGTTCAACAATTCGGGGAAATACAGCGGGTTGCCCGCAGCCGGAAAGACCGCGTCGATCACGATCTGCCCCACCGTGCGATGATCGGGGTGGTTGATGTTGTTTTCGCCAAAAACCTGGGTTGGGTCGCAGGTGACCAGGATATCCGGCTTGAAGCGGCGGATCATGCGCGCCGCGTCGCGGCGGGCTGGCAGGTCGGCGACCAGGTAGCCGTCCTTATAATCCAGGAAGACCAGGTCCTTCACGCCCAGCGAATCGGCGGCGCAGCGCTGCTCGTGCTCGCGGATGCGCGCCAGCTCCTCCGGCGCGATCACCTGGTCGCGCACGCCCTTATCGCCGCGGGTGAGCAGGCAGTAATGCACGGTGTGACCCTGGCTGGTCCAGCGGGCGATGGTCGCGCCGCAGAAAAACTCGGGGTCGTCGGGGTGCGCCAGGATGAGCAAGATGGTCTGCGGGATCTCCCAGCCTTCGGGTTGGACGTCGTCGGTCGGTGTGGTCATGGGCTTGCCTCAAAAAGACAGGATGAAGATACCGGAGGTATTCTATAATGAAGTGGCGGATTAATCCAATCTGCAAGCCAAGGAAGCTGACTCTGGGAGGCGCATGCACACTCGCAGCACGGAGATCGCAATTGACGGCAGCCGCTTTTGGCTCAACGGGCGACCGACCTACGCCGGGCGCGACTGGCAAGGGCTACCGCTCGAAGGGCTGTTGATGAACGCCCGCCTGGTTCAGGGCATCTTCGACGACCTCAACCCGGCGACGCGCGACCTGTGGGCTTACCCCGATACGGGCGCCTGGGACGCGGAGCGCAACACGCGCGAGTTCATCGAGGCCATGCCGGCCTGGAGAGAGCACGGCCTGCTCGCCTTCACCATCAACCTGCAGGGGGGCAGCCCACAGGGCTATTCGCAGAACCAGCCCTGGCACAACAGCGCCATCACCCCCGCTGGCGAGCTGCGCGCTGACTACATGGCCCGGCTGGAGCGCATCCTCGACGCGACCGACCGCCTGGGCATGGTCGCCATCCTGGGAATTTTCTACTTTGGTCAGGCTTACCGCCTTGAGTCCGAAGGGGCCATCCGCCGCGCGGTGGACGGGGTGGTCGCCTGGCTCTTCGAGCGCGGCTACCGCAACGTGCTGGTCGAGATCGACAACGAATGCGACATCGTCTACAACCATGCCATCCTCAAACCGCCGCGGGTGGTGGAGCTGATCGAGCAGGTCAAGGCGCAGCGCCAGGATGGGCGGCGACTGCTGGTCTCGACCAGCTTTTCGGGCTGCACCCTGCCCACCCCCGAGGTGGTGCGCGCGGCAGATTTCGTGTTGATGCACGGCAACGGCGCCGGCGACCCGGCGATCATCCGCCGCATGGTGCGCGAGCTGCGCGAGATGCCCGAATACCACGGCGCGCCGGTGCTGTTCAACGAGGACGACCACTTCGACTTCGACCAGCCGCACAACAACCTGCTGGCGGCGCTGCGCGAGTACGCCTCGTGGGGCTACTTCGATTACCGCATGGCGGGCGAGGGCTTCGCGGACGGCTACCAGTCGGTGCCGGTGGATTGGGGAATCCACTCGGCGCGCAAGCGCGGCTTCTTCAACCTGCTCAAAGCGATCTGCGGTGGATAAATCAAGATAATTTCTCTCCAAATTGCCTCTTGACAACCGATGATATTTAGCCTAAACTAAATATTAGGCTAGCCTAAATTTAGCGTTAACTTGCTTAAAATAGAGGTAGGCATGGCTTCCCCCCTTCCCTGGATCATCCTTCTTACCCTGCTGCTGATCGCAGCGCTCTTGCCGCGCTGGGGGTTGGTGGCTCAAATCCGGCGCTGGCGGGCGCTGGCCGAGCGGGAGAGCGGTGAGGACGCGCTGAAACTGCTACTGGATTACGAATGGCAGAAACAGCCCGTCTCGCTCAAAGTGCTCGCCGCCAACCTGCGCCTTTCGGACGCGCGCGGGCTGCAACTGGCCGGGCGCTTGCAAAGCCTGGGGCTGGTCGAGCTGCATGGCAACGACCTGCGCCTGACCGCCGAAGGCCAGCGCGCTGCCCTGCAGGTCGCGCGCACACACCGGCTGCTCGAGCGCTACCTGGCCGACGAGGCGCGCATGCCCCTGAAAGATATCCACCGCGTGGCGCACCGCATGGAACACAGCCTGTCGCCCGCCCAGGTCGACGAGCTGGACGCCGCGCTGGGATTCCCGCGCCGCGACCCGCACGGCGACCCGATTCCCGGCCCGCAGGGCGCGCTGCCCCCCGCACGCGGCGTGCCGCTCACCGGCTGGCAGGCAGGGCAACCGGCGCGCATCGTCCAGATCGAGGACGAGCCGCCGCTGGCCTACGCCCAGATTCTCGCCGAGGGCTTGCGCCTGGAGCAAGAGGTGCGCATTCTCGAGGCGACCCCAGAGCGTTACCTGCTCACCGACGGCGAGAACGAGTACCGCCTGGCGCCCGCCGTGGCCGCCAACCTGCTCGTCGAGCCGCTCCCGGAGAGGTTTGGCGCGGGGAACGGGTTTATCCCGCTCGGCGAGCTGGCGCACGACCAGAAGGGCGAGATCGTCGCCCTGGACGAAGCCTGCCAGGGCTTCACCCGCCGGCGCTTCCTCGACCTGGGGCTCACGCCCGGCACCCTGATCGCTCCCGAGCTGCCCAACTCCTTCGGCGACCCGCGCGCCTACCGCGTGCGCGGCACATTGATCGCGCTGCGCCGCGACCAGGCCGCCCAGATTTGGGTCAGGCCGGTGTAGGGGAAGGCCAGCGGCGAAGGGCGCGAATGCGCCGGAGTTTTATCAATTCGGGGAATTCGCGAAATTCGCGGACAACTCTCTTGAAATATGGGGATCCACATGACTGAAAAACGAAAAATCCAATTCCCGGTGGAAAACTGCGAGACCTGCCCCGCCAACGCGCAACTGGCCCAGATGGGCTTGAAAATCGACAATTTCGACCGCGTGGTGGCCCTGGCGGGCAACCCCAACACCGGCAAATCGACCGTGTTCAACGCCCTGACCGGGCTCAAACAACACACCGGCAACTGGCCGGGCAAGACGGTCACCCGCGCCGAAGGCGGATTCGTGTTCAACAACGTGCGCTACAAGCTGGTCGACCTGCCCGGCACCTATTCGCTGCTCTCGGCCTCGCAAGACGAGGAGGTGGCGCGCAACTTCATCCTCTTCGGTCAGCCCGATTGCACCATCGTGGTCACCGACGCCACGGCGCTGGAGCGCAACCTCAACCTGGTGCTGCAGGTGATGGAGATCACCGACAAGGTGGTGGTGGCGGTCAACCTGATGGATGAGGCGCGCCGCAAAGGCCTGGAGGTGGACGCGCGCAGCCTCTCGCGCGACCTGGGCGTGCCCGCCGTGCCGATTTCGGCGCGCACCGGCGAGGGCATGCAGACCCTGCTGACCACCATGGACCAGGTCATTTCCGGCGAGATCAGCACGCAGCCGCGCCGCGTGCAGGGCACGCCCGAATTTCAGCGCGCGGTCGAGGAGCTGGCGCCCAAGATCCGGCAGCTCGTCCCCGACGTGCCCAACCCGCGCTGGATCGCCATCCGCCTGTTGGACGGCGACAGCCGCGTGCAGCAAGCCCTGCTCTCCGGCGAATTGTCCGAGCTGGTGCAGGCCCAGCGGCGCGCCGACGTGCGCTTCAGCCAGAAGATCGCCCTGGAAGGCCGCCAGTAAAGGAGCCCCAACATGACCACAACCTCCATACCCTCCTCCCCAGGTACCAATCCCGGCGGCGCGATCAGCCCCCAGGAGCTGCTCGCCAGCGCCGAAGCGCTGCGCCCGACCCTGGGCAGCGGCTTTCGCGACGAAATGGTCAACTCGCTCTACCGCGAGGCCGAAAACCTGGCCAAACGCGCCGTGCACGCCAAAGGCGAGCGGCGCTACGACCTGGACCAGAAGATCGACCGCCTGGTCACCTCGCCGGTCTTCGGCCTGCCGATCATGCTCATCTTGTTGGCGGCCGTGTTCTGGACGACCATTGTGGGCTCGAACGTGCCCTCGCAGATGCTCGCCACCGGCCTTTTTTGGGTCGAAGCGCAGGCCGCCACGCTCTTCACCAACCTGGGCATGCCCTGGTGGATCACCGGGTTTCTCTGGCACGGCGTCTTTCGCGGGCTGGCCTGGGTGGTGAGCGTGATGCTGCCGCCCATGGCGATCTTCTTCCCCATCTTCACTATTCTCGAAGACCTGGGCTACCTGCCGCGGGTGGCTTTCAACCTGGACTTCCTGTTCAAGAAAGCCGGCGCGCACGGCAAGCAGGCGCTGACCATGGCGATGGGCTTTGGCTGCAACGCGGCGGGGGTGATCGCCACGCGGGTGATCGACTCGCCGCGCGAGCGCCTGATCGCCATCCTCACCAACAACTTCGTGCCCTGCAACGGACGCTTTCCGACCCTGATCATGCTGGCGACGGTCTTCGTGGCGGCCGCCTTCCCGCCGGCGGTGGCCTCCTTCGCCGCGGCCGGGTCGGTGGTGCTGGTGGTGCTGATCGGCGCCTTCTTCACCCTGGCCGTCTCGTGGGCGCTGTCACGCACCATCTTAAAGGGCGAGGCTTCGGCCTTCACCCTCGAGCTGCCGCCCTACCGCGTGCCCAATATCGGGCGCATCCTCTACACCTCGCTGATCGACCGCACCATCTTCGTCCTGCTGCGCGCCATGTACACGGCCGCCCCAGCCGGCGCAGTGATCTGGATTATGGGCAACATCAGCCTGGGCGGGATCAGCCTGGCCGACCACGTGGCGGGCTTCCTCAACCCGCTCGGGCTGGCCATCGGTCTGGACGGAGTCATCCTGCTGGCCTACATCATCGCCATCCCGGCCAACGAGATTGTCGTCCCGACCATGCTGATGGTTTACCTGGGAACCGGCATGATGACCGACCTGCCTGACCTGAGCTCGCTTCAGACCCTGCTGGTCGGGCAGCACGGTTGGACGCTGCTGACCGCAGTCAACCTGATGCTGTTCGCGCTGCTGCACAACCCCTGCGCGACGACCATCCTGACCATTTACAAGGAGACCAACAGCAAAAAGTGGGCTGCGTTGAGCGTGGTGATCACCCTCGGGCTGGCTTTCATGGTAACATTTATCACCGCCAGCATCGCCCGCGCTGCGGGATGGGTATGACCATGACCAGCGAACCGCTCACCCAGGCTGTAGAAGACTACCTCAAAGAGATTTACGACCTGACCTGCGACCAGGAGCGGGCCACCACCGTGCAGATCGCCGAGCGCATGGGCGTGGCCCCCGCCTCGGTCACCGGCATGCTGCAGCGGCTGGCTGCCGCAACCCCGCCGCTGCTGGATTACCAGAAGCACCGCGGCGCAGCGCTCACCGCCGAAGGCCGGCTGGCTGCGCTGGAGATCATCCGCCATCACCGCCTGCTGGAGACTTTCCTGCACCGCGCGCTCGGCATTCCCTGGGACGAGGTGCACGTCGAGGCCGACCGGCTGGAACACGCCATGTCGGAGACCCTGGAGGAGCGCATCGCCCAGGCCCTGGGGCACCCGCTGGTAGACCCGCACGGCGAGCCCATCCCCACCCGCGAGCTGATCGTGAACGCGGAGGCGCAGACCCGTCTCGAAGACCTGCGACCCGAACAGCACGCGGTGGTGCAGCGCGTGGGAGACACTTCACCCGAAATGCTGCGCTACCTGGGGGAAATCGGGCTGGTTCCCGGCGCGGGCGTGAGGGTGCTGGAGTGGTTCCGCTTCGACGGCAACCTGCGCCTGCAGATCGAAGGGCAAGCCGAGCCGCGCATCCTCGGCCCGCGTATCACCCGCCACATCTACATGCAACTCGTAACGACTGGTCAGCCAGATTGATTGAGCGGCTAGAGGGCGCGCACCAGCTTCTCGCCGAAGGCAGGCGGGGCGCTCTTCACCACCTCGAAGCCCTTCGCGTTGTGCCAGGCAAGGAAATCGCGCATGGCGGCGGCGACCTCCGCGACCAGCGCTTCGTCCGGCTCGATTCCGGGTTCAAGATAGAGGGCATTCAGATACAGAACCCCCGATTTACGCTCCAGCCTGGGGTCGAAGCGCCCCACCAGCCGGTCCTTGTGCAAAATCGGCAGGCTGAAGTAGCCGTAGATGCGATCCTCGGCGCGCTTGTAGCACTCCAGTAGCTGCTCGAAGCCCCACAGCTTTTGATCGCGTTCCCACGCCCAAAACAGGGAATCGAAAGGGGCGAGGAACGTGGTGCGCTCCGCCTTGATTTCAGCCTCGGCGGCGCGCTGAAGCAGCGGCAGGTTGTCGCGGTGCACCATCCAGGTTTTGACGCCGTTCATCGTCTCGCCCTGGATCTCGACCAGCACGCCTTCGGCGATCATCGCCCGGATGAGAGAGGCGGCGGGGGTGGCTTTCATGTACGCGTACAGGGTCATGTGGCGCGGCTCGAACACCCCCAACGCCTTTGCCGCCTGTTCCAGGCAATAGCGGCGCGCATCGTCGGGAGCGACCGGGGTGGTATCGACCCACTCCGGCAGGACGCGCTCGCGCACGTCATACACGCGCTTGAAGTTCACCCGCTCCGCCACCATCAGGTCGCCGGAGGCGAAAAGCGCCTCCAGCGCCATCTTGGGGGGCTTCCAGTCGAACCATGTGCCGCGCTGGGGACCGTCCTGGTCGAAATCGGCAACCTGCAACCTGCCCTCCGAGCGGATGCGCTCCAGCGTCTGCGCGACCAGGGCGCGGTTGCCGTTCTTGCTCAACCAGTCTTGATAGGCGGGGTTGTAACTGACCCGGCGATCGACCCGCCAGCGATGGTACCGGTAGTGCGCCAGCGGAAGGATGCTGGCGGCATGACCCCAGCCCTCGTACAGCCTGCGCTGGCCGGCGGTGTAGATCAACCTGTGGAAGTCGACGATGTCATACGACCCAAAGCGCGCCCACAAGGTGACATGGTGGGCGCGGTTGACCACGTGCAGGGTGTCGATCTGCACGTATCCGAGCGCAGTCACCAGGTCGACGATGGCATCGGGGGTGGGGGCAGGCGTTGCCCCCTGGGGCGCGGCGAGGCGCTGGGTATGCAGCACACATGCCCTGAGAGCGGAGAGCGGGTAGATTGGGCCGGAAGCTTTTTTCACCATGGGTGCCTGTCTTGATACCGCAGAAACAAGAAAAGAGCGTGTTTCCAGGGAATCGGTTGTCGTATTGGGCGGCAAAGCTGCCCAATACGACAACCAAAGACCCCTGTATTCCGTTGTCCGCGCGTTCGGGAAATCCCTTCGACGGCTACCGCCCGTAAGAACCGGTGATATACCCTTCCAGGTCGTTGATCTTGTGCAGTTGATCGTCGATCACCCAGCGCACCACGTCGCCGATCGAGATCAGCCCCACCACGCGTCCCTCCTCGACCACGGGAAGGTGGCGAATGTGCTTCAGGGTCATCACCTTCATGCAGTCTTCCAGCGACTGGCCCTGCGCAACCGTGATCACATCCGATACCATCACATCGCGCACGTGCATATCGAGCCGGAAAGAGCCGTCCCGCGCGATGCGCCGCACCACGTCGCGCTCGGAGATAATCCCGGCGATGGCATCTTGCTCCATGACCAGCAACGCGCCGACATTCTTCTCCGCCAGCACCCGCAGCGCATCGATCACGGACGTGTCTGGCCCGACCGACCAGACCTCTCTGCCTTTCTCTTTCAAGATGTCTTGAACCAGATACATGATATCCTCCTGAGGCCCTCACCTGAATCGGATAGACGTATCTCATTATAGCAAAACAAGGATTAATTTTATAGATTTTGTCTTATTGTGAAATTTATCACAAATAGCCGGGTTTCAACAATGGAAAAATGAGGTTAATGAGATTGTGGGGGCTGTGCCCCCACAATCTCATTAAAGTCAGACGCCACTCCTGCACGGCTGAGAAGCCACAAAAAAATCGTTATTGCCCCTGCAAAGAGCGCACGTAGTTGACCAGGTCCCAGCGCATTTCGGGCGTGGGCAGGTTTTCTTTGAGCGAAGGCATCAGCCCCACCCCATTGGTGATGGTCATGAAGATCTCGCCATCCGAAAGGGTCAAGGGGTTGCCCTCCAACAGGCTGGGCGGTCGCTTCTGGACCAGGAAGGCGGCGAAGGTGCCGTTGCCCTGCCCGCTGACGCCGTGGCAGATGGCGCAGTTGATCTCGTACTGAACCTTGCCGCGCTCCAGCGAGCCGGCATCCGCCGCCAGCGGGTTGACCGGCGCGCCGAGCTCAGGGATGTACGCCGCGCCCTGCACCGGCACCGAGCGGGCCGGCAACGGGAGCGGGTCTTCCTGGGCAATGAAGGAGGGCTGGATCTCCATAAAGCTGATCCACTCGATCTTGATGATGTCGTAGGTGAAGAGCAGGCCCAGCAGCAACGGCGCCACGGCGAGCCCCAAGACGATGATGAGACGCTTCAGAACAGCCATAGCTTCTTCGCCTCCGCTCCGTGAATGATCTCCGCGCCCAGGTCGGTCAGCGCCGCGTGCATCTTCGGATCGAGCTCGGGCGGAGCCCAGAAGAGCACCCCAATGTGCCCGTCGGTGATGCGCGGGTCGTAGCCGGCCGGCCCAAACGAGGGCGAGATCGTCTCCACTAGCACGCCGATGAAGGTGCTGATCAACAACCCCAGCATGGTCAGCTCGAAAATGATCACAAAAGAGGTTGGCAGGGTCTGGTAAGCCATACCGCCGACGCGGATCGGATAGAGCAACGGGGTGCCAAAATTGAGTAACAGCGCGGTGAAGAACCCCACCAGCGCGCCCGCCGCGCCGATCAGCGGCACACGCGTCCACGACATCGGCCGGCCGAGCATCTTCTCCGAAAACGGGGTTCCCGAAATGACCGTTATGTCGCGGTCGGTGACGCCCATGCTGCGCAGGGCTGACAACGCTTCAGAGGCTTCATCGATCGCATCTTCGTCAAATAACGCCAGGTGAATGATCCTTCTCGACATTTTGCCTCCTACTCCAGCTCCGAGACCGATGGCACGACCGTCTTGCCGACCTTGACCACTTTGTGCGCCTCCTGCCCTTCGCGCACCTCCCACACCGGAACCATGGGGATAAACCGCGACGCCAGGAGATATAGCAACAGGAAGAGGCACAACGAACCGATCGCCAAACTGATTTCCGGGAAGCGCGGGGTGTATTCGCCCCAATCGAAGGGCATTCGTTGGTGCCCCAGGGTGATCGGGATGATGGTGTAGCGCTCGAAGTACATACCCACGTTAATCAACAACGTGATGACCAGCATTGCCCACGGCGTTCTGCGGATCTTCTTGTTCCACAGCGTCAGCCATGGAATGACGATGTTGAACAAGATCATGCAATACCAGATCCATGCAGCCGGGCCGGACGCATGCATCGTCAAAATGAGCCGCACCACTTCGTACCCGCCATACCATTGGACGAGGTAATCGTTGAAGAAGAAATAAGCCCAGGCCATCGAGAAGACCAGCACCAGCTTGCCGAGGGCGTCAAGATGCTCGGCGCGGATGAAGTAATCCATGTGTTTGAGCGTGCTGCGCAGCACCACCAGGATGGTGATGACCGCCGAAACCCCGGAGAGGATCGCGCCGATAATAAAGTACGGTCCGAAGATGGTCGAGTTCCAACCGCCCACCTGACCCACCGCGAAGTCCCACGAGACGATGGTGTGCACCGAGAACATGACCGGGATGATCGCAAAGGCGAAGATGTTGATCGCCTTGCGCAGGCGGAACCATTCGGCCTCGGTGCCGCGCCAGCCCAGCGCCAGAGTCTTGTAGACGGCATGTCTCCAACCCTTGGTGCGGTCGCGCGCCATCGCCAGGTCGGGCAGCAGCGGCAGGTAAAGGTAGATGGTGCTCGAGAGCAGGTAGGTGGTGATCGCCAGGAAGTCCCACACCAGCGGCGAGCGGAAGTTCGGCCACAACCAGCGCGCGTTGGGGTAAGGGATCATCCAGTAGAAGACCCACACCCGGCCCAGGTGGATCAGAGGCCAGATCGCGCCGGCCGCCAGGCCAAAGGTGGTCATCAATTCAGCCGCACGGGTGAATGGTCGGCGGAATTCTGCCTTAAACACGCGCAATATGGCTGAAACAAACGTCCCGGCGTGGCTGATGCCAATCCAGAAAACGAGGGTGACGATGAAAATTCCCCAATAGTTAGGACGCCGCTCGCCGGAGATGCCGATACCGGTGAAAATCATGTAGCCCCACATTCCCAGCAACGCCGTTAGGACCAACACGGTCAAAATGCCGACTGCCGTCCAATAGCGCGGGCTGGTAGAGGTCATGGCATCCATGACCATGCGATTCATCTCTTCGCGCGGGCGCGGGTCGAACATCAACTGCTCGCGCAGCTCCTCGTGCTCCTCGGAAGCCGGATGAAGGGTGGTTGGGATCGGTTGGACTTCAGCCGCCATAGGTGCCTTCTCCCTTCAGGTAGGTCACTTTGGGTTGAGTGCCCAGCTCTTCGAGCAGGGCGTAACCGCGCTGGCTGCGCGCGGCCTGGTTCACGCGACTGTCGGGGTCGCTCAGGTCGCCGAAGATGAGCGCCTCAGCCGGGCAGGCCTGCACGCAGGCGGGGGTCACCTCGCCGTCGCGCAGCGCGCGGCCTTCGGCTTTGGCCTGGTCGTGCCCGGCGTGGATGCGCTGCACACAGAAGGTGCATTTTTCCATCACGCCGCGCCGCCGGACGGTGACGTTCGGATTGAGATAGTAGTTCATCGGCGCGGGGATCTGGTAACTGTAGTCGTACCAGTTGAAGCTGCGCGCAAAATAAGGGCAGTTGTTGGCGCAGTAGCGCGTGCCGATGCAGCGGTTGTACACCTGCAGGTTGATCTGCTCTTCCTCGCTGTGCACCGTGGCGAAGACCGGGCAGACCGGCTCGCAGGGCGCGCGCCCGCACTGCTGGCACATCACCGGGCGGTAAGCCGGCGAAACCTCGGGGTACTCGCCCTTCCACTCGCGCTGCACGCGGATCCAGAACATATTGCGCCCGTAACCGACCTCCTCTTCACCCACCCAGGGGATATTGTTTTCCATGGCGCAGGCAGTCACGCAGGCGTTGCAGCCCGTGCACAGGTCCAGGTCCACCACCAGCCCCCAGCGTTCTTTGACTTCTTGTTCAGCCATTGTCTTGTCTCCTCGTTGCTAACCGTTAATGCTCGCCGTAGACGCCCGAACGGCTCTCAAGACGCGAGAGCGGGCGCCGTCGCCCGGTGGGCGTGATCGTCACCAGGGCATCGCCATAGGCCAGGTCGCCGGCCTCGTTGAGCGTCGCTCCGAGCAGCGCGGCCGGGTTGGCCCCGCGACCCTCGGCCCAGCGCCCGTAAGCGGTGTGCCCCTGCCCAAAGGGGATGGCGACCGTGTCGGGACGGATGGCGGGGAACTTGTAGACCACCGCCTCGATCTCTCCCGCCGGCGAGCTGATCTTGACGATATCGTCGTCGTGCAAGCCCAGCTCTTCGGCCGTGGCGGGGTTGATCTCGACCCACGAATTCCACATCACCGTGGTCGAGGAAGAGGGCGTCTCTTGCAGCCAGGGGCGGTTGGCGCCGCTGCCGTCGCCCAGTTGGGTCGGGTAGGTCACCAGGTGAAAGCGACCCTCGCCCGCGGCTGCCGGTTGGAACGCGGCCACGTCCAGCCCGGCGGGAGCTTCGGCGCCGGAGAGGCCGCTTTCTTGCGTCCACCAGCCGCCGTGCTGCAGATAGCCAGCCCAGAAGGTGGCGATCTCAGCGCCCGCGACCGTCCCGCCGCTTTCGCTCAGCAGCGGAGCGAGCATGTTCTGCAAGAAGGTGACCTCATCGCTGAAGGGCAGCTTACCCGCCGAGAGCAGCACATCGGCCGTGGCGCGGGTATCGTAGAGCGGCACCACCACCGGCTGCAGGCTGGAATAAATCTTGCGGTCGGCGCCGGCCAGGGTGCGCTGGTAACCCCACGACTCGAGCGGGGTGTGATCCGGCAGCACCAGGTCGCTCATCAGCGCGGTCTCGTCAGGGTACGAGGCGAAGGAAATCACTTGTTGCACATTCCCCAGCGCCTCGGCGAAACCCAGGGCGGGCGGCAACTCGAAGACCGGGTTCGCGCCGTGAACGAAGAGCGTCTGCACCTGCCCGGCGCGCATGCGCTCGATCAGCGCCTGCACCTCGCTCAAGGGGCTCGCGCCGCTCTCGGCCGGGGAGAGGAACACCCCACCCGGCTGGCCGGTGTTGCCCGCGCCCAGGTTGAGCGCGAGGATGCTGCGCGCCGCAGCCAGGCCACCGGCGTGCCCCAGGGCATTGCCGCCGGGGACAAACAACGGGCGATTCGCCGCCGCAACCAGCCCGGCCAGGTGCTCGAGCTGCTCGAAAGAGATGCCCGCCGCCTGCACGGCCGCGTCCAGGTTGACCCCCGACACATCCAAGGGCAGGCTCCAGCCTCTGGCAGCCAGCAGCTTGCCCAGCGCCAGCGCCACCAGCCCTTCGCTGCCAGGCGCGAGCGGCACCCACTCGTCCGCCACGCCGGAAGTCTGCGAGCGGCGCGCCTCGAACGAGACGAGGTAGCCGCGCTCTTTACCTCTGGTGCGCCGGAAGCGGCTGTAACCGCGCGTGTAAGCCACCGGCGAGAGCCAGGTCTCGAGGAAATTCGCGCCGAAGGAGAGCACCAGGTCGGCGCCCGCCAGGTCGAAGAAGGGGAAGCGCGCTTCGCCGTAAACCTGCTGGGCGGCCTGCACCAGCGTGGCGCGCGCCTCGAACATGCCCAGCGCGCCGTAGCGCACCGGGGCCGGCGCGCCGATGGCCTGGGCCAATTGCGTAACCAGGTCGGAGAGGTGATCGGGGGCCAGGCCGAGGTAGAAGGCCACGTTCGCGCCGCCGTCCAGGGCGGCGCGCACCGCGTCCAGCCCGGCCTGCCAGTCGATCGACTCCAGGGCGGCCTCGCCGCGCCGGGCGCGCCGGCCGGGTCCCTTGATGCGGTCGGGGTTGTACAGCCCCTGCACGCCGGTCAGCCCGCGCGAGCAGAGCTTGCCCTGGTTGACCGGGTGGTTGGGGTTGCCCTCGGCTTTGATCGCCCGACCCTCGAAGGTGCGCATGACCAGCCCGCATCCCGCCGGGCACTCGGTGCAGGTGGTGGCGAAATAGGTGCTTTCGCCCACAGCGGCGTATTCCGGCATGTCGTTATAGGGGCGGCGCGTCACGTAGCGGGATGCCGGCCCGCAGCCGGTGAGCACCGCCGCAGCAGCAGCCCCCAGGCCGCTCAATTTGAGAAAGTTTCGCCGTGAGATTGGTTCGCTCATGCTGGTTTCCTTGGTTCTCGCATTAATAATGGCAGATCGAGCAGTCCGAGAGGCGCGTCCATTTTTCGGGCGACTGCTTGGCATGGCAGGAAAGGCACCAGCCCATGTTCTGGCGCGCAATGGGTTCCGCGACGGTCATCTGGCTCAAGTCTCCGTGACAGGTCGCGCATTCCACGCCTGCCGCCACGTGTGGGCGGTGGTTGAAGTGGACAAACTCCGGCTGGATGAAGACCGGCACCCAGGGTATTTCCTCCCCGCTCTGGACGAACGCGACCAGCTTCTGCAGCTCAGGGGAGGTCTGGGTCTTGGCAACCTGCTCGTGACAGCCCCAACACTTCTGGGTGGTCGGCAGGCCGGCCACCGGACCCCACTGCGCGCCGGGATGGCAGTACAGGCAGGGAATGCCCGCGCCGACGTGGAAATTGTGCGGGAACTGGATGGGTTGCTCAGGTGGAATCTGGGTGAGGTAGATACCGCCGACGGCGCCGCCCAGCACGATCAGCAACACCAGGCCGGCCGTGACACGCACCCAGGGACGCAGCCACCACGGTAACGGTTTTTTCATTGACAGGTTCCTTTCTTAATCAGTGCGTCCAGATATGGTTCGGTTGTCCGCCAGAGGGATTCAGCGCTGCTTCCCTCGAATCAGCCAGACGATAACAAAAATCACGCCGACCAGGAAGACCCCCAGCACCACCGCAAAGCCTACGCCGGTGGCAACGGCCCCCAGAGCGGTGAGGATGCCGGTCAGGATGCCGGTAGCCGGCCCGCCGGGCTGCGCCGCGCTCTCACCTTCGCGGCCCTCCAGCGCGCCCGACTGGGGCTGGCCATCCAACCCGCTGGGCAGTCCCTGGGCATAGAGCAGCACGTCGCGCCCATCCTGGGCGGTCCAGCCCAGGTCGTAGCCGATCACCATCTGTGTGCCGGGCGTGCCGAAGCGCGTCTTGTGCAGGAAACGCCACGGATCGACGACTGCCAGCGTGCCCAGCGTGGCGTCGCGCCCCTCGAAACGGAAGGGCAAGGTTGCGCCGTCCGCGCCGTGGCAACTGGCGCACTGCGCGTTGTAGAGCGTCTCGCCGTGTGCCGCGTCGCCGCCTTTGACCGCCAGGGTTTGCGGATCGATAAATTCAGCGTCGTCCACCAGGGAATCTTTCAAGAAACCGGCCAGGTCGTTCAGGCTGGCCTCGTCGAGGTAAGGCGAGAAGTCGTGCTCGGGGTCGCCCGCACCGCTCAGCGCGGCCACCAGTTGGTCCACGCTCTTCGACTGCGCCGCGGCGTACACGCCGGGGAAGCCGGTGTAGCGGTCGCTGCCCTGGCGGTACGCGCCGTCTTTACCCTGGTAGTCCCAGCCGTGGCAAGAGACGCAGCGCCAGGTGTCCTCGCCGCTGCGCGTGTTGGTGGCTTGCCTGCCCCAGATGGGCATGTTGCCCGCTGGGGCATCCACGCCCAGCGTGGCGAACCAATTGTCGTAGAGCATTGCGCCGCGCGTGATGCTGGCCTGCTGCGACAGGCTGGCTTCCGCCGGGCGGGCCGCGCCGCCCAACAACACCAGCGCCGCCAGCAATAGGGATAGACCGCTGACGATCAGACCCCTGTATTTCATGGGCACTCTCCTCTCCCGAAGCATGGATTTCCCGATAAATTGGGGGGAAATCCCCCTTATTAGAAATTATATACAACTTAAGTATTTTTAACAATCCTAGATCGGGGGTGATATTGGGGTGATTGTCTAAGATCGTGACCGGCGGGCTGCCGGCGGCAGCCAGAGGGCGCTTTCGACCGGCGGCGGCGCCTGGCGGCGGTCAATTGATCGGCGGTTTTCTTGACAAGGACCTTCCCTTGGCATATAGTAAGTGCCTGTGCCCTTACACCTCTGCCGAGAAGCGCTGGAATCCGCATGAACCCATCCCCGAAATCCGCATCCACCTGGATCCTCTTCGCCTGCCTGGTGACGGTGATGCTCGGCTTCGGCATCATCATCCCGTTGATGCCTTTCTACATCACCCACTTCGGGGCGGGCGGCAGCGCGCTCGGGCTGCTGATGGCAATTTATTCGGTGATGCAGTTCATCTTCGCGCCGCTGTGGGGGCGCTTTTCCGACCGCACCGGGCGCAAGCCGGCCCTGATGATCGGCGTGCTGGGCTTTGCGCTGGCCTTCGGGCTGATGAGCCTCGCGCAGAGCTACCTCATGCTCGTGCTGGCGCGCGCGCTGGCCGGCGTCCTCTCTTCGGCCACCCTGCCTTCGGCCATGGCCTACATCGCCGACACCACCGAAGCCAAAGACCGCTCGCGCGGGGTGGGGTTGATGGGCGCGGCGATGGGCTTGGGGATGATCTTCGGCCCGGCGCTGGGCGGCGTGCTGGCCGGGGTGAACCTCTCGCTCCCGGCCGGGCTGCAGGCGCTGCTGCAGGTGACCAGCGACCCCGACACCGGCGCGCTGATTAACCTGTCGCTGCCGTTCATGTTCGCCTCGCTGCTGGCGCTGCTGGCCCTGCCGGTGATTTACTTCTTCCTGCCCGAGTCCTTTGACGCCGATAAACGGCGCGCGCACGCCACGCAGCCCAAACCCCAGGGGTCGCGCCTGCAACAGTTGTTCAAAGCGCTGCAAAGCCCAACCGGGTTCCTCTTCGGCATGGCCTTCTTGCTGACCTTCGCCCTGGCCAACCTGGAGGGCGTGCTCGGGTTGTACGGGCAGACCCGCTTTGCCATGGGCCCGGCGGATATTGGCCTGTTAATGGGCGCGATGGGGGTGCTCGGCGTGATCCTACAAGGCGGCCTGATCGGACCGCTGACGCGCCGCTTCGGCGAGGCCAACCTGCTCAAGGGCGGCCTGGCGATCGGCGTGCTGGGCTTTCTCGGTCTGGCGCTGCTGCCTTTCGAAGCGGGGATGGTGGCTTCGGCGCTGGTCTTCAACCTGGGCAGCACGCTGCTCAACCCAAGCGTCACCTCGCTGATCTCGCAGCGCACCCCGCCCGGCGAGCAAGGCGCGGCGATGGGCACCAACAACGCCTTCCAGGCGCTGGGGCGCAGCGTCGGCCCGCTGTGGGCAGGCGTCGCCTTCGACATCTACCCAACCCTGTCCTTCTGGAGCGGCGCCGCGCTGCAGGCGATCGCCCTGGCTTTCGTGCTGGGCAGGGTAGGCGGGCTGGCCGGTCGCCGGGAAGACCCAACCAAAATCCCCGAAACCCATCCCTCATAACTCCCAACTCATTACGCAGCATTCATCACTCATCGCTCATCATTCGACACTCACCTTTCATCTCTTCTAGACTTCCCCCAACATCGGTTATCATTCCCTCTATGCAATATGAGATCGACTTCACCACCCTTGTATACGGCGGCGAAGCGCTGGGTCGCCTTCCCGACGGGCGTGCTGTTTTTGTGCCTTTCGTCTTGCCCGGCGAGCGCGCGCGCATCCGCCTGGTGGAGGAAAAACGCAATTTTGCCCGCGGCGAGCTGGTCGAGCTGCTGCGCTCCGACCCAGCGCGCACCGCGCCGCGCTGCGCGCACTACGCCGCCTGCGGCGGCTGCCATTACCAGCACCTGCCCTACACCCGCCAGATGGAGGCAAAAAGCGCCATCCTGCGCGACCAACTGGCGCGCATCGCCGGGATGACCGACCCGCCGCTGCAGCCCATGGTGCCCTCGCCGCTGGAATGGAATTATCGCAACGCCGTCCAGTTTCACCTGGACGCGGCGGGCAAGCTGGGATTTCAAGCCGCCGGCGGGAGCGGGGTGGTCGCTATCCGCGAGTGCCACCTGCCCGAAGAGGCGCTCAACCAGCTCTGGCCACAACTGGAATTTGAGCCGCTGCCCGGCCTGGAGCGCATCGCGCTGCGCCTGGACGCCGCCGGCGACGCGCTGGTCGCGCTGGAGAGCGCCTCGTCCGAGCCGCCCGAACTGAGCGTCGAGGAGCTGCCCGTTTCGGTGGTGCATCTCGGTCCGGAGGGGCCGGTGGTGCTGGCTGGGGACGAGTTTTCCATGCTGGAGGTGCTGGGGCGGGCTTTCCGCGTCTCGGCTGGCTCGTTCTTCCAGGTCAACACGCGCATGGCCGAGGCGATGGTCACGCACCTGCTGGACGTGCTGCCGGCCGAGCCGGGCCAGACCATCCTCGAGCTGTACTGCGGGGTGGGGCTGTTCAGCGCTTTCCTCGCGCCGCGCGCGGCGCGCCTGGTCGGCGTGGAAGCTGCTCCCTCGGCCTGCGAGGATTTCGCCGCCAACCTGGATGAGTTCGACCACGTGGAGCTCTACCAGGGCGAGGCCGGCGTGGTGCTGCCAGCGCTGGACCTGCGCGCGGAGGTCGCCGTGGTCGACCCGCCCCGCGCCGGGTTGGAAAAGCCCGCCCTCGACGCGCTGCTGACCATGCGCCCGCACACGCTGGCCTACATCTCCTGCGACCCGGCGACCCTGGCGCGCGACCTCAAGCGCCTGCTGGCGGGCGGCTACCGGCTGGAGCGCATCACCCCCTTCGATTTGTTCCCCCAGACCTACCATATCGAGAGCGTGTCCCTGTTGACCTTTGCCGGGTTGTAAAATCGACGGCAGCCCAGCATCCACGACCGCATCCTGCGCGACGACGGGGAATACCCCGCCACCTGGGACTCCATCGACGCCAACCTCCGCCGGTGGGAAACGGACATCGATTTCATCGAATAACTCCCCGGCTGGGCTGACCACGCACCCATCACGATATTATTTGTAGTTAATGTGCAATTTTTAAGATTTGCCAGCCTCCGATCGCGCTATGATTATCAAATGAACGCTCAGGAGGTGCCCCATGATTCACGATAAAGTGGAAACCGAAGCCAGAGAATTGACCCTGAAGCTGCTCAACAGCCTGTTCACCGGCCCGGACGATTTTTCCGTGCGCCTGTGGGACGGCACGCTGTGGCCCGACGACACGCCGCGCCGCGTCACCCTGGCGCTCAACCACCCCGGCGCGCTGCGTGCCATGCTGCTCCCAGGCACCGAGATGGGCTTGGTCGAAGCCTACCTGTATGACGACGTGGACATCCTGGGCGAGATCGAGAGCATCTACAGCCTGGGAGAAACGCTGTCCGAGAAGACCGCCAACTGGAAGAAAAAACTGTCCGCCGCGCGCGACCTGCTGCGCCTGCCCGACCGGCAAAACCCGCGCGAATCGCGCCGCGGACCGGCCAAACTGAGCGGCAAGCTGCACTCCCTCGAGCGCGACCGCCAGGCGATCGCTTACCATTACAACGTCTCGAATGATTTTTACGCGCTGTTCCTCGGCCAGCGCATGGTCTATTCCGCGGCCTATTTCCGCACCCCCGAAGACGCCCTGGACCTCGCCCAGGAGCAAAAATTGGAGCACATTTGCCGCAAGCTGGGGCTTAAACCCGGTCAGCGCCTGCTGGATATCGGCTGCGGTTGGGGCGGGCTGGTGATGTACGCCGCCCAGCATTTCGGCGTGGACGCCACCGGCATCACCCTCAGCCAGCCGCAGGCCGAGCTGGCCAACCGGCGCATCGCCGAAGCCGGGCTGGTGGACCGCGCGCGCGTGCTGCTCCAGGATTACCGCGAGGTGGAGGGGGACGGCGTCTACGACGCCCTGGTCAGCGTGGGCATGTTCGAGCATGTCGGCGAGGCGCTGTTGCCGGTGTACTTTGAGCGAGCCTACCGCCTGCTCAAGCCGCGCGGGACTTTCCTCAACCACGGCATCGCCCGCCGCGCCGTGGCGAAGGGCTGGGATCCACAATCTTTCAGCAACGCCTATGTCTTCCCGGACGGCGAGCTGGAGCCCATCTCGCTCTCGCTGCGCGCCGCCGAGCAAGCCGGCTTCGAAGTGCGCGACGTGGAAAGCTTGCGCGAGCACTACGCCCTCACCCTGCGCCGCTGGCTGGGCAACCTGGAACGCCGCCACGCCGAGGCGCTGCAATTCGTCGACGAGCCCACCTACCGCGTGTGGCGGGTGTTCATCTCCGGCTCGGCCCACGGCTTCGCGCACGGGCGCCTGAACGTCTACCAGAGCCTGCTGGTCAAGCAGGATGAAAGCGGGGCCAGCGGATTACCGCTGACCCGCGAGGGTTGGTACCGAAAATGAGACGGAGCCGCCTGGTGCGGATGATTTGGGTTGTTTGAACCTCCCAGGTTGGGGTTCAAACAACCTGAAACCAGGTTGTGCAAATCATGTTCTGTAAACTGTGGGGCTTACCCCCACAGTTTACAGAACATTTACTACATAATCGAAAACCACCGTCCCAAGCAAAAAGAGGTGTTTTATGCCGGCTGGCAGGAGGGGCAGATGAAACTGCTCGTGCCGCCGGTCTTTATTTTTTCGATGGTCGCGCCGCAGCGCGGGCAAGGCTGGCCCTCGCGGTAGCCGACCCGGATCATCTCGTAGGTGAAGCCGCCCTTCTGCCCGTCGATGCCCCCCTCGTACCACGCCCCGCCCAGCTCGAGGCTGGGGCGCAGCCCGCCATCGATGGCCTGGTGCAGGCGGGTGAAGTCCTCCGGCGTGAGAGTGGGTATCTTGCGCAGCGGGTGCAGCCGCGCCAGCCAAAGGATGTCGTGCACGTAGGCGTTGCCGATGCCGGCGATTTTGCTCTGGTCGAGCAGGAAATCCTTGACTCGCCCGCGCACCCCTGCCATGCGCTCGACCAGCTCGGCTTCGCTCAGGTCGAGCGCGTTCGGGCCGATCTTGCTCAGCATGGGGTGGCTGTCCAGGCCGTCTTCAGGCGCGTAATGGGCGTAACCGAACCACCAGAAATTCACCGACAGGCAGGTTTCGTCGGAAAAATCGAAGACCAGGCGCCATTTTGCGGGGAGCGCGTCGCGCGTGGTCAGCAGCAGGTCGCCGCCCATGCCCAGGTTGAGCAGCAGCCAGCCGTGGTCGGTGTGCGCCACCACCCATTTGCCGCGGTTATGCGCCGATTCGATCGTCGCGCCGGTCAGCGCCGCCTGGAACTCGGCGACCGGCAGGTTGAGGCACTTAGGTTGGAGCACCTCGACGGCGGCAATTCGCTTGCCCGACAGGCGCTGGTCGATCTGGCGGGCCAGGTTGGCAACTTCAGGCAGCTCAGGCATGGCGGGTCATCCTCGCAGCGCATCCAGCGCCTGCTGGAGCGCCGGGTTCATCTGGAAAAAGCCGCGGATCGTCTCGCAGTCGTAATCCGGGCAGTAGGCGCAGCTTTCCACGCCGTGTTCCTCGGCGCAGGCGCGCACCGGGCAGACCGAGCAATAGCTCGACAGCCTCCCGCCGGCGGTAACGCAGCCGTCGCAGGTCACCGACATGATGTTGAAATTCTCGTTTTGAAACCCCTCGCGCCACTGGGCCGCCACGCGCTCTTTCCAGGCGACGTCATCGGCCTGGGTCGCCTGGTAAGCCTCGCATTGGGCGCAATCTTGACCGCAGTAAGCCATCAAAACCGCCATCGCTCCCTCCCATGTTTGACTGAGTATCTATCCGGAAAATAACCTTTTGGTTGAGAATTTTAGGGTGGGTTCTAAACCGAGTGATTTCTCGGAATACTCTCCATTCCCTTGCCAACAGGATAGAACAATTGTTCGTTTAAGTCAAGTGTGAATCGATCTAAGGTTTACGGGAACAGGCGGCGCGTCTTAACCTCCGCCACGGCGTCGGGGCGGTAGCGGTAGAGGCGCGCCGGGCGGCCCTCGCCGCCGCGGATCGCGCCGGTCGGCTCGATGATCTGCGCTTCGAGGATGCGGCGGCGGAAATTGCGCTTGTCGAGCGCCTCTCCCAGGATCATCTCGTAGGTGCGCTGCAGCTCACTCAGGGTGAAGGCGTCGGGCAGCAACTGGAAACCCACCGCGGTGTACTCCAGCTTGTAGCGCAGCCGGCGCAGCCCGTAGTCCAGCACCTCGCGGTGATCGCTTGAAAGCGCGGGCAGCTCGTCCAGGGGGAACCATTCCACCCGCTCAGCGTCCTTATGTACAGGGGTGGTGTTCGCGTCCGCCGGGATGAGGGCAAAGTACACCACCGAAATTACCCGCCCTGCCTCGCCGCGCTCCGGATCGCCGTAGGTGTAGAGCTGCTCGAGGTAGGTCTCGCGCAAGCCGGTCAGGCAGTTCAATTGCCGGCTGGCGACCTCTTCCAGCGATTCGGTGGAAGCCACCCGGCCTCCCGGGATCGCCCACGGGCCGCCCGAAGAGTCCTGCGGGACGAGCAGGACGTGCAGCCGGTCATCGCGCAGGCTGAATGCGATCACCCGCACTTCAAGATTGGGGAGGAAGTCACCCGCATCGCTCATGGTCACCTTATGAATCATTATATCCGAAGTCAGCCGGAACGAGGCTCGCCGGGCGGAAGAGAGACTGCCGCCCCTCTCGCGCAGGAAGAGAGATCGCCGCGGGCGCTGCGCGCCCTCGCGATGACGGAGCAGCGCTTCGGCACACGCCCTCCGCGCGTCATTGCGAGACGCCAAAGGCGGCGAAGCAATCTCTCCGCCGCCCCTCTCGCGCAGGAAGAGGGATCGCCGCGGGCGCAGCGCGCCCTCGCGATGACGGGCATGGGCACCAACCCCGTCGGCCTGTCATTGCGAAGCGGGCGAAGCCCGCTGTGGCAATCTCGTCTGCGGTGTGGAAAGAGAGATCGCCGCGGGCGCTTTGCGCCCTCGCGATGACGGAGCAGCGCTTCGGCACACGCCCTCCGCGCGTCATTGCGAGACGCCAACGGCGGCGAAGCAATCTCTCCGCTCTGTCATGGAAAAGAGACTGCCGCGTCGCCGCGCGCAGCTCCTCGGAGTAGTGATGTGCCGGCGGTCACCGGCGTATTCGACTGGATTCTCCTGGAAAGAATCCTGCAACGTAACGGGACAAGATATGGTAATGTAGTATTTGGTAGCGCAAGGAGGATGGTTATGAAGAAGATACGTATGCTCCTGCCCCTCTTGGGGCTGGTCTGTGCCGCGCTGGCCTGCAACTTTCCAGGGCGGGTCCAGCCGACGGAGGAGATTCTGCCCCTCGAGCTGACGGTGACGGCCCTGTTTAAGACCGCCGCCGCCATTCCGCCCAGCAACACCCCGCCGCCGTTGATCACCACCGCCACCCAACCCGCCCCCACGCAGGCGGTGCCCACCGTTGCGTCGCCCACGCCGCCCCCGCCCACCGCCACCAACGTGCCGCCCACCAACACGCCCCCACCGCCCACCGCCACCCGCCCGCCGACCCGCCCCGGCGCCAAAGTGGACGCGCCCTTCATGAGCACCGCCCCGACCATCGACGGGGATTGGAGCGAATGGAAAGACCGCGCCACCGAATACCCCGCCACCCACGTGGTCTACGGCAAGGGCAACTGGGTCAATGAAGACGACCTGGCCGGCTCGTATTACATCGGCTGGGACAACACCTACCTTTACCTGGCGGTCAAGGTGCGCGACGACAAGTACGTGCAACTGGCCCAGGGTCAGGACATCTACAAAGGCGACAGCCTCGAGCTGATGCTGGATGTCAACCTGCTGGACGATTTTTACACCCGCCAGCTCTCACCCGACGATTACCAGATCGGCATCGCCCCCGGACGCCCGGCGATCAGCGACAACAATCCCGAGACTTACCTGTGGTACCCCACCGGAAAGACCGGCAAACTGACCAACACGGTGGTCAAAGCCCGCTACGAGGGGGCGATCTACCGGGTCGAAGCCGCCATCCCGTGGAGCGTGTTCGGCATCTCACCCTACAAAGGCCTGCGCATGGGCTTCGCCCTGTCGGTCTCGGACAACGACCAGGAGGGCAAAACCGTGCAGGAGAGCATGGTTTCCAGCGCGGCGGGGCGCTCGCTGGTCGACCCGACCACCTGGGGCGAGGTGACGCTGAAATGATCTACCATATCACCCCTCGCGCCGACTGGAAAGCCGCCCAGCGTGCCGGGCGCTACACCGCCGACTCGCTCGCCAGCCAGGGATTCATCCACTGCTCGACCCGCGAGCAGGTCGTCGCGGTGGCCAACGCCTTTTACGCCGGACGCAGTGGGCTGGTGCTGTTGTGCATCGACGAGAGCAAACTGAGCGCGCCGCTGGTGTATGAGAACCTGGAAGGCGGCGAAGCGCTGTTCCCGCACCTTTACGGCGCGCTCGAGTTGGAGGCGGTCGCGCGCGTGGAGGACTTCTCACCCGACGAGGAAGGACGCTTCACCCTGCCAGCCTCGCTCAAGGATTGAGACGCTCCACCGCCGGCAAGGGACCATCTGATTCTTATGATTAGGGTTGGTTGAACCCCCACAAAAGGGGTTCAACCAACCCTGAACTTTTTCCCTGCCAGAAAAGGTTAAAGCGGCCTGACCGCCACCACCTGCGTGGCGGTGCGCCCTTCTTCACAGACCAGCGCCACCGCGCCGGAGTCAAGCGGCGAGCCCGCGTCACTGACGCTGAAGAGGGGCACACCGTCCACCGACGCGCTGAGCAGGTCGCCTTTGAGCGCCAGGCCGAGCTGGTAGGTGACGCCGTACTGCCAGTCCAGGTCCGCCTCGGCCAGAGTCTCGGTCGAGTCGTACCAGACCTTGACCAGCTTCACTTTGCCACCCGGGGCGAGCAGCAGCGCGTAATAGCGCCGCAAACCCTGGACGCGCGCCGCCACCCCGGCAGAAACGACCATGTGCGGGGTCACGTCGGCCTCCACGCGGTAATCGCGCCAATCCAGCGTGCCGTGGACGAGCAGGCCGGTGCCCTGGTTCTGAATCACGCGAAACGATTCGCTCCAACTGTGGAAGGCATCGGCCGCGTTGACCCAGGCGGTGTGCCAGGCCAGGTCGGCGCCTTCTGGGCGGGTGAACAGGGCGTCGGGGGCGCCTTTCCAGTCCAGCCAGTCGAGATAGAGCGTGCCGGATGCGCCCTGCGGACCGTCGATCTCCAGGCCGACCTCGGCCAGCGGCCAGCCGCCGGTCTCGGGCACGCGCCATTCCAGGGTGCCGGCCTGGCCCGCCGCCAGCGGGGTGGCCGGGCCGTAAACCCGCTCCAGCTTCGAGCCGGGGGCGTACTTGCTCACGTAGAGGCGGCAGGTGACCGTCTGGAGGTTGCCGGCGTCGGCGCTGAGCGCGGCGCGCAGCTTCTGGCCGGGGTAGAGCGTGGGGCAGGCAAACAGCGAGTAACCGGGCATTTTGAGCGCGTCGGGCGGCAGGAAGGTGGGCGTGACAACACGCGCCGGCTGCCCGCGGGCGATGTGCTTGTAGCGCAGCGCCAGGCTGCGCTTCCCCTCGCGGCTGTGCCCGGACACGTTCTCCAGCGCCAGCGGGCTGTTGCCGCCAGAGGGCGGGCCCGCCTGAAAGCCCTGCAGCGAGCCGGGCAGCTCGAAGTGGAAGCGCGCGCCGTCTTTCGGATGCAGCGCGGGCAGCCCCGCCAGCGCCCGCCCCACGTTGGCCACCTGGGAGGCGACCTGCACCGCGTCGGTCACGCAACTGCCGCCCTCCGCCGTCGGCAGGTACAGGCGGTCGGCCACCGGCCCGCGCCAGTCGGGGCCAGCCTCGATGCCCGCCAGCCCGTTCTTGATGCCCATCAGGCAGCCCACGTTGCCGCTGTTGCAGTCCGTGTCCCAACCGGCGGTGTTGGTGATCATCAGCGTCTTCTGGAAATCGTCGTCGCCGTAGAGCAGCCCGAGCACGATCAGAGCGTGGTTGGGCACCATGTGGCAGTTGCCGCCGTAGCGGTCGTAGCCATAATGCTGCACGATGAACTTGCGCGCCTCGCGCCAGTCGGCGTTTTTGACGCGGAAATCGCGCAGCCCGTCGATCAGGCGGTAGATGATCGACTCTTTGGGGATGAAGGACACGCCCACATCCAGCAGTTTACCCAGGTCCGCCTCGACGAAAGCCTGCGCCTCCATCGCCGCCAGCACCTGCGCGCCGTAGATCGCCTCGCCGTCGTGGCTGACCGAGCCGGCCCGCCGGGCCAGGTCGGCGGCGAGCGCCGGGTCTCCCGGGGCCGCCATCGCCCAGCCGTCGATGAAGATTTGCGCGCCGATCTGCTCGGCGACCACCTTGCCGTTGGTCGCGATCGCGCCGCTCTGGGGGGCCGGAATGCCGCTCTTCAGGCGCAGGTAGGCGGTGTGCTCGGTCGAGTTGCCCAGCCCGCCCCACCACAGCACGGTGCGCTCCTCGACCAGGTAATTGAGCCAGGTCTGGCCGATTTGCGCCGGGGTGATGTCGCGCCGGTTGCCAAAATCGGGCAGCGCGCGCAAGAAGGTGAAGGTGCCCGAGATGTCATCGTCGGTGACGATGAGCGGCACGCCGCGCTTCTCGTGCACGTAATACCACACCTCGCCCAGCTCGGCCATGATTCGCTCGTAGCTCCAGCCTTCGAACGGCCGGCCCAGGTACACGCCGATGATCTTGCCCAGCACGCCGGCGTAGACTTTTTCTTCGTAGTTTGAGGGGATCTTCATACTGTATTCCTTTACCTGAATGATGGGTTGTTCTAAATAGCGCTGGATGCGAGTTGCTGAACTGCAGCCGAGACGCGAGCAGACTCGGCGGCACGCTGAAGGGCCACCGCCGCCAAAGCCTCAGCCAGTGCAGCCTGGTCGCGCCGGCTGTTGTGGAGGCACTTTTGGACCCACTCGACCGGCAAAGCCGCCGCGCCACGCAACGCCCCACCCAAGGCGCCCGCCATGCCAGCGATCGTGTCGGCGTCGCGGCCGAAGTTCGCCCCGTAGAGAATCGCCTGGTGAGGGTCGCCGCCGGCCAGGTAAAAGAGCGCCAGCGCCACGGGGACCGTCTCGCGCGCGTCTGGCATGGCGGCGCCCGGCAAGATGCGCTCGGTGTAGTAGCGCTCGCGGAAAAGCCGGTAATCGCCGGTTTCGCGCGCCAGGGCAAGGGTGGCGGCGATGAAGCCGCGCATCACCGCTGCGCTGCGCGGCGGCAGGTAGTCCACCGCGTCCGCCAGCACCGACTCGACCGCCGCCCCCGGCGTGAAGGCGCCGGCCACCGCGGCGGCCATGCTGCAGGCGGCGTCGCGGGCGAAGTTGTGGTGAATCAACCCGGCCAGCTCAAACGTTTCCAGGGCGGCCTGGCGCGGGTTGCCCGCGTTGATCATGCCCACCGGCGAAATGCACATCGCCGAGCTGCTCGAGACCATGTTGCCCAGCCCGGCCTCGCGCGGGGCGATGTTTTCGGCGCGCAACCGCCAGAAGCTGTTCATCACCGGGGTCCAGAAGAGACCCTTGAAGAACACCTCTTCCTGAGCCAGCCAGGCATCCGCCCAGGCGTCTGCACCGGGATAGCCCTGGTTGGCGAGGATCGCATCGCACAGGATGTGCTTCAAGGCCGAGTCGTCGGTGCCGGAACCAGAAAAATCATCGATTTCGCCGAAGCGGGCAGCAATCTCCTGGTAGGTCTTGTTCTCGGCCGGCGCGCCCATCGCGTCGCCGATTTCAGCGGCCAGCAAGCAGCCGAGAATTTTGTCGTGCAGCAAAGAAGAAGGCATCCGAGATCCTAGCCCCGCGAGCGGATGTATTCGGGTTGGGCGACCTGCATCGCCATTGGCACGCGGTCGCTGCAGATCGCTTCGATATCGTCGGCCACCATGCGCCCGATGTTGAGCAGCCCTTCGCGGTTGGCGCCCGCCCGGTGCGCGGAGAGCACCGCGTGGCTGGCCTTACGGATCGGGTGGTCTTTGGGCAGGGGCTCCTGGGGAAAGACATCGATTCCCGCCAGGAAGCGCCCCGCCAGCACCAGCTCGGTCAGGGCGTCGAAATCGACCACGTGCGAGCGGCTGAGCAGGATGAACGCCGCGTCCTGGCGGATCAGGTTGAGTTTTTCGCGGTCGAGCAAGGCGCGGTTGGAACTGGTGGGCACCGCCAGGACAAACAGGATGCGCGAGGTTGCCATGAGCGTGTCCAGGTCGACGGGCGTCACCCCTTGCCGGCGCAGGTATGCGTCGGTCAACCAGGGGTCGTAGACCTGGATGGGACAGCCGAACGGCTCGAGCAGCGGCTTGAGCGCACGCGCCAGGCTGCCAAAGCCGATGAACCCGACCTGCTTGCCGTAGAGGGTGAAGGGCGTGCCCAATTCGGTCTCCAGGTCGGTGTGAGACCAGTTCGGGTCGTCATGGCGAAACATGCGGTCGCCCCAGGCGATCTGGCGCGTGCAAGCCAGCGCCAAGCCCAGGCCCATCTCGGCCACCGCCGGCGCAAACGCCGGGGCGCAACTGAGCACGCGGATGCCGTGCGAAAAGCAGTGCGCGTAATCCAACCCCTTTGGGCCGGGGAATCCCCCGCCCACCTCCAGGATGGCGCGAAGGTTCGGGAAGCGGCTCACCTCGCCGTGCCGCCAGTTGCCGCAGATGATCGCGGTCAGCTCGCCGCGCACGGCCTCGAGCTCCTCGGCGGGAAAGGGCTCATCTTTGCACCAGAGCACTTCCGCCACGGCTTGCATGCGCGCCAGGTCTTCATCCGTGATGATATCGCCCAGGCGGCGGAAGGAGGGGTCGAACAAGATTTTCGGTTTCATCGGCAGATCACCTTAGAAGAGGATGTTTGGTTTCTGAGAGACGGTTGTGGTCCATCTGATTAAGACAGGCGAAAAAAGCGGTAACCGTAGGCGGGCAAGGAGACCTCCAGCCAATCCCCTGCCGGCAGCGGCTCGCCGCCGTCTAGGTCGACAACCCGCCCCGCAGAGGGCAGGCCGGTGAAGTCAACCCGCACCATCTCGGGCTGGGGCTGGAAGTTGAACACCGCCGCGACCGCCTCAGCGCCCGTCAGCCGGCGCACAAAGGCGTAGAAGCGCGCGTCGTCGGAAGTGGGCAGCCGGATGCGCTCGCCGCCCGCGCACAAGGCCGGGAACCGCCGGCGCAGGTGCAGCAGCCGGGCCAGCCCGTCGCGGAACTCTTGCGGCTGGGGCGCGGTCTGCTCGCCGATCAAGATCAACAATTCACCGATCGAAGCCGTCAGCGCCGCGCCCAGCAGGCGCGCCTCGAGCGGCAGCCCTTCCAGCTCCGGCGGGTCGATGTAACACACCCCGCCCGCCGCGACCACCCGGTCGCGGTAGCCGCGCAGGGCCGCCTCGATGGGGCGCGGGTCGCCGCTGCGCACCGCGTCGCCGATCACGTCCACGCCCTCCCACCACAGCTTGACCGAATAGTCCATGAGGCAATTCCAGCCACCGCGGGTCACCCATTCCACGGGATCGTCACGGAAACCGCCCGCCCCTTCGGGCTGGCTGAACTGGTTGTCGGCGGAGCCGAGCATGCCGGTCATCGTCTCGCGGCAGATCTCCCAGGTGCAGCCGATGTACCAGTTGACCGCGTCGATCACCATGCCGTCCACGCCTTGCCGCAGCCAGTAGTCGAGGATGCGCTTCACCTCGGCCTGCCAGCCCGGGTCGGCGAAGTTGAACTGCGGCAGGTGGTAGCCGCCGCGCTCGCCCTCCCACTTCACCCAAAAGTATTTGCCGGCGCGCTCGCTCCAGCGCCAGTTGCCGTGCGAATCGTTCATAAAGTACGGCGCGCGGCTGCGGTCCATGCGGTCTTGCCCGGTGTCGCTCCAGCAGAACATGCGCGCCTCGGGGCTGTCGATCCCGGCGCGCACGTCGTCGCAGGCTTTGAGGAAAGCCGGGAACTGCTCGTGCCCGTAGCCGAGGTTGATGAACATCACCACCGCCATGCGGCGGGCGTGCGCCTCGGCGACCAGGCGGGTGAAATCGTCGAGGGTGCCAATGGCCGGGTCGATGGTGTAAAAATCCAGCGTGTCCAGACCGTTGTAGCACACCCCGCCGTGCAGCGGGGCAAACACCTCGAGGGTGTCGATGCCCAGCGCCTGGCAGGCGTCCAGGTCGGCGATCAGGTCGCGCAGGGTGCGCCGGTGGGCTTTGAGGTAGGGGCGCAGGATGCCCGAGGCGGTCTCCCACCAGCGAGGGGGCAGAGACGATGCGGGATAGGGACGAGCAATCTCGATCATGCGGTTTAAGGAACTCCCTGGAGACGAGTGGTCATCTGGGCATAGAAGCTCCATCGTTCGGTGGTTGTGTGGTCTACCCTTTCAAACCCACGTTCGCGATCCCACCAATCAGTTGCTTCTGCAAAGAGAAATACAGGATCAGCATGGGCAAGGTGGACATTAAAGCCGCCCCCATCACCAGGTTGGTCGTGTTGACGCCGGTGGAGAAAGTGGAGCGATTGAAGTAATTTAACGCGACGGACAGGGTAAATTTGCTGGCATCATTCAGGTAAATGAGGGGGCCGGTGAAATCATTCCAAACGTCCTGGAAGGTAAAAACGGCCATGACGGTCATCACCGGCCTGCTGAGGGGCAGGATGATCCGCCAGTAAATCCCAAACCGGCTGCAGCCGTCGATTTGAGCGGCATCATCCAAATCCTTCGGGAAGGAGCGCATGTACTGGCGGGTGATGAAAATATAAAAAGCGGAACCGAAAAAGCTGGGAACCCAAAGGGGCAGGTAAGTGCCATACCAGCCGAGGACGTTGAACAGCAGGAAGGACGGGATGAACAAAACCACGCCCGGCATCAACATGGTCAAAATGACCAGCTTGAAAAGAAAATCTTTGTGCGGGAAGTCCAGCCGCGCGAAAGCATAGGCGACCAGGGTATTCGAGACCACGACACCGACAATGTTGAGCAAAACCAGGTAAAGCGTATTCACCAGGGGTCGCCACAGCGGGTAAGCTTCGTTGGTCAACACGGTCCAAAAGTTTTCAAAGTGGAACGACGTGGTAGGAAACCATGAGACGGGGATGGTATAAACCGGTTCGCCTTTACCACGCAAAGCGGCGGTGAGCATCCAGGAAAGCGGCATCAAGACGATGATCGAAAGCGAGATCAGGAGAGCGTAAACAAACAGCGCGTTGAGACCTCTGCGCAGTGAATTGCGCCGGAACCACTTCGGCCTATGGATGTTAACTTCTTTGAGCGCTGCTTTTTTCAGGGTATCTACTTCTGCCATGGATTCACCTCCTCAACCCCTTCGCTTTCCTTCTTCTTCGTAGTACACATATTTTTCGGTGTTGTTGTACACGATGATCACCACGATGGCAGATATGATCGTCAGAATCCAGGCCAGGGCGGCCGCGTACCCCAACCTACCCTTTTGGAAGGCTTCGATGTAAATGTGCAGGAGATAAAAACGCAGATACTTGTTGCCCGCGCTGAACCGGCTGGTGCCTCCCAAGATGTAAGCCGGGGTAAACACCTGGAAACTGCCAATGATGCCGGTGATGAGCACGAAGAAGATCGTCGGCGAAAGCAGGGGAATGGTGATTTTCCAGAATTTTTGCCAGGCATTGGCCCCATCGATCTCTGCCGCCTCATACAGGTGGGGCGGGATGTTTTGAAGGCCTGCCAGGTAGATAATGGCGCCTCCGCCCACCCCCCACAGGCTCATCAGGGCAATGGAGGGAAGCACCCATTGAGGCGAAGTCAACCAGTTCGGTGGATTATCGACACCAAGAGAGCGCAAAGCCGTGTTAACCGCGCCGAGCTTGGTATCCAGCAGGCTGATCCATAACAAAGTCACCGCTACCCCTGAAACCACAGAGGGGATGTAAAAGATTGTGCGCAGCAGGTTCATCCCCCGCAGCTTGTTATTGAGCAGCAGGGAAAGCGACAGTCCGATGATCATGAACGGGATCAGGGTCATCCCCATGTACTTCAGCGTCACCCCCAGCGACCAGGTGAAGTACGGATCTTTGGTAAAAATTTCTCTGAAATTGGCTAACCCAATCCAGCGTGCGGGTGGATCGATCAGGATCCAACGCGTAAATGCCACGTAGAAAGCCATCCCAATCGGGATGATCAAAAAGACGGTAATGCCGATAATCCACGGAAGCAAGAACGCGTAGGCTTCCAGGGCTTCCTTGCGTTTCAGTCCCGTCAATGACGGAAACAGCCATCTGCGGGTAAGATTGGCCATAGGTGACATCCTATAGGATGGCTGGAACCTGGCGGGCCAGGTTACCAGCCATCAAGAACGGACAGCAAATGAGCCTTTGTGGGAGGAAAGCAGCTACTTCCCTAAGGTTTCGAAATTTTCCCACAAATCATCCAGCACGGCCTGGCATTCATCCGCTGCGCGATGAACGGCCGTGGCAACGTCTTCACCCCCTTCGGTCATCTGGATGTACGCGTCTTCGAAAGGACTGACGGATGTCCAGATATCGGGTGAGAAGGGCGGTGCCTGGTAATGTTTCTGCAGCTCGAGGTAATCGGCGATGAGCGGGTCGGTGTTGATCATCTGCGCAATTTTTTCTGTCTTCAGCAGCGGCTGGTAGCAGGGCAAACCCGGCAGTCCGCCGCCACCCATGAGGGCATCGGCGCCGAGTGGAACGAGCAACGGCGCCTCGGTGGAGAGGAATTTGACGAATTGCCAGGCCTCCTCAGGGTGCTTGGTGGCAGCCATGATGTTGAACGTGCCGTTCCAGCCGCCCACATTTCCGGCCCAGCCTTTCGTCACCACCGGCTGACCGGTCAAGCCGACCTCGATACCCGCCTCGCGAGCCGCATAGGCATCGCCCAGGGCGCCGTAGGTCATGCCGAGCTTTCCTTGCAGGAACATGTCTTCCTGGATGTCAGCCAGCATCGCCCCGGCGGTTTCGGTGGTGATATCCTCTTTGTAAGCGGCCACCTGCACTTCATAGAAGTGGATCCAATCCTCGGTATCTGCGCTCCCTTTGCAGGATCGCCCATCATCGCCCAGCACGTAAGGGTCGCTCATGTAGTTGTTCATTGAGTTGAAGGAGGGCGTGAACATGGCCGAGCCCCAGACCCGATCGGCAATCGTGTCAGAGGGTTTGTTGATCGCGCGCGCATAGGCCAGCCAGGTGTCGAAATCGATGTAGTCTTTTGCGGTGAGCTCCGGCAAACCGGCTTCGCGGAAGAGCTTCTTGTTGTATACCATCGCCCAGATATTCGTGTCAACCGGCAGGCCGTACACTTTTCCGTTGTAAATCCCACCGCCGGCAAACAGGTTGTTCGAATTGAAGATCGGGCAAAAATCTTCACGAGCCAGGCCGTCTCGCGCCATTAAATCATCGAGCGCCAGGACGTGCCCGGCGGCAATCACCCGCGGAGGCGGGAAAATGACGACGTCCGGAACCTCTCCCGCGGCAATGGCCGTCTCGAGCTTTAGACCCAACTCATCTTCAGGCACACCGACATGCGAAACGACGACGTTGGGGAACTTCTCCTGAAAAGCCGGGATCGCGATGTTATCGATCCACGAGGCCTCTTCGCCGCCGAACGTCCACAGGGTGATGCTCACCTGATCTTGAGATGGAGCGGCCTGGTCGGGTTGATCGCTTTCAGCGGTTGGTGTGGCAGCCGGCTGGCAAGCGGCCAGGCTGGCAGCTAAGAGCGCCAATATCACGTACAGGATCGTTATGCTTCTCATATTACAATCTCCTCAGAAAAGTGACGAAAATGGAATCTGTCGGGCAATAGAATTTTGGATTTCTAACCGTCATTGCACCTCCTCCGGCATATTTCTCATCTTGCCCTGCCATCGTTATGCCGATTCGCGCACAATCAACTGGAAAGGCATCTCGACCGTCTGCATGTCAGCCGGGGCTACCCCGTTGATGCGGTCAAAGAGCATTTGCGCCGCACGGCGCCCCATCTGGTCCTGAAACTGGGTCAGCGTGGTCAGGGGCGGGTGGATCAGCCTGGCCGCCGGGATATCATCCATCCCCGCAATGGCGATGTCTTCGGGCACGCGCAGGCCGGCCTCGCGCACCGCGACCAACGCCCCCATCGCCATCAGGTCGTTGGCCGCGAACACCGCCCGCGGGCGGGGATCGAGCGCCAGCAGTTCTTTCATCCCCTCGTACCCGCCGGCTTCTTGATAGTCGCCGCCGCGGATCAGGGTTTGCCGCAGCGGGATGTGATGCTCGGCGAGCGCCTGGCAGTAGCCCTGGATGCGGCTGCGCCGGGGTGGGGTATCGACAGGGCCCGCGATCATCCCGATCGACTCGTACCCGCGCTCGATCAGGTAATTGACGATCGTGCGGGCAGCCGCCACGTTGTCAATATAGATCACATCGACCGGCGGGGGTCCTTCCGGCATGGCCTGCAAGTGCACCACCGGGATGTCCAGTTGCGCCAGGTCATCGGCGGCGAGGTGAAAGAGGACCGCGATCAGGCCGTCGACCTTGTTGTGGCGGATGGAGCGCAGGCAGTTCTTCTCTTTTTCGAGGTCGCCGTCGGTGTTGTAAACGACCAGGTCAAAGCCGGCTTGCTCGGCTGCGTCTTGAATGCCGCGCACGAAGGTGGGGTAAAACGGGTTGGTGATGTCGGGGATGATGGTGGCGATGGTGTGGGTCTTGCTGGTGCGCAGTCCGCGCGCGTTCCAATCGGGCACGTAGCCGAGCTGGTTGATCACGTCCAGCACCCGCTGGCGCGTCTCGGCCGGGATGGAAACGCGGGTCGAGTTGTTGAGTACCTGCGAGACGGTCGCCTGCGAGACGTTCGCCAGCCTGGCAATGTCGTTTTGGGTCGGTCTTTTCGCCACGATTTTCAACTGTGAGGGCGAGAAAAAGGGGACTAATACGAATTACTAATACGTATTATAAGAATAAATTAATGAAAGTCAATAAGCAATTGGCTTTTAAATGCCAAAAGCCGGGCGCGCGCCCGGCCTTTGGGTTATGCTGATTGCCCGTTGGATTGCACCGTCGCCAGCGGGTGCGCGAAGACCGTGTAGGCCAGCCAGGTGGTGTCGCCGGCCTGCCGCACCGCCAGACGCGCCTCGCGCACCGCGCTGCCCACCGGCTGCCCGGCGATCAGGCGGGTATAGAGCTCCTTGGCGAAGAAAAACGAGGTGCGGTCGTAGATGGCCCAGTGCGCCCCGATGAACGCGCCCGCGCCCGCGCTCAAGAACTGACGCGCCCATCCACCGATATCGGTCAGCGACATCCCCCCGGCGCCGATCTGGCAGGCGTTGAGAAAAACCAGCGGGTGCGCCAGCCCTAAATTGGCCGCCGACCCGTTAATGCGCACCGGGGTGAGCGTCTCATGCTGGTCGAGGAGCATCTCCGAGCGGTTGGGGTCTGCCCCGCGCGTCGCGCCGTGCCCGCTGAAGTGCCAGCCGTCGTACTTGCCGCTGGCGAAGGCCTCGACCAGGCTGAGGTAGCGCGCCGGGACGCGTGCCACCTTGCGCTTTGCGCCGGCCAGCCCGAGCAGGTACTGCATCTCGGGCACGCTGTAGGGCAGCCCGCTCGACTCGGGCACCACCACCGCCATGTTGCTGAGGTGCAACTGCGGCTTGATCCCCGTCCCGGGCAGCCAGCGGGTCATCTCGAAAGCCTCGCAGAAGAAAGGCCCCTCCTCCTTGCGCGCGCCGTTCATGCCGGTCAGGCGGCACAACTCCCACGGCACCCACGGCTCGCTGGATTGGATGAACACGGTCTTGACGCGATCTTTCAGCGACCACAACAGCGCCTGCGCGTCGAGTGGAAAGAGGTTCTCGAAGAGGAACACCCCGCGCGCTTCCAGCTCCTTGCCGGCGAGCGCCATCTCTTGCAGCGAGGTCAACGGCAGCCCCTCGATGCCGCGGTAGAATTCGCCGAAGAACGGACCCGGGTCGCTCTGGAAATAGGTCGGGCCGATTTTCTTCTCGTTCAGGTTGAGCGCCGTGTTGCGCGCGCTCAGGTAAACCACGAAACCGCGCTGGCCGCCCGCGCCGGTCTGTTCTTCGATGTGCAGCGACAGGTCGGGGGCTTGCACCGCCACCTCGGTAAAGCCCTGCGCGCCGTTCAGCCGTTCCCGCCCGCCCGCTGCCCCCAGCGCGGCCATCACCTGCGGGTTGAGCTTGAGATAGGCGACCACCGCGCCCTCGCGGAAGACGATCACGCGCAGGTCGGCTTCACCCTCTTCGACCGCGAGCAGCCGAAAGCGCAGCGGCTCGAACTCGTTAGCGGAGCCCACCACCAGCTTGCCTTTCGCGTCACCCTGCACTTCCAGCCCCCGGCGCGGCTGGACGATCACGCTCAGCTCGGCGCCCACCGGCTGCGCCACCTGAACTTCGCTGGACTGTCCACCTCCGCGGGTGCGGGCGGCAACCCGGCTGAGCGAGACCTTGAGCTCGGCTGTTTTGCCCACCGCCAGGCTGGCGGGAAAGTCGGCGCGCAGCGTGCGCCGCCTGTCCGCTGCCCGTGGGCGGGTGCTCTCCAGCCCGCCGCGGGTCGTACCGCTGCCCGGCATCACGTAGCCCACCAGCCGCCCCTGGTCGATCACCACCGCCGGCGGTCCACCCCCCAAAGGTTGACCGGGCTTCGCCTTGCGGTCGGCGCGCCACTCGTGCAGATCCAGCATCGTTTCCACCAGGTCGGTCGGGGCATACCTCGGCGAATTGACCTCGATATCGGCGCGGTGGTAAATGTAGTAATACTCCTCGCCGTCCTTTTCGCGATGGATGACGACCATCGGCTCGCGGGCGGCGCGCAGCACTTTGAGCGCGTATTCGACCGTCCAGGCTGCTTCGAGGAGCACGTAATCGGTTCGCGCCAGCGTTTCAGCGGTTTGCATGGGCGGCTCCTTGGGCAGGTTATCGGTTGCGGGCCATGCGGCGCAGCGCTTCGACCTCGGCGGCCCAGCGCGCCAGCTCCTCGCCGGCGTTAGGCACGCCGCGCACAGCCGGCGCCGCCTGCATCTGCGCGGCCAGCTTGCTGGCCTGGTCGGCGAGCTCTTCGGCGCGCGCGCTAACCATTTCGCTCTGGGCGGCGGCCTGCTCGCTTTTTTCCACCGCCTGGGCGGCCTGTTCCTGGGCCTGGGCGGCGCGCGCGTCGGCAGGAATGCGGCCAAAGTAGTAGCCCAGCACCACGCCAAGCATGCCGGTCATCGCGGTGAGCAGGTCTTTGGCCTGGGTCATGCGCGTCTCATCGCCCACAAAGCCCAGCAGGCTGGTCACCACGCGGATGGTGGTCCACACCAGCAAGATGGCGATCAAGGCGGTCACCGCCTCTTTCAGGATCAGGATGTAGTCCTCGACTTTGAGCGCGCGGCGCGCAGGCGCTTTTTTCGCCGGGGTGGTTTTGGGTTCATCGTTCATCGGCGCTTCTCCTTGAGGAACGGGCGGGGTAACAGGCGCTGCCGGGGTCAACGGCGGCCCCGGGGGTATCCCTTCCGGCGTGCCCGGTTTCGGCGGTCCCGGCGGGTTGCCGGCCTGCACGCCGAGCAGGCTCGCGGCGGCAGGGGTCGCCAGCACCAGCGCCTCCAGGTCGGCGGCGACCTGCCTGGGGTCTTCCCCGGAGGCCAGCGCGTCGGTCAGGTCGTGAAAACGCGCCTCGAAGGCCTTGCTCTCGCCGGCATCCAGGGCGCCGCGCAGATGGGTCATCTGCTCCGATATTTGTTCGATCCACTCTTGAGCTGTTGGCATGCCTATAGTGTATGGTTTCGCTCAAGAATTGTCAATCGACAGGGGCGCTTCACCAGCCGGGAGGGATCTTTCTCCTCCCCTTCAGGGGAGGTCGGGAGAGGTCTCTTGGGCCAGGTATCGACCGTGACGGACCCTCACCCTGCCCTCTCCCAAAGGGCGAGGGTGGGGCCGTGGCTGGGGCGCTCACCCCTGACCCGCGCCGTCGTTGCGAGGCGGGTTTCACCCGCCGCGGCAACCTCTCTTTCGGCAAGTTTTTACCTCCGCTTCAGGGGATTGTGTAATTTATTTTCTGTAAAATGTGGGCTTTGCCCAACATTTTATAGAAAAATTGCTCACAATCCTTCAGGGGAGGCCGGGAGGGGTCTTTCTCCTCCCCTTTAGGGGAGGCCGGGAGGGGTCTCTTACAAAAAATTTATCCGTCCAGGTAGACCATGGTGCGGTTGCGACCGCCGGACTTGGCGCGGTAGAGCGCCAGGTCGGCCATGCGGATGAGCTGGTCGGCGGTGGCAGCGTGCGCCGGGAACGCCGCAATGCCCAGTGATATGGAGCTGCGCAGGCATTCCTCCCCGTATTCCACCGGGCTGGCTTCAAACACGTTTCGCCAGGTCTCGGCGCGCTGGTGGGCGGTTTGCTCATCCACCGCGGCTAACACGACCAGGAACTCGTCGCCGCCGTAGCGGGTGATGATGTCGCCCTCGCGGGTGTAGTTCGAGAGCACCGCGCACAGGCGCTGCAGCACGGCGTCGCCCGCCGGGTGCCCGTAGGTGTCGTTGAGATTTTTAAAGTCGTCCACGTCGATCATCACCAAACTGAGCGGCCTGGTGTCGCGCGCGGCGCGCGCCAGCTCGCGCGGGAGAGTCTCCTGCAGGTAGCGCAGGTTATATGCCCCGGTCAACGCGTCGCGGATGGCCTGGTCCTTCAGGCTGGCCTGCAGCTCCTCGATCTGGCGCAACTGGTTCTCGATGTTGAGCTGGGCCAGCTTGTGCTGGGTGATGTCGTGGCAGATCACCAGGGTGCCCGTCAGGCGCGTCAGCCGGTCGCTGACCGGCATGACCTGCACCTGCAGGCAAAACAGCGGGTCATCGCGCAAAACCAGCTCGGTCGGGGACTGGCTGCCCTGTTCGATCATGCGGAAGAGCGCGGGCTGGTGCGCCAGCGCCCGGTTCAACGTCTGCCCGATCTCCAGGTCGCCTGGCAGGGCGAGCAGCGTGCGCGCCGCCGGGTTCACGTCCAGAATGCGGCGGTGGCTGTCCAGCAACAACATGCCCTCGTTCAAATTCTCCACCAGCACGTCGCGCCCGATGGGCACCAGGTCGAGCAGGCGGTAATAGATCAACCCCAGGCTCAAGAAGATGCCGGTGAAGGTGAATGCCACGGGGGTCATGTCCAGCCCGGGAAACGGCCGGAAGCCGGTGAAGGTGATCACGTTGACCGCCACCGGGAACAGGCTGCCGATCAGCACCAGGCGCGCCTGGTCGCGCTGCAACTGGTTGGGGCGGCGCATCGTATCCAGCAACAACCAGATCGAGAGCAGGATCAGCCCATAGGAGTAGATCACGTTGACCCAGAACCACGGCCCGCCATCGTAAATCAGGCTCTGGTTGGCGATGCGCTTTCCACCGTAGAAAAGGTTGTGCACCGGGTCGGTCCACAAGAGGATGAGGGTGATGACCGGCTCCACGGCGAGCAGCCAGCCGCGCCTGCCCGAGAAGTAGCGGATGCGATGAGTGAACTCCAGGATGAAGAGCAGCATCGCGCCGGGGGTGATCACCACGCCCAGGTAGGTCATATCCAGCCAGAAACGCTTCGCCGAGGAGGTCGGCGAGACCCAGTGCATCGCGTAGGTCAGCGTCCAGGCCAGTGTGCCGAAGAGGAAAATCAACAGCGCCCCCGCCCCAGGAGCCGAGCGGCGCCGCAAAATGATCCCTCCGGCAAAAGCAGAGATGATTCCCGATACGATCAGGAAAACGGTGTAGAGCGCGTCGATAAAGTTCATCGTCGGTTCAAGTTTCCGATATTCAGCTGATTGCGGGTGCCGGGCACCCGCAATCAGCTCAAAACCGGACGCTACCATTCCATTAAGCGACTACCTGTATTTATCCTATTGTACCGGTCTGCTGCCCCCAGCGACTTAATATCTTTGTTAGGTGAGCGTTATAATTCCATTGCACCCGCTTGCCGACCGACAGCCGAGGTTTTCCATACCCATGCCCCGCCGCGTTTCCCCGATTCTCACCTTGTGGCTGGTATTGCTGCTGGCGGCGCTGGCCTGCAATGCACCTACAGGGGACCCATCTCCTGCCGGCTCGCCCGAAAACCAGGCGACCCTGGCAGCTTTGCTCTTTCCAAGCGCCACGCCGGGGGCCAATCCGGGCGGTGAGGCGGGCACAGGTGGGCAAGGCGGAGCGCCGACACAAACCCCGCCGCCCGCCGGCCAGCCGTTTGCCGGGCTGAGCATCGCTGTCCCCGGGCAGGCGCCCACGCCGCGTGAAGCGCCCGCCGGCGGAATGATCGATTACCTCAGCCAGCCCGGCGACACCCTCGCTGCGCTGGCGGGGCGTTTCGCGGTCGAGGTGCGCCAGATCAATGGGGCCGCCGGCCTGCCGGAAACAGCCTTGCTCGCCCCCGGAACGCTCCTCACCCTGCCCCTGCCCGCCGGAGAGTTGCTCCCCGGCCTGGCCCTGCTGCCCGACAGTGAGGTCGTGTACGGCCCGCCGGCTGCCGGTTTCGACATCCAGGCCTACGTCGACTCGGCCGGGGGGTACCTCAGCGGTTATTCTGAAAGCGTCGACGGCGAAAGGCTGAGCGGCGCGCAGATCGTCCGGCGCATCGCGCTGGAAACCTCCACCAACCCGCGTTTGTTGCTCGCCGCGCTCGAATTCCGCGCCGGCTGGGTCACCGGCAGCCCGCGCAACGCCGAGCCCGACTACCCGATTGGCTTCGCCGCCCCCTCCCACCGCGGGCTGTACAAAGAGCTGGCGCTGGTCACGCGCCAGTTGACCCAGGCCTATTACGGCTGGCGGGCGGGCAGCTTCACGCGGGTCGAGTTTATGGGGGGCGGCTCGCTGCGCCCGGATCCCGCCTTGAACGCCGGCTCGGTGGCGCTGCAGAACCTGTTCGCCCGCCTCTACCCGCCTGAAAACTGGCTGGACGCACTGTACGGCGAAAGCGGCTTCCTCGCCCTGTACACGCGCATGTTTGGCGACGCCTGGACGCGCGCCGCCCCCTACGAACCGTTGCTGCCGGGCGACCTGGCGGCGAACCAGCCGGATTGGCAGCTTCCTTTCCCGCCGGGGCAGCCGTGGAGCTTCACCGGCGGGCCGCACCTCGCCTGGGGCATCGGTAGCCCGCTCGGCGCGCTGGATTTTGCCCCCGCCGACGAGGCCAAGGGCTGTTACACCTCGGCGCGCTGGGCCACGGCGAGCGCGCCGGGCATCGTGGCGCGCTCCGAGCGCGGGCTGCTGGTACTCGACCTGGACGGCGACGGGCACGAACAGACCGGCTGGAGCATGCTCTACCTGCACCTGGCCGACGAAGAACGCCTGCCGGCCGGCGCCCAGGTGGAACAGGACGCCCCGCTGGGGCATCCCTCCTGCGAGGGCGGTCCGGCGACCGGCAAACACGTGCACATTGTGCGCAAATACAACGGCGAATGGATTGGCGTCGGGCAGCCGCTACCTTTCGTCCTCTCGGGCTGGCTGGTCGAAGCCGGCGACCTGCCCTACCGGGGCAGCCTCCACCGCGACGGGCAGGTGATCGAAGCCCGCACCGATGGGTCTGCCCCGGCCCGCATCGTGCGCTGAGACGGGCGGCAGCCCGCCGCGCCTACTTTACCGAATCGTCCAGCTCCATGCCCATGTTTTCGTACATCTTGCGCCGCGAGGCTTTATCGCTGCGGAACTCCTGCTGGGCGTACCGCGCCACCTCGCGCGCCAGGCCGCGCGGCACCACCACCACGCCGTCGCCGTCGGCCACCACCACGTCGCCGGGGAAGACCGTCACCCCGCCCACCTGCACCGGTATGTTGCGTGCATCGTACTGCAAGCGACCCTGCACCATGCTTTGCGAGCAGTAGCGCGACCAGAAGGGGATCTTCTGCAGGATCACTTCATCGGTGTCGCGCACCCCACCGTTCGAGATCAATCCGCGCGCGCCGCGCCGCATGCACTCGAGGGTGTTGTTCGAGCCGCACAGGCCCACGTTGGCGTCGCTCTGGTCAATGACGACGAAATCACCCGGCTGGATCTCCTCCACCCAGGGATAGGTGCAGACGGTGTTGTAGTACCAGCCCACCCATTGGGTGTACTCCTCCGGGGTAAGCTTCGGGATCGGGTGGTTGTACGGCAGATACCGGACGGTTCTGGCGATGCCCACCGCCCGCGTGCGCCACACGGGGCGAATCTCCGGGCTCATCGAACCCTGAAAGTGCAGCATGTTCCAGTCCATCCCATCGCGCACGTCCGCCACGCGCAAATCGCGGTACAGCGCCAGCAATTCTTCTCGCTCCGTTTGACTCATCTCCATCGACGCGCTCCTCTGGTTCTGATGTGGGTCAGAATAGGAAAACCCCGGTGCATTCATTCTATAATAGAATAGCCACAGCAGAAAAGAGATCAACGGCATCGCGCTGGTCACAACGGGCAGATTTACCCCGGTTGAACCGCCATCTTCTCCCGTGGGGAGAAAGGCGGGCGAGGGTTTGACCGGTGACCCATTTTCACTCAAGGAGGAACAACCATGCAATATCGAGCGTTAGGACGCACCGGGTGGAAGGTCTCCACGATCAGTTTTGGCGCCTGGGCGATCGGCGGCGCCTGGGGCGAGGTGCAAGACGACGAGTCGCTGGCCGCGCTGCACCGCGCCGTGGACCTGGGAGTCAACTTCATCGACACGGCGGATGTCTACGGCGACGGGCGCTCGGAGCGCCTGATCGCCCAGCTCAAAAAGAGCCGCAAGGAAGAGATCATCGTGGCGACCAAAGCCGGGCGGCGGCTGAATCCACACGTGGCGGCGGGATACAACAAGGCCAACCTGACCGCCTTCGTCGAGCGCAGCCTGAAAAACCTGGATGTGGAGGCGCTGGATTTGCTGCAACTGCACTGTCCGCCGACCGAGGTCTACTACATGCCCGAAACCTTCGGGGCGCTCGACGACCTGGTGCAGGCGGGTAAGCTGCGCTACTACGGGGTGAGCGTGGAAAAGGTCGAAGAGGCGCTCAAGGCGATCGAATACCCCAACGTGCAGAGCGTGCAGATCATCTTCAATATCTTCCGCATGCGCCCGGCCGGCCTGTTCTTCCAGGAGGCATTGCGCCGCAAGGTGGGCATTTTGGCGCGCGTCCCGCTCGCCTCGGGCCTGCTGACCGGTAAATTGACCCGCGAGACGGCCTTTGAAAAGGATGACCACCGCGCCTACAACCGCCACGGCGAGTCCTTCGACCGCGGCGAGACCTTCTCGGGCGTCGATTACGAGACCGGACTGGCGGCGGTCGAGGAGCTGCGCGCCTTGCTCCCGCAGGGGATGAGCATGGCACAATTTGCGCTGCGCTGGATTCTGATGTTCGAGGCGGTCACCTGCGCCATTCCCGGGGCCAAGCGTCCCAGCCAGGCCGAGCAAAACGTGGCCGCAGCCGACTTCCCGCCGCTTTCACCCGAGGTGATGGCGAAGGTCCAGGCCATTTATGACGCGAAGATCAAGCCGCTGGTGCATCATTACTGGTAGAAGAGCGCGACCATCGATAGACACCGCTGAACAGAAATAGAGAATGGAAAAGCAAAAGATTGGAAACCACGAATGAACACCGATGAACCCAGATAAAATGGTCGACCTTATTTTGAATATACTCACCGAAAAAGCGTATGAAAATGCGCTAGTCCATTAAAAACTGGCAGAAGAATACACAACCACCGATGGACGCGAGTGGATGTGGAAAAGAAACTGCAACCACGGATGGACACGGATAAACACAGATGGTTTTGAATAGATGCAGATGAAATCAGACAAAATAGTTGACCCGGCGTTGAACAGGCTCACCGAGAAGGTGATCGGTTGCGCCTACACGGTGAGCAACACGCTGGGCGCCGGTTTCCTCGAAAAGGTGTACGAGAACGCCCTGGTGCATGAATTGCGCAAGAACGGTTTGACCGTTGCCCAGCAGGCAAGCGTTCCCGTGTGGTACGATGGTATCCTGGTGGGAGATTACACCGCCGACCTGATCGTCGACAGCAAACTGCTGGTCGAGTTAAAGGCCGTCAAGGCGCTCGACTCCACCCACCAGGCGCAATATCTCAACTACCTGCGGGCAACCGGCATTCAACTGTGTCTTTTGATCAATTTCGGGAATCCCAGGGTCCAGGTGGTCAGGCTTGTCCTATAACGCTTGCCGTTTTCTCCATCCGGATCACCTTTTTATCATCTGTGTCCATCCGTGTTTATCAGTGGTTCCATCCGTGGTTACACCGGCTCTTAACCGGCTTTATCCGTGTCCATCCGTGTTCATCTGTGGTTCCAATGGTCTTGCCCTATAACCGCTTCCTCCTTTTTCTTCTTCTCGCCCTGCTGCTGGCCGCCTGCAGCGGGACAGCCCCGGCTGCCCTCCCCAGCCTGACCCCCACCAGCCCGGCGCTGCCCACCCCGCAGCTCGAAGCCAGCCTGACCCCCACCGCGCCGCAGCCCACCCCCAGCCCCGACCCCGCCAGCCTGCCCGCCCCGGCTTACACCATCACCGCCGCCTACGACCACAACCGCCGTGGCCTGTCGGCCGTTGAGCAAATCGTCTACACCAACCGCAGCAGCGAGCCGATCCCAGAGCTGCTGCTCATGGTCGACGCCGCCGTCTACCCTGGCGTGTTCCGCCTCAACCGCTTGCAGGTCACCCAGGGACCGGCGGCGACCGGAACGCAGTGGGAGCGCACCTGGTTGCGCGCGCCTCTCGAGCGAGCCCTGGCGCCCGGCGAGAAGCTCATCCTGGAAATCGAGTACGACCTGGCGCTGCCCGCGCGCATCTACGACGACAGCCTGCGCCCAATGGTCTTCGGCTGGTCGGAGCGACAGGCCAACCTGGTCGACTGGTACCCCTACCTGCCGCCCTACGTTGCCGGGCAGGGCTGGCTGGTCCACCCGCCGGGCTACTACGGCGAGCACCAGGCCTATGAAGCCAGCGACTTCACCATCAACCTGCAAATCAGCAACGCCCCCGCCGGGTTGGTCGTCGCAGCCAGCGCCCCTGAGCGCCTGGACGGCGACTGGCGGCGCTACGAGCTCATCGGCGCGCGCACCTTCGCGGTCACCCTCAGCGAGCTGTACCAGGTCACCACCCGCCAGGCCGGGGGGGTGACGGTGGCCAGTTACTACTACCCCGCCCACGCCGCCGCCGGGGAAGCCGCCGCGCAGACCGCTGCCGAATCGATCGAGCTGTATTCACGCCTGTTTGGCCCCTACCCGCGCGCCGCGCTGGCCGTGGTCGAAGCCGACTTCCTGGACGGCATGGAGTACGACGGCCTGTTCTTCCTCTCCAACGGCTTTTACAACCTGTACGACGGCAACCCGGGCAATTACCTGGTGGCGCTGGCGGCCCACGAGACTGCCCACCAATGGTGGTACGGCCTGGTCGGCAACAACCAGGCGCTCGAGCCGTGGCTGGACGAGGCGCTGTGCACCTACAGTGAAAAGCTGTATTACGAAAACCTGCACCCCGCAGCGCTGGATTGGTGGTGGCAGGTGCGCGTGCTGTATTACCAGCCGCGCGGTTTCGTGGACGACTCGATCTACAACCCGCACGGCGAGGCGCAGGCTTACCGCGCCTACCGCGACGCGGTCTACCTCAACGGGGCCGTGTTCCTCGACGAATTGCGCGCGCTGGTGGGCGAGGAGAGCTTCTTCTCCTTCCTGAAGGACTACACCGCCCGGTTCTCCGGCCAGATTGCTACCGGCGCGGACTTCTTCGAGGTGTTGCGCGCCCACACCACCGCCGACCTGGCGCCCCTGCTGTCCAAATACTTCCAAACCGCTCGCTGACCGGACAATCTGTTAGTTTCCTGTAAGGTGTAAGTTATTTTCTTTTTAGTCGGTTTGTATATAATAGTATTCAATCATCCCAAACGGGAATTCATCCATCATCAGATTTCAGAAAGGGGTTTCATCATGTTATTCGCACCGAAGGAAAAAGGTCAAGGTCTGGTTGAGTATGCGCTGATCCTGGTACTCGTGGCGGTCGTCGTGATCGTCATCCTGGCCCTGGTCGGCCCGGCTATCGGCAACATCTTCAGCAACGTGGTCAACAAGATCTAGTCATCGCACTTTCCACCATTCAGAAGAGGCGCCTCACGGCGCCTTTTCTGATTCATAGCCTGAATTATTAACTGCCTTTGGTTTCCTGGTGCTACAATTTCTTCAATTGTGGGGAATGCCAGATTTTTTACCGATACCGACTTGAATCGCTGGAACCAACCTTTAACGGCACTCTTGTGGGGGGCATCCCAAGAGCCAGCTCGCCTCTGACAATTCCCGGATCCTCAATCACTTTTCATCAGGAGGGAATATGGCTCGAACGTTGCGAACACTTTTCGCAGCCGGATTGATCGTGCTGGCAATCGCCTGCCTGCCCGGCGCCCGGCAGCCGGTTTTAGCGGGTGGTGCGCTGGTGGAGGAAAACCCGCCCGCCGGGCAAACATCCACCGCCCCGGTTACCCCCCAGGTCGTGCTGGATAAAATGCTGTACCTGCCCGCCATCCAGAAACCGCCGGTGTACCTGGTCGGTAAAATGACCTTCAAAGGCGCTCCGGTCGCCGGGCAACTGCTGGAATTGCGCTACTTCGATGGGTTCTCGTATTCCACATACGCCACGGCAACGACCGATGCCGGGGGGAATTACAAGTTTTCGGCGCTGCCGGCGTTGACCACCGGGCAAAGCATGTACGTGCGCTGGATCAACACCTCGTTCAACGCCAACTGGCTCTACTCGTGGGTGTGCAACGAGTTGACGGCCTACCCGTCCAGCGACGTGACCTGCTCGTTCGACATCCAGGACATCAAGATGAACGCTCCCCCGCCGGGGGCACTGATCAGCCTGCCCTACACCTTTAGCTGGACCAAGCGGGTCACCACCAGCGATAACTACTTCATCGAGATTTTCGATCCCTACGACATGGACCCCTGGATTTATACGGATCCACCGCTGGGCTATGTCAGCTCCTACCGGATCAACAACATCCCGCCCTTTATGCAGACGTATTACACCTATGGGTGGTCGATGGGCGTCTACGGCGCGAACGGCCAGGGATCCTCGTATTACTACTTCGAGGTCGCGTTTACTAACCTGGGCACCCTCGCCGCCTCCCCGCAAGAGGCGCTAGCGATGCAACCGTTCCAGCGCAAGCTGGATCGCCCGGCGCCCAACCGGCAACCTTAAGGCTGGTTAGCCGGTGAAACCCCGCCCTGGGTGAAGAATCCCCGGGGCGGGGTTGGCACTCAAATAATCTAAAAAATAATCTTTTGGTTGATATTTTTAGGTAAGCTCTCCATCCTTACGGTTACAACAAGGTGCCACAGCAGGCACGTCATCGCGAGCAGCCGCAGGCTGCGTGGCGATCTTGCCATGCACTACGACGACCCCTACGCCACTCCTAGAATAAAGGTTGTGCCCTTGAAACGGCCTTGATTGCCCGGTATAATTGTTGATAATAATTATCCAAATATTGGACTGGTTGACCATTACCGGGCTGCGCGAAACCTCACCGCGACGTTGTTGGCCGGCAACTGAATATAAAGGGACGAAGCAATGGCAGAATCGATCGAAACCTTGATTGTCGGCGGCGGGCAGGCGGGTCTTTCGCTCAGTTATTACCTGCGACAGGCCGGGCGCGAGCACCTGGTGCTGGAGAAAGCCGCCCAACCCGGCGAAGCCTGGCGCAACCACCGCTGGGATTCGTTCACCCTGGTCACGCCCAACTGGAGCTTTCGCCTGCCGGGGGCCGAGTACGCCGACGACGACCCCGGCGGCTACATGCCGCGCGACGAGATCGTGCGCCGCTTCGAGCGCTATGCCACCGATTTCCAGATGCCGGTCCGCTACAACACCCCGGTCACCGCGGTGATCGCCTGCGACTCCGGGGGATACGAGGTGCAGACCACCCACGAGGCTTTCCGGGCACACAACGTGGTGGTTGCCACCGGGCTTTTCCAGCAGCCCAAAACGCCGCCCTTCGCCACCCAGATTCCCGCATCGATCCTGCAGTTGCCCTGCACGGCTTACCGCAACCCGCAATCCCTGCCGCCCGGCGCCGTGCTGGTGGTCGGGTCGGCCCAATCAGGTTGCCAGATCGCCGAGGACCTCCACCTGGGCGGGCGCAAGGTCTACCTGGCGACCAGCGGCGTCATGCGCGCGCCGAGGCGCTACCGCGGCCGAGACATTATCGAGTGGGCGGTTCTCGCCGGCATGGCCGACCGCCCCGCCGAGAAGCTCGATTCGCCGGCGGAGCGTTTCGATCCCAACCCGCAACTGGTCGGCAAGAAGGACCACCCCGGCATCAACCTGCACCGTTTCTACCGCGACGGAATCGTCCTCCTCGGTCACTTGCGCGGCTATGAGGATGGGCGGCTGACCTTTGCCCCCGACCTGAAGGAGAACCTGGCCAAATCCGACCGGGGGGAGGAAAACCTGATCCGCATGATCGACGAATACATTGCCCGAGCCGGTATCCAGGCCCCCGAGGAGCAGCTCCCCCGCCTGACCGACGGTTACGCCGCCCCCGAGATCCTTTCGTTCGACCTGCGCCAGGCCGGCGTCACCACGATCATCTGGGCCACGGGCTTCAACTTCGATTACTCGCTAGTACGGCTGCCCGTCACCGATTCGTATGGCTTTCCAATCACTCAACGCGGCGCGACCCGCTTCCCCGGATTGTATTTCATCGGCATGCCCTACATCCACCAGCAAAAGGGCGGGTTGCTGCTGGGCGTCGGCGAGGACACCGCTCACCTGGCGCACTTGATCACAGCCAGGCAATGAAGGGATCGGCGCAGGACGAGGGACGGAGGGTGAGGTCTCTTTTCTGGCATTGAGAAAGCCCCGTCACCGGCGATTTCTCCCCTTGAATTTCTTCCCCACTTTTGCTATACTCTCCTCAATATATGAACGTATATTCATATATTCAGAGGTTGTATGGACAAGACCGCCCGTTGTGAAGAGAACTACATCCACAAAGAGCAGGTGATCGCGGCTCAGATGGACCTGATCGACGGCCTGACCGCCACCCGCCTGGCGGCTGTCTTCGCCGCCCTCTCCGATCCCACCCGCGTGCGCCTGATCTCGGCTATGCTCGAGCAAGAACTGTGCGTCTGCGACCTGGCCGCCCTGCTGGGCATGTCGCAAAGCGCCACCTCGCACCAGTTGCGCATCTTGCGCAACCTCAGCCTGGTGCGCACGCGCAAAGAGGGGCGCATCGTCTATTACGCCCTCGACGACGACCACATCCGCGAGCTGTTTCAACGCGGCCTCGACCACGTCCGGCATGAGTAGAGGAAGTGATCCGCGCTCGGCTTTCAGCCGTTGGTCCGCCCCCCGCACGCGCCCAATCACCTCTTCACCCAATTATCCTCTCGACTTTGCGACGGATTGACCACCTATGAAACCTGTCGATAACACCACCCGCACCTACACCGTTGAAGGCATGGACTGCGCCGACTGCGCGCTGCACGTCGAGCAGGGCGTCGCGCGGCTGCCCGGCGTGACCAGGGCCAGCGTCAACTTTGCCACCGGCCTGCTGGACGTGGAAGGCAGCCCCGACGAGGCCGCGCTGCGGGCGCGCGTCGCGGCGCTCGGCTACCGCCTCGCCCAGCCTGCCGCGGCGCCCAACCCGGCATCGCCACCAAAAACCGCCCGTGGATTGGCCGGCTTCCTCGACTACCTGCTCCACACGCGCGAGACCCGCTTTGCGCTGACCGGCGGCGCTCTGCTGCTGCTCTCGCTGCTGGTCAGGCCGCTTGGGCTGCCTGAGCTACTCAGCCGGGGCCTGCAGATCGGCGCGCTGTGCATCGCCGGCTGGCCGGTGGCGCGCGCGGGCGTGGCCAACCTGTTGATCAACCGCAGCGTGAGCATCAATCTGCTGATGAGCATCGCCGCCGCAGGCGCTCTGATCATCGGCGACACCTTCGAAGCCGCCACGTTAATCTTCCTCTTCGACCTGGCCGAAGCCCTCGAGGGCTACACCACCGAGAGAGCGCGCCGCACCCTCGGCGAGCTGCGCGACCTCGCCCCGCGCAATGCCTTGCGCCTCGAAGACCAGGGCGAATTCCTCGTCCCGGTGGAGCAACTGCATCCCGGAGAGCGAATCCTGGTGCGTCCCGGCGAGCGCGTGCCCATCGACGGCGAGGTGCTGCGCGGCGCCAGCCAGGTGGACCAGGCGCCCATCACCGGCGAGAGCGTGCCGGTGGACAAAGCGCCCGGCGACCCACTCTACGCCGGGACGGTCAACGGGTCGGGTGCGCTGGAAGTGCGCGTCACCCGCCGCGCCGAAGACTCCACCCTGGCGCGCATCGTGCGCATGGTCACCGAAGCGCAAAATCGCCGCGCCCCCAGCCAACGTTTTATCGACCGCTTCGCCGCCGTCTACACCCCGGCCGTGGTCGCCGTGGCGGTGCTGATGGCGGCTGTCCCACCGCTGTTTTTCGGCCAGCCCTTCCTCAACCCGCCCGGCGAGACCGGCTGGTTGTACCGCGCGCTGGCGCTGCTGGTCATTGCCTGCCCGTGCGCGCTGGTGATCAGCGCCCCGGTGACGATCATCTCCGCCATCACCGCCGCGGCTCGCCAGGGCGTGCTGTTCAAGGGTGGGGCCTTCCTCGAGGCGCTCGCCCGGGTGCAGCAAGTGGCTTTCGACAAAACCGGCACCCTCACCCGCGGCGCCCCTACGCTGACCCTGCACCGCTCGATCGATTGCACCAACGACGGCATGTGCGACAGCACGCAGAGCTGCGCCGAATGCGCCGAAGTGTTGGCGCTGGCCGCTTCGCTCGAAAAGCGCAGCACCCATCCGCTGGCGCTGGCCGTCGTCGGGGCGGCCGAAGCCAGCGGCCTGGCGCGGCGCTACCCCCCCGCCGAGGAGCTGGTCAACATCAACGGGCGCGGCCTGCAAGGGCGAGTGGACGGCCGCCTGGCCACGATCGGCAGCCATCCCCTCTTTGACGAGCAACACCCTCATTCCAGCGGGCTGTGCGCACAGGTCTCGCTGGCCGAGCAAAACGGCCAGACCGCCATGCTGCTGTGCGATGGCGACCGCGTGCGCGGATTCATCACCGTGGCCGATGCGGTGCGCCACGAGAGCCGGCAGGTGGTGAGCGAGCTGCGCTCGCTCGGCCTGCGCACCGCCATGCTGACCGGCGACAACCCCAGCGTGGCGCGCGAGGTCGGTGACCGGCTGGGCATCGACGATGTGCGCGCCAGCCTGCTCCCCGAAGACAAAGTGCGCGCGGTCGAGCAACTGGTCGAAACCGGCGGGCGGTTGGCAATGGTCGGAGACGGGATCAACGACACCCCGGCGCTGTCCGCGGCGGACCTGGGGATGGCGGTGGGCGGCGCGGGCAATTCCTCCGCGATGGAGACCGCCGACGTGGTCTTGATGAGCGGCGACCTGACCCGCCTGCCCTTCGCGGTGCGCCTGTCGCGCTTCGCGCTGCGCCTTGTGCGCCAGAACGTGGCGGTCAGCCTGGGCATCAAGCTGGTCTTCATTTTGCTGGCGCTGGGCGGTTGGGCCACGCTGTGGATGGCGGTCGCCGCCGACATGGGCGTGTCGCTGCTGGTCACGCTGAACGGGCTGCGCCCGCTGCGCTTAAAATTTCACCAGCCGGGAGCGGCTGCAGGTGATTGAAGGTATTCTCTCGAGCACGGGTGAGGATTAAGAGCAGCGCCAACCTCCCCGTCGACCCGCATCGTCGCCAGGTCGAGCCAGCCAAACTGGTCGGTCACGCTGATCAGAATACTGACCGCCAGCGCGGCCAACTCAAAGCGGAAGAACAGCCGTTTTTGCCCGCCGATCCCCTGGCCGGGGATAGCGCGCGGTCAGTCGCCGGGTTGCAGCTCTTCCTCGTCGGCGAACTGCAACTCGTACAGGTGGTGGTACAGGCCGTCCCGTGCCAACAGGTCCTCGTGGGTGCCGGCCTCCACCACCCGGCCGCCTTCCACCGCGTAAATCACGTTTGCATTCTCGATGGTCGACAAGCGGTGGGCGATGACCAGCACGGTGCGCCCGGCCATCAGCACGCCCAGCGCCTGCTGCACCAGCTCCTCGGACTCGGAGTCGAGCGCGGAAGTGGCCTCGTCCAGCAGCAACACCGGCGCGTCTTTGAGCAGCGCGCGGGCGATGGCGATGCGCTGGCGCTGCCCGCCCGAGAGGCGCGTGCCGCGCTCGCCGACCGTCGTCTCATAGCCATTCGGGAACTCGGCGATAAACTCGTGCGCGTTGGCTGCCCTGGCTGCCGCGATCACTTCTTCGTCGGAGGCTCCCGGCCGGCCGTAGCGGATATTTTCCAGGATGCTGCCCGTGTAGAGGTAGGCGTCCTGCGGAATGTAGCCAAAGCGCCCGCGCAGGTCTGCCAGGTTGTAATCGTGCATTGAGCGGCCTTCCACGAACACCGCCCCGCTCTGGACCGGGTAGCAGCCGAGCAGCAGCTTGAAAATGGTGCTCTTGCCGCCCCCACTCGGCCCGACGAAGGCCGCCACCTGGCCGCGCTGTACGGTGAAGGACATCCCCGACAGCACCGCCTTCCCGCCGTCGTAGCGAAAATCGACCTCCTTGAACTCCAGCAGCGCGTCGGCATCCGGTAGACCGGACGGCAACTGCGCGACCGCGCCGTAGCGCTCCGGCTCTTGCGGGGCGTCCATCACCGCCAGGATGCGGTCCGCGGCCGCCAGCGAAGACTGGATGCGCGTGATCGTGCCCCCCAACGAGTAGACGAAGAACTGGATCGGCCCGTTGAGCTGGGTCAGGGCGAAGATCGTGCCAAAGGTGGTCTCGCCGCTGATCACCCAGGCGCCGCCCACGGCCAGGGGAAGCAGGAAAGCGATTCCGCCCAGCGCGTTGGCCCCGGCCAGCGCAGCCTCGAGGCGCACGCGGCGCAGCCCGCTCTCCAGCAGGCTGCGGTTCGAGATGCCGAAGCGCGCCGTGATCCACTCGCCGAGGTTGAAGGTGCGCACCACGTGGAAGCCGGCCAGCAGGTCAGCCAGACGCTCGCTCGTCCCGCCCAGGCGCGCCTGCACTGCCTCGCCGGCTTTGCGCATCGGCCCGGCGAACAGCGCGTTGATCACCAGCGGCAGCATCCCGCTGGCGATGAAGATCAAGGCCAGCTTCCAGTTGAACAGCAGCATGAACACCGCAGCAGAAATGCCCTGCAGGCTGGCGTTGACCAGGTTGAGCAGGTCCTCCTGGAAAGCCTGCTCCGCGGTCGAGACGTCGTTGGTCATCACCGAGAGCAGGTCCCCGCTGTGGCGGCTTTCATGGTAACCCATCGGGAGGCGTTGCATGTGACTAAAAATGGACTGGCGCAGGTTGGCGACCGCCCGCATGGTGGTCGCGCGCCACAGGTAACTGAACAGCGCCAGCAGGGGAATCCAGGCGAGCAGGAAAATCAACCAGTAGCGCAGCGACAGCCAGAGGGTTTCCATGCGCGCCGAGGTGATGGCATCGACGAACATCTTGACCACGTAGGCGATGAAGATGCGCTCGGTGGTCAGCACCACTGCCAGGCCGACCAGGCTGGCGAGGTAAACCCCGCGAAATTGCTGCAAGAAACCGAACAGCCGCCAGAGAGTGCGCCGTTGGGTGTTCATCGGGATCCCTCCTGGCCTGGTTCCGCGTCGAACTGCCGCAGGTAGAGCTCGTGGTAGCGACCTTCGCGCGCCATCAGTTCTTCGTGAGTGCCCTCCTCGACGATGCGCCCGTCCTCCAGCACCAGCACGCGATCGGCGTCGCGGATGGTCGACAGGCGGTGGGCAATGACGATGGTCGTCCTGCCGGCCATGAAGCGCTCCAGAGCCTCCTGCACCAGCGCCTCCGACTCGGTGTCGAGGGCCGAGGTCGGCTCGTCGAGCAGCAGCACCGGCGCGTTTTTGAGGATGGCGCGGGCCAGCGAGAGCCGCTGGCGCTGCCCACCCGAGAGGCGCGCGCCGCGCTCGCCGGCGAGGGTGTGATAACCTTCCGGCAACGAGAGGATGAAGTCGTGGATATTCGCCTGCCGGGCGGCCTGCTCGATCTCGGCCTGGCTGGCTCCCGGCTTGCCGCAAGCGATGTTCTCCGCCATGCTGACCGGGAAGAGGTAGGTGTCCTGGGCGACGAAGGCCATCTGGGCGCGCGCGGCTTCCAGCGACCACTCGTTCAAATCGCGCCCAAAGAGGTACACGCGGCGCGAATCGAGGGGGTAATAGCCGAGCAGCAGCTTGAGCACGGTCGATTTGCCACCCCCGCTCGGCCCAACCACCGCCACCGTCTCGCCGGGGCGGATGCGAAAACTCACCTCGTGCAGCACCGGCTCCTCGCCGTACGAGAAAGTCACCCGCTCGAAGCGGATCACCTCACCGGCGCGCGAGTCCAGGGTGAACGCCTGACCACCGGTTCGCTCGGGCGGCTGGTCGAGGATCTCGAACATGCGCTGGGCAGCGCCGACCGACTCGCTGACCGAGGCGATGGCCGGGGGCAGCGAACCGATCGGGTTGGCGACGAAGTTCAACATGTTAATGAAGGCCACCAGGCTGCCGAAGGTCATGTGACCGTTGATCGCCAGGTAACCGCCGAATCCGAAGGTGATCAGGAAAGGCAGCACGCCGAAAACCGAGCCGCCTCCCGAGATACCCGCCTGCAGGCGCGCCAGTTGAAGTCCCTTGCCAAGCGCCGCCTGGTTGGCGCGCGCAAAACGCTGGTCGACCAGGGCGGTCAGGTTGAATGCGCGCGTGACCATCAACCCGCCCAGCCCGTCCTGGGCCACGCTGACCGTCTCGCCGATCGCGGCTTGCATCTCCTGGGTGCGGGCGGCTACCGGCTGGTTGAGGCGCGACATGGCGGCGAACATCAGCGGGGTGAGGATCAAGGAAACGAGCGCCAGTTGCCAACTGATCACAAACAACACCACCAGCGCGGCGAGCGCCATCACCGATTGGGCGAACACGTTGAGCAGCGAGTTGGAGGAGAGGTTTTTGAGCCGGGTGAGGTCGGCGTTGACCACCGCCAGCAGGTCGCCGGTGTGGCGCTCCTCCAGGTAGCGCATGGGCAGCACGGTAGCACGAGAGGCGATCTTCTCGCGCAGCCGGGCCATCAGGCGCTCGCTGAACGTCCCGATGCTGTACGCGCGGGCGTATTCCAGCGGGATGCCGGCGGCAAAGAAGCCCAGCGTCATCCAGATGTAATACATGAAGCCGGCAAAATTCCCGGCCGAGACCTCGTCGACAAAGCCTTTGAGGGCGAAGTTCCAGCCCACCGTAGCCGCCGTGTTGAGCGCCGCCGCCAGCATGGCAAGGTACAGCCAGGCCTGGTTGCGCCCCGCCAGGCTTAACAACCTGCGCAGAGAAGGCCAAATGGGTATTTTCTGCTTGCTTTGCTCAGCCATCCCAGCTCCTACATTCGATGGTTTCTACGACTGAATTATTGCACATTTTGCCGCCCTTGTGGCTGGAAATACATAGCAACGCCCTGACCGCACGTCGTCGCGAGGAGGGCGCAACGCGCCCGACGCGGCGATCTCTCTTCGAGGGTTCCAACCAACCGGCAAGCGAGATTGCTTCGCCGGGCTGTGCCTGTCTCGCCAGGACGCTCGTCCTGGATGCTTGCCGCTTCCAGCGGCCGTAGTAGCCACACGTCGTCGCGAGGAGGGCGCAGCGCGCCCGACGCGGCGATCTCTCTTCGAGGGTTCCAACCAACCGGCGAGTGAGATTGCTTCGCCGGGCTGTGCCTGTCTCGCCAGGTCGTGCTGGGATGGGAGGGTGAGCAAGTTGACCCCTTGACAGGCCCGTTATATTAGTTTATACTTATATAAGTTATGACTAATATATCCGCCCTTGAAGCTCTTGCCGACCCCACCCGCCGCCTGATTTTTGAGCAGTTGCGCGAGAAACCGCGCTCGGTCAACGAGCTGGCCCATGCGGTGCCGGTCAGCCAGCCAGCCGTCTCGCAGCATTTGCGCGTGCTCAAGTCGGCGCGCCTTGTGCGCGCGGTGCGGCGTGGGCAGCAGCGCATCTACAGCATCGACCCGCAGGGGCTGGTCGAGCTGCGCGCCTACGTGGAGAGCTTCTGGGAGGGCGTGCTGGAGAACTTCCAGTCCGCCGCCAGCCAGTTATCGAACCAGGAGTCGAGCGATGATTAAGCAAACCGTATCCGATCCATCCGTCGCGCCGATCGTTAAATCGGTGCAGGTCGACCTGCCCGTTGAGGCAGCCTTCCACCTGTTCACCGCCCGGGTCGCCGAGTGGTGGCCGCTGCGCACCCATTCGGTCGGCGGAGACAGCGCCGTCGCGTGCGCCTTCGAGCCGCGCGTGGGCGGTCGCTTTTACGAAGTGCAAAAAGACGGCACGCAGTGCGAATGGGGCGTCCTCCAGGCCTGGGACCCACCCCGGCGGCTGATCTTTTGGTTTTACCCCGGGCATACCCCGGAGTACCGCACCGAGGTCGAGGTGAATTTCGCGCCGGAGAGCGGCGGCACGCGTGTCACGTTGACCCACCGCGGCTGGGACCAGACCCTGCCCGTAATGGCCTCCCGCCGCACGGGTTACGTGCGCGGCTGGACCTTCGTGCTCGGCAAGTTCGTCGAGCGCTCGAAAGTCGCGCAGGGCGACACGCCATGATTGACCCGCGCCTTTCCGGAAAGGTGGTCCTCATCACTGGCGCCAACCACGGCATCGGTGCGGCGACTGCGCTGGCCTTTGCCGCCCAGGGCGCCGCGGTTTTCACCACCTTTTATCGCCCGCCCGACTCCACCCCGCCGGCCGAGCTGGAAGCGGACCGCCGGCTGGCCGAGGGCGGACCGCGGCGCTACAACGCCATGCAGCAGCTACCCGGCGAATGGGTCGTCGAGCAAATCCGCGCCCAGGGCGGGCGCGCCGCCACCCTCGAGCTGGACCTGGGCGACCCGGCCGTCATCCCGCTCCTGTTCGAGCACTGCGAAGCGCAGCTCGGCGCGGTGGACGTGCTGGTCAACAACCACACCCACTGCGTGCTGGAGACCTTCGACCCGGCCCGGGTGGAGGCAGAGGGCTTCGCGATCTCCCTGGTCTCCGCGGCGGTGATCGACGCGCATTTCGCGATCAACGCGCGCGCCTACGCCCTGCTCATCGCCGAATACACCCGGCGCTACCTGGCGCGCGGGGCTAACGGCGGGCGGGTGATCAACCTGAGCACCGACGCCTCTTCGGCTCACGAGGGCAACGTCAGCTACGCCGCCAGCAAGCACGCCATCGAGTCGTACACGCGCTCTGCCGCCGTCGAGCTGGGCGTTTACGGCATCACGGTCAACGCGGTGGCACCTGGCCCGGTGCAGACTGGCTACCTCACCCCCGCGCAGGAGGCCGAAATCGCCGCGCGCACCCCGCTGCGGCGGGTGGGACGCCCCGAAGATATCGCCGACGCGATCCTCTTTCTCGCCTCCGAACAGGCGCGCTGGATCACCGGGCAGGTGCTCTTCGTCGGAGGCGGCTGGCGCATGACCGTCTGAGACCAGGCCACACCCGTCGCAGCGGAGGATCTACAATTTTTTGACCAGCATCAGGCAGGGGTTGCTCGCGTCCCACAGCGTTTTGAACTCTTCCAGCGGGCGAAAGCCCACCGCCTGGTAAAAGGCGCGCGTGCGTGCGTAGAACGGGTCGGGGTGGGAGTCGGAGAGGGTTTTCACCTGCAGGAACTCGACGCCTTGCCGGCGCAGGTAGTCCTGCGCCGCGGCCAGCAGCGCCCGCCCCACCCCACCGCGGTGCATGTTGGGCAGCACGCCCATCACGGCGATCTCGGCGGCGTGAGCGAAGTGCATCTTCAAGGCCAGGAAGCCGATCGCCTGCCCGCCCTCGCTCGCCAGGAAGGCCGGCTGGTGAGCCAGGTCGGCGAGGTACTGGCGGTTGGCCTCCTCCACCCCGAACCAATCCGGCAGGGCGCGCAGCACCGGCTCGCAGGCCTCTGCCGCGTTATAAAACGGTCCTTCAACGCTGAAATCCATGCTCTCCTCCTTGCCGTCTGGCGATCAACCCGCCTGGCTGGCCTGATAGCGGGCGCGCTGCTCGTCGGTCAGCGTGGCCCACCAGGGGGCGTACTGGCTGTCCAGCACCTTTTGGACGATCAGCTCCAGGTCGGCGTGGTACCTGGCGACCTTCAGGCCGAGGGCCTTGAGAAAGAGCAGCTTTTCCAAACTGATGAGGCGGTATTCGCCCTGGTCGAGTGAGCCGAATGAGGTGAAATTAAGCCTGGTCAGGTCGATTTGCATGGGACCTCGGGGAGAACAGTCAACGAGAGCTATGTCAGGGATGCGTTTTCGGTTATTGGTTTTCGGCGACGAAGTTGATCTCGCGCTCCTCGAAGCCAAAATAATGCCGCCAGGCACACACGCCCTGGTCGCACCCCGGCGCTTCCGGCTGCAGGGCATAGCCCTCCAGCTCGGCCCACACCCGCACCATCTCGTCTCCGGGGATGGGCATCAGCGCGCTTTGGTAATTGCCGTCCGCCCCGCTCACCGCGACCTGCTCGCCGGGGTAGCTGGCGTAAGCGCGGAAAATCGCCGCGCCCTCCAGCGGCGCGCCGTCGGGCAGGCGCACGCTGCCGCGCAGCAATAACCCCGGCTCCGGCGTGATCGCCGAGGTGGGGGTGACGCTGGGTGCAGGCGTTGCAGCGGGGGTAGCGGTCAGCGCCGCCGCCGGCAGCCCGCAGGCGCAGAGAAGGAGAAGCAACAAGAAAGGCAAGGCGCGGCGCAAGGTTTTAAAAATTATACCTGACCTTCGTCACCTCCAGGTGCGCCCACCCTCATCTTTGCCTGGGAGCGCGTTTCGAAAGTGTCATCACGATTAGCGCCCCTAAAAAGCTGAGAAAAAAGCCCAATAGAAATCCCATGATAAATGGATAGTTCCTTGCCTTTGCATGCAAGCCGGCCCCTACCCCGAACGCGGCCTCTAAACCCAGCAGGCAGGCGATGCTCAACGAGCGCCGCACCAGGCAAATCCCTTGCAGTTCCCAGATCGCCCCTGCTTCACCGCAATGCCGGCTGTGATACAGAATGAGATAAAGCCCTATCGCGCCGGCGATCGCTAATCCGGCGAGCAGCGTGGTCCAGCGTTTTTCTGTCATCCCTCCCCCCTTCGCACTGCGCAGGCAAAAGGCTTTCAGGCAGCCGGCAGACCCGGGTTCTGATCCCAGACCACGTACCAGTCCTTGCCGCAGTGCGGGCAGGTCACTTTCAACGAATAGCGACCCGGCGTCTTTTGGAAATAGAAAGGTATTGCGTCTCCATTGGCCGGCCACTCATCCGCCGCATGCCGCTGCGAGCAGTGCTGGCAGGTCAAGTTTGCGGCGAATTGCGAAACGACCTGCCTGCGCGCCGTTGACGGTCGCGCCGGGATGTAGTTCAAGCCCAGCGCCCTGGCGTATTCCTCCATGTTGGTGGCCTGCGTGGCCATGAGGATCTGGTC
>JARKOV010000023.1 GCA_029975965.1 Anaerolinea sp. | reverse complement strand
GGTTTTTGGGGCGGCGCGCTTGCCCGTTTAACCCCAACGGGGGGGTGGGGTGCACGCAGCCCACCCGCCGGTTAAATTGTGATTGCCGGGGACGCCGACCCCGGCAATCATTTAAAGGAGGAGAAGAAGAGAAGTCGCCCTTAGAAACAATATTACCAACAGCTAACCAGATATACTTGACGAAAAACCTACGATTTCCCTACGATTCCCCTACGCTGTGCGCCTCATGCCGTTAAAACGAGCCGCGCGGCAGGATCGAAACAACTTCGTCCCCGGTCAGTCCGCCGTGCAGCGGCCCGGCGGGCAGGGCCATCACGCGCCCTTTGGCAAAGTATTCGAAGTCGAACTCGACCGGGTCGCCGGCCTGTTTGCCGGGCAGCGGCATGAGCCGGGCGATGAGCGGCTTGTTGAGGCGCAGGGCAATGGCGGCCACGTCCAGCAGCACGCCGGTGAGCTGCTCCGGGGTCGCGTCGCCGGGCAGGGGCACCGTGTCCAGCCCGGCGCCGCACATCGCGGCGTAAGACAGCAGGTCTTTGAGGGTCAGGTCGCCCTGCGCGGCGCGTTTGGCCAGCACCGTATCCTCCAGCACGGGCAGCATCAGCCCGTTGTAGCCGGTGCGCAGCCAGCGCCCGCGGTCGAGGGTATCAGCCAGGAAAGCCGCGGCGGCGGTCGAGCCAAGCTTGCCCAGCGCCGGAAGGCCGAGCGACTCGAGCGCTTCACCCAGCGAGCACCAGTCCGCAGGGTATGGCGCCAGCGAAAAGTCGATGCCCTTGAAATCGACGTTGTATTTCTGGCTCAAATGCACGGCGCGCGCGCTGAGCGAGGTGGCGGCGTCTTCCAATGCGGCGACCAGCTTCTGGCGCGCCTCGGCCAGGCTGCCGGCTTTGCGCAAAGCGCTGACCGCCAGGTCGGCGGACTCGACCGCCAGCGCAAAAGCCGGGCGCTCGCCGGCGTGGTAAGCGCCGGGCAGGAAAGGTCCGTGCGGGCCGAGGTTGGCCAGCATGCCGAAGCGCAGGTTGGCGAAACCGTCTGGGGTGAGGGTGGACGCACGGGCGATGATGCGCGCGCAGGCGCGCGCGGCGGGCAGGGAGAGTCCGTCGCGCAGGGTGGCGATCATTCCGCCGAGGAAGACGGATTGGGTGGCCTCGAGGATGGGGATGACCAGGTCGAAGCTGGCCGGGTGCGAGGGCAGGGCATGGCCAAGCGAGAGGTAGGCGAAACCGCGCTGGCGCGCGTCGGCTTCGAGGCTCTGCGCCAGCCGCACCGCGCTGTCGATCTCCTCCGTGGGGTAGAGCAGCGGGAAGGGCACGCTGGCCAGGCGGGTGGTTTGCACCTCGATACCGGCCTGGGTGTAGACGCGCCTGCCCTCCTCGACCAGCCCGGCGAGGTTATCCAGCACGGTATACGCCAGCGGCGAGCGTGGATCAAAGAAACAGGTGATCGAGCGGAGCTTCATGCGTTTATCCTTTATGACACATTGTCCTGAGCAAATGCCTAATGATGAATGTTGAATGATGAATGCTGAGTGGAAAACAATGATCGGGGAATCCCGACCCGGTTCGACATTCGGCAATCATCATTTGGAATTGGTTCGCTGCCTGACCACTTCGAACAGCAGGACGCCCGCGGCGACGGCGGCGTTGAGCGACTCGCTTTTGCCCGGCATGGGGATGGTGATTAACCCATCCGCCAGGGCGCGGGCCTGGGGGCTGGCACCTTCAGCTTCCCCGCCGATGACCAGCGCCAGCGGCCGAGTCAGGTCGAGCTGCCAGAGCGGGACGCCCTCGTCAGATTCAGCCAGATATACCCGGCAAGCGGGTTTGAGCAACCGGGCGATGGCATCCCAATCGAAGCGGCGCAGCGGCAGGTGGAAGTGCGCGCCCATCGCGGCTCGCAGCACCTTGGGGGCGAAGGCATCTGCAGTGCCGGGCGGCAGCAGGACGGCCTGCACGCCTGCCGCGGCGGCGCTGCGCAGCAGCGCACCCAGGTTGCCGGGGTCGCGCACGTTGTCTGCCACCACCACGAAATCCAGGCGGGCCGCCAGGGGAAGGTCGTGCCGGGCGAAGACGCCCAGGATGCCCTGCGGGGTACCGGTGTCGGCCAGGGATTTGAGCAATTGCGGCGACACCTCTTCCACCTCTGCACCCTGCTGCCGGGCAGTCTCGAGCAGGCTCATCCCACGCGCCGAAAGCTCGGCCGTGTAAAGCAGCAGACGCGCGTCCCATTGCGCCGAAAGCGCTTCCTCCACCAGGCGCACGCCTTCGACGGTGAACTCGCCGCTCGATTCGCGCGCCTTGCGCTGCTCGATTAAGGCGCGCGCGTGCTGGATGCGCGGGTTCTGCGCCGAGGTGATCACGCCAGCGACTCCTCGGCCGCGTCGAGGAAATCTTGCAGGGCGGGCATATCGAACAGCACCATGCGCACCAGGCGCAGCCCGGAGAAGGGATGGTCGCTGGCCCAGTCGCGGGTGACACCCAGCAAGATGCTGGCGGCGCGCGGGCGGGGGAAGCCGAAGATGCCGGTCGAAATGGCGGGCAAGGCGACCGAGACGCAACCCAGGCGTTCCGCGAGGTCCAGGCTGCCCATCACCGCCATGCCCAAACGGACGTCTTCGTTGCCTTCGCCCCACACCGGACCCACCGCGTGGATCACGAACTTGCACGCCAGGTCCCCGGCGTGGGTCCAGGCGGGCCGGTCGTGCTGCACCGGTCCGTGGGCCTGCACCCAGGCGGTGCTCTCCGCCTGGATGGATGGTCCGCCCTGGCGCGCAATGGCCCCGGCCACGCCGCCGCCGTGCTGCAGATAGGAGTTGGCGGCGTTGACGATGGCGTCGAGTGGCTCCTGGGTCAGGTCACCCTGGGCGATTTCTAGGACGAGGCCGGACGGGAAGGCGTGCGAAAGGTAGGTGGTGCTCATAGTTTGATTCTACTCAATTCTGTGGGCCTGGCGCATCAGAATGGTGTAAAGAAGTGAAGGTGTCGCCGAGAAACCAGTCAACGGGTTGTGAGGACGGAGGGAGCGAATCTCCCATCTCACCCTCAACTCGCGCGGCGACCTCGCCGCGCTGGACGCACCTGCGCAGCCCGCCAGCCGACCCGGTTATTTCTGGAAAACGCCGACCAGCTCGCCGGTGGCCAGGACATGCCCTTCCATGGCTTTGAGCAGGTCGTCTTTGCTCAGTTGGTCGCCCTCCAGGGTGATATCCAGGGCATAGAGCTTGAAGTAGTAGCGGTGCTGCCCGGAAGGCGGGCAGGGACCGCCGTAATCTGACCGACCAAAGCTGGTTTTGCCTTGCTGCGCGCCGGCAGGCAGGTCGAAGCTGGCGCCGTTGGCGCGCGATGCGCCTTCGGCGAGGCCGGTGGCCTCCGCGGGAAGGTTGTAGACCACCCAATGCACCCAGGTTCCCAGCGGCGCGTCGGGGTCGTCCATGATCAGCGCCAGCGAGCGCGTGCCCTCGGGAGGCGTGTCCCACTGCAGCGCCGGCGAGATATCCTCCCCGCTGCAGGTGTAGAGCGCTGGGATGGCGGCAGACGGCTGGAAGGCGGGCGAGGTGAGGCTCATTTTTTGTGCCGTCATTGAGCTGATCTCTGGCGCCGGCGGGGAGCCGCAGCCAGCCAGCAGCAGAACCAGCAACAGGCTGGTGAACAGGAGATTTTTCATCGTTCCTCCTGAGCTCATTGTACATGCACCGGAGGCAACTGCCCAGGATGGGAGAAGCGTTTTTTTACCTCTGGTTGAGCAGTCGTGGTCGGATAAAAAAACAACCCCCGCGAGCGCTGGGGTTGTTGAGGATTCGCTGCCTGAGACGAGATCAGGCGGCTTTGGCTTTGGCGACGACGGCGGCGAAGGTCTGCGGGTCGCGCACGGCCAGGTCGGCGAGGACCTTGCGGTTGAGCGCGATGCCGGCGACTTTCATTCCATTGACCAGTCGGCTGTAGGTGGTGCCGTTGAGGCGCGCCGCGGCGTTGATGCGCGTGATCCACAGCTTGCGCAGGTCGCGCTTGCGGGTGCGGCGGTCGCGGAAGGCGTACCACAGGCTTTTGAGCATCGCCTCGTTGGCGCGGCGGAACAGGCGGTGCCGCGTGCCAAAGTAGCCCTGATTCATCTTCAATATTTTCTTGTGACGCAGGTGGCTTTTCGGGCCTCCCTTTACTCTTGCCATACCAGACTCCTTTGCGTAACCCCTGGGCGCCGGTCGCTTGACCCGTTGCGAGCACCCAACGGCCGCTCCAAATAAGACCCTAGCTGTTTTTCTTCAGGTAGGGGACCAGGCGCTCGACGCGCTGAACGATGCCTTCGCCCTCGACGGGCAGCATTTCGGTGAACAACGCCCGGGTGCGCTTGGAGGTGCGGCGGCGCAGGTGGCTCTTTCCGCCCTTGGTGCGTACCAGGACGCCCGACCCGGTCAGGCGAAACCGTTTCGAGGTTGCCTTATGGGTCTTCATTTTGACTTTTCCAGCTTTCACTTTGCGTGGCACAGCGATACTCCTCATTCGTTAAAAACTTCTGCTCGCGCGAAGGCGGATTATACCACAAATTAAAGCGAACAGCCGGCAATCTGCCGGCCGCTCGGATGGTTTAACCTGGGGCTTATGCTTCGGCTTCGCTTTCGGCCTGCCTGGCGGGGGTGGCGGCGGGAGCCTCGCTGCGTTTCTTGCCCGGCTTGGCCGGCGACAGCACCATGTTCATCACGCGACCTTCCATCGCGGGAGCCTGCTCGATGGACGAAATATCCGAGAGCTCCTCGGCGATCTCGCGCAGGTCCTCGAGGGCAATCTCGGGGTAGGTGACTTCGCGCCCGCGGAAGCGGATGGTCACCTTGACCTTGTTGCCTTCCAGCAACCAGCGTCGCGCGTCGCGCGTCTTGAACCCGCGATGGTGCTCGTTGGTCTTGGGGCGCAGGCGAATCTCTTTGACTTCAATTTTTGTCTGGGCTTTTTTGGCCTCGCGCTCTTTTTTGGCGCGTTCGTACAGGAATTTTCCGAAATCCATCACGCGGCAGACCGGCGGAGTGGCTCCAGCGGCCACTTCGACCAGGTCCAACTCAGCATCGCGCGCGATGCGCAAGGCTTCATTGATGCTTACTACGCCGACGTTTTCTCCTGTAGGCCCGATCAGGCGCACTTCCGGCACCCGGATCATCTCATTGACACGAAAAGTCTGAGTACTGATGGTCCTCTCCTCATAACAAGGGCGAATATCACGGCGCCTGGCTCGACAGGCGTCCCCGTTTGTTCATTAAAACGGGGTTAATTGTGAAAATCATACCATAAACTAATCTGACTCGCAACCGATGGAAAGGAAGTTTCTATGGTTTTCTCAAAGTATTGTCTGACGACCCACACCAACCCTCCCTAAAGGGAGGGAGTCAGGAAGTGTCCCCTTAAGCGCAGGCCGGGAGAGGTCTTCCTCCCCTTTAGGGGAGGCCAGGAGGGGTCTTTCTCCCCTTCAGGGGAAGCCAGGAGAGGTCTTTCCTCCCCTTCAGGGGTGTATAGGCGTTTTGTGCGTTTGTCAAGCGACTTTGAGAAGACCATGAGGAAGTTTCTACGGCTTTCTCAAAGTGGCCCCCACATCCCCGGTTGGAGATCGAAGGTGTTCGAAAAGTCAGGCGACGTTGAGAAGACGGTCGCATTATTTTCAAGATCGTGGCGGGGTCGCGCGGCCAGTCGCGGCATGGGGTTGCGCGCCGTTCAGCGGCTATAATAAGGCATGCTTTCCGATTCGCCCATCGCCGCCGTCGACATCGGCGGGACGAAAATTGCGGTTGGGGTCGTCTCTCGCGAGGGGCGCATCCTGGCGCAGGCGGCCTGCCCGACCTCCCCGGAGGCGGGTTTTTCCGCGGCGGTGCTGCGCGCTTGTGACTTGCTGCGGGGCTGCATCGCAGAAACCGGCGGGCGACCAGCCGGCGTCGGCATCGGCTGCACCGGGCCAGTTGATCCGTTCAGCGGCGTGCTGGGCGAGGTCAACCTGCTGCCGGGCTGGCAGGGCTGCGACCTGACCGCGGCGTTCTCGGCCGAGCTGGGCCTGCCGGCGGCGGTTGAGAACGACGCCGACGCCACCGCGCTGGGCGAGGCGGCCTTCGGCGCAGGTCGGGGCGCGGCGAGCTTCCTGCTGGTGGCGGTGGGCACCGGCATCGGCGGCGGGCTGGTGCTGGGCGGTCGTCTCTACCGCGGGACGGGCGGGGCGCACCCCGAGATCGGGCACATGGTCGTGGAGCCGGGCGGCCTGCCCTGCACCTGCGGCGCGCAGGGTTGCTGGGAGTCGTATGCCGCCGGGCCGGCGCTGGAAGACTGGTTCAACCGCGCTCATCCCCAGCCGGAGCCGTGGGATGCGCGGCGCATCTGCGCTGCTGCGGACGCGGGCGACCTGCGCGCCAGGGCGGCGGTGGAGCGCGAAGGCCGCTACCTGGGACTGGGGATCGCCAACCTGGTGACGGCTTTTTGCCCGGACACGCTCGGGCTGGCTGGCGGGTTGATGGAGCGCTGGGATCTGTTCGAGGACGAGGTGCGCGCCGCGCTGCGCCGCAACTGCCGCCTGGTGCCCTTCGAACAGGTGCGCCTGGCGCGGGCGGAGCTGGGCAGCCGGGCGGGTTTGCTCGGCGCGGCCCAGGTTTGGTGGAGCCGGATGGGGTAGATGATCCACCACCATGAAGGCGTAGGCAAAGCAAAGTAAAAAGCCTTGCCACCAAGAAAGACCACCAGAAGCAAAGATTCACCGGGCACAAAGGCACGGGGATAGAAAACCAGAAGCGAGCCGGTTATACCCACATTGCTTTTTCATGCTCAGGGTTGATATGATTGCGGCATGAAATACTTTGTCACAGGTGCAACGGGGTTTATCGGCCGGCGGTTGGTGTACCAGTTGGTGAAGGATGGGCACAGCGTGGTCGCCCTGGCGCGCGACCCGCGCCGCGCGGACGGGTTGGCCGACCTGGGCGTGCAGGTCGCCGAGGGGGACGTCACCGACCTTGAGTCGATGCGGGCACCGATGACCGGCTGCGACGGGGTTTTCCACGTGGCGGGCTGGTACAAGCTGGGGGTGCGCGACAGGCGTCCGGCCTGGCTGGTCAACGTCGAGGGCACGCGCAACGTGCTGTGGCTGATGCGGGAGCTGTCGATTGCCAGGGGCGTTTACACCAGCACGCTGGCGGTCAATTCGGATACGCGCGGGCACATCCCAGACGAAACTTACCGCTTTTCTGGCCGGCATATCAGCGAATACGACCGCACCAAGGCCGCCGCGCACGACCTGGCCCTGGAAATGATCGATCAGGGGCTGCCGCTGGTGATCGCGATGCCCGGCCTGGTCTACGGGCCGGATGACCCGAGCAACATGGGCTTCACGCTGCGCCAGTACCTGCAGCGCAGGTTGCCACTCGTCCCACGAGGCGCGGCCTACTGCTGGGCGCACGTGGACGACGTTGCCACGGCGCTCCGCCTGGCGATGGAGAAAGGCCGCGCCGGTGAGGTTTACATGATCAATGGGCCAGCGCACACCCTGCTGGAAGCGCTGCAAATCGCCGAGCGCATCACCGGCATTCCCGTGCCGCCGGGCGCCCCGGCGTGGATGCTGCGCCTGCTTTCGGCGCTGGTGGCGCCTTTCGAGGGACTGCTTCAGCTCCCAGAAACCTATTCCGCCGAGACGCTGCGCGTTTCAGCCGGGGTGACTTACCTGGGCGACAACACCAAGGCGCGCCGCGAATTGGGCTACCAACCGCGCCCCCTGGCGGACGGTTTGCGGGAGACGCTGGCATACGAGATGGACCAACTGGGCATCCGGCCTGAGGCCTGACGATTACCCGCGCTGCTTGCGCTCACGCTCGAAGAACTCCTTTTCCAGGGCCGGCACCGTGCGGTCGGCTTTGACCGCCGCGATGAATTGCGCCAGCGCGTCCACGCTGAGCCGGCGCAGCGCGAGGCCTTTCTCGGCGGAGGCGGGGCGCGCGTCGCCGGCGTAATGCTCCGGGTAGTCGGCGTACCAACCGATGCCGCTGAAGTCGTCTTTGAGGTGCCCCATCCGGCCGCGCGGCTCGGCGGGTTGGGCGGGCACCCGTTCCATCTTGACCAGCTCAGGGAAATTGGCCAGGGTCATGCTCGTTTCGCACTCGCAGGCGTGCCCGTGCAGTTTCGTTTCCAGCACTTGCTCCCAGGCTTTGTTGCGCTCTTCGATCCTGCCCTCCTGGAACAGGTAGAGCTTGTAGGGCTTTTCTTCGTGCAAGGCCGATTGAGCCAGGAAGGGCAGCAGGTGACCGTTGCCGCCGTGGCCGTTGTAGAGGATGATCTTGTGAAAACCGTTGCGACCGATCTCGTCGAACACGGCCTGGATCACTTCGAGGAGCAGGGTCGGTCGCAGCGTCAGCGCGCCGGGGAAACAGCGCGCCTCGTAAATTTGCCCAAAATAAAACGGTGGAAAGACGACCGCTTCTTCCTTTTCAGCCGCCAGGCAGGCGATGCGGTGCGCGTTGAGGAAGTCGGTGCCGAGGGGCAGGTGCTCGGAATGGCGCTCGAGCACGCCAAAGGCGACGATGCACACGTCCGTCTGACGCACCGCCGCGGCAAAGTCGGGTGAGGTTAAATTTTCCCATTGCATAGAGGGCTCCTTGGATGAAGTGAAAGAGATACGGTCCTGAGGACGAGGGATTCGCGATGAGTTGCGGCTCACCGGTTAAATTAAATTCGGGGACTTCGGATCGTTCATAACCCATCCCGCATCCTTCCCATCCTCTCGACCACTATATCAGAATTTTATAAGAAATCCGAAATCCCCCCTTGACTTTCAAAGGAAAGGTAGGTAAGATAGGCAACGGAATTAGCACTCTGATATTTAGAGTGCTAATTTACCGAAAATCCCAAAATTGATCAACCTGTTGCAGGAGGAAACTAATGGCTCTCAATTTACGACCTCTCGGTAGCCGTGTTGTCGTTGAACCGGTCGAGTCCGAGGATGTCACCGTTGGCGGCATCGTGCTCCCCGAAACGGCAAAAGAGAAACCCCAGAAGGGCAAAGTGCTCTCAACTGGCGCGGGCGACCGGGATGAAAGCGGCAAGCGCATCCCCATGGACGTCAAAACTGGCGACACCGTGTTGTTTGCCAAGTACGCTGGCACTGAAATCAAGATCGACGGCAAAAAACTGTTGATCCTGCGCGAAAGCGACCTGCTTGCAATTGTCGAGTAAATCAATTTTGAAGGAGTTCTAATAAAATGGCAGCCAAACAACTGGTATTCTCTGAAGAAGCTCGCCGAAAACTGAAGGCCGGCGTTGACGTTGTCGCGAATGCAGTCGCCACCACCCTTGGCCCTAAAGGCCGCAACGTGGCCCTCGATCGCAAGTTCGGTTCCCCGACCATCACCCACGACGGCGTGACCGTGGCCAAAGAGATCGAACTGGCCGACCCGTTTGAGAACATGGGCGCGCAGCTTCTCAAAGAAGCCGCCACCAAGACCAACGACATCGCCGGTGACGGCACCACCACCTCGACCGTGCTGGCGCACGCGATGGTCACCGAAGGGCTGAAGAACCTGGCCGCCGGCGCCAACCCGATGCTGCTCAAGCGCGGCATCGAGACCGCCACCAAGGCTGTGGCCGGCGCGATCACCCAGCAGGCGATCGAAGTGACCACCAAGAACGATATCGCCAATGTGGCCTCGATCTCCGCCCAGGACCGCACGATCGGCGAGCTGATCGCCGAGGTGATGGACAAAGTCGGCAAAGACGGCGTGATCACCGTGGAAGAGTCGAAGGGCCTCGAGTTCGAGCAGGAGTATGTCGAGGGTATGCAGTTTGACCGCGGTTACATCTCGGCCTATTTCGTCACCGACGCCGAGCACATGGAAGCCGTGATTAACGAGCCGTATGTGTTGATCCACGACAAGAAGATCTCGGCCGCCGCCGACATCGTCCCCATCCTCGAAAAACTGGTCCAGATCGGCAAGCGCGAGCTGGTGATCATCGCCGAAGACGTCGACGGTGAAGCGCTGGCGACGCTGGTGCTCAACAAGCTGCGCGGCATGCTCAACGTGCTGGCCGTCAAAGCTCCCGGCTTCGGCGACCGCCGCAAGGCCATGCTGCAGGATATCGCCATCCTGACCGGCGGTGTGGTGATCTCGGAAGAGACCGGCCGCAAGCTGGAGACGGTTGTCGTGGCCGACCTCGGTCGCGCCGAGAAAGTCGTCTCGGACAAAGACAACACCACCATCGTCAGCGGTAAGGGCGACGAGGCAGCCATCAAGGGTCGCATCGAGCAGATCCGGGTGGAGATTGACAAGACCACCAGCGACTACGACCGCGAGAAACTGCAGGAACGCCTCGCCAAGCTGTCCGGCGGTGTTGCGATCATCCGCGTTGGCGCCGCCACCGAGACCGAGATGAAAGAGAAGAAACACCGCGTCGAGGACGCGCTTTCCGCCACCCGCGCTGCGGTTGAGGAAGGCATCGTGCCGGGCGGTGGCGTGGCCCTGATCAACGCGATGAGCGCGCTGGACAACATCAAGATGGAGACCGACGACGAGCAGATCGGCGTCAACATCGTCCGCAAAGCGCTCGAAATGCCGATGAAGAAGATCGCCGAGAACGCCGGCAAAGACGGCTCAGTGGTGGTCGAGAATGTCCGCCAGATGCAGAAATCCAAGAAATCCAAGGTCATCGGTTACGATGTGCTGCAAGATAACTACATGGATATGATTAAAGACGGCGTCATCGATCCTGCCAAGGTTACCCGCGGCGCGCTCGAGAACGCGGCTTCCATCGCGGCGATGATCCTCACCACCGAGGCGCTCGTGACGGACGTCCCCGAAAAAGAGAAAGCCCCGGCCGCTCCGCCGATGCCGGAGTACTAAAAGAAGCTGGAATCAAAAAACTGGCAGCCGCGCTGCCAGTTTTTTGATTCGTTGCAACGGAAGGTCGAGGTGGGCCCGAAGTGTGCCGGTAGATTCTGCAAGTTAATTGTAAGTTTGGGTGGGAATTTAGGCCGATATAATACGGGTATAATCGTTGAATGCGCACCTTTCCACCCAAAAAGCAGGTCCTGATTCTCGTGCTTGCGCATGTCATCGCGATGGGATTGCTGGTCAGTGGCTGCAACGGCGGCCTGGCGACCGCGCCCGCAGTCACAGATGAGCCGGCGACGACTGCGCTGCCCAGCGACACCCCACTGCCGCCCACCCCCACGCCCACGCCGGTCCCGCTTGCATTGGTCGTCAACGGCGACGGCATCCCGCTGGCCGAATACGAGGCCGGGATGGTGCAGATTGCCGCCGCCGCGCAGACCGTTGGAGAAGCGCTCACGGCGGAGCAACAGCGCCAGCGGGTGCTGGACGACCTGGTCGACACCGCGCTGCTGGCGCGGGCGGCCCGCGACGCCGGTTACACAGTGGACGACACGGCGCTGCAGGCCGGCCTGGACGAAATCGTGGCAGGGTTGGGAAGCCAGGCGGCATTCGACGATTGGCTCTCGCGCATGGGTTACACCGCCGAAAGCTTCCGGTCAGCCTTGCGCCGCTCGATGGAGGCCGCCTGGCAGCGGGAGCAGATCGTGGCTGCCGTCCCGGAGCGCGCCGAGCAGGTGCATGCCCGGCAGATCCTGGTGTTGACCGAGGCGGCTGCCCGGCAGGTGATCCAGCGACTCGGACAGGCTGGCGCGAATTTTGCAACCTTAGCATTTGGATACGATCTTTCGACCGGGGGGGACCTGGGCTGGTTTCCGCGAGGTTACCTGACCCAACCGGCGGTGGAAGAGGCAGCTTTTGCCCTCCAGCCGGGTGAGACCAGTGAGATAATCGCCACCGACTTTGGCTACCACATCCTGCAGGTCATCGCCCGCGAAAACGATCGTCCTTTAGACCCAGAGGTGCGCCAGGCTTTGGGGCGCAAAGCGTTACAGGCCTGGCTGGACGAGCAGCGCCAAAGCGCCCAGGTGGAGGTGCTTGTACCCTGAATTAAGGGAGGGGACAGACCAGAATGGGATTTACCGACGAATTTATCTTGCCGGAAGAGCCTGAGGCGAGGCCCCTGCGCCAGCCGCGTCACCGCAGCGGCGGCGACGGCGGCGCATTTTGGGACATGGTCAGCATCCTGTTGCTGGTGGGGATTTTGATCCTGGGGGTGGTCTTCACGATCATCTTCCTCAACCCCTACTTCGCGCTCAACCCCTTCCCGCCGCCGGCGCCTGTGCCGACCCTCTTCATCCCGACCGGCACGCCTACCCAGAAAGCTCTGCCGGAAATCTGGACTCCGACCAACACCACCCCACCCACACAGACCGGCACGCCCGCCCCGCCGACGGAGACGGCCACCCTCGCACCGACCGAAACGGGCACCGCCGCGCCTCCGACCGAGACGCAGCCCGCTTCTGCTTATCGCTACATGCTGCGCGGCGAGCCCGCCGTGCTGGCCGGCTCGGTCATTCACCCGGATGAAGGCTGCAAGCTGTGGGTGGCGGGCCAGGCCTTCGACATGAAAGGCGCCCCGGTGGTGGGCATCACCGTGCAGATGGGCGGCTATCTGAACAAATCGATCTATCTGCTCAGCCTGACGGGCACTGCGCTGCAGTATGGGCAGGGTGGGTACGAGTTTATCCTTGCTGACCAGGCGGTGGCTTCCAAGGAAGCCGTCTGGGTGCAGCTGCTCGACCAGGAGGGGTATCCGCTCTCGGCGCGCGTGTTCTTCGATACCTATGACGACTGCCAGAAGAACTTGATTTTGGTCAACTTCAAGCAGGTTCGTTAGTGCTCTGTCGAATGTAACCGATTGGGTTATTTTGTGAGCGAAGCCCCAAAATAACCCATTGAAATCAACCTAGTACTGTGTCAAACATAAAAATCGAATTTCGCGAAGGTGTTTTCGCTTGCGAAAACACCTTCGCGATATATCATTATCAGGTTTGACACAGCACTAGCTGACCGCTCGAGCTGTGCTGCGAAATTGGATGATGATATTTGACACAGTACCAGAAGCGGTTGCAAAACGAAAATGCGCCGGTAAAGGCGCATTTTCGTTTTGACAGACTGAAATACCGCCGCGCAGCGAACGCGGCGCCGATGGACGATATAGGATTATCCGGTTCGATTTTCCTGCATCTTAGCTTTCAGAGCGCAAGTTGATCAGGCTGAGGGCACCGAACAGAATCCCGATGATGATGACGACCAGGTAAATGATCCACATAGGTACCTCCTCCCATCCGAAAACCCGGTAAACAAGAGCGACACAGATTGGCGCGCCGGCGTGCGCAGCACAATCTTATATATATAACGTCAAAGATCCGAGAAAGTTTCAACGAGTTTGCAGAACTGCAAACTTGCCCCTGTGGGGCGGCCGTCAGGATGTGTATGCCATTTGTCTCATGCGCACCCCCATGTGCTGAGATCTGGTCTATACAACTATTATAGCGCTCGATCCGTTAGAAAATCCTTTCAATATAATTGCAAATCGGGAGAGCGCCCTCGCGATGACATGGCCGGCAGCGCAGCGATCGCTCCTTGCCCTCTCTCCGCGCGTCATTGCGAGACGCCGGTGGCGGCGAAGCAATCTCTCCTCCTTCCACACCCAGAACGAGAGATCGCCGCGGGCGCTGCGCGCCCTCGCGATGACATGGAGCAGAGGTGTCGCGGCGCTGCCTCCTCGCTTCACGCCCTCGCGATGACAGAGTCGGCGGGCAACCGCGATCATTTTGCGGCAAGCCTCCCGTCGGCGGGGCTGTCCAAAACCTTGACAAATGCGGTACTATTAAAGCGATGACCGACGTATCTGCGACTCTCGACCGGTTGACGGCCCCCGGCGAGCTGTATGAAAAGCAACCCGGTGGCGCGCTGCGTTGTTACGCCTGCGCCCACCGCTGCCTGATCCGTCCCGGGCGGCGCGGCATCTGCCAGGTGCGATTCAACCGGGAAGGGGAGCTGCGCGTGCCGTGGGGCTACGTGGCGGCGCTGCAGGTCGACCCGATTGAGAAGAAACCATTTTCACACGTTTTTCCCGGCTCCGACGCGCTGACCTTTGGGATGCTGGGCTGCGACTTTCATTGTTCGTACTGCCAGAACTGGTTTACCTCGCAGGCGCTGCGCGATCCCGCTTCAGATGCGAGCATCGCCGGCATCCGGCAGCTCAGTGCCGCGCAACTGGTGGCTTACGCCCTGCACAGCAACTGCTCCACCATTGTCTCGTCGTATAACGAGCCGCTGATCACCGCCGAGTGGGCGGTGGAGATCTTCAAGCTGGCACAAGCCAATGGGTTGCACTGCGCCTTCGTCTCCAACGGCAACGCCACCCCCGAGACGCTGCGCTACCTGCGCCCTTACCTGAGCGCGTACAAGGTGGACTTGAAGTGCATGCAGGATAAGAACTACCGCAAGCTGGGCGGGGTGCTGCAGCACGTGCTGGATACGATCCGCACCGCGCACGAGCTGGGGCTGTGGGTGGAGGTGGTGACGCTGGTCGTGCCGGGATTCAACGACAGCCCGGACGAGCTCTGGGAGGCGGCGCGCTTCCTGGTGTCTGTCTCGCCAGACATCCCCTGGCACGTGACCGCTTACCACCCGGATTACAAAATGGACGCGCCGCCTACCCAGGCGAGCAGCCTGCGTCAGGCGGCGGAAATCGGTCAGGAGGCCGGGCTGCGCTACGTCTACGCCGGGAACCTTCCGGGTCGGGTCGGCACCTATGAGGATACGCGCTGCCCGGCTTGCGGTGCGCTGCTGATCGAGCGGCGCGGTTACGTCATTCAAGGGTATCACCTGACCGCCGGGGGAAAATGCCCGCAGTGCGGCGCCGCCATCGCCGGCGTGTGGCCGGAAGACCCTGCGCATGTGCGCCTGTCTGGACCGGGTTACCCGCGGCGAATCGGTTTTTAACGCTTCTAGCGTCGTTCAGGCAATATCCTTGAACGTGGGTAGCGGTGAAATGATGAAGTTCAGGTTGATCAGTTTGCGCGGTACCTGTAAGCGGATCGGTCGATGGGCACCATGGGGTGCAAGGAGGGTCAAATGAATGCAATTCAAACCGCCCCGGCTCAAGCGTCCTGGCAGCCGGCGGCGAAAAAACCCGCAGAGACGGTGGGTTGGGCGGTGGTGGGCGCCCTTCCGCTGCTGCTTTGGCCGCTGATCCAGGCGGTGGGTTGGTTGATCGGGCTCATTTTCCCGCAGGTTGCCCAGGTGGATTTGGCAACGCTGGGCACGGTGATAGGATGGGTGGTGTTGGCGCTGGCCGCGGTTTTCGTCACAGCGCTCACCGCGGGCTGGGTGATGGGCTTCCCGCGCTGGGTTTTCTCCTACCTGGGGGTGACGCTGGCGGTCACGCTGCTATTTTCCATGTCGGCGGTCCCCGGCTTGCGGATCTTTGGGCACACGTTTCAGTCGGACGAGATGCTTGGCTGGCGCGCCTGGGTCCCGGTGCTCGTCTGGCTGGTCGCCTCGCTGGTCATCGTCCGCTTCGTGCGCCCGCCGGCAGGGTTTGGCCAGGTGGTTCGCGCGGATTGGACGCGCATCTCGTTCGGCATCTACGGCCTGTACCCGGCGGCATTGTTGATCGCCTTTGATGAAACGCGCGGCGAGGAGCTCTACGTGGCCGTGCTTGGTCTGATGCTGGCGGTGGGCGGGTTTGCCTACCTGCGCGAGCCGCAACGGAAAAATGCGTTCCTCTGGTTGGCCGGAAGCGTGCTGGCCGTTTGGATCGCGGCCGCGGTGTACCTGGGTATCTACTGGAACGGGCGGCAAGAGGTGTTCATGGACGCACCGGCCAACGGCTTGCAAACCTTCGCGTCGACCCTGAGCTCGGCGGCCAATTTGCTCCTGCTGCTCACGCTGCCGGCGCTTGCGGCGGTCGTGGCGCGCATTATCCGCTCGTTGGTGAAGAAACCCGGGGTGAGCGATGGGCAGTGAAAGTGAGTGACCCTTCGCGGTACACCGAGCAGAACCGGCGCGCCTGGGATGAGATCGCCGCAGTGCGCCATGCTGCCATCGCGCGACCGGCGCAATTCTACGCAGAGGGCGGGTCGATCCTGGCGGAACGCGCCGTGAATGCCGCCGGCGAGGTGACCGGGATGAACCTGCTGCACCTGCAGTGCTCCACCGGCGAAGAAACCCTCTCGTGGGCGGTGCGCGGCGCGCAGGCTTGCGGGGTGGACATCAGCCCGCTGCAAATCGAGATTGCCCGCCGCCTGGCGCGGGAGGCGGGACTGGCGGTGCGCTTCGAGGCCGCCGATGTTTACGCGCTGCCGGAAGACCTGCAATCGGCTGCGATGGATCTCGTTTACACCGGCGGGGGGGCGATCGTCTGGCTGCCCGACCTGCCGGCCTGGGCCCGGGTGGTTGAGCGCGCGCTGCGCCCCGGCGGGCGCTTGATCTTGCTCGACGAGCACCCCCTGGCGAGCTGCCTGGAAGTCGACGAGGCCGGGCTGAGGCTGGTGGACGATTATTTTCGCCGCGCGCGGCCCTGGGAGGGACCGGGCTGGGGGCATTTCGAGGGCGGCGAGAGCGCCACAGAGAACAAGTTCGAGTTCAACTGGCCGCTGGGCGACGTGGTCACCGCGCTGGCGGAGGCCGGGCTGGCCATCCAGCGCCTGGAGGAATTTCCCAGCAGCGCGCGCTGGCGCTTTGGTGAGCACGTCGAAGATGTCGCCCGGTTGCCGGGCGAGTACCTGCTCGTGGCGCGCAAGCCGGAATAGCGTTATTTATGGATAGGGCGTGGTTTCCGGAGTCTGATCGCCGGGTGCCAGGTAGCCTTCACCCGTGGGGGTGGGCGTAGGCGTCGGCCCGCCGGGGGTGAGGGTGGGGGCGAAGGTCGGCTGGAGCGGGGCGGGGGTGGGCGTGTTGAAGACGCGCGGCAGGGTGGGCAGCGGTCCACCTGCACCCAGCCAGGAGGTCGGCGTGGGGGTTGCCTTCAGAATGCGGCTGATGTCTTCCACGTAGCCGATGGCCGCCTGGCAGGCCGGCTCGAGGCGCGCGGTGACGTTGGCCCAGGTGAGTTGCTGACCGCCGGCGCGCGCCGCGTTGATCGCGTTCGAAAGGCAGCCAGGTCCGGCGTTGTAATTGATCAAGGTGAAACGCCACAGGTCTTCATAGCTGCTGGATAAACCCGGCTCGAGCCCCGTCAGGTTGCGCAAGATGCGCCCGGTCTGCTCGCAGTTGGCCAGCAACCCTTCGGCGAAAACCCGCACGCTGTAATGGGCCTGCGAGATGTCGATGCCGGTCGGGCAGTCCGGGCAGGATGCGTTGACCTTGTTCACCAGCGCGCCGCGCAGCATGGCCTGCTCGGTCGCTTCCAGGTTGCCCCACTTCAGGTCGCAGTATGCCTGGTTGAGCACCAATGGGCAAAACTGGTCGAAGAAATCCGGGTTCCACAGCAAGACGGTGTCGGCGCCTTGCTCGGTGAGCTGTCCCAACCCGGCTTCTTTGTAGGTGGTGAAGATGCCCGGCCAGATCTGGCTCTCGCGCGCGAAGACATTTTTCAACAGGCGGGCCGGAACGCCGGTGTCTTGCGAGACCTGCAGGATCTCGCCATCGAAACGGTTCTGCCATTCGACCAGGTAAGGGCGGGCGGCTTCCACGCCGCAAGCCGAGGCCACGTTGGCGGCTTGCAGCCCGCCGTCCAGGCAGCCATCCGGCTTGACCACGCCGTTCTGGATCAACGCGCCGGCCAGGTAGTAATAACCGGTGTCGGTGGTCAGGTCTTGCGCGGTGACCGACCGCGAGAGCCACTCGGGAGGGCCCTCGAGCCCAGGGAAAGATTGCCAGGTGAAGGAGCAACTGGCGATCTCCCCACCCACCCACTGGGTGCTGAGCACGTCGACATACCAGGCGCTGGGGTCGTTGGAGCCGTTATCGGGGTTCATGAAGTCGCCCCAGGGCACCAGGCGCACCCGCGCGGTGTAGTGCTGGCTGGAATCCCCGAAGCTCGAATCGGCCCAGAATTCGACCTCCACCCCCTCCATGCCGGTGGGCTGGATGGGTAACCGGCACTCGGCGCCCATACAGGCAAAGGGGACGCCGTTGAAGGTACCCTGGATGGAGATGATCGTTTCGTTGGGCAAAGGCTCCATGCCGCTGAAGAGCAGGTTGGGCAGGGTGGAGCATTTCCGCTCGCCCGGCAGGGGATTGCAGCCATCCACGCTCAACCACACCTCGGGAATGGGCAGCTCGACCTCGACCTCGCGCGAGTCGGGCGCGGTGCCGCGATCGATCAGGTACAAGCCCGGGCACTGGTTGGCGGGTTTTTCGGCAAAATTGCACGGCGCGCTTTTCAACCACAGCTCGGCGGTCGGTTTTCCGCAGATTCCTTCAATTTCATTGTAGGTGGGCTGCCCTTCGTGCTCGACCGAGAGCCGGCAGTGGATTTCGTTGTCGGCCCACTCTGCCAGCCACCAGTACGAGCGGGTGAACTGGTAGGTGATCAGGGCTTTGCGGACCGGGATTTCGGGGGTGGGCTCAGGATCCTGGGCCAGCACGGGTTGTGCCAGGCTGCCGGCGCGCGCCAACCACCCCCCCAAGACCAGGAGAGCAGCCAGTGTGATCAGAAAGAGGCTGCGCAGATTTTTCATTCGCCGCGAGAATCCATAACCAAGCGCCGCTGACCCTGGCAGCGGTGCTTGTAGTGTAGCATGAAATTTGGAAATGCGAAATCACCCTTTTGGGTTAGGGCATGGCTTGTGGGGCAGGGCATTGCCAGGTTTGGTGGGCGGGTGAAAGGCCTATCTAACCGGCCTGGCATGGGTGGTCGATTGCGCGTATAATCAAAACACTTCTTCCCACGGCAGGTAAAATGCGGACCGTCGTTTGCTTCGGAGACAGCATCACTCGCGGGCAGGTGAGCGCCAGTTACGTGGAAATGCTGGCGGACCATCCTTCGCTCAGCCAATTCCACTTTATCAACGCCGGCGTCAACAGCGACCTGACCTTTAACCTGCTCCAGCGCATGCACCGCCTGGTCGATTACAAGCCGGACGTGATCACCATCCTGGCGGGGACCAACGACGTCATCTCGGTGATCCGCCCGTTCAGCGCGCTGTTCTTCACGCTGGTCAAGGGCATGTCGCACAGCCCCGACCTGGCCGAATCGAGCGCCAACCTTTCGCGCATCGTGGCTTATCTCAAGGAGCGCACCGGGGCGGTGATCGCGGTCGCTTCGATCCCCCCGCTGGGCGAGGCGCTGAATTCTGCGCCGGTGATCAGCGTGCGCGCGTACAACGCGGCGGTGCGCAAGATTTGCGCCGAGCATGGCGCTGCTTACCTGCCGGTTTTCGAGCGCATGGCGGCTTATTTGAGCGCCGATGGGCGCCAGCCGGGCCGTCCTTACCGTGGGTCGGCTTTCCAAACGATGGAATTTGCCGCGCGCTGGCTGCTGCATGCCGAAGATTTCCACAACTTCTCCGCCCGCCAGGGTTATTCGCTGCTGATCGATGGGGTGCACCTCAACCGGATCGGGGCGCGCATGATCGCCGATGAAATCATGAAATTTTTGCTCACGCTTCCCCAGCCCTGATTTTCCAGCCCGATCGTCGATGGTGTTCCAATTTATTGCAAAATGTGGGGCTGAGCCCACATTCAACAAAAAACACAAACCGATCGTCGCCGGTTGGCTGCATACCGGCTGAGGTCGCGCGCTCATACTCTCCCGGTCGTAATGGATCTGTAAGGTTTTTTGGCGTTACCTGTGGCTACAATCAGGGTTATCTCTGGTAGCTTTCTACACCGGATTCGCTGCGGTTAGGGGGCCTGACAACGGATTTTTTTATCGCCGCACGAGGAATGCGCATTGAACGCTCAACAAATTTTATCGAATCTCAACCCGTTTGCTGTTCGCCTGCCCAAACGCCCGTTTGAGCGGCTGTGGTATCACCTGGGCCGGGCGGTGGTCAGCCTGGGGCGGCGCATGCTGTACCGCACCCACGTGCAATACCAGGCGCCGCTGCCCGAAGGTGCGCGGTTACTGGTCGCTAACCACCCCAGCACCATTGACCCCTTCATGCTGACCACGCTGGTGCCGGAGCAGGTGAGCACGCTGATTATCGACACATTTTTCAAGATCCCGGTGGTGGGCACCTCGCTGCGCATGTCGGGGCAGGTGTGCGTGGAAGCCGGCAACGGGCGCAAGGCGCTCGAGCAGGGCATCCGCTACCTGCAGGACGGGCGCACGGTGGGCATCTTTCCGGAGGGCGTGATCAGCCCGGCAGGCGGCGGGCTGGCCCACGCGCACTCCGGCGCAGTGCGGCTGGCCGCGTCCACGGGTGTGCCGGTGATCCCGGTGGGGATCGCCCTTGAGCGCGATAAGCTGCGCTACGTCGAGACCAAAGTCGACGGCAAAATGGAAGTCGGGACGTGGTATTTGAACGGCGCGTACGCCGTAACTGTTGGCGAGGCGATGTGTTTTAACGGTTGCCCTGAGGACCGCGATTACGTGCAGGCTGCTACAGCCGAGCTGATGAACAAGATCAGCGAGCTGGCTGCGCAAAGCGCTCGCCGCCTCGTCGACCTGCGCCTGGCCGAAAAGCCGACTTTCGTCGAAATGCTGTATCGCTGGATCCCTTTCCTTTCAACCGAACCGCTCTAATTTTCATCGGGTGAATGGCTGGACGCCCGCCACCCTGCTTCGACCTGCCTGAAGGGCAAGGCGGGTCTCTTCACATGGATAACTTACCGGTGCGCTCTTAACGTCCATTTTTGATGACCTCACCCTCAAACTTTTCAAAACTATCTGGAGGTGTAGCATGACGCACGCGAATAAAGATCCTAAGGACAGCAATCTCAATGAAAAAATTTCGGTTTTTCAGACTCACGTCTTCGCCCTGGCGGTGACGATCTGCACCTGGCTGGAGCGCGCGGGCATTCCGGCGGCGTTTTGCGAGGGCAGGTGCCGCGAGAGCAAGTATGAAGTGAACGTGCCCGCCCATTTGGCGCTCGAAGCGCGCGAGGCGCTCTCCGGCTGGCTGGCGTAACATCCCCGTTTTCGATGAATAAAATAGCCTTCAGCTCCACGGTCACGACCGTGGAGCTGAAGGCTTTTAATTGTTGCCGAAATAATCGGAATCGATCCTTTTTATTTTGTATGTTGATACTTCGGTAACACCAAGTTCATAATCATACATGAACTCGGCTAATCGCTTCCCATCAATCAGGACAATTTTATAATCGATATTGGAGACAAATGCGATAGCATCATTTGAAAAACTGGAAGTTGTGATAAAGATACCCTTCTTTGCCTTTTTACCCATAAGAGCGCCTACGAATTTCTGTATTTCGGGTCTGCCAACAACGCTATCCCAACGCTTGGCTTGGATGTAAACCGCTTCTAACCCTAGCTTATCTTCGTCGATAATCCCGTCAATCCCACCATCGCCCGATTGCCCGACAGCCCTCGCTGCTTCTCTTCTTGAGCCACCATAACCCATACGTACTAGAAGCTCAACAACAAGCCGTTCTAAAAATGCGGGTGAGCATTTCATTACATTCTGAAGAATTTCCTGTTCGAGAGTTTCACGTATTTCTTGATAAGCATCCTCAAATACCTCTTCAGGGGTTCGTGTGGTTTGTTCATCACTATTTGATCCCGGAGACACAACCTCAGGTTTACGTGCTCTAAATTCAATAAACTCTTGAAATTGTTGTAAAAAATGAATGTCAATACGAGGCGGGTTTTGACTCATTATCTGTTTCCCGCGATCAGTAATTTGGATGTAGGTACGCCGTGTGATCTGAAGAATTCCAGACTTCACCAAATATGTTCTTGCCCAACCAACTCGGTTGTAGAAAAGTGTTTGGGTCCCACTTGGGATAAGCTGAGATAGCTCTTCCTGAGTTAATCCGAATTCTATTGCCAACGAATCTACGACCTCACGGATAGAGCGCTCTTTACCATCATTCATAATACGTAACAATGGAAGCATAATTGTCTGGAAATCCGGTATTGCCATTGTTCTCCTCCAAACAGAAATTTGAAATCCTTAATTTATTATAAGCAAACATTCAAACAGATTAGCAAATGATCAGCAAACTGGTAGTACACTGATATGAATGGTTTATAAGTAATTTTAATTTCACTAGAAAGCTTTTGAATCGTCATGGACTACTACACCAAAATCCGCCAATATTTCGGCAACGAAGAAATTATCCTCTCTGGGGCAGTCGGAGAGGTGGTGAAAGAGGATAAGCTTTTGCTTGTGCGGCGGCACAATCTTTCACAAACATGGGGGTTTCCTGGGGGTGTGCAAGAACTCGGTGAAACAATTAAGGAAACCGCTCACCGTGAAGTATTGGAAGAAATCGATCTGGATATGCAGGTGAGAGACCTGATCAGCGTGTATAGCGGCCCGCAATGGGACATCGATTTTACCGATGGCGGCGGTATCCAGCACCAGACTTTTTTCTTTCAGATGGAGGGTAGGGTCGATGAGGTCGCCATTCAGGAGAGTGAGGTCGCCGAGTGGGGTTTCTATTCACCCAATCGCCTGCCTGAGAACATTATGCCCTGATGTCGGCAAAAGGTGCTGGATTGGTTAATCTTCAGCGGAAAGCCTATCATCCGTTAAATAAGATGGATGTTAATAACCGATCACTCATAACTCATCCCTCATAACTCGTCACTCATCTCTCATCCCTCGTAACTCCTCCCTCCTTGACTTCAACCCCACAAATCTGTGGCATAATTCGCTCACATCAAATCAGAAGGAGTGCCTGTGCGCTACCAATCGATCTGCGTACTCGGCCTGGGGTACATTGGACTGCCGACTGCCAGCACGTTTGCCACCCACGGCTTGCACGTCACCGGCGTGGACGTCAATCCCCAGATCATCGACACCCTCCAACACGGCGAATTGCACATCTACGAGCCCGGGCTGCGCACCCTCGTCCAGGCGGCTTTAAAATCGGGCAACCTGGTCGTGCGCGAGCAACCTGCCCCGGCAGATGCCTTCATCATCTGCGTGCCAACGCCGTTCAAAGAGGGCAAGCGCGCCAACCTGGACTTCGTCGTCGCGGCGGCGGAGGCGATTGTGCCCGTGCTGGGGCGCAACAACCTGGTGGTGCTCGAGTCCACCTCGCCGCCGCGCACCACCCTGGACGTGGTGCGTCCGATCCTGGAACGCTCCGGCTTGAAGGCGGGACCCGATTTCCACCTGGCCTACTCCCCCGAGCGCGTGCTGCCAGGGCAGATTTTGCGCGAGCTGATCGAAAACGCGCGCGTGATCGGCGGCATCGACGCCGAATCCTCGCAGGCCGGGCGCGAGCTGTACGCCACCTTCGTGCGCGGGGAGATCATCCTGACCGACGCCACCACTGCCGAGATGGTCAAGCTGATGGAGAACACCTACCGGGATGTCAACATCGCCATCGCCAACGAATTCGGCCGCCTGGCCGAGCGTTTTGGGGTGGACGCCTGGGAGGCGATTGCCCTGGCGAACCGCCACCCGCGCGTGCGCATCCTGAACCCGGGGCCGGGCGTGGGCGGGCACTGCATCTCGGTCGACCCGTGGTTCCTGGTCGAAGCCGCTCCAGACATTTCGGCGTTGATCCGCACTGCCCGCGAGGTGAACGACCAGCAGCCCCGCTTCGTGGTGGAGCTGGTGCGGCGGGCGCTGGGCACGCTGCAAGGGCTGCGCGTGGCGGCGCTGGGCCTGGCCTACAAGCCAGACGTGGACGACCTGCGCGAGAGCCCGGCGATCGAGATTTGCCGCGAGCTGAGCGCGCAGGGGGCGCAGGTGCTGGCCTACGAGCCCTACCGCCCCGATGCGGAGATCGAAGGCGTGCAGACCGCGCCGACGCTGGCGGCCATCCTGGACGAAGCCGACGTGCTGCTGCTCCTGGTCGGGCATACGCCCTTCAAGAACCTGGACCCCGTGGTGGCTGCCCAGTTGACGGCGGCGCGGGTGGTGGTGGACTGCGTCAATGCCTGGTCGCGCGAGGCCTGGGAGGGCAACGGCTTCCACCTCTTCAGCCTGGGCAACGGCAAGGCGGCCTGAAGCGATGTTGCGCGTCCTTTCCATTTTCGGCACCCGCCCCGAGGCGGTCAAGATGGCGCCCGTGGTGCAGGCCCTGGCCACCACCCCGGGCGTCGAGTCGCGCGTGTGCGTCACCGCCCAGCACCGCGAGATGCTCGACCAGGTGCTCGATGTGTTCGGCATCCGCCCGGACGTCGACCTGGACCTGATGAAGCCGAACCAAAGCCTGGCGCAGCTCACCGCCGACATCCTGACGAGCCTGGATGGGGTTCTGCGGGAAGAGCGCCCCGACTGGGTGCTGATCCAGGGCGATACGACCACGGTGATGGCCGCCGCGCTGCTGTCTTTCTACAACCGCATCCGCGTCGGTCATGTGGAAGCCGGGCTGCGCACCCACGACCGCTACCAGCCTTTCCCGGAGGAGATCAACCGGCGCATCGCCGGGGTGATTGCCGACCTGCACTTTGCGCCGACCGAGCACAGCCGGCGCAACCTGCTGGCTGAGAATGTGCCCGCCGAGAACATCGTGGTCACCGGCAACCCGGCCGTCGACGCGCTGCGCCAGATCACCGCGCTGCCGTGCCCGCTGGAAGCCGAGCGCCTGCTGGCGCAGATGGGGGTGGCGCCGGGCGGGCGGCAGTTGGTGATGATCACGGCCCACCGGCGCGAGAACTTCGGGAAGCCGCTGGAGGAAATTTGCGCTGCCCTGCGCGAGCTGGCCGAGGAGTACCCCCGGCGGCTGGCGCTGTTGTACGCCGTCCACCGCAACCCAAACGTGCAGGAACCGGTCTACCGCCTGTTGAGCGGAGTGCCCAACATCACGCTGGTCCCGCCCCTGGATTACCTGCCGATGGCGCACCTGCTCCAGCGGGCGCACCTGGTGCTGACCGATTCGGGCGGCATCCAGGAGGAGGCGACCAGCCTGGGCAAGCCGGCGCTGGTGATGCGCGAGGTCACCGAGCGGCCCGAGGGCGTGGAGGCGGGCGTGCTCAAGCTGGTGGGCGCGGAGCGCGAACGCATCGTGCGGGAAGCGCGCCGGCTGTTGGATGACGAAGCCGCCTACCAGGCGATGGCGCAGGCGGCCAACCCGTTCGGTGATGGTCACGCCGCCGAGCGGATAGTGAATGCGCTGCTCGAAAAGGCGCAGGCCAACCACCAGGTCACCCAGACACCAGGTTCTCCCTAACCGGTGACACGGCTTTGTGCCATGGTGTTTTGGTGGTAAATCTCTCAATCAAACCAACGTGCCAGCGACCAGCGATTCGATCTGCATCCTTCCCCGCTTAGAGGGCCTCGGCGGGCCGGCCTCTTTCCGCGCTCGCCTGACCGCCGGGCTGGCTGCGCGCGGCATCCGCGCCCACGCCGACCCCGACGACCCGACCTGCCGCGCGATCCTGGTGGTGGGCGGCACGCGCCGCCTGGACCAATTGCTGAGCGCGCGGCGGCGGGGGCTGCGCGTGGTGCAGCGCCTGGATGGGATGAACTGGCTGCACCGCCGGACATGGGCCGGCCTGCGCCACTACTTGCGCGCCGAGGCCAACAACCTGCTGCTGGCGATCATCCGCAGCCGGCTGGCCGACCGCATTGTCTACCAGTCCAACTTCACGCGCGACTGGTGGCAGACGGTGCGCGGCGCGGTAGCCGCAGCGGGGAGCGTGATCTATAACGGCGTGGACCTCGGCGAGTACACCCCCGACGGGCACGGCACAGCCGACCGGCCGCGCGACCGCTGGCGCATCGTGGTGGTCGAGGGGCATCTCAACCGCGCCCAGACGCTGGCGCTGGAAAACGCGGTCGAGTTTGCCCGGCTGCTCTCGGCCAGGGCAAACCGCCCGGTGGAGCTGTGGATCGCCGGTGATGTCTCACCGGCTTTGCGGACGGCGGCTGAGATCCGGGCGCGCGGGCTGGTCAACTGGCTGGGGGTGGTCAAGCGCGGGCGCATACCGGCGCTGGATCGATCGGCGCACTTGCTCTACTCGGCGGAGATCAACCCGCCCTGCCCGAATGCAGTCGTCGAGGCGCTGGCCTGCGGGTTGCCGGTGGCCGGGTTCGCCGCCGGCGCGCTGCCGGAGCTGCTGGACGCCGATTCGGGGCGCATGGCGCCCTGGGGGGCAAACATCTGGAAACTGGAGCCGCCCAACCGCGAAGGGCTGGTCTCGGCGGCGCTTGACCTGCTGGCCGACCAGCCGCGCTTCCGCAGGGGCGCCCGCGCCCGCGCCGAGGCTATCTTCGGCCTGGAGACGATGGTCGAGAAATACCTGGGGGTTTTATTCGGCTAGCGTTTTTTACATCCTTTTCAGGGGAGGCCGGGAGAGGTCTTTCCCCTTCCCTTCAGGGAAGGCCGGGATGGGTCTTTCCCCTTCCCTTCAGGGGAGGTCGGGTAGGGGTCTTTCCCCTTCCCTGTAAGGAGAGGGCCGGATCATCTGCTCCGGCAAGCCTACAGCCTTCTCACCACCGGCTTGAAGAGCATCACCCATATGCCGAACGCCAGGGAAATGGCCGCCCCGATGCCCAGTGAGAGCCGAGCGCCGATCCAATCCGCCACCAGGCCGGCTTGCAACGCGCCAAGGCGCATGAAAGCCTGGATGACCATGGTGTAAAGGCCCATCACCCTCCCGCGCACCTCGTCCGGCGCGGTCACCTGGATGAGCGTGTTGGCCAGCGCATTTTGCCAGACGAACATCACGCCGGCCCCCGCCATCAAAAAAATGGCGGCGAGGAAGGAGCGGTTGGCCGCGGCTGCCAGCAGCACCAGGGGGAAGCCCAGGTTGCCCGCCGTCAGCCAGCGCCCGCGGCGGGTGGACGCCGGCAGCGAGGCGACCACCAACGCGCCGACCACCGCCCCGACACCGACCGCGGTGAGCAGCATGCCCAGCGGCAGCGCTTCGGGCGCCTGGCAGGCGAAGAGCCGCCCCGGCCCTTCGCAAACGAAGGCGACCACCGGGCGGGCGCTTTCTTTGAGGATTTCCTGCGCGAAGACCGGCATCAAGGTGTTGTAGGGCATCGAGAGGAAGGCGCTCACCGCCACCAGGCTCATTAAGAGCAGCATCACCGGCTGCCCCCGCACGTACTTCAATCCTCCCGTCATGTGCTGGAGGGTGCGCAGGCGGTTGTCTGGCGCTGGCGCAGCGCGCGGCAGGTTGCGCATCAAGGCCAGGCTGAGCATCACCGGGATGAAGGTGAGCGCGTTGAGCAGGAAAGCCGGCCCTTCACCGGTGGCGGCGACGACCATGCCTGCCAGCGCCGGGCCGACGGCGCGGGCCAGGTTAAACATGGCGGAGTTGAGCCCAATGGCGTTGGTGAGGTCGTCTTTGCCCTCGACCATGTCGACCGTGAACGCCTGGCGCGCCGGCAGGTCAACCGCGTTGACCGCCGCCAGCAGCAGCGAGAGCGCATACACGTGCCAGACCCGGACAGCGCCGCTCCAGGTGAGCACTCCCAGCAGGACGGCCTGCACCAGCATGACCACCTGCGCCCAGAAGATCACGTTGCGCTTGGGCAGGCGGTCGGTGAGCGAACCGCCCCACAGCGAAAAGGGGATCAGGGGGATGAGACCGATAAAACTGATCAGGCCCAGCGCCGCGGCGGAGCCGGTCAGGCGGTAGATGAGCACCTGTTGCGCCATCGTCTGCATCCAGGTGCCAGAGAGCGAGATGGTCTGCCCGATGAACCACAGGCGGTAGTTGCGGTGGCGCAGGGAGCGAAAGGTGTTGGCGATGCGGCTACGGCCGCCGGAGGTTGCGGCGAGGTTGGACAATGCCAACCATTATACCCACGAACAGCGGTCTTTGCGCCTCCTCAAAGACCCGCCGTGCCCGTGAATGATAAAATGCGCGTATCTGCTGAGGCGGATGGCGAAAGATCCTTGGGGAACCATCTTACAGCGGCCGAGTATTTACAAGAGCAGTCAAAATTTTCGCTCAGAGGAGTGATCGATGGACGATGCCGAACCGAAATGCCTGGTATGCAACCGTGACAGCCACGCAATTCCGCTGATCGAGCTGCATTACCAGCACGTCAGTTACTGGATCTGCCCGCAAGACTTCCCGGTGCTGATTCACCAGCCGCAGCGACTGGTGGGTAAGCTGCCGGGGGCCGAGCACCTTGAGCCTCACGAGCACGATTGACGGTTATGGCACGTCGAGGGTGACGTCGAAGCGCCAGGTGCCGTAAATGGTGGCGCCGAAGGAATCCACTCCCTCGGCTTCGATGCGCACCTTGTAGGTGCCATCTGTCAGCGCCGGTCCGCCTGCGCCCCAGGTGAGCTGGTAATTGGTCACCGGCCAGGGGTTGCAGCCCGGGTTGTCGCCGCCGAAGATGCAGAACGCCGCTTTGCCTTCGGTGGTCTCGTAGACCGGATTGCCGTCTTGGGTCTGGACGATAAACTTCACCTGGGTCACCCCATCTCCATCGGCGTCGCCGGGCAGGTCTTCGACGCGCAAGGCGATGCGCAGCAGCGAACTGGTCGAGAAGATCAGCTCGTAGTCGAAGCCGTCGAAGGTGCCCTGCGGCTGCGAATTGCTGACCGAAGGTGGGCGCGGGGTGGGCGGAGGGCTGACCGCCACGGAGGGCAGGCTGGTCAGGTCGAAGTTGCAGTTGACGAACTGCGCCCCCGCACTGACCCATCCCACCTGGTTGTTGGCGGGATTCACCACCTGCACCCACGACCCGCCGGGGAAGCCGGTGGGGTTGAAAGCCTGTGCGGCGACCACGGTGTCTTTGTCGAGCACGCCGAGCGGTGGGTTGAAGGCCGTTCCTGGCCCGCTGCGGAAGTTCAGGCGCTGCAGCACGGTGCACTGCGGGCCGGTCGTCGCGGTGGGCGGGGGCGGCGTGGCGGTGAAGGATGGCGTGGCGGTGGCCGGCTGGGTGGGGGAAGCGGTAGGCGAGGGCGCCTGGGTGGCTTCGACCACCACCGTGATCACCTGCGGGGTGGCGGTGGGCGCGTTGCTCACCGGCGAGACGCAGGCCAGCGCGCTCAGCATCACTACGGATAAAACGGCTGTGGCTCTGATGAACCGGGTGATGGATTTCATCCTATCCTCCTCCTCCCGTCTCGCCCAGGTACTGTTGCAACTCGTCGCGGAACGGCAGGCATAATTTCTGCGCGATATCCACGCGCACGATCTGGTCGGCGGAGGCTTGGCCCAGGTCGATGCAGCGGGTGTAACTGTCCAGCGCCAGCTGGTACTCCTGCCGGCTCTGCTCAAACTGCTGGTCAACCTCGCTGAGGAAACCCAGCCACTGGTACGCTGTGCCGAGGGCCTGGTGGGTCTGGGCGAGGTAGCGCTCGCTGCCCGGCGAGCCAAACGAGGCGACCAGCTCTTCCAGCGTCCGCGCCGACTCCTCGGCGGCGGCGCGCGCGCCGGCCGGGTCCTCGAGCAGATAGCGGATCTCGGCCAGCAGGCGCAGGCTGGTGCCGCTTCCCAGTCGGGCGATCAGGTGGAGCGGCGTGCCGCTCTCTTCGCTGGTGTCGGGGAGCCGTTCAACGGTGCGGTACGCTTCCATGGCCTGGGCGACCAGCTCGCCGGCCTGCTCGAGCGCGCGCTGCTGCTGCGGCTTGTTCCTGCCGTCTCCCACCAGCCGTTTGGCCATGGCGAAGTAGGTGCTGCCCAGCCCGATCGAGGCGTTGGCGTAGGTTGGGTCGAGTTCGAGGGCTTTCTGGAATGCCGCCTGGGCCTGGCGGGTGAGGTCTTCCTGGCGCTCGGGATCGCTGTCGGAGAGGAACAGGCTTTCGCGTCCGATGAAGAACTGCACCGCGGCCGACTCGGGGGAGAATTCTTCGGCGCGGCGGAAAGATTGCAGCGCCTCGACCGATTGCCCGAAACGCATGCGGGTGAGCCCAAGCGCCACCCAGGCCAGCGTGCTGGCCTGCCGGTCGATCTCGGGTTGAATTTCGAGGGTCAGGTTTTGCAGATCGCGGATGGCGATTGCGCTGCCCGTGGCGTAGCTCCGCGCGCCCACGTCAAACGAATATTCCAGTTGCGGAGCGAGCCAGAATTCCAGTTGGAGGCTGGCAGGCTGGGTGCGCGTGTCGACGTTGCCAAACACGATCATCTGCGCGTTCAGGCGCGCAGCCATGGCCTCGGCGGCGGCGGCTTTTTCCTGGGCGGTGCTGCCTTCCACGCGGCCAATGGTCACGTTGAGCTGGCGCAGCGCGGGACCGTCTTTCCAGACGAGCAAGTTGGGGTCTGAGGCGATCTCAAATTCCAGCTTGTTGCCCACCAGCCCGCTGAGCGTCTCGCCGCTGTCGCCCGGAGCGGCGCTCAAAGTGCCGTCGGCGCCGATCGCGCCGAACTCGGCCACGGCGATATTGAAGAAGCCGTTCATTTTGGCTGGCGTTTTGAAGCGCACGTTCAGCCCGGTGACGTAGAAGAGCACGACCAGGATACCCACCAGGACCAGCGCCGAAGCCGGCAGCACGTATTTGCGCACGCGCAGCGACTGGCGGTAGCGCCGCTCGCGGACTTCTTCGTCCGCCAGCGCCTGGCGGCTGGCGTCCAGGAAGGCCTGCTCGTCCAAGCTGAGCTGCTCCGGGTTCTTCGTTGCCCACTCGCCGGCCTGCTGCAGGCGCAGCCCGCGGTAGAGCGCGCCGGGGTCGCGCTTCAGGCGCAGCCAGTCGGCGGTGTCGTCGGTGAGCTGGCGGTGCAGGATCAGCCCCTCGCGGTCTTCGGCCAGCCATTCTTGCAGGGTGGGCCAGCGCAGGATGAGCGCCTCGTGGGCCACCTCGACGGTTTTCACATCGCCCGGCTCGATCACGCCGGTGGTCACCAGGCGGGCTTCGATGAGGATCGAGAGCACCGCTTCGATGGTGAGCGGGTCGGTGGCGCGGGTGATCAGCTCGGAGTAAGAAGCCCTGCGGCGGGTGTCTTTGGCGTCTTCGCCGAGTTCGGTCAGGCGCAGGAAGATCATGCGCGCGATGGGGCGCTGCTCGGCGGAGAGGCGCTGGTTGAAGACCGCCTCGGCGGTGCGGGCAATTGCGCCGCGCACGCCGCCCGCTTCGGTGTAACCGGAGAGGGTCATGGTGCGCTTGCGCCGGCGGTTCCACGTCTCGAGCAAAGCGTGCGAGAGCAGCGGCAGCGCGCCGGGCTCCGCGCCGATGTCGTCCAGCATCACGTCCACCAGACCTTCCTGGATCTTCCAGTCGCCCAGGGCGGCAGGCTTGACGATGGCGTTGAACAGCTCGTCGCGGCTCATCGCGCCGATCAATTCCTGCTGCTGCGATACCAGCTCGCCCAGCCGGCCGCTGAGGCGGTCGTAGAAATCGGCGCGCAGCAAGATCATCAGGGTAACCGGCTGGTCGTCCTGGGGGTCGCATGCTGCCACCAGGTTGTCGATGAACGCCTTGCGCTCATCTTCCTGGTGGCACTGCGAGAACACTTCTTCGAACTGGTCCACGACCAGCAACAGGCGCGGGCGACCCTGGCGCGCCAGCAACTGCCGCGAAGCCAGGCAGAGGCTGCGCGGATTGGCGGACAGGTCTGCGCTCAGGGTCGCCAGCACGGTGGGCGATTCGGCGTCGCGGGTCAGCGCGCCTGCCAGCGCCTCCAGCGGATGAGCCGTGGGGGTGAAGATGCGGATATCCCATTGCGGGCTGTCGGTGGGGGGAAGCGAGTCGTCAGCCAGGCGGTTTCCACGGCGCAGGGCCGGCACCACGCCCGCCCGAACCAGCGAGGATTTACCGCTGCCCGAGGCGCCGATCACAGCCAGGAAGCGCGTGCTCTTCAGGCGGTTGACCAGCCGGGCGGTGAGCAGCTCGCGCCCGAAGAAGCGGTCGGCGTCGTCTTCGTCGAAGTATTGCAGGCCGAGGTAGGGCGGTTCGCCGGGCTCGGGCGGCTGCGCTTCGAGCTCCACCGCCTGCTGAGCGCTGACGATGGTGGAGTGAATGTTGATCGTCGCGTTGCGAAAATCGCCGTCGAGGTTGTAAACATCGCCGGTGGGTTCCGCTGAGGCGGCTTTCGAGCGCCTGCGCGGCGTGGGAGACTTGCTCATGCCAGCCAGCGGTCTTACTTGACCAGTTTTCCCACCGCCATGACGATCTGCGTGGCGATGGTGAGCACGGTCGGCATCACGTCCGCCACGTTTTGCGCAGCCTTCTTGAGGCCCTCACCGGTGATCTGCACCATCGTTTTGTTGGGCTTTTCTTCTTTGGCCTGGTCAACGAGAGCTTTGGCGGTGACGGCAACGGCTTCGGCCTGTTCTTTCTTCTCCGGTGGCACCTTCTTCTTCAGCTCTTTCGAGAGCTGCCCAATCAATTCCTGCAGTTCTTTGCGCGTGTTTTCGTCCCCGGCGCTCATTTGCCCCACGGTCTGCTGGACGTTCTCCAGGGTCGATTCGATGTTGATGATCGAGCCGCGAAAATCTCCCGAAAGGTTGTACTTGTCTGCCATGCCCCTACCTCCATTGTTCGGCGTGACGATCGCGTGATTTATCTTCTGTAAAATGCCGGCCTTGCCCCACATTTTTCAGAAAAAATGGATCCACAATCGGCGTGATACAGGACATTAATGATCGTATATATCAATAGTATAGTCGGTATGCCTGTCAAGTACAAGGAGAACGCGATAGCCATTCCAGTCAAAACCTGAATCTCAGCCAATTAGCAACTCAATCGTTGACAAATCAACCTTGAGTTGTATAATCAAAGCCATTGTGAGGTTCCCGCCGGCCTCGCCAACCGACGGGATTGAGCGGTAGAACGATCCAGGTGCCATGCCGCTCGCCTCGCAAAAAGCATCTTAGCCAAGTTGTGACTCAACAACCCACCGTTTGACCCAAGGAGGAGTGTTCGTATGAAATTCAAGTCAGCATATTCTGTTTTGGCGTTCGTGTTGGTGCTGGTGTTTGCATTGACCGCCTGCCAGCCGGCGCCGCAGGCCACCACCGTGGCGACGCAAGCCCCGGTTGAGCCGACCGCGACCACCGCACCCGAGCCGACCGTGGCTGAGCCGACCCCCACCGAAGAAGTAGCGGCTGAGCCCAAGCCTCTGTGGAACAAGGAGCTCCGCCAGGCCTTCGCCGCAGCGATCGACCGCGAGGTGATCGTTGACCGCGTGTTCGAAGGCCGCAACACCCCGGCATACCACATGGTGCCCGCGGATTACCCCTTCGCGACCGAGCCGTTCCTGGATAAATACGGCCAGCGCGATCTTAACCTCGCCATTGAGCTGCTCAGCGGTCTCGGCTACTCCGCTGACGCGCCATTCGAATTCGACCTGTGGTTCCCGCCTGAGCACTACGGCACGACCACGGCCGACGTGATGCAGGTCATCAAGGAACAGCTCGAAGAGACCGGCCTGGTCAAGGTCAACCTCAAGAGCCAGAACTGGGCCGAGTATGTCGACAGCTTCGTAGCCGGAAACCTGCCCGTCTTCATCCTGGGCTGGTTCCCCGACTTTGTCGATCCCGAAACCTGGCTGAGCCCCTTCGCTTCCTGCGAGCAGTCGCCCGGCAACGGCGTGAACTACTGCAACGAGCAGATGGACGCGCTGCTGCTCGAGGCCGCCTCGACCACCGATCCTGACAAGCGCGCTGCGCTGTACAAGCAGATCGGCGAGTTCTACGCCGAAGAGGTCCCCACCATCCCGTTGTTCTGGGAGCCCGAGTTCATCACCAACCGCCCGGGCGTTGAGGGCATCACGATTGGCGCGCCCTTTGAGTTCAACTACAACGTGCTCAGCTTCGGCGCCGACGCGGTCCCCGCTTCTGGCAGCAAGGATACGATCATCATCGGCACCACCGACGAGGTGAACAGCCTCGACGCGGACGACGCCTACGCTACCCACGACTGGGAGATCCTCAAGAACACCGGCGCTTCGCTGATGAGCTATATTCCCGGCACGGCCGACCTGGTCCCCGGCGCGGCTGCTGAGGCCCCCACGATCAGTGAAGACGGCAAGACCTACACCTTCAAGCTGCGCGATAACATCAAGTTCGCCGACGGCACCCCGGTGACCTCGGCCGATTACATCCGCGCCTGGGAGCGCCTCAACGCGCTGGACGGGCAGGTTAAAGGCCTGATCACCGGTTACGTCTCGAGCGTGACCGCGCCCGACGATCTGACCGTGGTGTACGAGCTCAAGGCCCCCTTCGCCTTCTTCCCGGCCCTCACCGCCACCCCGCCGTTCATCCCGGTTCCTCCGGAATTCGCGGATGACGCCATCGAGCAGTTCCCCACCTCGCTCAACGGTATGGGTCCCTATTACGTGACCTCGCACGTGGTCGGCGAGCAGATGGTGCTGGAAGCCAACCCGAATTACTTTGGCGATGACAAGCCCCTGATCAAGACCGTCATCATCAAGTACTTCGCTGACCCGACCACCATGGCGAACGCCGTCGAGAACGGCACGATCGACATCGCCTGGCGCACGGTTGGCCCGGTGGAAGCTGTCCGTCTGCAGAGCGTTCAAGGTCTGACCGTGACCACCGTCAATGCTCCCGCGCTGCGCTACCTGGTGTTCAACCACACCTTCATGACCGGCGGCGAGTAAACGCCGCCCGTTCACGGGTCGCAAGGGCGGCCTGTGAGGCATCGAACCTTTGTTGGGGCGGGTCTGATCAAGACCCGCCCCTCCTTTACCCTTTGCCGGGCTCCTTGCACCTCTGGCTGAGTAGTTACTGTTTTTCTATAAAATGTGGGTCAAAGCCCACACTGGATAGAAAAATTGAAACACAATCGGGCATGGTTATGCCGCGTGGGCGATAAAAAAAAAGAATGGCGAAATCTTGCCGCTCTGCCGATTCTGTGCTAATCTGTAACTTATTCTTGTGCCCGGTTGCGCATCCATAACCGGAGGGATTGCATGTCTGCATCGTTACGCAACTTCTTGATCACCCGCATCCTCCTGACCATTCCCATGGTGCTGATCTTGATCACCATGGTGTTCCTGGTGATGCGCATCTTGCCGGGCGACCCGATTCGCTCGCAGCTAGGCCCCAAGGTGACCGAGGCGCAGGCCGAAGTGCTGCGCGAGCGGCTGGGATTAAACCGACCGCTGCACATCCAGTATTTCGACTTTTTGTGGAAAATGATCCGCCTCGATTTCGGCACCGCGCTGACCCAGGGCGAGCGACCGATCAAGGACGAGCTGGGGGAGCGGTTACCGGCGACCATGGAATTGAGCATCCCCTCGATGATCTTCACCGCCGTTTTCGGCATCTTGCTGGGCGCTTTCGCGGCCAAAAAGCGAAAAAAGGCGGTCGATTTCGGCATTCGCCTGTTCAGCATCGTCATCTATTCCATTCCCATCTTCTTTATGGGGCTGGTCTTTCAGATCGTCTTTTCAGTGCGCCTGCCGATTTTGCCTCTGGCCGGGCGAATGAACACCCTGCTCCTGACCACCTTCAAGCCGATCACCAATTTCTACGTGATCGACGCGATCCTGACCGCCAACTGGCCCGCGCTCGGCTCGGCCCTGGCGCATCTTGTCTTGCCTTCGCTCACCCTCGGCCTGGCGCTGACCGGCGTGTTCATCCGCCTGACGCGTATCAACATGATCGAGATGCTCCAGTCCGATTTCATCACCGCAGGTCGGGCGCGCGGGCTGCCGGAGCAACGCCTGGTGTACCGCCACGCGTTGCGCAACACGTTCATCCCGATCATGACCCTCATCGGGCTGCAATTTGCCATCCTGCTGGCCGGGGCGGTGCTGACCGAGACGACCTTCTCCTGGCCCGGCATGGGGCGTTACCTGGTGGAGCGCATTCAACTGCGCGACTACACCGCCGTCCAGGCGACGATCGGCGTGTTTGCCTTATTCGTGGGCGGCATCACCCTGGTGATGGATTTGCTCTACGCCCTCATCGACCCTCGCATCCGCTACT
>JARKOV010000001.1 GCA_029975965.1 Anaerolinea sp. | reverse complement strand
GAACAACGCGGCGCGCCCCCCTTGCGCATGCCCGACGACCGGGTCCTGCCCCCGCAACAATTTCTGGAGCCTGCATCATGAAACCCAGTTCCACTCCCATGACTACCTCTCCCCCTCCGGCCGGCGCCGGCAACGGCCTGCTCGGCTGGCTTAAACGCCGTCCCCTCCTGTCCCTGTTGGTGGTGGCGGGGATGGCGCTGGGCTTGTTCCTTCTGCTGCGGCCCGCCAGTCGGAAGACCAGTGCCACCGAATTCTATGAGGTCAAGCGCGGCGATTTCACCGTGACCGTGGTCGAAGGGGGAACGTTGGCGGCGGTCAGCGAGATCAGCATTCGCAACGAGGTCGAGGGAACCGCCCGCATCATCTGGATCGTGCCCGAAGGCACCTACGTCAAGAAGGGCGACCTGCTGGTCGAGCTGGATTCCGCCCAGGCGCAGGACCAGGTCAACCAGCAGCAGATCGCCTACGAAAAGGCCAAGTTCGCCGTCGAACAGGCGCAAGCCCAGCTCGAAATCCAAAAGAGCGCCACCAACAGCGATTACCTCGCCGCCGTCCTCAAGGTCAAGTTCGCCAAAATTGACCGTGAAAAATACGAGCAGGGCCAGCGCCTGGTGGACCTCATCGAAGCCAGCAACCGGGTGGTCCAGGCCGAGGCCCAACTGGCCGTCAACCTCGATACCTACCGCAACTCGACCAACCTCGCCGCCAAAGGGTATGAAACCAAGCAGAAGGCCGCCAGCGACTGGCTGGCAGTTCTCAACAGCCTCAATGCCCTCACCGTGGCCACCAACACCCTCTGGCTGCTGCAGAATTTCGACTCGGTCAAGAGCCGCGAGAAATACGAGGCCGATGTCCGCCAGGCCGAGGAGGAGCTGGAGCGCGTGGTGAACCAGAACCGCCGGAAAATGGCCCAGTACGAGGCCGATCTGGCCACCCAGCTCAACACGCTGGCGTTGAACGAGGAGAAGCTCAAACGCGACCGCAAGAACCTCGAGGCCACCCGCATTGTGGCGCCCCAGGACGGTTTGGTGGTGTATCAGGTCAGCGAGAACCGCTTCAGTAGCGAATCCCTCATCGAAGGCGGGGCGGTGGTTCGAAACCGGCAGGAGCTCATCAAACTGCCGGACCTGTCCCGCATGAAAGTCACGGTGAAAATCCATGAATCGCAC
>JARKOV010000147.1 GCA_029975965.1 Anaerolinea sp. | reverse complement strand
ATCCCGCCCACCGAGGGCAGGTCCAAGGCTTCGGGGGGGTAATTGGTGAAGTCATCGCGGGCGATGACCTGCGCGCCCGCGCCAATGGCGAAGAGAATCTCGCTGTTGGAGGGGGCGGTGGAGACAATTTTTTGCGCGGGCTGCGCCAGGCTGACCTCACGGCCGAGGGCGTCGGTGAGGGTGATGGGCGCCACAGCGGTGGGGCTGGCTGGCGCGATGGGCGCGCAGCTGGCCAGCAGCAGGCTGAGCAGCGTAATGAGAAAAACAGGCACAAAACGGCGTTTCATTTTTGATTTTTCCTTTTCATTGGTTTGATGTTCTCTGGCGGTTGGTAACAGGTCTCGTTTTTGTGCCCAGGCGGCTGTGCAAATAAAAATCCCTGCCTTGGAAGACAGGGAGGTTGGACAATGCGTTTCTTGTGTGGGAAAATCTGCGCCGCACGGTTCCCACCTCCTTTCTGCGAGGTTGTGGCGAACGGCTTATTGAAGGATGACCTGGCTTGGAGAGGGCATCTCCTTACAGTTGCGCGACAGCACCGGACTTGAACCGGTTTCACCTTTTATTAGCCTTCCCATCCGGGGGAGAGGCGGTCAATAAGCGTTATTCAATTGTGCTTTGATTCTACGAGCATCAAGGGCGCGCGTCAAGGAGCAGCCTGTCCGTTTTGCGCGCCAGCCCGGTTATTTGGGCGCGCGTGTCGAACGGCGCGGGGCGCGCTGTTTGTCGCCGGCGGGACCAATGTGGTAGGGCGGTACCAGAATTTTATTGATCTTGCACAGGCGCTCGTCCAGCAGGCGGCTGCGAATGCGCGCGTCGATCTCTTCCATCGAGTAGACGGTGGTGATGACGGTGGGCTTGCGCGCGTAGTAGCGGTGGTTGAAGATCTGGTAGAGCTTTTCGCGCGCCCAGGGGGTGGCGGTTTGCGTCTCCAGGTTGGTGAGGATGAGCAGGGGCGCGTCGCGCACCTGGTTGAAGATTTTGTCGTACGACACCGGGCTGCGCGGGTTGAAGGTGGCGCGCAGGTGA
>JARKOV010000140.1 GCA_029975965.1 Anaerolinea sp. | reverse complement strand
AAAATCCGGCTGGTGTACCGTGACTTTCCGCTGTACAGCATCCACGCCAACGCCGGGACGGCTGCCGAGGCGGCGAACTGCGCAGGGGAGCAGGGCAAGTATTGGGATTACCACGCCAGGCTGTTCGCTGGAAACGCGGCTTTCTCGCGCGCCCTGTTCGACCGCTATGCTGCCGATTTGAAGCTGGACACCGCCAAATTCAAATCCTGCATGGATGAGCGCCGCACCGAGAAGGAAGTCCAGGCGGATGCCGATTATGCAGCCCAGGTGGGCATCCGCTCGACGCCGACATTCTTCATCAATGGCGTTGCCATCATCGGCGCCCAACCCTTTGAGGTGTTCAAGCAGGTGATTGACCTGGAACTGGCGGGTAAAATTCCCAAGAGTTGAGGTGGGGTATGAAAAAATATATCGCCGTCGCCGGGAATATCGGCGTGGGCAAGTCAACGCTGGTCAGCCTGCTCTGCCAGCGCCTGGGCTGGCAGCCGTTCTACGAGCCGGTCGCTGAAAACCCGTACCTGGCGGATTTCTACCGGGATATGCCCACCTGGTCGTTCCATTCGCAGGTCTTCTTCCTGGCGCACCGCCTGCACATTCACCGCCAGGTGATGCAGCACCCGTCATCGACGATCCAGGATCGCAGCATCTACGAGGATGCCGAGATCTTCGCTCGCAACCTGTTCCTCCAGGGGCGGATGAGCCAGCGCGATCATGCCACCTACCGTGCGCGTTACACCAGCCTGACCGAGTTCCTGCTCCCGCCCGACCTGCTGATCTACCTGCGGGCTTCTGTGCCCACTTTGCAGCAGCGGATTGCCCAGCGCGACCGCAATTATGAGCGCGGGGTCGACCCGCTTTACCTGGAAAACCTCAACCAACTGTACGAAGCGTGGATCCACGAGTTTGCGCTTTGCCCGGTGCTGACCGTCCCGGCGGACGATCTCGATTACGTCGCCATTCCCCGCCATCTCGACCTGATTGTGCGCAAGGTCGAGGAGAAATTGAGCGGTAAAGAAGAGGTGGTCTTCAACCAGGAAGACCTTTGAAGCAGCGGAGGGAGAAAGACCGCGCGCCTGGGGTATCCCAGGCGCGCATTGGAATTCGGACAGGATAGACTCTACTTGACTTCGTAGGTTACATTGACCTGGACGGAGATCTGAAGC
>JARKOV010000043.1 GCA_029975965.1 Anaerolinea sp. | reverse complement strand
GAAAGAATATTCCACTTTCCGCGGTTTCTCTCAGTGTGAGCGCGGATGGGCGTTTGCAGCGCGCCGTGGAGCGCGTGCTGGCGCGCCAGGCGGGCATGACCCTGCTGCCTGAGCCTGCCGACCGGGCCGGCGGCCCGCTCCTGGCGGTTGAGGTGAAAGAACAAGACGTGTTTTGGACGCCCTTTTATGCCCGTTCGGCGTTGAGCTTTGCCATTTATTATTCCACCGCCGGCGACGTGTCTTTCCGCCGCACCAACACCATGTCCTTGGACCTCGCCGGCGGCGAAGTGTTGCTGGTCAACGGCCAGTTCGACCTCGCCGACACCTCCTGGGGTGTGATGACAATGCCAGGTTACCAGGATTTCCTCGCCGAGCAGATCGCCGCGCACGTTATCAAAAGCCTGCAAGATGAGGCCAACCGATGAACGCGTACGCCGCGTTCTTGCGCGGGATCAACGTGGGCGGCAACAAGCAGATCAAGATGGACGCCTTGCGCGCCGCCTTCGAGGGGATGGGGTGCCAAAACGTCCAGACGCTGCTGGCGAGCGGGAACGTGCTCTTCGAGGCGGCAGAGCACGATGTGGATGCGCTGGTCGCGGCGATCGAAGCGGGTCTGGAAAAGGCATTCGGCGCCTCGATTGGGGTGCTGCTGCGCAGCCGCGAGCAGATTCGCGCGCTGGCGGCTGCCGCGCCTTTCGCGGGCGTCGCGGTGACCAAAGACACCCGCCTGTACGTCAGCTTTCTCTCCGTACCGCCCAAGGATGAATCAATGGCGGGCTACGTCTCACCGGGCGGTGAATTTCGCATCTTGCGCGTCTCGTCGGGCGAAGTGTGCAGCGTGCTCACCCTCTCGCCGGAGATGCGCACCACCGAGGCGATGAGCGTGCTCGAGAAAACCTTCGGCAAGAAGATCACCACGCGCAACTGGAACACGATCGAGAAAATATTGGCTGCCTGGGGAATGTGAGGATCATTTACTATACCCTTCCCTGCTTTTTTGTGATAAAAATATCTTTTCTCGCGCGCAGTGCGCGAATGGGAAAGGGAAGCGATCATGGGCCTGCCAAGCAATTTTCGTTACGACTTCATCGGGAAAATCCTCATCACCCCCGAGCAGATCGAGAAGCGCGTCACCCAACTGGGGATGGAGATCACCGAGGACTACCAGGACTCCGAAAAACTGATGCTGCTCGGGCTGCTGCGCGGCAGCGTGATGTTCATCACCGACCTGATGCGCCGCATCCACCGCCCGCTGACGATGGACTTCATGTCGGTGTCCTCTTATGCGGGCAGCCAGACCTCGGGGTTCGTGCGCATCGATCACGACCACAAGGCCAGCATCGCCGGGTGGGACGTGATCCTGGTGGACGATATCATCGACACCGGCCTGACCGTGTACACGGTGCGCAAGATTTTGCTCGACCGCAGCCCGCGCAGCCTGCGCGTGTGCACCCTGCTGGATAAGCCCGAGCGCCACAAAAAGAACCTGCACATCGACTATTGCGGTTTCTCGATCCCGGACGAGTTCGTCGTCGGTTACGGGCTGGACATCGACGAAAAGGGCCGCAACCTGCCCTACATCGCGGCGGTGGATTTAGCCAAGTACCGCGGCGAGCAGTGAAGATTTGCCAGAGCGACGATGCGGGAAGAGAGATCGCCGCGCCCGCCTCGCGATGACATGAGCTTGCGAGCCCGTCTCGCGCTGACATACGACCGCACGTCATTGCGAGCCTGCTTCGGGCGAAGCAATCTCTCTTTCCTGGCTCCCGAGTGCGGGAAGAGAGATCGCCGCGCCGGGCGCAGGGCGCCCGCCTCGCGATGACATGAGCTTGCGAGCCCGCCTCGTGTGGACATGCGACCTCACGTCATTGCGAGCCCGCTTCGGGCGAAGCAATCTCTCTTTCCTGGCTCCCGAGTGGGGAAATCCAATCCTTAAATATTCCGTTCGATGAGCAGCCCCTCCAGCTCCGCGTTGGGCTGGAAGCGCAGCGTCACGCCTTGCGGCGCGCGCGCCTGCAGGGTCAACCGGTCGCCCTCGCGCCGCCATGACACCTCCACCGGCCCGAGTGGGGTGGCCAGCGCGCCCCTGGCCCAACTCAATCCCGATGGGCGCGGGCTGACCTCCACCAGCGTGCGACCCGCCTCCAGCGGGCGGACGCCGAGCAGGATGCGCGGCAAGAAATGCAGCGGCGCGGAAGACCAGGCGTGGCAGTGGCTGCGGGTGGGGAAATCCGCCGGGCGGTCGCGGCTGGTGGGGAACACCTCCCAGACGGTGGTCGCGCCGGCCTCCAGCATGGGCAGGTAGTTGGCGTAGATCGAGCTCAGAATGGCCTGCTGTTGGTCGAATTTTTCCAGCGTCTCGTAGTAGTACATCATCGCGAACGGCGAGCCCACCTGCACCAGATCGGCGGGCGGGTGGAGCAGTTTTTCGAGCGCGGCCGGCGCTTCGGAGGGCGGCAGCACGTCGTAGAGCAGCGCCAGGAACAGTCCGTGCAGCGAAGCGCTCGGGCTGAGCGTCCCGTCGTTGCGCACGCTGTCGGGGTAGACCGCGCGCTGCGCGTCCCACAGGCGGTTGGTGGCGGCGGCGAGCCGCTCGCGGAATTCCTTCAGCCAGCCAATGTGGGCCGTCTCGCCCAGGACGCCGGCGCATTTCAGCGCCGCGCCAATCGCCCCGACCAGCAGCAGGCTGTTGTGCAGCACGGTGTTGTGGCCGTCGTCGCTGCCGGACCAGTCGAACATGTTCCAGAAGGGTCCGCTGAACAGCCCGCGCTCGTCCAGCAAGCCGGACGCGCCTTGCAGGTTGCGCAGCACCGCCGGCCACAGCTCGGCGAGGAAACCGAGGTCGGCCGACGCCTGGTAGTAATCCCACACAGCGATGCCCCACAGGAAGCTCCAGGCGGGCAGCAGCGTGTCCCAACTGGAGGGCACCTGGCACCCGGCGATGGGGTAGCGCTCCAACGATTGGGCGGTGAGGCGCAGGCAGCGCCGGGCGAGGTCGTGCGCGCCGAACACGTCGAAAGCAAACACCGCTTCGTTGCGCGCGTCGCCCACCCAGAGGGTCTGCTCGTAGAGCGGGCAGTCGGTGAAGGTGTCTTCCATGCACAGCTTGAGCGTGCGCGCAGAGATCTCCCAGATGCGGCTTAGGTGGCTGTCGGAGCAGTCGAACCAGCCCTGCTGGTCGACCGGGTAAGTCGACTCGACCAGTTGCAGCTTGCGGATGTGCAGCGGCTGGCGCAGGTTACGCAGGGTGACGTACAGGTAGCGGCCGGCGCGCCGTTTGAGCGAGGTGAAGCGGTTTGCCCCGGCGCGGGTGATGTAGCGCATCCCGTTGCGGTTGCCCCAGGTGTGCTGGATCTCGCCCCGGGTGGTGATGTGCTCGACGCTGAAGAGGTCCACCTCCACGCCCTCACCCGCCAGCAGGTCGAGGTCGTAATAACCGACGCTCTGCTCGCCCAGGTCGTAGACCAGCTCGATGTCGCCCTCCGGCGCGGGGTGGATGGTGGTGAGCTCAAGGTTATCCTGCATCGATCCGGCCGGGTTTTCGACCCAGGGACGGGCGTCGCCGAGCGGTTGGCGAGAGATGAACGCCCAGTGAGGATCGCGCTGGAACATCTCCTCCGCCGGCAGGGCGCGCGCGAGAGGGGCGAGTTGCTCCGCGAAGGAGGCCGCGCCGCTCACCTCCGCCAGCAGGCGGCTGACCTCGCGCTCGTAGTTGGCCTCCAGGCGCTCGCGCGCGCCGTCCAGCCCGCTGATCGAAGGCCAGACCAGGTCGCTTTCATGGTAAGAGAAGGCGGGCAGGTCGATCCAGCACCACGGGTTGGCGGCGCCCGGGTCGAGTGGGTTCGACAGGCGCAAGCCGTCCGGGGGGTCGAGCAGGCGCAGCGAGCGGTCTTTGTCGTGGCCGAAGAGCGGCGAAGAAAGTGCCAGCACGAAGTGCTCCCCGGCGGCCAGCGCATAGCGTCCGGAGGGCTCCGCGACCCCGTCCACGGCCAGTTGGAAGGCGTCGGTTACGAAGCGCAGCTCGGCGGGGCGATCCAGCCCCAGCCAGGCGCACATCCCCCCGGCGTTGGAGACCGAGCGGTTGGCCTCGATGAGGCCGGGGTTGGCCAGCCGCGCGGTGGGCACGCACCAGACGAGGTCACGGTTGCGCCGGACCAGGTTGGCGCCCAGGAAGCTGCGCGGGGGCAGCGGTTTGCGGGTCAGCAACGCCACATCCCGCGGGTGCAGGTCCTGCCAGGGGCCGCGCCCGGCGGGGTAGAGCACCGCGGCCGGCTCGAAGAGCAGGGCGTCTTCCAGGCGAGCGTCGTAGAGCTCCTGCGGCTCCATTTGGATGCTCACTTTCGGCGCGTCCGGCTGCCAGGCGAGGGCTTCGGCCACCTGCCACGAGCGCCCGCTGGCGATGCGCCGGGTGGACCCGTCCGCCAGCCACAGGTCGAGCTGGGCGAGCAGCCCGGCCTGGCGCGGCACGCTGTGGAAGGTGCCGGCGCTCCAATGGCGCGCGATGACCAGCAGCTCGTTTTCGCCTTCAACGAGGTAAGGGGTGAGGTCGAGCTGGTCGTACTGGAAGTGCTCGGGCCAGCTTCGGCAGGGGCCGTCAGAGACCCACTCGCCGTTCACCACCAGGCGATATTGCCCGTCGGCGCTGATGCGCAGCACGCCCCGCTCGACTGTGCCCACGCGGAATGCGCGGCGCGCGAAGATAGTCTGCTGGTAGGGGTTGTAGGAAGGCTGCGACTTCCAGATCCAACGGGCGGTGAGGGGTGGGAGTGCGCTCATCAGGAACTCCTTGAGAAGAGGTGGCGTCAGGGTTTGCGCCCGGTGATCTCGTAGACGCCGGGGAAGAGGAACACCGGCTTGATTTCAAAGCGGCTGCGGATGCGCGGGTCGGGCTGGAAATCGAGGTAGATGGGGCGCGTGCCGAGGGCGGCGTCGATGAAGTCGAGGGTGGAGCGCTCCGTCACGCCCCAGGTCTGCGGCCAGACCTCGTAGAAATCCATCGTGGTGCGGCCCTGTTCGACGTGCGCCACGTACAGGTAAGCGAAGAGCCATTCCCAGTTGGTGAAGACCAGCGCGTCATCCGGCAGGTAATTGACCAGCAACGCGGCGCGCTCGTAGGGCAAGGTGGGGTCGTCCACCGGGTAGGGCGATTGGCTGGCGTAACCCATCTCGCGCAGGAAGGTGATTCGCCCGGCCTGCCAGGAAGCCGACACGCGCCCGAAATGAGGATAGAGCAGGCCCGCGGTGAGCCCCAGCCCCAGCGCCAACTGGAGAATGACGGCCAGCCACGCCCGCGGGGTGAGGAGGCGCGCCAGCCGGCGCAAACCCTCGTTGAGCAGCGCGGCGCTAAGCCCGGCCGCCAGGCCCGCCAGTGCGTAGGTGGGGACGTAGAACACGTTGATGTCACCGATCTGGTAATTCAAGATGAATCCGGTCAGGCAGGCCCAGCCGACCGCGGCGAGCAGCGCCGCCGGGCGAGTGGCGCGGTGGAAAAAACCGGCGGTGGCGCCGGCCGCAGCCAGGAACAGGAAAACGGGCGAGGTGTTGGCCTGCAGGGCTTCGCGGTAGACCTGCCAGCCGGCTTCCGTCTGCCTGGAGGGGTCGGCGAACATCAGCGCGCGGAACTGCGGCGCGGCGACGAGGAATTTCACCCGCTCGAAGAAGCGCTGAGACTGTTCGGGGGCGATGTTCCAGGCGCTGATGCCGTGGAAAAAGGTGGTGTGAAAATAAGAAGAGGGTGGGTCGTTGAGGTCGATCGCCCAGAACGCCGCCAGGGTGAGCAGCAAACCCGCCGCCGCGCCGAGGGTCGCCAGGGCCCAATCACGCCGCGAAGCCCGGTATACCAGCAGGAAAAGCAGGGTGGCCGGCGCCAGCAGCGCCACGGTGTTGTGGATTCCCAGGCTCAACCCGCCGGCCAGGCCGGCCAAAGCCAGCAGGGGGGCGCGGCGCGAGCGCTGCCACTCGAGCAGCAGGCTGACGACCACCAGCAGCATCAGCGCCGAAGCGGTGTAGAGCTCGGCGATCACTGCCTGCCACCAAAAAAGCGGCGCAACCGCGACCGCCAGCCCGACCGCCAGCGAGGCGACGGGATTGGCCGAGATGCGCTGCAGGTTGTACGCCAGCAGCCCGGCGGCCAGCGCGCCGAGGAAGGCCGAGAAGAGGCTCACCCGCCAGGCCGGGTCGCCGAGTGGCAGCAAGGTGAAGAGCCGCCCGAACAGCAGGTAGACCGGGTAACCGGTCGGGTGGGTCATGCCAAGGGTGTAGACCAGCGTCTGGAACTCGGCGCTGTCGCTCAGCAGCAGCCCCGGGGCGAGGGTGCGGGCAAAGAGCGCCAGGGCGATGGCGAAGGTGAGCGCGGCGGTGATCCAGGCGAGAGGTTTGGGTTTCATGGCTGCCGATCACCTCTATTGTATATCCGGACCGTGTTCAGCGGTGCCGGTACGGCGACCGAATCGGACGGGTTGCGCTGGTCGAGTGAGACAAGAAAGATGACATAACCCGCCGGTCGGGCAGGCTGGATGAAAACGCTGGCAGCCGGCGCCCGGGTGACCTGAGTGGATGTACAATTGGAGTACACGGCAAACTTGCCCCCATACGAGACCCGACAATCGGCTTCCGGTTGAAGCGGCAAAGAGGAGAATAGTTCTATGCAACAGCACGTCGTACTGATCGGCGCGGGGAGCGCCAACTTCGGCCTGGGTACCCTGGGCGACCTGTTCAAGAGCGAAGTGTTTTACGGCAGCAAAGTCACCCTGCACGACATCAACCCGGTCGCCCTGCAGCGCGTCGAGGAGATCGGCAGACGGCACATCCAGCGCAACAACCTGCCCTTCGAGCTGGTCGCGACCACCGACCGCAAAGCCGCCCTGCAAGGGGCGACCTTCTGCGTCATCTCGATCGAGGTCGGCAACCGCTTCGAGCTGTGGGACCAGGATTGGAAGGTGCCGCTGCAGTACGGCATCCGCCAGGTGTACGGCGAGAACGGCGGGCCGGGCGGGCTGTTCCACTCGCTGCGCATCGTCCCCCCCATCCTGGAAATCTGCGAGGACATCCGGCGCATCTGCCCGGAGGCGCACGTGTTCAACTTCAGCAACCCGATGAGCCGCATCTGCACGACGGTCAAGCGCAAATTCCCCGACCTGAAGTTCACCGGCCTGTGCCACGAGATCGCCTCGCTGCCGGAGCACCTGCCGCAAATCCTCGGCACTTCGCTGGACAATCTGGAATACCGCGCCGGCGGGTTGAACCATTTCTCCTGCCTGCTGGACGTGCGCTACAGGGTTTCCGGGCAGGACGCCTACCCCGACGTGCGCGCCAAAGCCCCGGCATATTTTGACAGCCTGAAATCGGGATTGGAGTGGGCGCTGGAGGCCGCGCCGGAGGAGATGCGCCGGTCCTACCGCCAACACAAGGCCTGGGCGGAGCGAGGGCTGTTCAAGCTGATCTTGGAAGAATTCGACCTGCTGCCGATCACCACCGACAGCCATTTTGGCGAGTACATCCAGTGGGCGCACGATGTGGTCGACCACCACGGCATCCTCGACTTCTACCGCGCCTACCAGGTGTGGTGCAGCATGCAGATCGTCGATGAGCGCGTGCAGGGCACCGACGAGGGCTGGACGATGCAAACCATCCTCGATGGCATCGTGACCGACTCGGGCCACGCGGAGATGGCGGTCAACGTGATCAACGATGGGCTGATCGACAACCTGCCGACGGATATCGCGGTAGAGGTGCCCGCCACGGTCGACCGCAACGGGGTGCACGGGATGGCGCTGGGGCGGGTGCCGCCGGGGTTCGGCGGCTTACTCAACAACCAGTACGCTGTGCACGACTTGACCGCCGAGGCGATTCTCAATCGGTCGAAGAAGGCGGCGCTGCAGGCGCTGCTGGTTGACCCGGTGGTGCACAGCGCGAGCGCCGCGCGCCAGACGCTGGAGACGATGCTGGTCATGCAGAGCAAGTATCTGGGTTACCTGCGCTAGCCGGCCTGGACAGGGGCAAAGCGTTGGTGACCGAACGGGTATTCATACTATAAATGAAGGAGCAGGGAATGGCAGGACTATCGTTGGTGCGCTGCTCACCGGAAGCGGTGGGGATTCCATCGCAGGCTGTGCTTCAATTTGTCAACGAGGTCGAGGCGAAAATCGCGGAGATGCACAGCTTTATGTTGTTGCGCCACGGCAAGGTGGCTGCCGAAGGCTGGTGGGCGCCGTACGCTCCCTCCCGTCGCCATATTCTCTTTTCGCTGACCAAGAGCTTTACCTCGACGGCGGTCGGCCTGGCGGTGACGGAAGGCCGCCTGTCGGTGATCGACCCGGTGGTTTCTTTCTTCCCGGAGTACGTGCCGGCGGACGCTTCGGACAACCTGAAGAACATGCGCGTGCGCCAGTTGCTCTCGATGTCGACCGGGCACCAGGAGGACGCGACCGGGCCGATGATCGAGCAGGGGGGCGAGGACTGGGTGAAAGGCTTTTTCGGTCTGCCGGTGGAGAACAAGCCCGGGACGCACTTCGTCTACAACAGCGCGGCTTCTTATATCCTCGGCGCGATCGTGCAGAGGGTGACCGGGATGACCATGCGCGAATACCTCATGCCGCGCCTGTTCGAGCCGCTGGGCATCGAAGACCCCGAGTGGGAAACCTGCCCGCGGGGTGTCAACCTCGGCGGGTGGGGCTTGAGTGTGCGCACCGAGGATATCGCCCGCTTCGGGCAGCTCTACCTGCAGAAAGGCATGTGGGGCGGGAAGCGCATTCTTCCGGAAAGCTGGGTGGAAGAAGCGACCTCGAAGCAGGTGTCGAACGGGTTCAGCCCGGAAAGCGACTGGGACCAGGGATACGGCTACCAGTTCTGGCGCTGCCGCCACAACGCCTACCGCGGAGATGGGGCGTTCGGACAGTATTGCATTGTCATGCCCGACCAGGATGCAGTGCTGGCGATCACCAGCGGGGTGAGCGACATGCAGGCGGTGATGAACCTGGTCTGGGACATCTTGCTCCCCGCGATGGGGTCCAAGAAATTGAAGAGCGACCGGTCCAGCCACACCGCGTTGAAGCGCAAGCTGGCCGGGCTGGCCTATGCCCCGCCCGCGGGGCGCAAGTCGGTGTCGACGGTCAAGCGGGTAACAGGCAGGCGCTTTACCTTCGAGCCCAATGAGTGGGGGCTGCAGGAAGGCGTGCTGGAATTCGGCGCCAATCGCTGCGTCTTGCGCATCCTCAACCCGGCCGGTGATCACAGCGTGACCTGCGGGCTGGGTAAATGGGTCGAGGGAGTCACCACCCTGTTCCGCGACGGCGAGGCGCCGGTGGCTGCCAGCGCGGTTTGGAGCGGCCCGCACACCCTCACCCTCTCGCTGCGCATGTACACCACGCCGTTTGTCCACACCGCCGTCTTCGATTTCGGCCGCAAGGATGTGGCGCTCACCATCCACACCAACGTGAGCTTCAGCGGTCCGGTCAGCCTGGATTTCAAGGCAAGGTGGTGTTAACCGACCCGCGTATGGAAAAAATCGCCACCCTGACGATGAATCCCGCGCTGGATATGACCGTCAGGGTGGCGGGCTTTCAGCCGGGCGCGGTCAACCGCGTGTCTGAGATGCGCCTGGATGCGGGCGGCAAAGGCGTCAACGTGGCTTCCTTCCTGGCCCAGTTGGGCATTCCGGTTGCCGCGACCGGCCTGTTGGGCGAGGAGAACGCCCAGGCGTTCGAGCGCCACTTCGCCCGGCATGGGATCGAGGATCGCTTCGTGCGCGTGGCGGGTTCCAGCCGGGTGGGGGTGAAGATCGTCGACAGCGCGCGCCAGCAGACCACGGACGTCAACCTGCCGGGACTGGTTGCGCCGGTCGAGGCGCTGGAGCGCCTGGCGGGGGAGATCGACCGCCTGGCGGCGGAGTGCGCCTGGTTTGCGCTTTCGGGCAGCCTTCCGCCGGGGATCGATGCGGATTTCTACGCCGGGTGCATCCGGCGCATCCGTGCGCAGGGTTGCCGGGTGGCCCTGGACAGCAGCGGGGCGGCCTTTAAGGCCGGGGTGGAGGCGGCGCCGGAGGTGGTCAAGCCCAACCTGAGCGAGTTGAGCGAGTGGGCCGGCAGGCCGCTGGCGGGCGAGGCCGAGGCGCTGGCCGCGGCGCGCGAGCTGCTCGCGCGCGGGATTGGGCTGGTGGTGGTGTCGCTGGGGGAGCGCGGCGCGCTCTTCGTGGAGAGCGGGCAGGCGCTGGCGGCGCAACCCCCTGAGGTGAGCGTGGCCAGCACGGTGGCTGCCGGCGACGCGCTGGTGGCTGGGGTGCTCGCCGCGTGCCTGGAGGGCTTGAGCCTGGAAGAGACCGCGCGCAAAGCCACGGCGCTGGCGGTGGGCAAGCTGGGTTTTATCGGCGCGCGCTTGCCGGAGCCTGAGCAGCTCGAGCGAATCGCCCGGCAAGTGGCGCTGCGCGCGCCGGGGGTTGGTTGACAGTGGCTGCGGATGCGTTTATAATCTGGCTCGCCAAGCCGGTCCACTAGCTCAACTGGCAGAGCAACTGACTCTTAATCAGTGGGTTCGGGGTTCGAGTCCCCGGTGGATCACTGGAAAACCGCCTAAAACCAGGCGGTTTTAGGCGGTTTTCGTGCGTTTTTACCCGTTTTTGGCCTGTTTTTTGCCATTTTCCGCTATTTTCGCCGGCTCGCTTTCCCGGCTCCCTTGATCCAATGCCAACGGAATGCCAACCGTTTTAAATTGCGCTTCTGAAAAGGTCGTGGGGGTGGTAATTTCATCCATCAGAAGGGCAGCTGAATCGCTATCGTCCGGGATGTAATGAGCATAGGTTTCCAGTAAAACGGCAATGGATTGCCCTAACATGGCCGCAACCTTAACGGGTGGTTCTCCGTGAGCAAGCAATAGACTCGCGCACGTGTGCCTAATGTCATGAAATCGAATCCGCTTCAACCCGGCATTTTGGGCCATGCGCTGAAACTTATCTGTTTCATTCCATTTGTCGAGGGGATTTCCGAATGTGTTCGGAAAAATAAGGTCATGGTCGCTCCATTTATCGCCGGCCACCGCCATCATTCGCGGAATGGTAACGGAGAAATGTTCCCGGAGAGAAGCGAGCAGACCAGGCCCCAGGCGAATCGAACGCTTTCCGCGCCTGGTTTTTGGTTCCTGGAATCGCCACCCGCCGCCACGAAGCCGGTAAACTTGCCGGCGCACTTGCAGCATTCCGGTTTTCCAGTTTATATCTTCCCATTTCAAACCAAAGAGCTCGCCTTGCCTCATTCCCGTAGAAAACGCGACCCGGTAAAAAACATCCCCGCCCGTGAAGGCCAAAAATGCATTTACTTCTTTTTCGTCCCATATGCTCATTTCCCGCTTTTCCGGTTTCGGGGCCTGAGTAAGATCAACCGGGTTGCTCGTAATCAGTCCGAGCCGCCGCGCGTGATTCAATGCGCCTCGCAAGGTCGTGTGAACAATTTGTATGGTTCGTTTGCCCCTGCCTTGCTCTAGCAGCCCATCATAGAACGTTTGAATTCTTGCCGGGGTAACATCCCGGATTTTTAGCCGGCCCAAATAAGGCTTTAGATACAGCCGGCAAGTTTGCTCGTACTGGTTAGAGCTCGCCAATCTCAGCCGGCTTTTCTTGACTTCCAACCATGCATCAAGGAAATCAGAAAGGCATGTGCGAGTCGCATCATAGGTTAAGCCACTCGCCGCCTGCCGGATGGTTTCTCTCAGCCATTCAGCCGCCTCTTTGTAAGTTGGAAAGGTTTTATTCACCCGCTTTTTTTCGATAGTCACGCGGGCAATCCATTTGCCGGCGATGGTCTTCGTCAGGCTTCCGGCTCCGTTCGCGCGTTTTCCGGCCATTTGTCGCACCTCTCTTTATCGGCCCGGTAGTGAATTATCAGGGGCGAGCAATTTTGATTGACTGTATTCAATGCTCTTAACCCTTCCCTTTTCTACGACCAGAACAATTCTTCCCCAACCGGAATCCGCCTTGATCTTTCGTAACACATTCAAGATTTCTCGAAGTTCATTCTCTGTAACCGGCGCAATGCTCATGTCGATCTTGAAGAAATTATTCTCTTGCATTTTTTTCTCCTGTGATTTCGAATCCGTTTACCGCCAGGCTGTTTCGCCTGCCGGCTCGTTTTGATTCAATCCAACGATCAAACCCTTGATTTTTTTGATGTGTTGAGAAATTGCTGCCCTCGACACGCCTAATTCGTTGGCAATTTGACTTTTGGAATAGCCTAAATACAAAAGCCGCATAATGCGCATGTCTGTACCAAAAACCCCGTTCATAACACAGGCAAGCGCTTCTTGAACAACCAAAGAGGTTTCCAGATCTTGAATATCGGAAGGAAGAAGTTCGAAGGTGGAAATTTCATCACCATCATCCCCGGTAAAGATATGTTCTCCGTCCATGTACTTGTTGTAAGTCAGGCTTGCGTCAAGCTTGTTTCGGCCAATCCATTCGGCCAGTTTTACAATGTATGCGTCTGTTTGCTCAGCCAGGTTATAAATATCGTTCTTTTCGATGAGGCCAGTTATTATTTCTTGATAGAGGTCTTCTTTCGGCATTCCCGGAGAAGATAACTTCCAGGCAATATAATCGATTTTCCGATCAAGCATTTCAATTCTGCCGTAAATGTTCATGTCGCCTCCAATTTTGTTCATTTTTCGGCAACAAAAAGCCCCCGGTAAAGATTCACCGGGGGGCTGTGGTAGAATAACGTCAGCCTGGATCACCGCTATCCCGGTGGTTTGGGTTAGAAGCCGGTGGGCGTTGCTGCGCTCGCCGGTTTCGCTTTTCTGTTGTGCTTTTAATTGTACCACAACTGTCAAGCGGGGCGAGCGAACCATCCGCGCCGGCTTCTTCCATCACCCGGTAAATATAATTCTATTTGTCAAGCCCAAAAATTAACCCTTCCAATTTCGCTCAAAACGCCATTACAAGCCAAATAAAAGCGGAAAAGGTGTTTTTATAACCTTTGGCGCGTTTTCATTGCTCTTATTGTTTCCTTAAGATTTTGTAATGGAAAGATTCGGCTTGCGTGCATGGCAACCTTATTTATCAACTGCCGTGGAAAACATAAAATTGCCATGCTCATCAATTGCCATGCATCCAAGAACAATTACAGCGATCGGTTTGCCATGCTCGTCTTTGTAAGCAAGCATGGCAATTTCACCGCCTGCATCTTGATAATCAAAGGCCGCTTGCTGTAAGATACGAAGCCTGGTTTTTAGGTCTATATCTTTCAAGCCTTTCTTCCGGGATTTCTTGATAGGCAATGTAACCGATGTAGCGCCTTCCGCTTCCGCGTTCTCGCCATGAACCATAGAAATTGATTGTTCCATTTGCCAAAGCCCTCTTATTGATTTCTATTCGTAAGCCGGCATCTGCCAGATTTTTATAATTGCCATGCACGTTATGCATGGCAATTACTTTTTTTATCTCGGCTTCGCCGGCGATAGGCGAGGCCGGG
>JARKOV010000116.1 GCA_029975965.1 Anaerolinea sp. | reverse complement strand
TCTTCCACTCCTGCAGGCGTCTGACCAGGTCAAGGACCTGGGCGTTGTAGGGATCGAGCTTGAGGCAGGTGGTGGCGACGATGATCGCGTCATCAAAGCGCTGCAGGCTCAGCAACAGGTTCACATACCGGAACACCGCCTCCGGGCTGTAGGGGCAGAAGGCAAAAGCCTGACGGAAGGCGAAGTCGGCCTCCTTGATCATGCGCTGCTGCTCGGCGCTGCCGGGTTTGGAATTGGCAATGCGCCAGTTGTACACCCCGCCGATGGAGCTGCGAAGCTTGGAGAACGCCTTTTGCGCCTGGTCGTCGCGGACGAACTTCCGGTCGCCGGTGAAGCCTTTGAAATTCTTGCGCAGGTAAACACGCTCGACGAACGCGGCGATTTCCGAAACCTTGGTGTCATAGGTCAGCCAGTCGCCGATGAGGCGTTCGCGGGCAAAGCGCGTCCAGAACTCGTGGTCGCGGCGGACGATGTCCTCGGTAAGCTCCGGCACCGGCTGGCGATTGATCTTCATGATGATGCCAAAGGGGGTGAGGTGGGGATACATCCAGTCCAGCGGAAAACTTTCCTCGACGAAGAACTCGTTCTTGGGATTGCGATCGAACATGACCTTGGTCAGGAGGCCGTTGATGGCCATCACGGCCACCTGGCCGGAAACCTGAACCCGGTTGTCCACAATCCGAACGTCTTCCCCCGGCTTGAGCTGGTTGCGCTGGAGGCGAAGCTGCGCATCCTGGAGGTATTCCTCGAAACAGCGTTGTGAATCGCGGGGGCTGGCGATGTAGATTTCCCGGTCCGGATAAACGCCCCCCTTGGTTTTGGCGATGGCCGTCGGATAGGCCGCCTCGAGCAGGAGGCGGTTCAGGCGCACCCGGGTGTGGCTTTGCGGATTTTCCTTGATGAAATCCTGAAGGTATTCCGACAGCGCGACATGTTTGAAGCGCTCCGGGTCGTACAAGGGCGGGACCTTCTCCAGGGCGGCCACTTCGGTGGTGAGGGTCTCCAGGCGCTTGCTCTTGCTCTCGCTGTTCCGGCGGGAGAGATACTCGTTCAATTCGGCAATTTCGGCTTTTTTCTTTGCGATCTGGCTCTTGATCTGCAGTTCGCGGTCAAGCAGCAGGTTCAGGTCGCGCGCCAGGGCCCGGCGCAGCGCCGCCGGGTCGCTGTTGGACGCGAGCAGTTGGCGGGTTTCCGCCGGCAGGGTGTCGTAAATGAACTTGGACAGAGGGTCCTGCTCGGGATGGGGCCGCAGCTTTGCGGCGAAAGCCGGCAGGTCCAGGAAATGGTCTTCGACGAACCAGGAGGTGAAGGTGCGCCGGCGCTTCTCGATGCGGGCGCCCAAATCGGTGAAGAAGCGGTCCAGGGGGATCATGGCGCGGGCGAAGAAATTGGTTTTGTAGTTTTCCTCGCGTTCGCGCTGGGACCGGAAGAACTCCTGGAAGAAGGGCGGGTCAATCTGCTGGCTGCGGTTGTAATGGGCGCGGATGTAGTTCAGGTAGGTGCCGTCGGCCAGGGCGTTTTGGGTGATGATATACACGTCCCGGCGGTCGAAGGACTGGTCCATGACCGGCAGGCAATTGGACGGCGTGAGGCTGTCGCAAAAGATCATGTAGGTCGGGCAGAAGCGGCCCGGATCGGTGCCGCCGTACAGCACGGCGTCCTTGGTCATTTCCGGGTAAAGCGGCTGC
>JARKOV010000111.1 GCA_029975965.1 Anaerolinea sp. | reverse complement strand
TGGTCGCAATACCTTCGACAAAGAACCGCTGGAAAGCCAGGAACAGCACGATCACCGGGATCAGGGAAACCAGCGCCGCCGCCATGATCAGCGCATAGTCGGCCGCGTACTGCTGGATGAACATGCGCAAACCGAGCTGGATCGTCTTCAGCTCGGTTTTGGTCAGGTAAATCAGGGGGCCCATGAAGTCGTTCCAGACGAAGACCGCCGAGAAGATGGTCAGTGTCGCCAGGGCAGGCTTGGACAGAGGCAGCATGATCCGAAAGTAAATCCCGTACTCGCTCATCCCGTCGATGCGCGCCGCATCGAGGATTTCATCCGGGATGCTGATGAAGAACTGGCGCAGCAAGAAGACTCCGAACGCCGTGAAAGCCTGGAGCAGGATCAGGGACAGGTGGTTGTTTACCAGACCCATCTGGCGCATCATGATGAACTGCGGCACCATATATACCTGCCAGGGGATGGCGATACTGGCGATGTAGGCCATGAACAGCACATCCCGCCCCTTGAATTCCAGCTTGGCGAAGGCGTATGCCGCGAAGCTGCTGGTCGCTAACTGAAGCAGGGTGATGATCGTGGTCAGCTTGAACGTGTTGCCGAAAAAGGTCAGGAAGGGGATGCGCGTCCAGATCGTCTCGTAATTGCTCCACTGCGGTTCGGCGGGAATCCACTGGACCGGAAAGACAAACACGTCCTTGTCCAGCTTGAGCGAGGCGGACAGCATCCAGAAAAATGGCAGCAGCATGAAGATCGCCACCATGATCAGGACGGCATAGAGCAAGGTTCGCGCTACTCTGGCCCGGAACGCGGCAGCCGCTTGTTGGGGGTCATTGGCAGGCATCGCTCGGCGACTCATCTTCAGCACCCCTCTACAGGTAACTCACCCAGCGCTTTTCCATCCTGAACTGCGCGAACGTGATGATCAGGACCATGACCAGCAGCACCATGGCGATCGCGCTGGCGTATCCAAATCTGAATTCCCGGAACGCGACGTTGTAGGTATAAAACACCAGGACGTTCGTGGCGCGACCGGGACCGCCGTTAGTCATCATCAGAATCATGTCGAAGACCTTGAAGGACGCGATGGTCAGCATCACGCTGATGAAGAAGGTCGCCGGGGTGAGCAACGGCAGAGTGACGTAGCGGAACTTCTGCCAGGCGCTGGCCCCGTCGATCTCGGCGGCTTCGTACAGAATCGTCGGGATACCTTGCAGGGCAGCGAGGTAGATGATCATGTAGTAGCCCATGAAGCGCCAGATGCTCGCCATGATCACCGTCGGCATGGCCCAGTCGACGGAAGCGGACCAGCGCGGGGGATCCTGGACGCCAAATGCGCGCAACAGCTCGTTGACCGGGCCGGCCGAGGGGAAGAACAGCAGGTTCCACACCACCGCCACCGCGACCAGCGAAGCCACGTAGGGGAAGAAAAACGTGGTGCGAAAGAAGTTCCGGCCGCGAATGGACCGGTTGAGCAACATCGCCAACCCCAATGAGGCCGCCATCGTGGTGGGCACCGTACCAACAACGTAGATGAGCGTGTTCTTCAAGGAAATTATGAAGGTTTCGTCGGTCAACAGACGCTGGAAGTTCTCCAGCCCGGCCCAGCTCGTTTGATTGGCGCCGTCCCAGTTCATGAAGGCCAGGCCAAGCGAGGCAACCATCGGAACCAGGGTAAAGACCGCGAAGCCGATCAGATTGGGCAGGATAAAGGAATAGGCGATCAGATTCTTGTTGAGCTGACTTCTTCGCTTGGAGGGACTTGCCGCTTTGCTGGAACTGCTCAATCTCAAGGTGGCCATACTCCCTGCCTCTCAGTGATCCGGGACGCCGCCCGTCTTGGGATTCCGGATTGGAGCGCGCTCGACGTTGATCCCAACCAGGGGCGAACCAGGGAAGCGCCGGTGAAGGCGCCTCCCTGGATCGCGATTCAGCACATTACCGACGCCGGGCTATTTCTCCAGCTCGCCAACGCGCCGGGTCATCTCGGCAATACCTTCTTCGACCGACACCGACTCGGTCATGATCAGGTCGTGCTGTTCGTTCAGAATCTGCTCGATCGCGCTGACCTGCGGATGCATCGGCAGTTCGAGGCGCACGGTCGTGGTTTGCAGGGCTTCCGCCGCCCCTTCGGGCATGCCATCCACGGCCACGTAAGCCTCGAGGATTTCGGGGGTGCGGTAGGCCGGCAGCGTGCTGGCGGCCAGAACCTGCGCGCCTTCAGGCCCCGTATAGAACTTGATGAAGTCCCAGGCCGCTTCCTGCTGCCGCGAATTGGCGTTGATCGCCAGCGAGGTCAGGGTGCCCGCCGTCGTGCCCGCCGGGACGCCCTCAGGATGCGGATAGGTGGCGATGCCCCAATCGAAGTCGATCACGCCCTCATTGGCGGCTTTGATCAGCGTGCCGATGAACCACGAGCCCATGGGCAGCATCCCGACGTGCCCATTCTCGAAGAAGTCGCGGTAGTGAATGCTGCCGGTGCGCAGCTCGCCGTAGTCCATGATGATCCCGTCATCCTGCATCGCGACCACCATATTGTACATCGGCGCCATAAAGCTGTAGTCATCCGCGATGACGGTGTGCAGGCCATCCTGGACCGTGGGCAGCTCGACGGTCGAGCGCCAGGTGTGGAAGTGCGCGCCGTAGACCTTGTCCGCGCCGCTGCCGCTGGTCAGTTGGCGGGCAATCGCGTCGAATTCGTCCCAGGTCATGTCGTTGGTCGGATAGTCGACCCCCGCCGCGTCGAAGACATCCTTGTTGTAGTACAGGATCCAGATGTCGCTGCGGAAAGGCAGCGCGTAAATCTGGCCTTCCCAGGTCAGCTCTTCCGCGGCCCCACTGTAGACGCTCAGGTCGATGCCATCGGCTTCGATAAAGTCGTTCAGCGGGATGATCTGTCCACGGGACAGCATCGCGTTGTAGCCGGGGATGTCCTTGACGGTGATGATGTCGGTCTCATCCCCGCCGGACAGCATGATGTTGACGACGTCCTGGTACTCCGCCGAAGCGATCTCCGTCATCTCGATCGTGACGTTCGGATTCTGGGCCTCGTAAGCGTCGATGACGGCCTGCCAGTAGGGAATCGTGGCGATGTCCCAGGCCGTCATCGTGAGGGTGATCGGCTCGTCCTGGGCAGAGACGCCGCTGGCGAGCATCGAAACCACGAAAATCATCAGGATTGCGGCAATCGAGAGCTTGCGGTGACTCATCTTTTCTCTCCTCTTGATTCGTTCAACGTGCGGTATGCATGTCCTGCCACGCTTGAAGCTGACCCTTGTGCGAGACCTCAGATCAATAAGTACCCCCTTCCCTACGGAGTCATCCTTGCGTTGCTCGAAGATTCTGCATGATTGACGACCAGCCAGCCCCCTCCCAGGGGCGCTCGTCGGAGATCGTCCGCTTATCCCGCGCAGCGCGCGCTCACCAGTAAATGCGCCAGTCGGGTTCCAGCGTGCGCATCAACGCTTCCAGGTAAAAGTAGTCGCCCCACAGGCAGCCCTCATCCACGCCGATGGCCTTGGGCTTGTCGTATACGCCATGCAGCAGCAGTGTATTCCACGCCGGTTGATCGCGCGGCGTGTAATCCGCGATCAGGGAGGCCAGCATGTCTCGTGCCGCCGCCTGATAGCGCTGGCGACGCGCCCCCTCCGGCAGGTAGCGGATCAGCTCGTCCAGCCCGCACACGGCGATCGCGGCGGCGGAGCTGTCGCGCTCTTCGCCGCTGCCATCCCCGAAAACCAGGTCCCAGTACGCCACATGATCGGCGGGCAGATGATCCAGGAAATAATCGGCGCAGCGCTGGGCCGCGTCGAGCAGTGTCTCGTCAGCGGTATAGTGATAGTTGAGCGTGAACCCGTAGATCGCCCAGGCCTGCCCACGCGCCCAGCACGAGTCGTCGGCGTAGCCCTGCGCGGTACTGCCGCGCAGGGGGGCACCGGTTTCGACATCCCAGTAGAAGGTGTGGAAGGTGGTGTTGTCCGGCCGGATCATGTGGTCACGCAGCAGCGTCGCGTGCCAGTGCGCAGCCTGGGCAAAGCGCGCCTCGCCGGTCTGTTCGCCGGCCCAATACAGCAGCGGCATGTTCATCAGGCTGTCAATGATGGTATTGCCGCGCAGCCCAGGATCGTCCAGCGCGCCCCACGCCTGGAAGATGCCAATCCGCGGGAGATAGCGGAGCATGAGCAACTCCGCAGCGCGAATAGCCGCCTTGCGGGCCTCGGCGTGGCCGGTCAGCCGGTAGGGAGCGACGCACGAGAGCGTATAAAGAAAACCGAGGTCGTGGGTATCGAGGTCGATCTCGTTTTCGACCCGCCGGGCGAAGTTATGGATGTGCTGCTCGCCGCTGCGACGATAGCCATTGTCGCCGGTCAGCTCGTAGGCCAGCCAGAGCACGCCCGGCCAGAAGCCGGTCGTCCAACCATAGTTGGCCCCTTCGTCAAAACCGTTTCGCGCCTGGCGGGGACAATACACATTGCCGGTGGTCGTATCCGCCGGATAACGGTCGGCGAATGTGATCAGGTTCGTACGGATGGTCTGTAGAGCACACTCAGCGGCCTGTTGTGCGCCGAGAGAAGACATGATCACCCAATCCTTCTCGAGATCGAATCACGGCCCTTGCTTGCAAATCGTCCCGCAAATCATTACAATATTTGCATCACATTTTGCATATACTATCACGGTAGTTTTGTACAAGTCAAGGAAACTCGTGCGGGGAATCGGTCTTTGTCCGGCCAGAAGAGCGCATTCGTCCGGCTAGAAGTGGGGAAATCACAGCCAAAACGGGGGATCGCTCCGCCATCACGGAATGTTGGCCCCATCCACGACGCCAGAGAACAAAGAGACCAGGAATAGCGACACGGTTTTGCAGATCGATTTGCAGAACCGGAAAGACCGGAGAAGCGACGGACGATCCCGCAGACCCGGAGGACGATTTGTATGCATTTGCCGGGAATACCTGGTAACGGCCTTGTACTCTGCAAACTCCCAATTACAATCATGCGGAAAGGTCAAACCAGCGCGAGAATTGAGGAACCGTTTTGAAAGCTCACGGCTCAAAATCTCCAGCCAGCCGGCGCGTTTACCAGCGCGACATCGCGGAACGCGCTGGTGTATCCATCAGCACCGTCTCACGAGTCCTGAGCGACGCTGCCGGAATCAGCGAGAGCGTACAGGAGCGCGTCCTCGCCGCCGCCGCCGAGCTTGGCTACGAGCGGAACAAGGTCCAGGCCAGGCAGCTCCAGAGCGTCAGCCTGTTGACCAGCCTGCCGATGGCCCCTGCCCTCGACCCTTTTCACGCGGACGTGCTGCACGGCGTGGAGCTGGCCTGTGGCGAGCGGGGAATCCAGTTGAGCTATGCCACCTTCAGCAACGACGCCCCCAACGGTGATCGAATCCTCAACCGGCTGCGCCAGAATCCGGTGGATGGCCTGCTGCTTCTCTCGCTGGACGATTCCGCGCTCATCGACGAAATCCGGAGCATGAACATTCCCATGGTCATGCTCAACGTCGACCGCCCTGAGGCAAGCGAGGATGCCTTTCTCCCGGACAATTATCAGGGGGCCTGCCTGGCCATGCGCTACCTGATCGAGCAGGGTCACGCGCGCATCCTGCATATCACCCAGCTCAAACGGCGCACGATCCAGCGCCGGACCGAAGCCTACCAGGATATCCTGGCGGAATCAGGCATCCGCTTCGATCCCAGCCGGGTCATCGAAGTCGAGATCAACGCTGAAGAAACCTACAAGGTCATGAAGCAGCGCCTCGCCCAGGGCGAGTTGGATTGCACCGCCGCCTTCTGCGCCAACGATCTGTCGGCGATGGGCTTCATGCGCGCGGCCCAGGAGGTTGGGCTGCGCATCCCGCGAGACATCTCGGTGATCGGCTTCGACGATATCGCGGCCGCGGCATTTCTGTCGCCGCCGCTCACGACGATCCGGATCAAAACCGGCGAACTGGCAACCCTGGCGCTGAGCCGCCTGATCGATCGAGTCGCGCAACCCGACCTGACCCCCATCCGCGTCTCCCTGGCCTGCGATCTGATCGAACGCCATTCCGTAACGCACCTGTGAAGCGCCGTTTGCGCCGGCGCGGAATATAACAGGCGCTCAGGTCACGCCATCCGGCTGAAAGCCGGCGAATCTCAGCCAGCCTTCTCCAGCTATCCCGACCCCGCTGGCGTACCTGTCCCTGATGATTTCTCTCCCGCCCGGCAGGTTCCCCGCGCACGGCGGGTCCCCCGCCGCACGGCAGCTTCTCCGCCGCACGGCCTACCCCCACTCCCTGCGCCCCCCTCCTGGAAAAACTGAACCCGGCCTGCCTCCCAGCCCACCACCTGCTGGTGGTTCACCTAAGTCTTAACCAACTTATTTAATACTTTTGAAATAGTAATATAAAATTTGTTAGTTATTTGTAAGGAATACTGGTGTCTTTTTTTAAGAATCTCACCGATAATTAACATTAGGTGTCACCAATCTTATTCGTAATATATATCCTGCGCTTCTATAAGTCTGGTTATTGTACCGGAATCGTATCTCCGCGCCGTCTTTCTGGTAGAGCAGGTGTTGTCCGGCAACGTTCCCCCAGCAGTTTCGATGCAGCTTTCTGCAATCACATTCCGGCTGCACATCGCGTCCCGCGAGGCTATCCCGATTAGGGGATAGTGTGCCTGTTCCAATCTTCCTTTGGCGTGACGAGTCGCGCCAACAGGTGAAGGTTCTGCCGTTCTTTGTTGCACGGTGAGGGGCAATGCAAACAAGTCGAATGCAGACGGTTAATCCAGGTCCACCTCCTAGGGTCAGCATCGGGATGCCGGTCTTCAACGGAGAAGACTTCATCCGTGAGGCGCTGGATTCCATCCTGGCGCAGACTTTTCGCGATTTCGAGCTGATCATCTCCGACAATGCCTCCACGGACGGCACGGAAGCCATCTGCAAAGCCTATGCGGCTCAGGACTCCCGGATTCGCTACGTGCGCAATCCGGCGAACATCGGGGCCGCAGGGAACTACAACGCCGCCTTCCGCCTGGCCAGGGGCGAGTACTTCAAATGGGCCGCCCACGATGACGTCTGCCTGCCTACGTTCGTCGAGCGCTGCGTCGAGATCATGGATCGCCAGCCAACGGTGGTCGTGTGCTCCCCCAAGGCGCTCATCATCGACGCCGAAGGCCATCCCAATGGACACTATCCTCATTCCCTGGTTTTCAGCAGTTCTCGCCCATCCGAGCGCTTTCGCGCGTTCTTTAAGACCCTCGGCTTCCACCCCATCTTTGGGCTTATCCGCACCCGCGTGCTCGCCCAGACCGGTCTGATCGCCAATTTTGAGATGGGCGACCGGGTTCTGCTTGGAGAGCTGGTACTCTGGGGCGAGTTCGCCGAAGTGCCGGAATATCTCTTTCTGCGTAGAAAGCACCCGAACATCTCGACCCAGGCTAATCGAACCGATCGACAACTGGCCGCCTGGTTTGACCCCGCCAACAACCACAGGCTGCTGCTGCCCCGCTGGCGAAGACTGGTGATGTACGCAAGAGGCATTGACCGCTCGCCTCTCGACTGGACGGAACGCCTGCTGTGTTATCTGTGCCTGGCACGATTCGCGTTCGTGCCCAGGAAATGGGAGGCGCTGGCCGGCGATCTGGTCAGAGCAGCCAGGTCAATTCCCTCACTCTATGTCGCCAACCGGCTCAAACGAGAGGAGGCCAGGAGGCGATCCGTTCCAGATCGCATGCATCACCAGTAGGATAACAGGTTCGGGGGGAACCGCTTGCCGCGACTGGTCTCCGCAGGCCGTGTATCCGAAAACGAGCCAACTGGTTGCCGGAGGGCTGACGTGCAGTCTCCGCCATCCCCCTGCCCTGGCTCCTGATCGGCACCGCCTCATGAGTCCCGGTGTGAGCACAGGTTGCTGATCCGTGCTCACACCGACACGCGGCCCATTCGTTGGTGACCTCCCACTTCTGTGATGGAATAGGCATTCCGGGAGGAAGCGGCATGTTATGGCGAGAAGATGTCAATCACTGTCTGGTCTCCTATCTCTTGGATCTGGCAAGCACCCTCGGCGCATTCTGGCTGGCGCGGCGGATATACGAACTCATCCCATTCAGCCTGTCAGCCCCTGATGCCGTGCTTGAGAGTGAAGCGATTCCGCTGCCCGTAGTCGCGGTCATGCTCCTGATCTGGACGATCGCCTCCTTCATCCTGTCTGTCTACGATCCCCGGCGTGGCTACAAGCCTATGGAAGAAACCCAGAGCGTCGTGACTGCCGCCCTGGTCTCGCTCATGATTCTGGCGGGCGTGTTGTATTTCTCCTATCGCACGATCTCTCGCGTGTTCATTGGTTACTTCTTCCTGTGCGACCTGGCTTGCCTGCTGGGCTGGCGTCAGATCAGGCAGTTGCTGTTCCACGTGTTCGACGGCCAGATTCGCCGCCCGCGCCGGGTGCTGATCGTTGGAGCGAATGAACTGGGAAGCCGAATCGCGGAGACGATCCGGCAGTATGCCTGGACCGGTCTGCGATTCTGGGGGTATGCTGACGAGCCGCTGGAAAGCATCACGTCGGGCCTGCCCATCCTGGGCTCCTTGCAGGAAATCCGTAGCGTGATCGAAACCCACAACATTGAGGAAGTCGTCATCGCGCTCCACAACCAGACCTATCAGAAGATCAACCAGATCGTGGTCGATCTGCAAGCCCTGCCCGTGCAGGTGCTGGTTGTTCCGGACTTCCTCAGTCTGGCGCTGTACCGCGCGACCGTCGGGGACTTTGGAGGCCTTCCGCTGATCAGTCTGCGCACGCCTGCCCTCACCGGGTACCAGCGGCTCACCAAGCGCGCGTTCGACGTAATCGTGGCTACCCTGATCATCATCATGATCATGCCTCTCCTGGTTGCGATTGCCATCGCGATCAAGCTGGACAGCCCTGGGCCTGTCCTGTTCAAGCAGCAGCGCGTGGGAGAAAACGGGCGCCTGTTCACCATGTTTAAGTTCCGTTCAATGGTGATCGACGCCGAGGCCCGGCAGGCCAGCGTGATTCAGCGCACCCAGGATGGAGAGATCATCCACAAAAGGGCGGATGATCCGCGCATTACCCGGATTGGCCGACTGATTAGAACCACGAGTCTCGACGAACTGCCGCAGCTCTTCAACGTGGTCAAAGGGGACATGAGTCTCGTGGGACCGCGCCCGGAAATGCCCTGGCTGGTCGAGCGCTACGAATCCTGGCAGCGCCAACGATTCGCCGTCCCCCAGGGAATGACCGGGTGGTGGCAGATCAATGGGCGCGCGTCGAAGCCGATGCACCTGAATACCGGCGACGATCTTTACTACATCCAGAACTATTCGTTCTGGTTCGACATCCAGATTCTCTGGAAAACCATTCCTGCCGTCGTGCGGCGGCGAGGCGCGATGTGACGCGCCTCCCATGGACGACAAGAGCCAGGAACGCAACGCAAGGACATACGCATTGACTCATAGACTTGCCTCCGGCGAGCTTGAAACGAGATACAGCCAGATCGTCTCCAGATGGGTTCCTCGACTTCAGAAAATCGGCTTCGCCATCCTGGATCAGGGATTGTTCGCCGCCGCGAACTTCGTGGTCAACATCCTTCTGGCGCGCTGGCTGGACCCAGCCCAGTATGGCGCCTTCGCCACGGCCTATTCGATCTTCCTGCTACTGGGAAACTTTCACGGCGCCATCCTGATCGAGCCGATGCTCGTTTACGGGCCAGGGCGCTACCGATCGTGGTTCCGCGAGTACCTGGGGTTTCTCCTGTACGGGCACGCCGCGCTGAGTGTGTTCATGAGCCTGACCCTGGGTTGGGCAGGGCTGATTCTGCTTCAGTTCGGATCGGTGGAGCTGGGACAGGCCTTTCTGGGGCTGGTCCTTGCCTCTCCCGCGATCCTGCTGACATGGCTGCTGCGCCGGGCCTGTTACGTCCAGGCCCGGCCGCAATGGGCAGCCGCCGGAGGTGGGTTGTACCTGGTGTTGATGATCGCCGGGATATTTCTCGTCTATGAGGCAGGCTGGCTTTCCTGCCAGGCAGGGCTGGTAATCATGGGAATCGCCGGGCTGTTCACGGGCGGCTGGCTCGCGTGGCTGCTCCATCCCCGGTGGCAGCCGTGGAAAGCGGAGTTGAATGCCCCGACCGTTCTGGCCGACCACTGGGCCTATGGTAAGTGGTCGACCGCCACCGCCGGCCTGACCTGGCTGCCGGGGAATCTCTACTACGCCTTGCTGCCCATCTGGGTCGGACTGGAAGGCAGTGCCGCGCTAAAAGCAATGCAGAACTTCATCATGCCGATTCTGCTCACCATCTCGGCGTTGGGGCTGGTCACGCTGCCGGAATTCGTGCGGATTCTTAGCGCACGAGGCAGGCAGGGTCTGAACCGGCACGCAAAATCTGTCCTGGTACTCCTTCTGACCGCCTCCGTCGCCTACTGGATTTTGCTGGCGGCAGCACGAGTTCCGATCATCAACTGGCTCTACAACGGGCAGTACGATTCCTACGCCAACCTGCTCTTGTTCGTGGGGCTTCTGCCTCTGGGATCAAGCATCGGAACCGTCCTGGGCAGCCTGCTTCGAGCCTACGAGCGGCCTGACTTGGTTTTTTACGTGTACGTCGGAACCAGCCTGATGACCCTGACCGGTGGGCTGGCATTGATGGCTGCGTTCAATGTCTACGGTGCTGTGGGGGGCCAAATCCTTTCCTCCTTGATGACCGGTCTGTTGATGGCCTGGTTCTACACCAGGATCGATGGCAGCAAGACGGGAGCTGCTCCATGAGAATCGCGCACTTTTTGATGGGCCGCTGCAATCCCGACAGCGCCAATGGCGTGGAAAAGACGGTCTACAACCTGACTTCCCATCTTGCCCGGCTGGATAATGACGTGGCGCTTTTCTCGCTGACGGCCAAACCACCGATCCCCATCCCCAGAGTTGAGGTGATGACCTATCCGCCCGCGCGCTTCCCATTTCTGCTGCCACACAGGCTGCTCGATGATCTGCGCCAGTGGAAGCCTCACATCGTCCACATGCATTCAGTCTATTCTCCCTGGAACGTCAGCCTCGCGGCCTGGCTGGTCAGAAACCACATTCCCTATGCCATCACACCGCACGGCGGACTCTCGCCATATGTGTCCAGACGCCGCTGGTACCTGAAAATGCCCTACAAGTGGCTGTTTGAGCGGCCCTGCCAGACCCAAGCTGTGTTCGTCCATGCCGTCTCACAACATGAAGCTGAGGACATTCAAGGCTATGGAGTCCACAGCCCTATCGAGGTCATCCCCAACGGCTTCGATACCAGCCAACTACCGGCCGATCTGGATCGATGGCTTTTGCGCTCCCGCTTTCCACAAACGGAAGGAAAGCGGATTTTGGCCTTCCTGGGTCGCCTGGACCCGGACATCAAAGGGCTGGACCTCTTTCTGGCCGCCTTCGCCATCACGAACACGGAACACACCTGCGCGGTCCTAATCGGGCCAGATTGGCAAGGCGGCAGACGACGCCTGGAAGCCCTGTGCAAGGAACTGGGCATCACCGATCGCGTCTTTTTTGCCGGCCCGGCCCATGGGAACGAGAAATACCACCTCCTCTCCGGAGCGGATGTCTTTTTTCATACCTCCCGGACAGAAGGCCTGCCTCTGGCCGTTCTGGAGGCGTGCGCTATCGGCCTGCCATGTCTGGTTACGCCGGTCGCTGACCCCAACAACAAACTGGCGGAGTACCAGGCCGGCTTCATTGCGAGACCCACCCCGTCAGACATCGCCCAATCCCTGAACACACTATTGAGTCTGGATCAAAGTGAGCTTCGTGTCCTGGGCCAGCATGCACAGAAGATGATCGCCCTGGAGTTCTCCTGGGAAACCATTGCGAAGAATGTTCTAGAGGCATACCGGAACTATGCGCACACAGCCTGATGAGAAGATGATTACCCTCGAAAGGATCGCGCGATCCTGGAACGCAGCCGGGATCCGCTACGCGGTCGCTCATGGCCTGGAGAACTACCCGGCGGCAATTGGACGCGACCTGGACCTCCTGATCGACGAAAGAGACATGGAGATGGCCATTCGTCTGGCAGTTCAGGAACTCCAGATCGGAGACTACCGGATAACGCAGCCTCCCAACCCATGGCAGGCTGCGGCGCTCTTTGCATTTGGCGTTAGCAACACCATCGAAATTGACTTCATTCCACGCCTCTTCTGGGGAGGCGTTGTGCTTGCCGAGGGAGTCAGCAATTCCCTGATCAGCATCGGGCCGTTCAAAGTGGATCTCTGGGCGAGCTTCGCAAAACGCGTGTTGTTGAGAGTCCTCTATGGTATTGCCCCCAAGGCCCCCTGGATAGACAGGCGAGAAACTGAACCCGCCCGAGAAAGATGCAGCCAGCTTTTCGGAAAGCAGAACACCCAGACTCTTTTCGACTATCTTGAAGCGGGGGATGCGGACAACCTGAAGAGACTCACTCCCAGGCTCCGGCGAACACTCCTCCGACGTGCCCTCCTGCGCAAGCCACTGTCCTTTCTCCGGATGATTCCGCGGTGGCTTTCGAAAGTGGTGAAGCCTTTCCTCATGCGCCGCGTTCCCATCGTCGCGCTGGTTGGACCGGATGGGGCAGGAAAATCCACCGTCATCGAATGCCTGCGAACACTTCCCCCAGAGGTTTCCTTCGCGATCGAGCTTCGCCATTGGCGTCCCGATCTGATGCCCAGGCTGGGGAGCCTGTTCGGCAAATCCCTCGGAGTCACGACCACTACGGACGGGCTTATCCTGCCCCGCAGAACACCGGGCCGTTTTCCCGTCTTGCGCCTGGCCTATTACTGGCTCGACTTCTTCGCGGGGCATTTCATCAAGGACTGCCCCGCTTCAAACGCGCTCTGCGTAGTGGTCTACGACCGCTGCGCTCTGGACATGGCCGTCGATCCACTGCGCTTCGGGCTGCCCACCCCGCGCGGCACGCGGATGCTCTGGCGTCTCATCCCCAAACCCGATCTGGTCATCCTGCTCCACGACGAACCGGCGCGCATCCATGCCCGCAAGCCGGAGCTTCCGGTCGAGGAAATCGAACGACAGAATGCCCGGTGGTTACAGTTCGTGGCGGAAGGCACGGTGGATGCCGTCATCCAGGTGGATACCGGCCCGGAGGAAATCGCCGAACGACTCAAGAGCCTGATTCTCGAGAAGTTCATCGAAATGAACGGCTATCCTACGCTCGCCAGGCAGGCCGACGTCGCCTGGCTGCGCGGGATACTCCAGGGACAGGATTAGTCTGATATGGCCGCATCCGGCACGCGCTACGGCTACCTGGGTCTGAAGAACGGAAGGGCATTCGTCTTACCAACATCCGGCAGGGTAGCCGCACAGGTGATCGACATCTACTCCGCGCAAACCCCAATAGCGAGGTTGGGCAAACGGCTGCTCACCGCCGCACTCAAACTCGGCGCGGCTTCCTATTTCCTGCCCCCTGCGCCAATCGCCGACAGCGATGGAAACACCGCCCTGCTGGATCACCTGCGCGCCGTCCTGGGGCAACCGGCGCTCGTGTTCGCCATCTCGCTGGGAGTGCCCGGCCCACACCGTAAGCCCGTGATGCAAGCGCTCACGCCGGATGGCGTCCCGCTGGCATTCATCAAAATCGGATGGAATGCAGCCTCCAACCGGCTGGTCCAGCGGGAAGCGGACATGCTCCGGTTGCTCCAGCAGCTTGATCTGCCAGCCTTTGTCGCGCCCAAGGTGCTCCATGCCGGGGAATGGCGCGGACGCTTCATCTGCGCACAGACCGCCCCCGAACAGAGCACCCCGCCGCCATTGACTTTCGGCCCAGTTCACCGTGACATCGTCCGCGCCCTGGCGACCCATGCCGCAACCCAGCAGCCGCTTGAATCCAGCCCATTCTGGCAGGCGCTTCAGGCGGCCGTGGCGCGCGTGCCTCAGCGCTGCTATCGTGATCTACTGGACAGCGGCATGGCTCAGGCCAGCGCACGGCTGAAAAGCCAAGCCCTTCCGTTCCATTTCTGTCATGGCGATTTCACCCCCTGGAACGGCAAGTGGATGGAATCCAGGAGTACCCTGTGGCTCTACGACTGGGAATACGCCAGTACCGATAGGCCCGCCGGATGGGACATTCTGCGCTTCTTCGTCCAGACGGAATATTTCGTGGAGAAGCGCTCCGCAGGCGATATCAGCGAGTCCCTACGGGCAAACGGGCGCGCCGGATGCGCACTGCGGGAGCACCTCCAGGACCTCGGAGCAGACGCTCAACTCTCGGACTGGCTGGCTCTCCTCTACCTGCTGGACCAGCTCGCCTTCTACGCTGCGGAAGACCCCGCCCAGACGCGCACGCTTCGCCTGCTTGCGACCCTGATCAACCTGCTCATGCTGACGATGAAGGGCTGACCCATGACACAGCGGCTCAAGGTGCTCGTTTCAGCCTATGCTTGCGAGCCTCACAGAGGCTCGGAGCCAGGCGTCGGCTGGCAGTGGGTACGCCAGATCGCGCGGTTTCATGAGGTGTGGGTAATCACCCGCGCCAACAACCGCGCCAACATCGAGGCGGCGCCGACTGAAGACGCCATGTCCGGTGTCCACTGGGTTTACTACGACCTGCCCCGTTGGGCGCGCTTCTGGAAAAAGGGAGGACGCGGCGTCCAGATTTACTACTACCTGTGGCAGATCGGCATCTACGCCGTGGCGCGGCAGTTGCATCGAGACCTGCGTTTCGATCTGGCGCACCACCTTACCTTCGGGAACTACTGGCTCCCCAGCCTGCTGCCCAGACTCGATATTCCGTTCGTCTGGGGGCCGGTCGGCGGAGCCGAAAGCGCCCCACGAACTTTCTACGCGACCTTCGGAACCAGGGGCCGCATTCTCGAATACATCCGCGATGCAGTCCGGTGGCTCAGTCAATGGGACCCGTTTGTACGCCTGGATATTGAGCAGGCGTGCGTCACGCTCGCCAAAGCAAGCGAGACCAGGGAACGCGTGAAGAGCCTGGGAGCCAGAGTCATCCTGGACTTCCCCGAAGCAGGCATGAGCGCTGAGGAGATCGCCACCCTCGGCGCCTTCCCCATGCGTGACACGCCCCCCTTTCGCGTTGCCAGTATCGGCGTGCTGCGTCACTGGAAAGGCTTCCACCTGGGGCTACGGGCATTCGCCGAAATCGCCCAAGACGTCCCGGACGCCGAATACTGGCTGATCGGCAATGGCCCGGAGCGAGGCCGGTTGGAACAACTCGCGTGCGATCTGGGGATATCGGACAGAGTCCGTTTCTGGGGCCAGATTCCCCGGCATGAGGTTCTGGAGCGACTGGCCGGCTGCGATGTTCTGCTGCATCCCACGCTGCACGATTCGGGTGGCTGGGTCAGTCTGGAAGCCATGGCCGCCGGCAGACCGGTGATCTGCCTCGACCTGGGTGGACCGGCCATGGAAGTCACCGAGGAGACCGGCTTCAAGATTCCTCCGGTCAGCCCCAGGCAGGCAATTGAGGGGTTGGCGACCGCCCTGCTTCAGATGGCGCGAGATACGGGTTTGAAAAGGCGAATGGGTGAAGCCGGAAGGAAACGCGTCCAGGAGCACTTCACCTGGGATATGAAAGGCGACCGGATCGCGCAGATTTACGACGAAGTGCGGGCGGCAAGCCGCGATCGATCATGAACAAAGAGCGTCTGGTGCTTGGTATGACAGCCCTGGGCGCCATCGGCGGCGCGTTCATCGGGGCGATTGGAGGCAATCTGCCTGAGGCATTGCAGATCGCCGAAATCTGCGCGATCCCGCTGCTGGTGATCCTTGGACTGGTTGCCCTGCGGGTAATGATAAAAAAGGGATATCTTTCCACCCAGAACCAGTATCTCGTCCTATGGTTCCTGCTCATCGTGCATCGCTCGTTTGTCCAGCGCTCCGAGGCCGTCGATGTACAGACAGTTTCGCTATCCAGCAACTTCGCTGAAATCGGTATCACCCTCCTGGTTTTCGCGGGGGCAATGGCCGCCCTTGCCCGGCGGTTGACGAAAGAGAAGCGATTCGTCATCTCAGGTTCAATACGTTTTCTCGTCGCTTACGTGTCTTTCGCCGTGATATCCATCCTCTGGACAGCCAACCCGTTCTATGCCGGCTTCTGGCTAATCCGTCTCGTCTCCGTGGCCGCCATCCTGGCCCTGTATTTCGAGGAACCGAGCCAGGTCGGGATCGAGCGTTTCATGGGAACGACCCTGCTGGGTCTGTTACCCATCATTGGAGCACCCATTGTGTACTCTTTGCAGGGCGGCCTCGCCTACTCAAATCGCATCATCGCCGGGTGGCTCCTTCCCGGTGCGGTTTCAACTGCTGCGGCCGCCATCGGCGTTTACAGCATCCTGAAGCACATCCAGACCCCCAGAGTGCACTGGGTGGCTCTGGTGATCGTGTCCTTCTGGTCGCTCTTTCTGGCAAGTGGAAAAGCCGGAGCCTTGGCAGTCCCGGTTTCCCTGCTGCTAGTCCTGGTCGTGACCAGGCGACTGCGACTGGCGACCCGCATGGCCGCGGTGGTAGTCCTTGCCGCCATCGTCCTGGCATTGAACTGGAGCAGTCTGGCGGAGATGGGGGTAGGTCTGATCTCGCACACCCAGGCCTATGTGGAAAGCGGTGATTTCGGCACGCTGTACGGCCGGTTCAATCTATGGGCCGGGGCGCTGCA
>JARKOV010000104.1 GCA_029975965.1 Anaerolinea sp. | reverse complement strand
CCAATCACCCGGAAAGTGGTCGCCGGGGCAGATAGGGGAGAATTGACAAAGCTCTGCGTGCCTGGGTCGAGGCGCGAAAGACCGGCAAAATTGCCTATCCACAAGCGCCCGGCAGGGTCGCGAGAGATGTAGGTAACCTGGTTTTCGAGCAGACTGGCTGGATCGGCTGGGTCGTTCTGGTAGCGGGTGAACTGGTTGGTGCGCGGGTCGAGATGATTCAAACCGCCGCCCAGCGTTCCGACCCAGAGCGTGCCATCGGTATCAGCGTAAAGCGACATGACCAGGTCACTGGACAGGCTGTTGGGATTTTTGGGATCGTTTTTGTAGGAAGTGAATGTGCCGCTGGCTGGGTCGAAACGCGCCAGCCCGGCTTCCCAGGTACCAACCCAGATTTTACCGTCAGTGGTTTCGGCAAACGAGCCGATATGGTTGCTCGGCAGGCTGTTGGGGTTGGAGGGGACGGTGCGGTAGGTGCGGAATTGCAGGGTGTCGAGAGCCAGCTTGTTGATCCCAGCGCTGAGCGTGCCAATCCAGATGACGCCAGAGCGGTCTTGTATGACGCTGAAGGTGTTATCGTTGGAGAGGCTGTCTGGGTCGGTGGGGTTGTGATGGATTCTGTAAAATTGCCCGCTGGGCGACATGCGCCAGACGCCGCTCGACCAACTGGTGATCCAAAGCGCGCCGTCGCGGTCGAACGCCAGGTCGGTCAGGTTGTTATCGGTGATCTGGTTATCGAAAGTGCGAGCATTCTCGAAGTGGGTACAGGCGCCGGTCTGGGGGTGGTAGTGGTCGAGACCGCCGCCAGAGACCGCGTAACCGCCGAAGGCAATCCACAGGCTGCCATCTGGCTCAGGCAGGATATCGGCAATATTGGGGGAAGCCAGGCATTCGCCGCTGGCGGCGAAGCGTTGGTTTTTTCCAGTCGCCGGGTCGAATAGGTTCAACCCTGCGCCGGGAGTGCCAAAAGCGCCGGTGCCAAGCCACAATTTTCCATCCGCCGCCGGGACGATAACCGAAACGGCATTGCTGCTGAG
>JARKOV010000075.1 GCA_029975965.1 Anaerolinea sp. | reverse complement strand
GCCGAAGACAGCGCCGGTGCAAAGCGCCACCAGCGCCAGGTTGTGCCGGTCGAGCAGATCCCTGAGCCAGGCGCCGTTCAAATGGCCAGGCCTTCGAACCATCAACTCGACGCCATCGTACCCCAGCTCGGACAAACGACGACAGGCCTGCTCCAAATCGCCGCGATAGGGCGCCAGCGTTGGCGCCTGCAGGTCAGGCGCGCCCAGCATACATGCGATCTTGATCAAAACGGCACCTCCGTAAGCGTTCCCTATTGCATCACGGCACGAATGGCATCCACCACGTCCTGGGTGGTGGGCCATTGGCCCTTTTCGAGGCTGTCGGCAAAGGGCACAGGCGAGAAACGGCCCGTCACGCGGATGATGGGGGCATTCAGGTAATCGAAAGCCTGCTCCATGACCACCATGCCCCATTCGCCGGTCGGCCCGTACGAGCGACAGGCCTCAGCCACCAGCACCGCTCGGCCGGTCTTGCGCACCGAGCGACCGATGGTTTCCTCGTCCAGCGGGCTGACTGTGCGCACGTCGATCACTTCCACGCTGATGCCTTCCGCTTCCAGCTGGCGCGCGGCGAGCATGGCGTGCCAGACCATGTACCCGGAGGCAATCACCGAGACGTCCTTACCGGCGCGTTTGACGTCGCACTGGCTGAGCGGCAAGACGTAATCCTGATCCGGCACCAGGCCGCGAAAGGAGTATAAGAGTTTGTGCTCGAGGAAAATCACCGGGTTGTCATCGCGGATGGCGGCTTTAAGCAGGCCTTTGGCGTCGTAAGGCGTGGAGGGCAGCACCACCTTGAGGCCCGGGATGTGGGCGTACCACACCTCCAGGCTTTGCGAGTGCTGCGCCGCGGTCGATTTGCCCGCCCCTCCGCCCTGGGGCATACGCAACACCCAGGGAACTTTGGCCTGCCCGCCGGTCATCAGGCGCAGCTTGGCGGCCTGGTTGGCAATCTGGTCCATCGCCAGGCCGGAGAAATCGATGAACATGATCTCCGCAACCGGCCGCATGCCCACCAGGGCGGCGCCGGTGGCGGAGCCGACGATCGAGTTTTCCGAGATGGGCGTGTTGCGCACGCGCTCTGCGCCGAATTGATCGAACAGCGTGCGGGTGACCCCGAAGGCGCCGCCGTGTTTGGCGATGTCCTCGCCGAGCAAGAAGACTCGCTCATCGCGCAGCATCTCCTCGCGCAGGGCCTCTCGGATGGCCTCTTGCATGGTCATCTCTTTGGCCGGCGTCCCGGCGGGGAGCTGAGTGAATAAGTCCGCTGGCATGACCGGGGAAGAGGCTCCCAGCGATACGGCATCCCGAACAGGTGTGGTCATGGTTCTCTCCCGCTTGGCTTCAGGCGTATATGTAGTCGAGAGCAGTCGATGGGTCGGGCGGTGGGCTGGAGCGGGCGAATTGCACGGCATCGGCCATCTCCTGCTGCACTTCTGCGTTGATCTGGTCCAGCTCTTTCTCCGTGGCAACGGACCGGTCGACCAGATGGCGATAGAAGCGCATGATGGGGTCTTTTTGGCGGTATTCTTCCACCTCGGCGCGGTTGCGGTAGACCTCCGGTTCGCCGGCGTAATGACCTTCGATGCGGTAACACTC
>JARKOV010000071.1 GCA_029975965.1 Anaerolinea sp. | reverse complement strand
GCCTCCTGGCCCAGGCGGTGAGCGGCGACCGGGTCATCGAACCGGCCCGCGCCCATCTCATGCCACTCCTCCGCGAAGCCCAGGCCGCCGCGCGCCAGGCCGGCGCGCTGACCACGGTCATCAGCGGCGCGGGACCGTCGTTATGCGCCCTGTGCAACTCTGTCCAGGATGCCGAGCGGGTCGCGGTCGCGCTCCAAGAGCTGTACACAGCGCACGAAATTGAAGCGACCGCCAGGGCGGCGCGGATTGCCGAACGCGGCGCATCCGTGAGTAGCCTTACCTGATGACCAAGCGTTAACCCTGAATTGCCGCCGTGTATTAACAGGGCGGCGGCGCGTTGCGTCGCCTTATCATTCATGCTAGACTGAACGCCAGAATCGATTCCTGGGCAACTGGCGAAATCTATGGCAGAAAAAATCCTGATTGTCGATGACGATATTGACAGCCTGAAGTTGATTGGGTTGATGCTTCAGCGCCAGGGCTACGACATCGCTGCCGCAAGCGCGGGCAGCCAGGCCTTGAGCAAGGTCATGACCGATCCGCCCGATCTGATCATCCTTGATGTCATGATGCCGGACATGGATGGTTACGAGGTCTGCCGCCGCCTGCGAGCCAACCCCCAGACTCAGAATATCCCGATCATCATGTTCACTGCCAAGACCCTGGTGGACGACAAGGTGGCGGGCTTCGAAGCCGGCGCGGACGATTACCTGACCAAGCCCACCCATCCCGCCGAGCTGTCGTCCCGCGTCAAGGCGGTGCTCGCCCGCAGCGCCGCCAAACACGGCACAACAGCACCCGATCAGGGCACGTTCATCGCATTGATAGGCACTCGCGGCGGCCTCGGAACCTCGACGCTGGCCGTGAACCTTGCCACGCTCCTGAGCAAGCGCGAACAGACCGTCGTGGCCGATTTTCGTCCAGGTCAGGGAAGCCTGGGCGCTTCCCTGGGATTCACCAAAGTCTCCGGGCTGGCCAATCTCCTGACCCGCCCGCCGAACGACATCAACGCACGGACGGTCGGCGCGGAAATTGTCGCGCACAACTCAGGCCTGCGCCTGCTGCTCTCCTCAACGCGCCCGCGCGAAGCCCAGTTGAGTATCTCTCCCGATGCCGCCAAGGCGATCGTCCGGCAGTTGCGCGCGATGGCACGGGTTGTCATCCTTGATCTGGGTACCGGCTTGACTCCCGCCACCCAGCGCATCCTGCCCGATGCCAGCCACGTGCTCGTGGTCGTCGATTCCCAGCGGGTCACCCTGAACATGGCCCGCGAGCTTCTCGCCGATCTGACGGAATTGGGAGTTGGTCAAAGCAAATCCAGCGTAGTCATGATCAATCGCACCCAGTCCAGCCTCCAAATCCCGTGGCAGGAGGCGGAGCAGATCCTGGGTCGTGATATGCTCGCCGTGGTCTCTCCGGCTCCGGAGTTGGCCTTTCAGGCAGGCGAGGCCGCTGCCCCAATTGTCAACGTCCAACCCGGCGCGGTCGTCGCCAGCCAGTTCACCAAGCTGGCGCAGGAGTTGGCTACCCGCCTTCAGATCGGCGCGCGTCCGCAGTGAGCTGGCACCGGCAGCCTGGAGGACTGGCACCATCAGTATCACGCTCGCATCACACCGTATGAAGGAACTTCCGGGATGACACCCGCCATCGAAGCATGCCGATGGGAGTCCCTGCGGTCAGTATGCGGTCATGAAAGGGCGTGCCTCCCATGACCCGCGACATTCTCCACGCAGCCCAACTGATCCGCGCGGCCAGACACGCGGTCGCGCTGACCGGCGCGGGGATCAGCACGGCGTCCGGGATACCGGACTTTCGAAGCCGGGAATCGGGTCTGTGGCAGAATGCAGATGCAATCGAAGTCGCCAGCATTTTCGGCTTTAGACGGCACCCCCAGACCTTCTACGACTGGATGCGCCCACTGGCCCGACGGGTGCTGGATGCCAGTCCCAACGCTGCTCACAACGCGCTGGCCCGGCTTGAAGCCGAGGGCTTCCTCACAGGGCTGATCACGCAGAACATCGACATGCTGCACGCGCAGGCTGGCTCGAAAAACGTGTTCGAGATTCACGGTCACATGCGCAAGGTGACCTGTATAGAGTGTTATACTGAATATGACGCCCGCCCCATCATCGAGCGTTTTCTGGAAGATGGCCGCGTTCCGCGCTGTTCCAGATGCCAGGGCGTCTTGAAACCCAATGTGATCCTGTTCGGTGAGCAGTTGCCGGTTCGGGCGCTGTTTGCCGCGCAGCAGGCCGCCCGCCGTTGCGATCTGATGCTGATTGTAGGATCATCTTTGCAGGTCGCTCCTGCCGGCGACATGCCGCTGATAGCCCGACAGCACGGGGCGAATCTGATCGTCATCAATTACGATGACACCCACGTGGATCGTCAGGCAGCCATCCGGTTCCAAGACAACGCTGCCGATATCCTACCCAGGATCGCCGCAGCAGTGATTGAGGGGGAGTAGACTTCATGGCAACCAGTGACTCGTTTGCTCAAGACGCTCCAGAGGGTGCTCCATCAGTGCCTGCGCACTATCTCCAGCAGCTTGCCCGCTACGAGCGTCTGATGGAGATCAGCCGCCAACTGTCCTCAACTCTCGACCTGAACGCGCTGCGAACGCAGATCATCCAGGCGGCCATCGAGCTGACGAACACCGAAGCAGCCTCGATCTTGCTGATCGATCCTCAGACCGACGAACTTCGTTTCGAAGCCGCGACCGATATCAGCAGCGGTGCGCGCGACGCCATTGTCGTCCCCAAGGAGGGGAGTATCGCGGGGTGGGTCGTCAGTCATGGGGAGTTCGTGCTGGTTCCCGACGCGCGCAACGAGCCTCGCTGGTTCCAGGCCGTGGAGAAATCGGTCAAGATGCGTACGCGCAACCTGCTAGCCGTTCCCATGCGCGCCCATACCAAGGTCATCGGCGCACTGGAAGCCCTCAATAAGCGCAATGATGCGCCGTTCACCGAGGAAGATATCAACACCCTGATGACCCTCGCTTCCCAGGCGGCGGTTGCGATTGAGAATGCGCGTCTCTTCCAGCAGAGCGACTTCATCTCGGAGCTGGTTCATGAACTGCGCACGCCGCTGGCGGCCATCAAGGCCAGCACAAGCCTACTCCAGCGACCCAGTCTGCCCGCCGAAAAGCGCCAGGAAATCCTCGACACGATGCAGCGCGAGACGGATCGACTCGTTAAGATGACGACTGAATTTCTCGATCTCGCCCGGCTGGAGTCAGGCCGCGCCCGCCTGGAAATTGATCGCTTCGATATGCGCGCGCTCATTGAAGAGAGCGTCGCGATCATCCAGCAGCAGGCCCATGACCGCCACATCACGATTCAGGTAAATGGCGACCAACTCCAGTTGGAAGGCGATCGCGGCAAGCTCAAGCAGGTACTGCTGAACCTGCTGACCAACGCCATCAAATACAACCACGAGCATGGCCAGATTCACATCCACCTGGACAGCTACCAGGAAGACGGCAAATGTCTCGCCCGCGTCCTGGTCAGGGATACAGGGCAGGGCATCTCAAAGGAGAACCAGGCCCACGTCTTCGAGCGCTTCTACCGGGTTGCGGACACGGAAGGCTACACCCAGGGCACGGGTCTCGGCCTGGTCATCGCCAAGCGCATCGTGGAAGCCCACGGTGGAAACATGTGGCTGGAGAGTCAGGTAGGGCAAGGCACCACATTCTACTTCACCCTGCCCTGCTCACCCAGCACGGCCAAGACTGCGGTCAAACCCAACCTGTAAGCACGCGTTCAGAAGGAAAGCAAGACCTTCAGTCGGCCCGGTTCGGAAGCCATCCCAAAGGCTTCCACCCCGCGCTCGAAGGGGAACTCGTGTTCGATCAGCGACTCGACGTCGACCAGTCCCATAGCCAGCAGGCGTAGCGCAGGCGCGAACGGCCCGCAGCGGCTGCCTACGACCGTCACCTCGCGGACGGCAACCTGGGTCAGATTGGCCTGGGGCAGACCGTGATAGGTGCTCTTGAGCACCAATACACCGCGCGGACGCACGAACGCCATCGAATCCGCGAATCCCTGCTCCTGCCCGGTGCAGTCAACGACCACATCGGCTTCCCCCTCGGGTACAGCCTCGCGGTACAGGACGGGGATACCCCACCCCCGCAGCAGACCCGCCTGTTTGTCGTGGCGAACCACAACAGCCAGATCGGCGCCCGTCAGGCGCACAACCTGCGCGACCAGCATACCCAGCTTGCCGGCCCCAACCACGAGAACGCGATTGCTCGGCCGGATGTGAACCAGTTCCAGAACCTGCAACGCCGCCGCCAGCGGTTCGGTGAATACG
>JARKOV010000034.1 GCA_029975965.1 Anaerolinea sp. | reverse complement strand
GCGGCGAACTACACCGATGGCTCGCAGAACCCGCTCATCGTCCTCGACAACATCGAGGTCAAGCAGATGACCGAGGATCTGACCACCTTCATGCTGACCAGCATCACCGGCATCGCCAAGGAGAAACGCAAGAGCGGCACCGACAGCGAGACCATCACCGAGCGGACCAAGTGCCTGCTGAATACCACCGGCATCGAACCGCTGTGCGGGGAGCTTTCGGAGATCCTGTCGAGGTCCTGCGTCATCAACTTCGACCTCGCCAACCAGGCCAGCGACTGCTTTCTGGAGTCGGAGGTCATCTCGGCCATTCAGCAGAACCGGGACCTGATCATTTCGGCCATCATGAAGCGGACCAGCCATGTGCTGGCAATGATCCGGGACGGAGCCCAGAAACAGGTCATGCGCCTGCTGCACCGAACCATGCCGACCCATGGCAAGCGCCGGTGCAACGACTATCTGAGCCTGATGTACCTGATGATGCTGGCCGGGTCCGAGGAGCACGAGGTGGCCACCGGGCTCGAGGAGCTGAGCCCGCTGTTCATCGAGCAGATCCATTCCATCAACGACACCAGCCAGGAGATGGCGCGAGAGTCGAACGCCATCGCAACGGCGGTGGCGTCGCTCTTCCACGCTTGTCGGAACGCGGTGGAGGTGGATGTGAAGGCCCGCTACGGCGAGGACGACCGGGCAAACCATGTGGTGGGGTTCATCGAACGCTACCAGGTGAGGTTCGAGAACGAGAACACCATGGAACCGGTGTCTGCGGGAAGGCTGCTCGCTGCGCTGCGCAGGGTCGGCCGGGAATTCAACCTCGAGTTCGAATACAAGAAGCCCGCCCAGCTTGGTCGGCGCATCAGCAACGACCTGGACGTCATCCGGGACGCCGGGTTCGACATCGACCGGCAGCGCAACGCCCACACCAAGAACTTCGAGTACCGGATAGTCAAGGCCGCCAATCTCTGATTCCACCCCATACTGACGTAATCATCCAGGACGCTCTCGGGCGTCCTTTTCTTTTGCGGTGGTGCGGTGAACACCGCTGTCCCTTGCGGTGGATGACCACCGCACGCCAAACCCTTACCAGACAAGGCTTTCATACCCTTTGCGGTGGATGCGGTGGTAAATCCAGAGGTCTCACCCCCTATGGGCTGAAATATTTTTTTGACTCACCAACCCGGCGTCCCCCGCCAGAGAAATCCGGCCCAGCGTGAGAGACATTCCCCAAATACCACCGCAACCACCGCACTCTATCTTCTCTTTCTTCATAACTATCTAAAAACAAATAACAAACAAAGAGCCATACCCTGCGGTGGGACGAGAAAACCTTTCACCGCATAACCACCGCAGCCACCGCACGTATCCACCGCAGCAGATGGTCACCGACGGTTTCAGGGCAGCTCCGG
>JARKOV010000032.1 GCA_029975965.1 Anaerolinea sp. | reverse complement strand
CGATTTTGAGGAGGCCGTGCGGACAATCCGCATTTCCTTCCGCGACCACTACGGTTTTGTGGAAGAACCGTTTGAGCAGTCGCTGGAGCGCTGGCGCCATATTGCTTCCACCAACCCCCATTTCGATCCGAGCGTGTGGTTCATGGCGATGGATGGAGACCAGGCGGCGGGCACATGCTTTTGCACCCCCCACACCGATGAAGACCCGACGATGGCCTGGGTCAACACGCTGGGGGTGCGCCGGGAATGGCGTGGGCGAGGGGTGGGGTACGCATTGCTACGGACCGCCTTCGCCGAATTTTACCGGCGAGGCTTCCGTAAAGTTGGCCTGGGCGTCGATGCCCAGTCGCTGACCGGGGCGACCCGCCTGTATGAGAAAGCCGGTATGCACGTCTCGCGCGAATACCATACCTTTGAGAAAGAGATCCGGCCGGGATACGAGCGGGCAACCCAGACATTGAAATAAGAAGACCTGACCATGGCAGACAAGAAAGCTCCGTTGCTGAACAATACCCTCAAGCTGTTCTTGCTGGCGATGATCCTGGCCAACATCGCCGGGCAAATGTACAACCCAATTTTGCCGTTGTACTTGAAAGACTTGAATGCCAGCGTGATGCAGGTGGGTTTCTTCTTCACCATCTACCAGATTATCCCGTTGGTCTTGCAGATCATCGGCGGGTGGATCTCCGACAAATTGGGCCGGCTACGCAGCATTGCCATGGGCAGCGTATCCGGCGTGCTTTCGTACGTGGGGCTGATCCTGGCGCCGACCTGGCAGTGGGTGCTCCTGGGTGAAGGCCTGGCCGCCGTGACCCGCTCGCTGGTTGCGCCGAGTTTTGGGGCTTTCATCGCCGAACAATCGGATGAGAAGAACCGCGCGCGGGTCTTCGGGGTGGTGGAAATGATCTACGGCGTGGTGGGCATCATTGGGCCGGCATTGGGGGGCTGGCTGGCAGGCACCTATGGCTTCAAACCGATGCTGCTGGTCGCCTCGGTCATTTATTTCGTCGCCACTTTGCTGCGGGTGGCGATGGCGCGAACGGCGGCGCGCGGCAAAGAAGCCGCCCCCCAGGCGTTGACGATGGCCAGCCTGAAGGAAAACCTGGGCGGGATGTTCGGGTTGGTGGTAGCGGGCGGGGTAATCACCTGGTTGCTGCTCACCGACGGGGTGCGCGACGTGGCTTTTTCGATGTCTTTCACCCTCATGCCGCTGTATATGGATCAGTTCGGCCGCATCACCGTCCAGCAAATTGGCGTCTTGAACGCGGTCTTCTCGATCGCGATGATGACCACCAATATGGCGGGGGGCTGGCTGGCGGATAAAAAAGGTGAGCGAGTCTCGATTGTGCTGGGCTTTCTGTTCGAATTTGTCGCGATGATGGTGTTCGTCAACGCGGTTGGGTTCTGGGGCTTTGCCGCTTCGTTTGGCCTGTTCGGGCTGGGGGTCGGGTTGATGTCGCCGGCATTTTCCTCGCTGGTGACCAAGGCCATCCCGGAGCACTTGCGCGGGACAGGCATGGGGTTGCTGCAATCCAGCCTGGGATTGTTCTCTTTGCCGGCCCCGGCCATTGGCGGCCAGCTTTACGAGCGGATCAGCCCGAAATTGCCCTTTACGATCACCGCCTGGGTTGCGCTGGTCACGGTGATCCCGGCCTGGTTTAAATTTCGCCTGCCGAAGTCGTCCGGCGACAATGCGACCGTGCAGGTTGCCGCCTCAACCGACCCAGACTGAGTAGAAGATATCTTAAAAACCAGATTTAGGGGTGTTTTGCGGCAGCTACGCCGCGGCAAAACACCCCAAATGCTGTGTTTTAATATGAGTTGTTGCGTGGAG
>JARKOV010000031.1 GCA_029975965.1 Anaerolinea sp. | reverse complement strand
TGCCCGGTTTTCTCCCTTTTGGATGAATTTGTGAATCTGTAGAAATAGTATGGCGCACCTTTCGGGTGCGCCATACTCTTTCTATGGTGAATTGGGGCTTCTTACCCGGCCTGCAGGGCACCCTGCGGGTCGCCGGCGGCTTTACGTATCCTAACATTGGGTGGGTTTCAATACAGAAAATAACCAGTACAATCCGGACGTCTCGCCAGGATAGTTCAAATGTTCTAAATTAACTCTTGACAAACCCGGAATCGTCGTTATAATGGGAATTGAACACTTGTTCTATCTAGCAGAGATGGATGCGATGACCGAGATTCAACCAGGTACCCCCGCTCCCCGCCCGCCGTTCGCCATTCCCAGCCCGGCCGAGCTGAAGTTGCGCATCCCGCGCCTCTTCCGGCAGGCCGGCGCCAAGAGCGGCAGCGGTCGCGCCGCGCTCAGCCCCGCGATGGAAGGGTTGCTGGCCGGGTTGGTCGGCCTACCGCAGCAAACCGCCATCCTGGGGATGTGCGACGACGAGCTGCCGGTGCTGCTCGACCTTTCGGACCCGGGCCCCGGCGCGCTGCTGGTCGCCAGCGACGAGCGCGAGCAGCGCCTGGCGGTGCTGCGCACGCTGCTGCACACCGCCGCCGCGCTCAACTCGCCGCGCAACGTGCAGTTCCTGGTGCTCAGCAGCCAGCCGTTGGAATGGCAGGACTGGCTCGAGGGGGCCACGGCGCGCCATTGCCTGGGCGTCGAAAGCCTGGAAGACGGCAATTGCGACCGCTGGCTGCTCAAGCTCTCCACCTGGGCCGACCAGCGCCGCACCGGCAGCATCAACGGTCCGGCAGTGCTGCTGGTGGTCGATGACCTGTCGGCGGCCACGCAACTGGAATACGACGCGCGGGTCAACTTCGACTGGCTGGTCAAAGAGGGACCGGGGGTCAAAATCTGGCCGGTGGCGGCCGTGGCGGCCGAATCGCTGCCGGGGCTGGGGCGTTGGGTGCGCCTGTTCAAAAGCCGCATCCTTGGCCCGACCCTCGACCGCGAGGTCTACCGGCAGAGTCTCCAGCTCGGCGACGAGGAGCTGGCCATGTTCGACGATCCAACCCTGTTTGCCGTGCGCATCCAGGAGAACTGGCTGAAATTCCGCATCCCGGCCTGAAGCGGGTACGGAGCTTGCACTGCACATCGTGTGCAGCGACATCGAAGGAGGATTTTATGCGTACCGGAATGCTGTGGTTCGACAACGACCCGAAGACCGACCTGCCGACCAAGGTGATGCGCGCGGCAGCTTATTACCAGAAGAAATACGGCGCCAGCCCGAACCTGTGTTTCGTCCATCCCAGCATGATCAGACCCGAGGGCCAGCCGGCCGGCGGGATCGAGCTGCGCCCCAGCCGCCAGGTGCTCCCGAACCATCTCTGGTTGGGGGTAAACGAACTTCCGACAACAACTTAGGTGCCTCCCTAATTGTGGTGCGGCGGGCGGCGTATGTCCATGCGCCGCCCGCCCAAGGTTTAAAAATGCGCAGATTGGATGAGGTTGGGCGCGTCCGTGCCCAACCTCATCCAATCTGCGCTGTCTAATCAATTGTGACAAAGTTAGCGGTATTTTAAGACCAAAATTACTTCATCCATTGTCCGATTTACCATAAAATCTATAGGTTGAGAAAGAATAATCCGCTGCGATGATCGATGATCTCGAGGCCGGGGCAACCCGGCCATTTGAAAAGAATCTCATTACAGGAGTTCCCGCATGAGTACTCGCCAACATGTAACGATCGACGGCAACGAGGCGGTCGCCCACGTAGCCTATCGCCTGAGCGAGGTGATTGCCATCTACCCGATCACGCCCTCCTCGAATATGGGCGAATGGGCCGACGAATGGTCGGCGAAAAACGTCCCCAACCTGTGGAACACGGTGCCCATGGTGGTGGAGATGCAGTCGGAAGGCGGGGCTGCGGGCGCGGTGCATGGCGCGCTGCAGACCGGCGCCCTGACCACCACATTCACCGCCTCACAGGGCCTGCTGCTGATGATCCCCAACATGTACAAGATCGCCGGGGAATTGACCCCCGCGGTGATCCATGTTTCGGCCCGCTCCCTGGCTGCGCAGGCGCTCTCGATCTTCGGCGACCATTCCGACGTGATGTCGGTGCGCTCGACCGGTTTCGCCCTGCTGTCTTCACGCTCGGTGCAGGAGGCGCACGACATGGCGCTCATCGCTCACGCCGCCACGCTGGAGGCTCGCGTGCCGTTCCTGCACTTCTTCGACGGCTTCCGCACCTCGCACGAGGTGCAGAAGATCGAGCAACTCGGCGCTGAAGACCTGGGTGCGATGATGGACGACGACCTGGTCCGGGCGCACCGCGCGCGAGCGCTCAGCCCCGACCGCCCGGTGTTGCGCGGCACGGCGCAGAACCCCGATGTCTACTTCCAGGGGCGCGAGACGGTCAACCCCTTTTACCTGAAGACCCCTGCCATTGTGCAAAAGACGATGGACAGGTTCGCCCAATTGACCGGTCGCGCTTACCATCTCTTCGATTACGCCGGCGCCCCGGATGCCGAGCGGGTGATTGTGCTGATGGGCTCGGGGGCTGAGACCGCCGAAGAGACCGGGAAATTCCTCGCGGCGCAAGGCGAGAAAGTGGGCGTCCTCACCGTGCACCTCTACCGGCCTTTCTCGGTGGAACACCTGATGAAGGCCCTGCCCGCGACGACTCGCACAATCGCCGTGCTCGACCGCACCAAGGAGCCCGGCGCGATCGGCGAGCCGCTCTACACCGACGTGATCGCCGCGGTGAACGAGGGCCTGACCACGGGCACGGCCCCCTTCAAAGTCATGCCGCGCATCATCGGCGGGCGCTACGGCCTTTCGTCGAAAGAGTTCACCCCGGCGATGGTCAAAGCGGTTTTCGAGGAGATGCTCAAGGCGGAGCCCAAGAATCACTTTACCGTGGGCATCTACGACGACGTGACCCACAACAGCCTGGACTTCGACCCCGCTTTCCAGATCGCCGACCCGACCACCAAGCAATGCGTTTTCTTCGGCCTGGGCGCAGATGGCACGGTGGGCGCGAACAAGAACTCGATCAAGATCATCGGCGAAGAGACCGGCAATTACGCCCAGGGCTATTTCGTCTACGACTCGAAGAAATCGGGCTCGGTGACCATCACGCACCTGCGCTTTGGCCCCAAGCCTCAACGGGCGCCGTACCTGATCAACCAGGCCGATTTCGTCGCCTGCCACCAGTTCTCCTTCCTCGAGCGCCTGGACATGACCCGCTACGCGCGCCCCGGCGCTGTGTTCCTGCTCAACAGCATTTACGGCAAGGACGAAGTCTGGCAATACCTGCCGCGCGAGGTGCAGAACGACATCATCGAAAAGAAGCTGCGCTTCTACGTGATCGACGCCTATGAAGTGGCCCACCAGACCGGCATGGGCGGGCGCATCAACACCATCATGCAGACCTGCTTCTTCGCCATCTCGGGCGTTCTGCCGCGCGAGCAGGCGATCGACGAGATCAAGAAGTCGATCAAGAAGACCTACGGCAAGCGCGGTGACGCGGTGGTGCAGATGAACTACGACGCGGTGGACAGCACGCTGGCCAACCTGCACGAGGTGAGCGTCCCGGCGCAGGTCAGCGCTGCCGAAGGGCGCCGCCCGGCGGTGAGCCCCGACGCCCCCGAGTTCGTGCGCGCGGTGCTCTCCCCGATGATGGTCTACGAGGGCGACCAACTGCCCGTGTCGGTCATGCCGGTCGACGGCACCTACCCGACCGGAACCGCTCAATACGAGAAGCGCAATATCTCGCTCGAGATCCCCGAGTGGGACCCAGGCATCTGCATCCAGTGCGGCAAATGCGTCTTTGTCTGCCCGCACGCCGTGATCCGCATGAAAGTGTACGAGCCGGCCCTGCTGGAAGGCGCTCCGGCGACGTTTAAGCACACCGACGCCAAGTTCCGCGAGTTGCCGGGCACCCAGTTCAGCATCCAGGTGGCTCCGGAAGACTGCACCGGCTGTGCGCTGTGCGTGGAAGCCTGCCCCGCCAAAGATAAGACCCAGGTCGGGCGCAAGGCGATCAACATGATCGCCCAGCCGCCTGTGCGCGAGCAAGAGCGCGAGAACTGGGAGTACTTCCTGACTCTGCCCGACCTCGAACCGGGGAAGATCCCGGCGACGACGGTGAAAAACTCGCAACTGTTGCGCCCGCTGTTCGAGTTCTCCGGCGCTTGCGCGGGTTGCGGCGAGACGCCTTACCTCAAGCTGCTCTCGCAACTGTTCGGCGACCGCACCGTGATCGCCAATGCCACCGGCTGCTCCTCGATCTACGGCGGCAACCTGCCGACCACCCCGTGGGCCAAGAACGAGGAAGGGCGCGGCCCGGCCTGGTCGAACTCGCTCTTCGAAGATAACGCCGAGTTTGGCCTCGGGTTCCGCCTGACCATCGACAAGCTCAACGAGTACGGCCGCGAGCTGCTGACCGGCCTGTCGGGCAGCCTGGGCGGGCAGTTGGTGGACGGCATCCTGAACGCCGACCAGACCACCGAGACCGGCGTCCGCGAGCAGCGCGAGCGCGTGGCGGCGCTCAAAGAGGCGCTCAAGGGCATCAAAGACCCGCGCGCGGGCAACCTGGCCGGGGTGGCCGATTTCCTGGTCAAGAAGAGCGTGTGGATCGTGGGCGGTGATGGATGGGCTTACGACATCGGCTACGGCGGTCTCGACCATGTGCTGGCCTCCGGGCGCAACGTCAACGTGCTGGTGCTCGACACCGAGGTGTATTCCAACACCGGCGGGCAGTCCTCCAAGTCCACGCCGCGCGCGGCGGTGGCCAAGTTTGCCGCCAAGGGCAAAGGCCTGCCCAAGAAGGACCTGGGCATGATCGCCATGGCCTACGGTTACGTGTACGTGGCGAAGGTGGCGATGGGCGCTTCGGACCAGCAGACCCTGCGCGCCTTCCTCGAGGCCGACGCCTACGATGGACCGTCGCTGATCATCGCCTACAGCCACTGCATCGCCCACGGCATCGACATGCGCAAAGGCCTCGACCAGCAAAAGCTGGCAGTCAACTCGGGCATCTGGCCGCTGTACCGCTACAACCCGATGCTGGCGGCGGAAGGCAAGAACCCGCTGCTGATCGAGTCGAAAGACCCGACGGTGGACGTGCAGGAATACGCCTACAACGAGACGCGCTACCGCATGTTGGTCCAGTCCGACGAAGCGCGCGCAGAACAGTTGATGCGCGCGGCGCGCGACGACGTCCAGAAACGCTGGAATCTCTACAAACAGATGGCCGCCATCCAATACAACGGCCACGACGAAGAGGAAAAATAACAGCCAGCCCGATGCGACCCGCAACGGTTGACCGCTGCGGGTCGCCGGATACCGACTGCTCAAGGAGACCCGTATGGCAGACCTGTCAACTTCCTATCTCGGCCTGAAATTGAAGAACCCGGTGGTGGCTTCAGCATCGCCCATCTCCAAGAAATTGGAAGGGATCAAGCGCCTGGAAGAAGCCGGCGCGGGCGCGGTGGTGATGTACTCGCTCTTCGAGGAGCAGATCACCCACGAGAGCCTGGCCCTCGACCATTATTTGAGCCGCGGCACGGAGACTTTTGCCGAGTCGCTGACTTACTTCCCCAACCTGGACAGCTACAACGTCGGACCGGAAGATTACCTCGAGCTGATCCACAAGGCGAAACAGGCGGTGAGCATCCCGGTGATCGGCAGCCTGAATGGCGTTTCATCGGGCGGCTGGGTGGATTACGCGAAGAAGATCGAACAGGCCGGCGCAGATGCGCTTGAATTGAACATGTACTACATCGTGACCGACCCGGCGATCACCAGCCAAGAGCTGGAAGAGAATTACATCGAGCTGGTCAAGAACGTGCGCGCGCAGGTCAAGATTCCGCTGGCGGTCAAGCTCAGTCCATTCTTCACCGCGCTGCCCAACCTGGCAAATAACCTGGCGCTGGCTGGGGCGAATGGCCTGGTGCTGTTTAACCGTTTCATGCAGCCCGACCTGGACATCGAGACCCTCGAAGTGAATCCCAACCTGCAGTTGAGCACCTCGAGCGAGCTGCGCCTGCCCTTGCGTTGGATCGCCATCCTCTATGGACGGGTGACCTGCGACCTGGCGCTCACCTCGGGGGTGCACTCCGGGCAGGATGTGCTCAAGGCGATGATGGCCGGCGCGAACGTGGCCATGCTCGCCTCGGAGCTGCTCCAGCACGGCATCGGGCGCATCAGCGAGATGCTGAGCGACATGACCGCCTGGATGGAGAGCTACGAGTACGAGTCGATCCGCCAGATGCAGGGCTCGATGAGCCAGAAAGCCGTGGCCGAGCCGGCGGCGTTCGAGCGCGCCAATTACATGAAGGCGCTGCAGAGCTTCGATAACAAGCGGCTGTATTAACTTCGGGATTTTCGCTGTAAAAAGGGTTGGCTGAGGCGCATCTTCGCCGC
>JARKOV010000030.1 GCA_029975965.1 Anaerolinea sp. | reverse complement strand
GGCAGGCCGGAAGGCAACAGCCTGGTTCATCTGAAGCGGATTTTCCAGCATACCAACACGCATCCCAGGACCGGGATTATCTATCTGGTGAATCCCAATCCGTTTGCCCGCGCCATCATCGATGTGCTGTTGCGCCTCTATCGCCAGGAAGCGCAGCGCATCCGCATCGTCGCCAACCGGGAAGAGGCCTTCAGGCTCGGCCAGGCGGCGAATTAGGGGGTAGCCTACAAGCCCAGTTGGCCCCCGCTCGGCGGGCGCGTCATGACCGTGGCATCAATGTCCCCGGCTCCATTCCGCGATCAGCCGCACGCGCTCGATGGCTTCTTCGTCCGCGCCCTCCGGTACCTCGTCCGACGCGCCCAGGATCAGGCGCGGGTGGAACAGTTCGACCAGGCGCTCCACGCAGGCCATCAAGTCGTCGCGGGTGTACGGCTCCATGAACAGCACCGCCGGGATGCCATCCAGCAGGACTTTGTCGCCGATGTGGGCCGCGATTTCCTCTAATGTCACGTCGCCCTGCGGCTCCGGCGTCAGGGCCTCGTAGCCATCGAAGGGCAGCTCGGCCAGTAGGGGCAGCAGGGGACGCACCGCGCCGTCGATGTGGATGTGGGTGAATTTGCCCGCCGCGCGGAGCTGGCCCGATCGCTTCTCGTACCAGGGCCGCAGCAGTTCCTCGAAGGGCCGCCGCCCGGTCAGGTGGCCGTGAATGTTCTCCCCGAAGTTGACGATCCGCACTTCCGGCGCGGCGGCCAGTTCCGCGAAGACCCGGTCGTAGGCCGCGTCGATGGCCGCCAGGGTGACTTCGATCTCGGCCCGGTGGTCGGCCAGGGCGTAGATGAAGTGCTCGTAGCGCATCCAGTCGATCGCCAGGGCCTGGTAGGGGCTGCGCACCGTCCAGAACTGCGGTTCGCCGCGCGCGCCGACCAGGGCCATGCCTTGCGCGAAGTGCTCGGCCGAATAGCGGAAAGTTGTGTGTTCGTACAGCCAGCGCAGCTTTTTGAGATCGTCCACAGCTTTGACGGCGAACTCGGTCACGCGCCATTCGCGGTCGGGAGTCAGGGTCAACTCCTCGACCAGGTCGCCGTGGGGCGTCGGGTAGACTTTGACCCCGTGCTCCCCCGTGAAGCGCTCCTGGACGCGCACGGCCGGGTCGAACTCCTGGACGATCGGGTTGGGCATGCCGGTGTAGTAGTGCACGTAGCGCATCGAGCAGTCGAGGTGATCGAACCACGTGGGGATGTCCATGCGCGCATACGCTTCCGGCAGTTGGCCGAAAAGCTGGTGCCAGTGGTACCACGGCTCGATGCGTGGCTGGAAGAAGACGTGCGGCAGCGGCTCTCCGCGGAAGACGGCGAGGTTCATGGCCTGGAACGTCATCGATTCCACGATGCGACTCTCCTGGGTGGGGTCGACAGTCACAGGGGAGAGTATACCGCGCTCCAGACATGAGTGACCGGGGTGTTGCTAAAGAATTGCTTTTGTGTGTTATTTATGAAGAATTCGTAATTTTTTTACAACGGTTTGGCGAAATTGCGTGATAATAGAACAAGCAATTATCCAAGAGGAGATTCCCTGTGGCGATCGATGTGAACTGGTTCAATGACGACAAAACAATTGTTCAACTGGTTCTAAGAGATCCCTGGGACTGGCCCGAATTTGAGCAGCGGTACTTTCAAGGCCTGGAGTTGACCACTGCGGTCGACTACCCCGTCTACTGCATCGTCGAGTTTTCCGGAAAGGGCCGCAGGCCACAGGGTAATGCGCTGATGCATTTGAAACGGATGTCCCAGCAGACCAGGGCCTACCCCAATGCGGCCGCCTGTTTTCTGGTCAATCCCCATTCTTTCGCGCGCTCGCTGATCGGCTTGTTGGTGCGCGTGTATGGGCAGGATCCCAATCTGATCGTCACCGGCAACGTGGACGATGTTTTGAGGCGTATTAAGGCCATGCGCCAGGGATCATAGGACGCCGGCCGGCGCTGGTCGACGGGGCGCCCGCCCAGGTCGACCTCCCCGGATGAACGGGCCGGGCATCCCGGTGGCGTCGTGCCCGTCGCGCGGGGTGTGTGCGGCGATCATGGGGGCTGGGTATGCCGCGCTCCGGCGTTCATGTGGCCGGGGGAATGGACTGGATGGCCCCTGCTCCGGGAGAATAGGTGGCCCTGGAGTGGAACGCTGATCAAGGGTGTCGTTGTAAGATCACTCCAAAGAATTCCTGGATATTTCATGATAGTTGGGCGAAATGAAGTGATCGTGACCTGGGTATTGTGCGAAAGAGGAAGCAATGGGTATCGACGTCCGCTGGTTCAATGAAGAAAAAAGACTGATTGAAATCGTTCTGACGGACCCCTGGGATTGGCCCGACTTTGAACAAAAACATCTTGACTGCCTGGAGATGACCAATGGACTCGATCACAAGGCCCACTGCATAATCGAGTTTGGCATGGTCGGGCGCAGGCCGCAGGGGAATGCCCTGCTGCACCTGAAACGGTTGATTGGACGCATCCCGCGCTACCCCAATGCCGGCTACTTTTTTCTGATCAATCCACATCCATTCGCGCGTTCGACGATCAGCCTGCTTTCGCGCGTATATGGCGACGACACCCGTATGCTGATCGCGTCGAGCCGGGAAGATGCCTTCCAGCGCATCCAGTCCCTTACTGAGGAAGCCGACAAACGCTGATTCACGCCGCTGGTGATCGGGGGTGTTTTCCAGGTGGCCCAGGGTTGGGGCCGGATCACGGCAGCGGCAGCCAGACGCTGAAGGTGGTTCCGTTACCGGGGATGCCCGCGCTGGCGATTTCGATATTGCCTTGATGGCGGGCGACGATCTCCTGGGCGATGGCCAACCCTAGCCCGGTGCCGGGGATGCCGGACGCGCGGCCCGCCTCGCCCCGGTAGAAACGGGTGAATATCTCGCCCTGTTCTTCCGGGAGGATTCCCGGCCCGGTATCCTGAATGCTGAAGCCGGCCCAGGTGACTTCGCCGGTGGCCCGCAGGCAGGTCTTGACGCTAATCCGGCCCCCGCTGGGTGTGTAGTTGAGCGCGTTTGTGAGCAGGATGCCGATCACCTGCCCGATCAGGTGGCCGTCCGCCTGGACGAGGGGCAGGCCCGGAGCCGGGGTGAAGGCCAGGTCCAGCATGCGGCCGGCGGCCAGCGGCTGCCGGTCGGAGACGTAGTCGGCAATGAGGGCGTTGAGGTCGACCGGGCCGAGCTTGAACTCGATCCGATCCTGATCGAGCCGCGATAGGGTGAGCAGGTCTTCGATCAGGGACTCCAGGCGGTCGATCTCGCGCTTCACGACCTCGAGGTGCTCGGCGCTGCGCTCCGGCTGGCGAACCAGCAGGTGGTGGCGCAGTCTGAGGCTGGTGATGGGCGTGCGCAGCTCGTGCGAGACGTTGGAGACGAATTCGTCCTTGACCCGGCTGAGCGCGATCAGGCGCTCGTTGGCGGCCTGAAGAGCAGCGGTGCGGTTGGCGACGCGCTGCTCAAGCTGGTCGTTGAGGTACTGGATCTCGGCCTGGACGGCAGCCCGTTCGGCCACTTCATGTTCGAGTTCCTGGTTGGCCTCGGCCAGCCGCGCCTCGTTGCGGCGGGCGCGGTCCAGGCTGCTGTGCAGGCCGGCGATCATCACCCGAAGGAAACCGGCGGTCAGGCCGAGCTGGATGGCGATGATTCCCAGGTCTTCGGGGCCGGACAGACCTCGAAAGGGGGTATCCACCAGGCCGGCGCTTTCGGCCAGGTAGACCCCGGTCAGGCAGAACAGGGCGAGCAGACAGAACAGCAGCGGTGCATGTTTGCCCAGCAGCAGGCTGGCCAGAACCATCACCAGCGGATAGCCGAGGATCACGAGATCGTGCAGGCCGTTGCCGGTCAGCACGAACAGCGTCACCGCGCCCATGACCGCCAGCGAGATCAGCACACTGGCGAGATAGACCTGCCCCCGGCGCATGAGAGCCAGCAGAATCAGGATGACCCCGATCAGGCCGATGATCGTCAGCGTGTCCTCTGGATTGCCCTGAACAAGGGTGATGAGCAACTCAGGGATGGCGGGAACCAGCAGCGCCAGCAGAATGGTATTGAGGAGAAACGCAGCCCGGGTCTGTTCCTCGTCCTCGAAGACGGGCGGCGTCAGGAGTGAGCGGATGAGTTCCCTGAGCATGAGGGTTCGTAAGTTTCCTTGTGTCGCAATTTTGCCTTAAGTCTGAGTATATATTAAAAATGAGATTTGTGCTGGGCTGGGCGCTTGCCCCTCAGGGCAACGCATCAAGAACAGGATGAACCGCCAAAACGCCAGGAAAAAACGCGGAGAAAAACAAAAATCAGAAAAACCCGTGCCACAAAAGCCGCGAATCAAAAGCGGGTGAACTTGTTTGCTCCTCTGTGTCCTCCGTGTTTCCTGCGGTGAGATGTTTTTTCAGTTTGATGCGATTGGCCTGGCTTGCCCCTGGAAACCCGGCGGCGCGGCAAAAAAAGAGCCAGGATGACTCCCGGCTCCTTTGATGTTCAGTGGTTGGGCCGCGCGGCTAGCTCAGGTAATCGCGCAGGTTGTGGGCTAGAGGCCCTTTTTGTCGAGTTCCTCGTCGAGCTTTTTAATCCCGGCATTGAAGTCTTTGGACATGTCAATTCGAGTACGCAGGTT
>JARKOV010000026.1 GCA_029975965.1 Anaerolinea sp. | reverse complement strand
GCCGGGCGGCTGGCGCTCGCGCGACACGCAATGGCCGCAGCAGAAGCGCTACCCTGGCCGGCCGTTTTGGGAAGGCGAAAAGCTGGTCGCGATGATCCGCTCGCTGCAGCCCGACATCGTGATCAACAACCGCTGCGGCTGGGAGGGCGATTTCATCACCCCGGAGCGCAAGGTGGGCGATTTTAACGTGAAGCGCGCCTGGGAGACCTGTGACGCGCTGGCTGAGTCGTGGGGGTGGATGCCCGACCGGTCGGTGCGCTCGCTGCGCAACATCATCCATTTGCTGGTCCGCGTGGTGACAGGTGGCGGCAACCTGCTGCTCAACGTGGGACCCACGCCAGACGGCCAGATCGAAGCCCGCCAGGTCCGCCGTCTGGCGCAGGTGGGCCGCTGGCTGGCCGAATACGGCGAGAGCCTGTACGCCACAAGCGGCGGGCCGTTCCCCAGCCAGCCCTGGGGCGGTTTTACCTGGCGCGACAACCACCTCTACGCCCATGTGATCGACTGGCCCGAGGATACGATCCTCATCCCCGACCTGCCGCAGCGCGTGCTGCGCGTGCGCTCGCTGACCTCGAACGAGGTGATCATCGAAAAGCCCAACGGCGAGCTGCTGGTGCGGGTGCCGGATGCAGACCGGCAGGCGATCGACACGATCATCGACATCGAGCTGGACGGTCCGCCGGGCGCTGTGGATCTGGACGGTCGCTGACCCGTATCGAAATCCCTGGTAGTTGTACAATGGAATAGGGAATTTTTCGGCGAGGTTTGAACATGTTTACCCTTTCGGCCCAGTATTACGACAAGATTTACGCCTTCAAGGATTACCGCGGCGAGGTCGAGAAGCTGGCGGCGCTGCTCTCCAGGTACTCCACCGGCCGCACCCGCCAGTTGCTCGACGTGGCTTGCGGCACCGGCAAGCACCTCGAGTACCTGCGCAATTACTTCGACGTCTCCGGTCTCGACATCGAAGGCGAGCTGCTGGAGGTGGCCCGCGCGCGCCTGCCGGGCGTACCGCTCTACCTGGGCGATATGGCGGAGTTTAACCTGGGCATCCAATACGACGTGATCACCTGCCTGTTCAGCGCGATCGGCTACTTGAAAACCCTCGACCGGGTGAAGCAGGCGGTGCAGCGCATGGCAGATCACCTCAAGCCGGGTGGGGTGCTGGTGGTGGAGCCCTGGCTCACCCCGGCAGTCTGGAAACCGGGCACGGTGCACGCCACGCTGGTGGATGAGCCAGAGTTGAAGATCGCGCGCGTCTCCACCAGCCTGGTGGATGGGAGACTTTCTTACTTCGACCTGCACTACCTGATCGGCACCCCGCAAGGCACCCAACACATTGTTGAGCGGCACGAACTGGGGCTGTTCGAGATCCAGGAGCAACTGGACATTTTCAGCGCGGTGGGTCTGGAGGCCAGTTTCGACCCGGAGGGGTTGACCGGGCGCGGCTTGCTGATCGGCGTCAAGGCTCGCTGATCCATACGTTGGGGGGAGCAAATGGAGCTACCCGAAGGCTTTAAAATCACCACGCAGGTCTTGCTGCAGGGCACCCTGCTCTTCGTCGTGTTGGATTTGCTGGCCGTCCCGCTGCTGACCTGGCGGATTTCCACGGACCGCTTCCGCCGCCTGCTGCCCTGGCTGGCGATCAGCGGATACCTGACCTGGTTCTTGATCTGGGCCTGGGCGATCAGCGGCTATTGGCAGAGCGTCTACCGGTTTGTCTTTGCCGGTATCCCGCCGCAATGGCTGCCGCCGGCGATGGCGCTGTTGGAAACGGCGGGAACACTGCTGGCCGCCTGGATCGCTTCGCGCCTGCGAGGGCGCGCCACGCTGTGGTTCTGCCTGTTCGGCGGGGTGTGGGGGGCGCTGACCCACCTGTGGGCGCTGCAAAGGGGCATCGTCACCTCACCGCCTGCCCTCCAGGGAGCGGCTCCGTGGGCGGCGGTGCTGGTGGCTGTTTTCGAGATCATGTTTTACTTTTGCATCATCCTGACCCTGGCGGCCTTGCTGGAATGGGTCGCGGGGAAATTCCGAGCGCAGGAAAGCACGCCAGCCTGAAAACAGGTTGCCCTCGTCCGGTATAATCTTCTGCGGAGGATGTATGCCGGCTGAAAAATTTTCCTACCGCGACCGCGCCTCCGGCGTGGAGGTGACCCAGCTTACCGATTACCGCGGGCATTCCCATCATTTCTATTTCACCAACCCGGGCTGGTACGCCGGCGGGCGCAAGCTGCTGATCAGCTCAGACCGCAACAACCGCACCAACCTGTTCGGGCTTGACCTGGAGAGCGGCGAGCTGGAGCAGCTCACCGACCTGGCGCCGGTGCCCCTGCCGCGCGAGCTGGAATTCGTGCGCGCCTGCAAGAACCCGCGAATCGAAGAGGCTTACTTCTGGCACGACCTGCGCCTTACGGCGGTCGACCTGGAGAGCAAGCGCTTGCGGGTGGTGTGCGAGATCGACCCGCGCTGGTGCATTTCGCAGACCAACTGCTCGGCCGATGGTCGCTTCGTCTATTTCGGCGCCTGGGAGGATCAGTCGGACCACATCGAGACCGACCTGCTGCGTGGTTATGTGGGCTTCGCCGAGACCTGGGCTGCCAGACCGCTCAGCCAGGTGGTGCGCGCTGCCGTGGATGGCTCGGGCGCGGAGGTGGTTTTCGAGGAGCGCTGCTGGATCGGGCACGTCAACACCTCGCCCACGCAGAGTCACCTGCTCACGCTGTGCCACGAGGGGCCTTGGGACAGGGTTGACCAGCGCATCTGGGGGCTGGATGCCACGACCGGGCAGGTGTGGAAGATTCGCCCAACCCAACCGGGCGAGATCGTGGGGCATGAATACTGGTTTGCCGACGGGCTGCAGGTGGGGTATCACGGGCGGCTGGTGGACGGGCGGCACATCCTGGGACGGGCGCGCTGGGACGACACGCAGCGGGTGGAGAACGCCTTCCCCGGGCAAACCGGGCACATCTTCTCGTTGGACGAGCGCCTGGTGGTGGGCGACGGGGGTGGCGCCATCCGCGTGTGGCGCTGGGACGGCGAGCGCTACCAGGGTCCCCGCCTGCTGTGCCGCCACGATTCGTCGATGCACATTCAACAGGCGCATCCGCATCCGCGCATTGACCCAAGCGGCAGCTACGTGATTTTCACCAGCGACCGCAGCGGTTATTGCAACGTTTACCGCGCCCCACTGGCGGACTTCGATGCGCTGCCGCCGCTGGAGGATTGACGCCCACGTTGGGGTTGTCAGCCGTGAGAAATCAACCCCCAAGGTATGCAGGCGCCAGGGTAGATTTCAATATGCAGGGGCACGGCGCTGTCGTGCCCGCAGAGAAAGCCGCCACCCAGGCACTCGTTTCCGGTTGACCTGCCGCCTGTTTCATTATAGGATTCTTGTTACCGCAACCAGTTTTCGGGTTGCCGGATTCGTCTGTGTCACAGGAAAGAAACCGAATGACCAACCCCTCCTTCCCCGTCACCGCGCGGGTAGAGCGCATGAATATCCCCACCTACCCGGCGCTCGATCCAGACCGCAACCCGATGTTCTTTGAAAACCGCAATATTCAAGGCGCAAAGGGCAACATTTACCCCCATCCTTACATCGACCGCCTGTCCAGCGAAAAAGTCGACCACTCCTACAATGCGGTGGTGCTGGAGAACGAGTACCTGCAGATGATCCTGCTGCCGGAAATCGGCGGGCGCATCTTTGCCGGCCTGGATAAAACCAACGGCTACGATTTCTTCTACCGGCACAAGGTGATCAAGCCGGCTTTGATCGGGTTGTTCGGGCCGTGGATTTCAGGCGGGGTGGAGTTCAACTGGCCGCAGCATCACCGCCCGACCACCTTCGACCCGACCCATTTCAGCATCGAGGAGCATACGGACGGCTCGAAAACCGTCTGGATGGGCGAGCACGACCCACTCAATCGCACCAAGGGCATGGTGGGGATTTGCCTTTATCCGGGTAAAGCCTTTGTCGAGACGAAAGTGCGCCTGTATAACCGTACGTCGTCCCCGCAGTCTTTCATGTGGTGGGCCAACGCCGGCGTGCACATCAACGAACAATACCAGGTGATTTTCCCGCCCGACGTGCATTACGCCGTCTACCACGTCAAAAACCCGGTGATCAGTTATCCAATTGCCAAAGGCACCTCCTTCGGCTACGACTACGGCGAAGGCACCGACATCAGCTACTGGGCGAATTCGCCCAACGCCTCCTCTTTCTTCGCGGCGCCCTCGAGATACGAGTTCTTCGGCGGGTATGACCACCAGCGCAAGGCAGGGGTGGTGCACGTGGCTGACGCGGCGGTCTCGCCGGGCAAGAAGTTCTTCACCTGGGGCAACGGCCCGTTTGGCCATACCTGGCAGAAGAACCTGATGGACGATACAGGCGAGTACCTGGAGTTGATGGCGGGGGTGTACACCGACAACCAGCCGGATTTTTCCTGGATCATGCCGCACGAGACCAAAATTTTCAGCCAGTTTTGGTATCCGGTGCAGGAGATCGGCGGGATGAAAAACGCCAACCTGCACGCGGCGGTCAACCTGGAAGTGGAAGGCGCCCTGGCGCGGGTGGGCGTCTACGCGGTTTCGCGCCAGCCCGGCGCGCGGGTGACGCTGACCGGCGAGGACCGCGTGCTGCTGGACCGCACGCTGGACCTGGGTCCCGGGCAGCCCTTCACAGCCGAAGCTGCTCTGCCCGCCGGTGTGAATGCAGCCAGCCTGCTGCTGCGGGTGCTGTCGTCTGCCGGCGAAGAGCTGATTCGCTACCAACCGGAAGCGCCCTGGGACGGGACGATGGCCGAGCCGTACAAACCGGTGGCTTCGCCAGCCGACACGGTGGAGATTGAGCAGTTGTACCTGAGCGGCCTGCACATCGAGCAGTACCGTCACCCAACCCTGGTCGCCGAGGATTACTGGGAAGAGGCGCTGCGCCGCGACCCGGGCGAGTCGCGCTGCAACGTGGCGATGGGCAAATCGTTCCTGCGCCGCGGACTGTTCGCGCGCGCCGAGGAGCACTTCCGCCGGGCGGTGCGGCGCCTGACCACCTGGAACTTCAACCCTTACGATGGCGAAGCCCATTACAGCCTGGGGTTGGCGCTGCAACACCAGGGACGGTTGGACGAGGCTTACACCGCTTACGCCAAGGCGATCTGGAACTACGCCTGGCAGGCCGCCGGGTATTATGCCATGGCGCAAATCGACCTGGCTCGCGGCAATTTCGCCAAGGCGCTGGCGCACCTCGACCGGGTCCTGGCGGTCAGCGCGGAGAGCAGCAAGGCGCGCAACCTCAAAGCGGCTGCGCTGCGCCGCACGGGTCAATGCGCCGCGGCCGAAGCGCTGGCGGCAGAGACGGTGGCACAGGATCTGCTGGACTTTTGGGCGCGCTACGAGTGGGCGCTGGCAGCCCGGGCGCAGGGGCGGCAGGATGACGCCTCTCACCGCCTGGCTGAGCTGGAAACCCTGCTGGATGGCGACGCGCAGACCTGCCTGGATATCGCTTTCGATTATGCCGCAGCCGGCCTGGACGAAGAGGCATTTGACCTGCTGGAGATGGCCGCCGGGTTCGAGCCGCTCTACCCAATGGTGGCTTACACGCTCGGCTGGCTGGCGGGCAGGCTTGGCAAAGATCGACAGGCGGCGCAGTGGTTCGGACGGGCGGCCAAAGCCAGCCCGGATTACTGCTTCCCCTGGCGGCTGGACGAAATCACCGTCTTGCAGGCCGCGCTGGCGGCCAACCCCGCCGACGCGCGCGCGGCCTATTACCTGGGTAACCTGCTCTACGATAAGCGGCGTTTCGACGAAGGGATTGCCTCGTGGAAGCTGGCGGTGGAGGGCGAGCCGGGCTTCGCCATCCCCTGGCGCAACCTGGGGCTGGCGGCCTACAACCGGGAGAAAGATCTCGACACCGCGCTGGGATACTACCAACAAGCCATGCGGGCCGACCCGCACGACCCGCGCCTGCTGCTGGAGTACGACGGGCTGGCGCGGCGGAAGGGCATCGACTCGGCTGAGCGCCTGGCCTTGCTGGAAAGCAAACGCGCCGTGGTGGACCTGCGCGACGACCTGGTGATGGCTCTGATGAGCCTGTACAACCGCCTTGGGCAGCATGAGAAGGTGTTGGCGATCACCGGGCAGCGTCTCTTCCACGCCTGGGAGGGCGGTGAAGGCGGGGTGGCGGGCCAGTACACGCACGCGCATTGGGCGCTCGGGCGGCGGGCGCTGGAGAACGGCGACGCCCAGACCGCGCTGGAGCATTTCGAGGCCGGCATCACCTTCCCGGCGAACCTGGGCGAGCACCCCTGGGAGGGTATGTACGCCCACGTGGTGTATTACAAAGGCCTGGCGCTGGCGAAGCTGGGCCGGCAGGCGGAGGCGCAGGCTGCGTTCGAGCACGTGGCCGCAGCCCAGGGGCGCTTCGGTGGCCCCGGACCCTATGCCGGGCTGGCGCTGATCCAGCTTGGGAAGGCGGAAGAAGGGCGCAACGCGCTGCTGGCGTTGCGGCGCGAGGCCGAGCAGTCCGCAGAGAAACCCTTCGCCTGGAACTATTTCTACTCGGGGCATCCCAGCCCGACCTTCGACGACGACCACCAGAAGATCCAGCGCATGAGCCACACGTTGATGGCCGGGCTGGCTTCAGCGGCGCTTGGCGATCAAGCCGGGGCGAAAAGCGCGCTGGGGGCGGTGCTGGCCGCCGATCCGTCCAACCTGGCGGCGTGGGAGGAGTACGCGAGGTTGTAGGATTTCAAAGGATCTGGAATCGAAAGATGATGAGCTGCCGGCGGAACGGACGACCCTGTGCAATTAGCCGTTTCGGTCGTACCTGCTCTCTGCAAAAAATAATTACACAATCAAACAGCGAGAGCATCACCGGCTGGGTGATTTGGACCGTCGCTTCGAGACTTTAGAGCCCTGCGTTGAAGCGCCGGTGTGAGGTGGCGAAGCCCGCGGAGCGGGCCTGGTAGGTCAGCCCGGAGATTCAACTCCGGGCGGTTGGGTGGAGGGATTGCGTCAGGCGATGCCCAGGCGAATCGATGGCGGGAACGCCATCTACCATTATCTGCAAAAAATTGTCATGCCGCGCGACGATGCGTTTTCGCGGGAGCTGGTGTTGCGCCTGGTGGTCGACCTGTCGATCTGGCTGCCGGTGGAGCTGTACCGCGCGGTGCCGGTGCTGCTGCCGTATTGCGTGCGCGATTCCTCGATCCGCGCCCGGGAGTGGGGCTCGGCTAACCCGCAGGGGTACCTGCGCGACAACAATTCGATCCTCAAGATGCTGGTGAGCCATTACGCCATCCACAGCCCGCGCTTTGCGTCCTATCACCGCGCGGCGCGCGGGCGTGGATTCGTCGCCAGCCACGCCTGGCGCTGGGTTCGCCTGGACGGCAAGCGCCAGATGGCCACCGCGCACCCCTTGACCTATTCCTTCGTGCCCAACCTGGCCTGGCTGCCGGCGCAAATCGCCCGGCTGACCGACCACGAGGGCAGCTACGCGCAGCAAGTGCTCCAGGCGGTCGCCTGCGCGCTGTACGCCGGCGCTGCCGAGGGGCAGCCACCCTTCCTGAGCGCGGTCTGGGCGGGGTTGAAACCGCCGGAGGTGCAGGTGGAAGTCGACCCGGCGCTGTTGAGCACCTACGCAGTATCGGCGCGCTCGATCACCATCCGGCGCAACAACCTGCTGCGCGAGATCGCCGCCGTGGAGCAGACCGTGTCGAGCGGGGTTGCCGCGGAGCGCTCGCCGCGCAGCTTTCGCTACCTCGCTTCGCTCGCCCAGCTCCCCCGCGAGCAGGCGGAAGGGATTCTGGCCTGGCTGGCGGCCTACCGGGATTTCCTCGCTCACGGGTAGTCCTCCAGCATTTAAACAACCAAGAGCAGTCTCCAATCGCCGCTATGACCCGCTCCTCGCCCTTCAACCAGCTCTCCGATCTCGACGGCTACCGCCGCCTGTTTGTCGACGCGGATTTTTGGCGACCTTACGTGCAGGCGGTGTGCAGGCGGCACGGGCTGCAACCCTGCGAGCGCGTCTGGACGGGCGTCCCCGGCACGTGCCCGGCCTTTGTCGTCGAGGGGCGCTGGCTGGTCAAGTTTTTCGGGCGCCTGTTCGAAGGCGGGCGGAGCTACGCCGCCGAGCGGGAGGTGGCGCGCCTGCTGCGCGACCAGCCGGTGATGCCGGTGCCGGCGCTGGCAGCCGAAGGCGCGCTTGACCCGCCCGGCGCGGACTGGCCCTGGCCTTACCTGGTGTTTGATTACATCGATGGCGCCAGCCTGGGCGAGGTTTGGGACGTTATTTCTCCGGAGGATCGCACCCAGGTGGCGCGCCAGGTGGGCGCCTGGACGCGCGCGTTGCACGACCTGCCGATTTCAGCCGGGGATAGGGGACCCTTCGAGACGAGTTGGGAGGGCTACCTGGCTTTCTTGGAGGGCTTGCGCGCGGGCTGCGCGGAGCGGCACACGGCGTGGGGAATCTTACCGCCGCGCCTGTGCGCGCAAATCGCGGATTTCATCGCTTCTGCGGGCGACCTCATTTTGCCGGGCGAGCGACCACACCTGATCCACGCCGACCTGACCGCCGATCACCTGCTGGGGAGGGCATCGGGCGGTCGTTGGACCTCGCTGGCGGTGATCGATTTCGGCGACGCGCGCACCGGCAGCCTGTTCTACGAGCTGGTCGCGCTGTACGGCAGCCTGCTGCATTTTGAGCGGCGCTTATTGACCCTGTTCCTGGAGGCGTACGGCTACGCTGGCCCGACCGGCGCGGAATTTGCCCGCCGAGCAATGAGCGCCTGCCTGCAGTTCGAGTTCAATGCCTTCGAAAGCCCACGCTGCATCGAACTGGCGCACCAGGCAGCCACGTTGGAGGAGTTCGCCGTTGCCTTATTCGGGTAGAAAAGGCCGGCGACCCGGGCGCAGAGGTCAGGCTTCGGCAAACGATCGTCGGTGCTGGTGGATGGTTTGCGGCAAATTCAACCTGAAATCTTCGATCTACATTCTTCAATCTACAATCTTCAATCACAAGGAGTTCCATGAACACATTCACAGGCTTTCAAGTCGGCGTCAACCTGGGCGGCTGGATCTCGCAGTACGGGCAGAACGGGCACGAGCACTTCCAGCGTTTTATCCTGGAGCCCGATATCCAGCGCATCGCAAGTTGGGGCATGGACCACGTGCGCCTGCCGGTCGATTACCCGGTGCTGGAGGACGACGCCCAGCCCCTGGTCTATAAGGAAAGCGGCTTTGCCTACATCGACTCGTGCATCGAGTGGTGCCGCAAGGCCGGGCTTAACCTGGTCCTCGACCTGCACCACGCGCCGGGGTTCAGCTTCTCCACCCTCGATCGCAACACGCTCTTCGACGACGCCCAGGCGCAGGAGCGCTTCCTGGCGCTGTGGGAGGCGATCGCTCGCCGCTACCAGGGCGTCCGCCAGCCGGGTCTGGTTCTCGAGCTGATGAACGAGGTGGTCCTGCCCAGCAGCGACCCGTGGAATCGTCTGGCGAAGCGCGCGGTGCAGCGCATCCGTGCGGTGGATGCGCAGCGCTGGATCATGATCGGCGGGAACCATTACAACTCCGCCTGGACGCTCAAGGAGATCGAGCGGGTGGATGATGCCCACATTGTTTATACGTTCCACTTTTACGAGCCGTTTCCCTTTACCCACCAGCGAGCGCACTGGGTCGATTTCCTCAGCGCCTATAACGCCGTGACCGATTACCCCGGCGAGCTGATCGGGCTGGAGGCTTTCCTGGAAACGCACCCCGAGCACCGCGACGCGTTTGCCGCCCACCGCGGCAAGCGCATGGACATGGACCTGATGCGCTATTTCCTGCAGCCCGCGCTGGATTTTCTGCAACAGACCGGGCTGCCGCTGTATTGCGGCGAATTTGGGGCAATCGACCACGCGCCGCTGGCGAGCCGCCTGAACTGGCACCGCGATTTCTGCGGGCTGCTGAACCAGTACGGCATCGGGCGCGCGGTCTGGTCATACAAAGAGATGAATTTCGCTCTCGTCCGCTACGATGGCTCGGTCGAGAGCGAAGAGCTGGTGCGCATCGTCAGCGGGAAATAGCGGAAGAGGTCAAACGCCTCAGGCGTACTCCAGGCGGGCAAAACGGCGGCGGATCGCGCGGTGGAAGTGCAGCCTGGGGTAACCGAAAATCAACATGATCCCTGGCTGCATCCCTTTGGGCAGCCGGTAACGGGCGCGGGCGGAGGAATCGTATTTGAAGATGTAGCCGGGGAAGCCCAGCATGCACGTGCCCAGCCCGAGCGACTCCCCTGCCAGCATGGCCTGGGTGGCGGCGATGACCGGATCGGCCGGGTCGCTGTAGGCGCTGCCGTAAAAATAAATCGCCAGGGGCGCCTGGTAGAAGAACCAGTCGACGCCTTCGTCGGCTTTCTCGATGTACGCCTGGACCGCCGGAACGATGAATCCCTGGAACATCTCGAAGCTGGCGGCGCTCACGAAGGGGCGCATCATGGCCAGGGTGAAGGGGGTCAGCCATTTTTGCCAGGTGCGCAGCACGGCGGTCAGCTCGGTGCGCAGCCGGTCTACTTTCTCGCGCCCGGCGAAGACCAGCACGCCCACGTCGGAGGGCGGCACTCCCATTGGCGCGGTGGATGCGGCGGCGAGGATCTGTTCGACGAGCTGCGGCTCGACCTCGCGCGGCAGAAATTCCCGCGCGCTGCGCCGGGCCAGCATCAGGTTGTACAGCGGGGCATAAGCAGCGCGCTGGTCGATGGCCGGCAGCTTGAGCAAGTCCTCGGCGGACATGTCGCGTCCCGCAATGACGATGCTGCCGCTGGGGCAGATGGCCGCGCAGTGCCCACAGGCGATGCATCCGAACAGGCGCGACTGGTCGACCTGTGGGAGCCCGTCCTGCATGTAGAGGGGCGCTCCCTTGCATACCTTGACACACAGTCCGCAACCGTTGCAGGTTGCGTAGTCGATGAGGACATCGGCGGCGCCGGAGGCGCGGCCCGTTTTCACCGGAACGGTTTCGGTTGCCATACTTGCATCTCGATGATCTGGTAGCCGCAGGTGTTGACCACCTGCGTTGGCCCGACCTCCACCGCGCGCGGGGCATCCTGGCGATACAGGTGGACGTGACCGTGCAGGTGGTAAGCCGGTTTAAAGGTTTGGATCAGCCACACGAAGGCCTTGATGCCGCGGTGGGGCAGGTCTTCGGCATCGTTGATCTTCCAGGGCGGCGCGTGGGTGACGAAGATGTCCAGGTAGCGGCCGTAGCGGACGCGGTTGAACAGCAGGCGCGGCACCAGGTGATAGACGTGTTGCCACATCTCGGATTGGGAATACTGCTGGGGGCCGTTGTTGTACAGGATCGACCCTTCGATGCCGGCCAGCAACAGGCCGGTCGCGGGGTCGCGCATCGTCCGCCGGTGCAGGTTGATCCCGCCCCAGGGATGCGAGCGCGGCCCGCCCGTGCCGTATTGGATGGCAGGTGCGTGGTTGCCGTTGACGTAGTACAACGGCTTGTTGAGCATGCTGAGGATGTATTCGAGGTAATAGTGGCCCATGTCGCCGCAACCGATCACCAGGTCCACATCGCCAAACCGTTCGACAATCGAAGCGTTGTACAGGTTGGGCAGCTCGTGATCGGACACGGCCAGGATCTTCATCGCCCGGCGCCATCCTCTTCGCCCAGCGCCACGGCGGTGGCGACGGCGTAGGCCCGCCCGTGGCTGATGCTCACCGTCCAGGTGCGCAGGCGGAGCCGTTCGGCGACCTGTTGCGCCCGGCCGTGCAGCACCAGCAGCGGCTCGCCGGCCAGCCCGCGCAGAATCTCGATCTCGCGCCAGCTCACGTAGCCGATGCCGGTGCCCAACGCTTTCGAGACGGCCTCCTTGGCGGCGAAACGACCGGCCAGGCTGGGGTACGAGCCGCGTGCCAGCTCAACCTCGGCTTCGGTGAAGACGCGCTCGATGAAGCGCCTGCGAATGGCCGGGTTGACCTCTTCGAGGCGTTGAATTTCGACGATATCGACCCCAGAACGGAGAATCATGGTGACTTGATTCTAACAAAAAACGGGGAGCTTTGCAGGCGGTGGATGCGCCTTGCCTGCCATGCGTTCCCGTTGGTCATTCCACCAGCGGAGGACCGGCGCTGACGACCGCAAAATGGTCAACATCCAGATAGCGGCGCGACACTTCGAGGATTTGCTCCGGGGTGACGCTTTCCACCAGGGCGGGGTAGCGGCGGTAATAATCGAGGCCCAGATCGAAGCGCTCCAGGTTGAGCAGGGCGTTGGCCACGCCCGCGTTGGACTCGAGCGATAGTGGCAGCCGCCCGACGTAGTTGGCCTGGCTGTCTTGCAGCTCTTCGGGCAAGACCGGCTCGGAAAGATAGCGGCGCACTTCCTGGTAGATCAAGTCGATAGCGCGCTGCAGGTTGGCCGGGTTGACCCCGGCGGAGATCTCCCAGGTGCCGGCCTGGATCCAGCCGTTCAGACTGGTGCTGGCCTGGTACGCCAGGCCCTCTTGCTCGCGCACCGCGTTGCCGATGCGCCCCATCATGCCGAACTGACCGAGGATGTTGTTGCCCAACGAGGCCGCCATGTAGTCAGGCGAGCCCCGCCGCGGCCCCAGGCTGCCCATCACCAGGTCCGACTGCACTTTGCCGGCGACAGCAATGTGCTTGCGGACCTTCGCCTGCAGGGGTCTGAAACCTGGCAAAGGCGGGGCATCGATTTGCGCGGGGTTGCGCCAATCGCCCAGGGCTTTTTCAACCTGCGCGACGGCCTGACCGGCTTCGACCGCGCCCACCACGACGATCACCAGCTCGCGCGGCCCGTAGCAGCGCGCATGGAAATCGACCAGGTCCTCGCGGGTGATGCGCTCGATGGTCTCTTTGTAGCCATCCGCCGGCAACCCGTAGGGATGCGCGGGAAAGATCAGCTCCTCGAAGGCCATTTCGGCGCGGTCGGAGGTGTCTTCGTCGCGGATCGAAAGGCCGGTGATCAATTGCGCGCGCAGGCGCTCAATGTGCTCGGCTGGGAAGGTCGGGCAGCGCAGCGCTTCGGCGATCAGGCGGAGCAAGAGCGGCAGGTCTTCGACCAGCGCTCGCCCGCCAAAGCTGACGTTGTGCACGCTGGCGCCAAAACCAAGCGACGCCCCGACCGATTCGAGGGAGTCAAAAATTTCCTGGAAGCTGCGATTCTGCGTTCCACGCATCAACGCCAGCGCCGTGTAGTGGGCGAGGCCCAGTTTTTCGCGCGGATCGAACAGGCTGCCGCCGGGCAGGTAGCCGCTGACCACCACGGACGGGCTGTCGAAGTTGCTGCGCGTCAGCAGGGTGACTCCATTCGACAGCGTGATGCGGGTGGTGTCTTCAGGCCCGGGCAACGACTTGAGGTGCAGCGTTTCGCTCAGGCTCATTGCCCCTCCTCGGGCTTGCCATCCGGCAAGTAGACGCCCGTGATGCGGTTGTGCGGCACCAGGTACGTGCAGGCCACGCGCATCACGTCTTGCGGGGTGACCCGGCTGAGGTTTTCGACGTATTGGGTGAACCAGGTGTAGCGGTCGAACATCTCGGCGTAACCGAGCCAGAAGGCCTGGTTGGTGATGTTCTCGCTGCCGTAAGCAAACAACGCGCGAGCCTGTTTGATGGCTCGCGCGATCTCATCGCTGGTGACCGGTTCGTCCTGCAGGCGATTGATTTGCCCCTGGTAAGCCGTCAGCACTTCTTCGACATTGCGCCTTGGGTGCACGGTGATTGCGGTGTCATAGATAAACGGGTCGTGGGTGGCCTGCAGGCCCCCGCCGATCGAAACCGCCAGCTCGTGCTCTACCAGCGTGCGGTACAGGCGGCTGGTCTTGTTCGAGATTCCGCCCCCACCGAACATGTTCAGGCTGGAAGGGCCGGTCAGCAGGCTGTCGATGACGGTAAAAACCGGGAAATCGGGGTGCGAGGCGGCCGGGGAGCGGTAGGATATTTGCAGATAGGTCGTTTGCCCCGGTCCGCTCACCTCGACCCGCTTTTCCCCTTCCAGCGGCGGCTCGACCCGCGCCTCCGCGACCCGCTGGGGGAGCTCCACAGGGGGAATATCACCGTAGAGGGCTTCCAGACGGTCGAGCATCTGGTCGGTGTCGAAATCGCCCGCCAGCGTGACCAGCGCGTTGTTGGGGGCATAGTGGCTGCGGTAATGGTCGTAGAGGTCGTCGCGAGACATGCTGCGCAGGTCTTCTTTGTCGCCGATGATCTCGTGCCGGTAAGGGTGCACGTGGAAGGCGGCAGTTTGCACCGCTTCGCCCAGCCGGAAGAGTGGCTCATTTTCGTGCCCTTCGCGCTCCGCCAGGATCACCGTGCGCTCCGATTCCACCTCGGCGGGATCGAAAAGGCTGTTGACCATCCGGTCGGCTTCCAGGCGCAGCCCGAGGTCGATTTTTCCGGTGGGCAATGTTTCGAAGTAGGTGGTCCAATCCAGGTAGGTGAAGGCGTTCCACAGCCCGCCCTCGCGCGAGATGGCTTTGTCCAGCATGGTGGGAGGGAACTGGGGGGTGCCTTTAAATTGCATGTGCTCCACCCAGTGCGAAATGCCGGTGAGACCGGGCGGTTCGTCGCGCGAGCCCACCCGGTACCAGACCCAGTGGCTGATCAGCGGTGAGGTGTGAATCTCCTTCAGGTGAACCGTCAGGCCGTTGGGGAGCTGCGTCATGAGGGTGGGGTCGCTCACGGGGTTGGTCCAAAGATCAGGTTGCACAACGCGGTTGGTTGGTCGCTGCACATCATCTCACTCCAGGAGTCAGGCATCTCGCTGAGCATGCGGTAGTAGGGGCGCACCACTTCTTGCAGGCCGACGAACGGCTCGTGAAGCTCGGTCTGGTTGAGCGGGATATCCACGTTGACATCCAGGCTGACCGGGATCATCTGGTCGACCGGCACGCTCAGGTCGAGCGCCACCGGCAGGCGGGTGCCGGCTGGCAGCACGATGGTGGCCGGGGCATTTTCGATCGACAGGCCGCCGGTGGTCAGCCGGGCCACCCGCGCATTGGCGAGGGTGGTCTCCTCGGTCAGCACCACCACCGTGTTGGTCTTGAGGGGCAGGTCGAACTTTGCCTGCACCTGGGTGGAGACGGGGATGGTGGTCTGGATGTGCGCCTGGTCCATGAGAATGAAGTTCTTGTACAGCCCGCCCAGCACCTGCTCCTGGATGACGCCCTTAAGGGTGAACAGCTGGCGCCCCAGGCCAAGCAAGGCCACCAGCAAGATCACGTTCACGACGAGTGAAATGAGGCTGGCGACGGTCCAGAAGGCCTGGCCGAACTTCCAGATATGTTGCGGGCGCCGCCGCCGCAGGCGCAGCGCATTGGAACGCAAACTTCCACTCGCGGCGGTATCCGGCGGCGACTCGGCGGGTTGGGTTGACGCTGGGGGATGATTTTCGGGCAAGCGGGAACCGGCTTCTTGTTCTTCCATGAAGTAGTTATAGCATGACTCTTAAAAAAGGGAAAAATACAAAAAGGGGTATAATAACCGCATTATGTGCCTTTTCGCACATGCTTCGCCTGGAGAAGAACTTGGTCGCCGACAACTCCTCAACGCCACAGCACGACCCTCGCCCTGTGTTTGCCCAACCGGCGGGTGAAAATTCAAGAAGTTCGATGGTAGCGGTGATCGGCGCCGGCCCGGCCGGCCTGTTTGCGGCGCGTGAGCTGGCGCTGCAAGGACAGCATGTGTTCCTCTTCAACCGCGACATCAAGCCCGGCGGCCTGGCCGAATACGGCATTTACCCCGGCAAAACCAAGATGAAAGAGGGCCTGCGCGCCCAATTTCGCCAGATCCTGGCCACGCCGGGCATCGAATATTACGGCAACCTGGTGATTGGCCTCAACGGCGACCTGACCCTGGACGACCTGCGCGGGCTGGGTTTTCGGGCGCTGCTCATCGCGGTCGGCGCGCAGAGCACCAAATGGCTGGGCATCCCGGGTGAAAACTTCAACGGGGTCTACCACGCCAAGGACATCGTCTACCACTACAACCGCTTGCCGCCTTACTCCGAGATGCGCTTCGACATTGGCCGGCGGGTGGCGGTGATCGGCGTTGGCAACGTGATGCTGGACATCGCCCACTGGCTGCTCGAGGTGGTCAAGGTGGATGAGGTGATCGCCGTGGCGCGGCGCGGACCGGCCGAGGTCAAGTTCGATAAAAAAGAGCTCGAGGCGATCATTGGCTACCTGGATGTGCCCGCGGTGCAGATGGAAATCCAGCGCGTGACCCCACAGATGGTCGATCTTGGGCAGGACCCGGATACGCTGCGCCAGATGATTGCCGCCTTGCTGCAAAAGGTCCCGGCTGGCAGCTTTGGGCCGAGCTTCCGCATGCAATTCCTGGCATCGCCGGTGCGCATCCTGGGTGATGAACAGGGACGTGTGCGCGGGCTGGAAGTGGAACAAACCATGCTGGTGCGCACCTCCTCCGGCGGCACCGTGGCGCACGGCATGGGGCTGTATCGCACGCTGGATGTGGACACGATCATCTTCGCCATCGGGGATCAGGTCGACTCGAGCATGGGGCTGCCGGTGGACGGCAACGAGTTCTATAAAAATCCCAACCCTCGCTTCCCGAAAGACGGGATGAGTTACGAGGTGTATGATCCCATCCGCGAACGGGTGATCGAGGATGTCTTCATCTCGGGCTGGGCGCGCAAGGCCAGCACCGGCCTCGTCGGATTGGCGCGCAAAGACGGCTCCAATGGCGCGCAGGCTCTCCTGGATTACCTCGCCACGCTGCCACCCCAGCCGCCCGATGTTGAGGCGGTGCGCGCCCGGCTGCGAGGCTTAAACAAGCCGCTGGTCACCCAGGCCGATTTGCTGCGGCTGGAACAGGCTGAGCGCGACCGGGCGATCCACCTGGGCGTGCCAGATTTCAAATTCGAGCACAACCTCGAGATGCTGCAAGAGATGGGTCTGGTGCAACCGCTGATTAAATAAAATAGGGTAACCACCAGCCAGGGGTGAAAGAAGTTGCGGGAACTTCCCTTCTACCCTTTTTAGGAACCACAACCCATCTCAAAATGGTTATTTGTTGTGTGTGCGGCGGCACAGCCGCCGCACACACAACAAAATCCTTTGCTTTTTAAATAAGCGTCTTCATCCAGCCGATCATCAGGTCGGCCATCTCCTTTTCGTGACCGGTGTACACGTGGTCGGCGCCATCGATCACCGCGACGCGGTAACCCGGCGGGGGCTCGGGGAGCAATGCGGCGACCGTCTTGCACCAATCCAGCTCGAGTGAGCCGCAGGCCGCCAGGATGGGCAGCCGCAGGGCAGCCAGGTTGTCGATCGTGGTGTCGTCGGTCAGCGCCAGGTGGTCGGCGGCGGTCGCAGCCGAGAGCAGGTAGGGCCAGGTGGGTTTGGCAAACAACACGTCGCCTTTGCCCCTGGCCGCCAGCGCTTTGACGCGCTCGAGCCAGGCGGACGGGTTGCGCTTGCCAAACTGCGGCGCCTGCCAGTGGATGGTGTCGTGGGCGCTGTCGACCGGCGAAAGCACGCTCAAGCCGGTCACGCGCGGATCGCTGGTTTTGACCATGTAATAGGCTACCTTGGCTCCGGCCTTGCTGTGACCAAAGAGCGCGATGCGCGAGAAGCCGCGCATTTCCATCCAATCGATGGCGGCGCGGATATCGGGGATGCACCCGGCGAACAGCTCGGTGGCGCCGCCGACGATGCCCGTGCCGCGGTTATTGAAGACGAGCGTGGAATAACCGGCTTCCGCCAGCAGGGGGGGCAACGCGGTTTCGATCTCGCCGACGAAGCTGCCGGTGAGACCGTGGACGATCACCACGCCCAGCGGGACGGGTTCGGCGGATTTCGCCGCGTAAAATGCGCCCGGGTGTGATAACCCGTCCGAAGTGGTCAAGCGGATCAGTTCTGCCAGCATGGTATCTCCTCGAGGTTCAATCATTTTGTTTGCCGGGCAGCATCATCAGGAACCCGATGGCGATGATTCCCATGCCCAGCTCGACGCCGCGCGCCTGCCATTCGCCGAAGTAGGGCACCCCCGGCAAGGGGTGGCTGCCCATGCCGAAGATGTCGGCCATGCCGGTGAAGACGGCGATCACGTAGCCGGTCGCCACGAGACGCTGTCCCACATCGGCGGAAATGCTGATCGGGTGTTCTTTCCACAGGGAGCGCAGGCTGAGGTAGCCTCCGACGCAAATGATCGCCAGTCCGACCAGGAACACGGCAATCTGGACGAAACCGATCACCGGGCTGCGGTCGACGCCAAACAGGCCGGGCCGGGCGCCGAGCAAGAAGATCAGAAAACCTGCCAGGGTGATCGCCAGGCCGAGGCGCATCCGGCGACGCCAGTAACGCAGCGGTCGGGTGGGCACCTCGGGCGAAGGCGGAACGGCCCGGTTGGGCAGGCTTTGCGGTGAGGCGGCGGTCATCACGCTGGCAAGCCCCTTTGCAGAAAATTTACCCAGTTGCCGCCCAGGATGGCGGCGACGTCGGCCTCGCTGTAACCGGCTTCCGCGAGGCGCGGGCCCAATTTTTGCAGATCGCCGATCGTGTTGAGCTCGTGCGGCACGTGCGGCCAGCCCCAGCCGCCGTCGAAGTCGGTGCCGAGTCCAACGTGGGCGGCGTCGCCGGCTAACTGGCAGACGTGATCGATGTGGGCGACGAGGTGACCGAGATGGGTCGCGGTGGGGTCGTCGGCCCTGGAAAATCCCGGTCGCAACCAGGCGGCGTAGGGCGAAATGCCCATCACGCCGTCGCGCTCGATCAGGCGGCGGATGACGTCATCGCTGAGGTGGCGCTCATTCTCAGAGCGACGCAGCAGCGTGCGGCAGTTGGCGTGGGTAGCAGCCAACGGCCCCTCGTAACGGTCCAGGGCTTGCAATGCGGCGCGCTCGCTCATATGGGCAATATCCAATGCAAGACCCAGGCCAGCCATCACTTCCAGCAACTCGTGGCCTTCGCGGGTGAATCCGGCAGCGGTGCGGGTGCCGCCGCAAAATCGCGTGCCGGCCTCGGCCCACACCGGTCCGACCAGCCGCACGCCCTGGGCATGCCAGTCTTCCAGCTCGCGCGGCTCGCGCAGTCCCTCGGCGTTTTCCATGAGCAGCACCAGGCCCACCGGATGGGTGGTCGGCGGCGCGGCGGAGACGCTTTGCGCGTTGCCCGCCCCGGCGGGTTCTGCCTGCCATTCGGCCAACAGGGCGCTCAGCGCGGAGCGGTCTTCAATCAGGCGGAACCGGTCGGGATGCTCGCCGGACAGGCGCAGGTAGGAATCTAGCTGGGCCTGCCACAGGCTGCGCGCTTCGGCCGGGCTGCGGTACACCTGGGTCTCCCATTCCTCCAGCGCGCCGCGCTCCGCGATGAACAGCGTGGCGAAGATCAACGCCACGCGGGCCTGCTGGAACTCAGGCCAACCGAGCATGGTCTGGCCGTTGCGCAGTGGCGCGAGGGTGCCCTCCTCCTGGCGGCGCGTGTCCAGCGCGGATTGCAGGTAATTGCGCTCAAAGGTGAGCGCGTTATAAGCGAGGTCCTGGTGCGCGTCAACGATCAATGGGGGCATGGCAGGCGGGGCAGGTGAACATCACAGGCTCAAACAGGCGGGCTTTTCAGGGCTAAAAAACCGGTAGGGGAGAAAAAAGAGCGCACCGGCGCCGGTGCGCTCTGATATGCCAGGGTCAATCAGGCGGACGGTTCTGAGTCTTCGCCCAGGTTGTCCATCACTTCTTCCAGCGACTGCCAGTCGAGGTCGGCGTAGGCTTGCGAGTCCACCCGCCGCAGGCTGTGGCCGATGCGGTGGTTGGCCGGGTCGATTTTGATTATGCGCAAGGTGACAGTGTCGCCCTCTTTGAGAACTTCCTTGGGGTGCTCGATGCGCCGCTCGCTGATCTCAGAGATGTGAATGAGCCCTTCGAGGTCTTGCTCGAGGCGGGCAAACGCGCCGAACTTGGTCAGGCGGGTGATCTCGGCTTCGACCAGCATGCCCACCTGGTACTTGGCGGTGCGCTCGGTCCAGGGGTCGTCCTGGAGCTGGCGGATCGAGAGGCCAATGCGCTTCTTCTCGCGGTCGATGCTGATGACCTTCACCTTGACGTCCTGGCCGACCTTGAGCACCTCGCTGGGATGGTTGATGCGGTCCCAGGAAATCTCCGAAAGGTGAACCAGACCGTCGGCACCGTTGATGTTGACGAAAGCGCCAAACTCGGCCAGGCTGGTGACGCGCCCGGCGCGCACTTCGCCCTCTTTTAGCTCCTCGATCACCCTTTCTTTCAGGGATTCACGGGTCTCGTTGCTGGCGGCGCGCTCGCTGAGGATGAGGCGGCGGCGTTCGCGATCGACCTCGATCACGCACACGTCGATCTCCTCGCCGACCATCTTGCTCCAACGCTGGTCGGGGGTGTCACCCGTCATTCCAGCGCGGCGGGAGAGGCTGACCTGAGAAGCGGGCACGAAACCGCGCAAGCCAGCCACCGGGACGATCAGGCCGCCTTTGTTGTAGCCGATGATCTTGCTGTGGAAAGTTTCCCGCGATCCGAGCATGTTCTCGATGCCCTGCCAGCTCACTTCTTCGCGGGCGCGGGTGTACGAAAGCACCAGGTTGCCGTTTTGATCTTCGGGGTTGATGATGTAAACCGGGATCTCCTGGTTTACCTTCAAATCGGCCAGCTCGTCGGCGGGGATGCTTTCCAGCTCGCGTCCGCTGATCACGCCTTCGGATTTGGTGCCCACACTCACCAGAATCTGGGAGGGGCTGATACTTGCGATAACGCCTGTGCGAATCTCTCCCGATTGGGGGAAATCCATGCCCAGGCCTTCCTTCTCCAGCAAGGATGCCATGCTATTGTGGTTCTCGGCGTTGTTCTCAGGGTTTTCGACGGCCTTTCCCTGCTCGAGCTGGGCGTTGTTCTGATCCATACGACTTCTGAACTCCGGAATTTGAGATTACTACCCATTATAAAGGCGTTTAACCGGATTGGCAACCCGAACATTAATTCACGGCCGGCGGCGGCAACCTCTCTTCGGTCAGTCGGGTGTGCCAGGGGCGTGCATGCCCGTCCCATAGCGGCTCGCCTTTTTCGTTTCGCGCGATCCCCGGTCTGAAACGGGCGGGCGTGGAAGCCCGCCCCTCCGGCGCCCTTCACGTTGTATGTGGTGCCTTTTCCGCTTTGCGGTTGTTTTTTCGGTACGGGAGCGGAGACGCGCCTTTAGTTCAGGGCCTGGGCCAGCAAATCTTCGAGAAACACACCTTCCTCGAAAGCGCGCTCTTTCCAGCCTGGGGAGAGGCGGTCGAGGATCTCCGCCTGGACCCAGCCAGAAAAATAGAAGCGACCATCGCCTTCGCTGGTGTGCTGCTGCCCGAGGAGGCGGATTTGCTCGTTCCAATAGCGTTGAAATCCGCGATATTCGTTGACGCTCGCCAGCCCGCGCGCTACGGGCAGCGGCTGGTAGCTTTCGTTCAGGGCGCCGGCGCGCCAGATGGACAGCTCGGCGTACTTGGCCAGCCCTTCCAGCCATTCGCGCTCGCGCTCATATTGCGCCAGCTCCGCGGACAGCCCGGCCTGCTCGCGGCGCTGCGCGCGCTGCGCCAGGAAGCGATTGGCCAGGTCGCGCAACTCGGCATCGGAGCGCTCGCCCATTGCGTCCTGGAGCAGAGCGAACTCGACCTGCCAGGCCTCTTCCATGCGCCCGGTCTGCTGCCGGTAGAGATTCCCAACGTTGCGCTCGGCCAGCTCGGCGTCGATCAGGCGCTGCGGCGCTCGGGTGGCCTGGAAGGCGTGAAAAGCCTCGTGCTCGAGGGCCATGACGTGCGTCTCAGTGTTGAACAAAGCCAGCGGGAAGACGCGGTAAGGGAACACAGCCTGCAAGAAAGGTGGCAGGTCGCCGCGGACCTCGCGGGTCAGGCCGATGCGCATCCATTCCAGCGTGTTCATGCAGGCTGCGTACCGGTCGCCAACCCGCACGGTGAAAGCGCCGATTTGATTCCCGGCGTCGGTCACCGGCTGGCTGTAATAGGGCGCGCTACCGAAATTGTCACCGCTGACCGGCTGCCAGGCTGCCCCCCGCAGGCTGGTTTCGGGCACCTTGACCCAACCGTCCGGCGGGTCGGCGACCCCGACCAGGAAGGCGCGTTCTTCGTTGTACAGGATGGCAGGAATATCGGCGTCGCCAAAACCGGGCCAGACCGAGTCGCCCAGCGCCGCGCGGAGGCGGTTGAATTCGGCCAGTTGCGCCTTGTCCTGCTCGCTCAGCCGGTCGGTGACCGGCGAGGTGGTGGGCAGCGAGAGGTTGGAAACGAATGAAACCAGAACGAGCAGCAGGCACAGGGCCGGCAATCCGAGCAGGACGGCAACCCAAACCTTAATCCGTTTTCGCGGGGACATGCGACTCCCTCCTGTGTGATTGGATGGCTCAGCCCACCTGCCGGCGCAGGCTCTCCACCCAGACCGCGTCCATGCGCAGCAAGCGGTTTTTCTTCAGGTTTTCGCGCATGATCCAGCGCACGTCGGGGTCGGCGTCGCGCGCGAGGCGCTCCATGCAGGCTTTTCCGGCGGCAGGGTTGGCGGCGGTTGCCACGCTCCAACAATAGCCCAGTGCCTGGCGCAGCACGCGAAAATCGTCACCACGTCGGTCGGGCGCTGCGACCAGCCGGCTGGTGATCTGCTGCAAGATCGCCAGGACAACCCGCGAGTGCGCTTCGTCGACCAACAAGGCCGGCTCGCAAAGCGCCGCCGCCGCCGCGCGCATCTCCAGCAAATTGCCTGCGGCCCAGGGCTGGACTGCCTGGATGAGCGCTGCCATGTCGCGCTGCCCAAGACGCTGCAACGCCATCGCCACGGCTTCACGGACGCGCCAGCGCGGGTCGCCGGCCAGTTCGCGCAAGCGGGCTAGCAGGTCGATCCGGCCTTGCGCAAGTAACCGTCCCAACCCCACGACCGCGCAGACGGTCAGGAATACCTGCGCCGAGTTGCCTGGCGCCTGCTCCGGGGGTAAGGCCAGCCAGCGCTCGAAATGCTCCAGCGTGCCTTCGTCGGCGACGGCCTGGACCAGCTCGAGGTTGGCGCGCGGCCCGGGCAGCCCGGACTCGGCCAACAGGTAGGGTTCCCAATCAGGCGTTTGCTTCAGAATAAGGGCGTAGCTTTTTTGCTTCTGCATTCTGCATGTCTTGCACGGCCTGCCGGGCCTGGTCGCGGATGTGGTTGATGCCGGCGAAAAATTCGCGCATCATGACCACCTGCATATAGCGCCCGTGCGGGGTCAACGTAATGGCTTCGGGGGTGTTGGAGGCGAAAGCCCCGCTGGCCTGGAAGAAGGCCATTTCGAGCGGCAGCGATTTTTCCACGCTGCGGCCAAAGCGAGCTTTCCAGGCGGCCTTGTCCAGCTTGAGACCAAAGAGGTCCATCATGAAACGGTAGCGCATCTGGTCGGCCTTGGTAAAGCGGCGCTTTCCGGTGATGGGCGCCTCGCCGGCGTTGATGAACTGGCGGTAGGCGTCCAACGAAAAGGTGTTGACGTATAGGGCCCCGTTAAGGTAGCTGAACGAGCCTGAGCCGACCCCGATATACTCGTCGCTTTCGACGATGTACTCGTCGATCAATCCGCCACCCTTGCGCGAGAAGGTCCAGGCGGTGGAGAGCTCGTATTCCCGGCTGAGCTGTTCGACGATCAGGTGGTAAAAATCGGCCTCGCGGCTGTACTCCACCTGCCCGACGGTGGCGGAAAGCGAGCGGCGCACGGTGGGGGAGGTCATCAAAGGGTAGAAAGTGGTCTGGTTGGCCCCGCTGGCGAGGATCAACTCGATATCGCGGCGGAGCATGGCTTCGTCCTGCCCGGGAAAGTTGAAGATCATATCCACATTGAGCGAGTCGAAGCCGCCGGCTACCGAACGGATGCGCTCCAGGGTTTCCTCGCCCGAGCCGAAGCGGTCGTAGCGGTTGATTTTCTTGAGCATGCCATCGTCGAAGCTCTGCACCCCCACCGAAAGGCGCTGAACGCGCCTGCCAAGCACGTCGACCAGGCGCTGGTCGAGGTGGTTGGGGTTGGTCTCGCACGACACTTCGCGGATGGGGAAGAGGGCGCGGGCGAGATCGATCGTTTGCGCCAGCTCATCCAGCATGACGGTCGGCGTGCCGCCGCCGATGTAGAGCGACTCGAAGGAGTAACCGGAGCGCGCCACCAGGCGCATTTCCTCGCGCAGGGCGGCAAAGTAAGCCCGCGCCGCCGCTTCATTAAATACGAAGCGATTGAAGGAACAATAGGGGCAGAGGCTTTCGCAGAAGGGCACGTGCGAATAGAGCATGTAGCGCTGCCCGGCCTGCGGCGGCGGATAGGCGATCTGCCGGTCGGGGCGGATGTTCAGCAGGATGTTTGCCGCGACGCGGAAGGAGGTCGAAAAGAGGCTGTCGATGATCATGATTGGAGCACCTGTAAGAGGAAGGAATCGGCGGCGGCGCGGAATGGCTCTGGGGCAGACCACATCAGTGGGTGGTCGCCGCCGTTGTGGAGAAAGGCGCTTGCGCCGGGCACCTGGGCGGCCATGCCGGCTACCTGTGTCCCGAGGTCCGGCAGCAAGGAATCGCTCAGGCTGGCGGTGAACAACACCGGGCAGCGAATTTCGCCCAGCCGGCCCGCGAACCAGTCCACGCCCCGCTCGCGCATCGCCCAGAACAGGTGCGTGTCGGCGTCCACCACGGATTGCCAGTCCTCGCCGTGGGCAGTTTTCCAGAAATCAACCTGCCCGCCGGTGTGCCGGCCGCGATCGGCGAGTATCGCGCTGAGCGTCTCCGCTGGGATGCGCTCGCCGGTAGAATCGGCCACCACGGCCCGCACGCGCTGCGGGTGATCGATTGCCGCGAGCAACGCGACGACCGCGCCCCCGCTGGTGCCCATCCAGATTGCCTGTTGCCGGCCGAGATGATCCAGCAAGAGCGCCGCATCGCGGGCGCCCTGTGCCCACCAGTCCGGGGGCCATTCCGCGAGGCGCTCGGATTGACCGGTGCCCCAAAAATCCAGCGAAACGGCGTGATACTGCCTTCCGAAGTAGTCCAACTCGCTTTGGTGGAGAACGGATGAGGCGGTGTTGCCGGGCAAAATCAAGAGCAGGGGGCCGCTGCCTGCCTCACGGAAGAAGAGGCGGTGACCGTTGGCGTTAAAAAAGGGCATGAGCAGTTCTCGATGGCAGTGTGCTTGCGTTATTGTACTTGAAAACAGATTTTCAAAATCATTTATCTGTGATGGGGGCTTTGCCCCCTACAGATAAATGGAGATACGCTGAATACAGGCGGCGCAGGGCGCAGCGCCGGGGCTACTCGCTGGCCCACACTTCAATATACACCGGGCAGAAGCTGAAGGCGGTCTCAACGATGACCAGCCTCCAATCGGTGCGGTAGGGGCCGGTCGCCTCGGGAATTTCCAGCACGACCTCGATATCGACCGTCTCACCGCTTTTCACCGTGTGAGGCAGGTCAACGACGGCTTGTTTGGCGATCTTGGATCCGCCCACCTGGTAGAAATCGATGGCAATGCCTTCCCAGGTGGAAGGTCCGGTGTTTTTGATCGTCCAGCGCACCGTCACCTCGCTGTCCGGCTTGACCGTGGCGCCGTCTCTGGGCGATTGCTCGATCAAGCGGCACTCGAACGGAGAGGGCGTGCGCGTGGCGGTGCCGGTCGGCGGGAGGGTGGCGGTTCGGGTCGGCACACGGGTGATCGTCGAGGTGACGGTGGGGGTGGCTGTGCGGGTGCGCGTGGGCGCCTGGGTCGGCGTCTCGGATGGGGTGATCTGCTGGTTGAGCTTCGCCTCGGCGGTAGCCAGCATCGCCGCCGACTCGGCGTCCTGGGTTTGCGCGGCAGCTTCGGCGGTCAGCGCCTGCGTATCTACGGTGGGGCTGGGCGGACCGCCGCAGGCGGTCAGCAGCAGGGCGACCCACAACGTGCAAGATAGCGCAGTCTTTAAGAATGTCGACTTCATGGGCTACTCCCCCCACATCCGGTTGAAACCTGACGGGGTGACCGGCGCACAGGGTCTTTCAGGTGATATACACCTGCACTTCGGTGCCGTCCTTGTCGTTGACTTCGATGGCGATCGGTTCGCGGTCTTTTTCCAACTGGTCGAGCATCGGGCCGATCATCTCGCGAGCGCTTTTCTGTTCGCGCAGCCCCGGGATGGCGTTGCCGAAAGTGCGCAGGAACCAACCGGCCAGGCGCAACGGGACCGGCAGGCTGATCATCACCCGCGTGCCGCCCTGTTTGCCTTCTTTGACACGGACGTGCACCCAACGAGCCGTCTGGCTCCACCATGCGACCAGCATGGCAAACAGGCCAAAAAACAGCGGGAAGAAACCACACACGAACCAGAAGACCCGCTGGCTGGTGTGTCCCCAGGCAATCAACGCCGCGCCGATGGCGAATATGCCCATGCCGATCCACAGGGGGACCATCCACCATCGTTTCCAATATTCCAGGCGCTCTTCGAGGCCGGGATCGGGGGCGGGCGTTTCGGCTTGCGCTTCGCCCGCGCCAGGCGGTGGAGTGTCTTGAGCCTCGGCGGAAACCGGGACAGGGGTTTCGGGCGCATGCGGCTCTTCGCCGCCAGCCAGCAGCGCAGCGCCCTGTTGGGCGCTCAATTCTCCGCGTTCAACGCGTTCCAGGATTTCACGCATATTAACAGGCATACCAGCGGTCCTCCTGGAACAATTTTACAACAGATGTGGAATTTCGCCGGGCATGTAATTAAACGACAGCCTCCGCTGAGGGCGGTACGATAAAAACTCAGCGGAGGCATTCGCCAAAGGAGGAGACATCGCCGTACAAATGGGAGGTGTGTTCTGTACGTCTCCGGGGCAATCATACTACGGACGGCTCTGGCGGATAGGTGGTAAACGTCACAGCTTGGATATGACCTTGCTCCCAATCAGGACTGGCATTCATCTTGCAACGAAATTGTATGGAAGTGAGGCGATTCAACGGCTATACGCGCTTGACGCAATCGAACGCTTATGCTACTATCGAATCACAACCTTAAAATATGCATGAATCTGGTCATATTCTTAAGGATTCGTGCCGCTTTTGCCAGCTTCACAACCTAGAAGGAGAATGAGAAGATGAACAAGGTGATGAAAACTGTTTTGCTGGTGGGCATTGTGTCGGTATTGATGTTGAGCTCCGCCTGCACGTTGCGCGCATCCAAAGCGCCCGAACTCCAGGCGACGCCGACCAGTGAGCTGTTGTTTATGACCCCCACTTCGGTGTCTGACGCAATCGCCACCCAGACCGCCGCTGCCAGGCCGGCCGTCGCGACTGCCACCCCTGAACAGGCGCCTGCGGCTACGGAAGCGCCTCAATCGGGCGGGGGGCAAGAGCAGGTGCAGCCTCAGCCCCAGGCGAACCCCATTCCGACCCTCTCCCGGCCAGACACCTACACCTTGCAGAAAGGCGAGTGGCCCATCTGCATTGCGCGGCGCTACGACCTGAACCTGAGCAGCTTATTCTCCGCCAACGGCCTGAACATGAATTCGCGCCCCCAGGTGGGATTCGTGTTGAAGATCCCGTCGACGGGCAACTGGGATTCCAGCGCGCATGGCGCGCGGGCCTTGCGCGCCCACACCGATTACACAGTGGGTGCGGGTGACACGATCTACAGCATTGCCTGCTATTACGGGGATGTCTCGCCCGAGGGCATTCTGGCCGCCAACGGCCTGAGCAGCGCCGCCGACATCAAGGTAGGCATGAAGCTCACCATTCCATAACCAGCCGCCACCTCCATTTTCATTACCTGTTGCAGGCGGGGGCCTGACCCCCGCCTGTCTCTTTTAACCTGTCCAAGCAGATACCATCCGTGGGCGGCTCTCCGCGCCCGCGCAGGATCGTAGTGAATCCACCCTGAAGCGGAGAAGGCGCCAAGAACAACACGAAGGATGCCGCAGGCGGGCCTGTGTGCCCGCCCGATCGCATCCGCTGTTTTGACCAACGGTCTGGGCCGGGGTAAAATAGAGCCTTGGAAGGGAATCGCAATGACGTATCCAGTGCTGAACCGCAAGCTGATCTACACTGGCCGGGTTTTCGACGTGGCGTCGCACACCGTGCGCCTGCCGGACGGCCAGGCGCATGCTTTCGACGTCGTCGAGCACAACGCGGCCATCACCGTGGTGCCCGTCGCCGATGACGGAAACCTGCTTTTTGTGCGCCAGTACCGCGTGGGCTGCGCGACAGAGCTGCTCGAGCTGCCCGCCGGGGTGCTCCAGGATGGCGAAGACCCCGCACTGGGAGCCGCGCGGGAGACCCGCGAAGAAACCGGTTTCGCCGCGGCGCAGCTTACCCCGCTGGGGGGGTTCTACATGTCGCCCGGTTATTCTACCGAGTACATGCACGTTTTCCTGGCGACCGGGCTGACCCCCGACCCGCTCCCGCAGGACGAGGATGAATTCCTCGAGCTGGTTCGCATCCCGGCAGCCCAGGCGCTGGAAATGGCCCGGAGCGGGCAACTCCAGGACGGGAAGACGATCGTCGCGTTGGTGCTCGCCCAGGCGCACCTGCCCCTTTGACCTATCGCATCCTGAAAGGTGATCTCGCATGTTTATCGCCACACGCCATACGTTTGGTTCGCTCCTGATCGACGCGCACGTGCCGGGGGCGTTCATTGCCCTGGCGCCGCTGCACAAAATGGACCGCGTTTTCACCCTGAGCAGCCCGGTGTTCGAGGTGGACGGCAAAGAGCGCGGCAAATTCCTGCTGCGCTATGTCGCCGGGCAGCGCACCCTGCCGGGCGGCTGGGAGGACCTGGAGCTGAGCTTTATCGCCGCCGGCGACGAGGCGCAGGGGGAGCCGGATCTTTACCTGCGCGTGACTTTCCGGCGCTACTTCAAGTCGCCGTTCATCCGCATGCGCTACCGGCTGACGGCCGCCGCGCCCTGCAAGCTGACCCGTTCAGGCGGCAGCGATCACCTGTGTTACTTCGGGTTGGAGCTGGCTGAAGAGCAGGCGGATGGATTTGCCGAAATTACCCTCAGCCAGTTCGAGCCGGTGCTGCATTCCTACCAGCCCGGCATCGAGTTCATCGCGCTGACCGACACATTCCCAGGTCAAAAGTTCCCCGGCCCGGTGATCGCTCTGGAGAGCGGCGACACGAGCTTCTTGATGGCCTACGAGCACGGCGCCGATTACCCGGACGCATACCTCGGGTACACCTTGCATCCCGTGGAAAACCGCTACCGGCTGGCGCTGGACGCCTGGAAAGGCAACTACCTGGACGGGCAGGAGATCGGCCCGGAACGGGCCTTCGAGTCGGTGTGGTTTGACTTCGGCCTGGTGGACGGTGGCCTGGGCGACTTGCTGCCCCGTTTTCGCCAGTTCCTGCTGGACGAGATCAACCCGTCCCCCGGCTCGCGCAAGCCGGTCATCGGCTACAACACCTGGAACTACCAGGAGCGCAACAAGCTCTATCGCGGTCGGCCGTACCTCGAATCGATGAACCTGGAGCGCATGCTGGCTGAGGTCGACGCGGCGCACCGGCTGGGGATCGACCTGTTCGTCATCGATACCGGCTGGTTCGATCGCCCAGGCGACTGGGGGGTGAACATGCAGCGCTTCCCCGATGGCCTGAAGGAGGTCAAGCGCAGGCTGGACGGGTACGGCATGCAGCTTGGCCTGTGGTTCAACCCGCTGGCAGCGGGGCTTAACGCGCAAATCTATCGAGAGCACCCCGAATATGAAATGTCGTGGCAGGGCAAGGCCCACGACCACTGGGTGGTGTGGGAGACCGAGGAGAGCACCGCTATGTGCCTGGTCTCGGGTTACGCAGATTACTTTGCCGACGTGATGCTGCGCTTCCGCGAGGAGTTGGGCGTGACCTATTTCAAGTGGGACGGGGTCGGCCAACAGGGCTGCGACTCGCCGCTCCATGAGCACGGCGACCAGGCGCATTCGCCCGAGGAGCGCGCCGACAGCTATGCCTACCAGATGGGGCTGCGCATGCTCAAGATCGTCGAGAAGGTCACCGCGCGCTACCCAGACGTGTTCGTGGATTTCGATATCACCGAGTGCGGGCGCTTCGTGGGGCTCGGATTCCTTTCGGCGGGGCGCTATTTCTTGATCAACAACGGGTCTTACGCCAAGGATTTCGATACGGCCGAGTCGCTGGGGATCAACCCGTGGATGAACATGTTCTTCTATCCCGGCGCGGCGCGCGCGCGTGTCTGCCGGCGAGCGGCGCATTTCGATACGGTGGTGCCTGCCAGCTTGATGATGGTGCACTACCTGCCCGATGGGCCGCAGCTTTCGCTGGACAACAACCTGGCTTCGCTGGTGCTGGGCGGCAACGCGCTGTGGGGCGACCTGCCGGCCCTTTCGGAGGAGCAGGTGCGCTTCTGGTCGGAAAATATCGCCAGCTACAAGCGGGTGATCAAGGACGTCGCCCGCGCTTACCCGATCACGCGTGGGGTGGTGGGCTCCAGCCCCGAAATCCATGAGAAGATCGACCCGCAGACGAGCGCCGGGGTGGTGAGTTTCTTCACCACCGCGCCGGGTGAGTTCCATCACCTGACCCAACCGGTCAACCTGGAGAAGCTGGGCGAGGTCAAAGGCGCCGACGCCTGGGAATTGACCCACGATGGACGCTTGAAGCTGACCGTGCGGCTCGAGCGTGACGGCGCGCGCGCGGTTTTCCTGCTGCCCAAATAGCTGTTCAAACACAACGAGGAACACGACGATGTACACCATTCTTCTTCCACTGCACAACTTCTTGCGCTGGGTGCTCCTGGCTGCGGCGCTCTTCGCTCTTGTCCGCGCCCTGGCCGGCTGGCTGGGGAAAAAGGACTGGACGCCCCTCGATCAGCGGGCGGGCTTCTGGTTCACCATGGTGATGGACTTGCAGGTGTTAGCCGGGCTGTTGTTGTATTTCCTCAGCCCGACCAACCAGACCGCGCTGAGCAACTTTGCGGGCGCGATGCAAAACGCGGGTTTGCGCTTTTTTGCCGTGGAGCACTCGGTTCTGATGATCGTGGCGCTGGCGCTGGCGCATATGGGGCGGGCCTTCTCGCGCAAAGCCGAAAGCGCGCTGGGCAAGCACCGCCGCGCGGCCATTTGGTTCGGGCTGGCGCTGCTGGTCGTGTTGGTGGCCATCCCCTGGCCGTTCGGCGCTGTGCCGCGGCCTTGGATTCGTTTTTAAGAACAGGGGCTGTCTGAAGAATATAATTTGGGTTTGTTGAACCCCACATGTGGGGGTTCAACAAACCCAAAAATGCTACCCATACTCGGTCGGGGGTGTCCAAACTTACTTTTTAGACACCCCCGATTCTTTTTGAAGCGTCTACAGCTCGGGAGAACGCGATTTGATGCGACCGGCGATGAGGGCAATGAACTCGTCCACCGGCATGACCTGCTGCGAGCCGTCGCGCTTGCGCAGCGCCACTGCCCCGGCGGCGACCTCTTTCTCGCCGACCACCAGCATGTAAGGCACCTTGAGCAGTTGCGCCTTGCGGATTTTGGCGTTCATGCGGTCGGGCGTGAGGTCGGCCTCGACGCGCACGCCTTGCTCGGCCAGGCGCTTTTGCAAGGCAACGGCGTAGTCGTTCTGGTTGTCGGTGATCGGCACAATGCGCACCTGCTCGGGCGAGAGCCACACCGGGAAAGCCCCGGCGTAATGCTCGAGCAAGAAGCCGACCAGGCGCTCGTGGGTGCTGAGCGGGGCGCGGTGGATGCACAGCGGGGTCTCCTCCTGCCCCTCTTCGTTGATGAAGGTCAGGTTGAAGCGCCCCGGCTGGGCGAAGTCCACCTGGTTGGTGGCGAGCGAAAACTCGCGCCCGATGGCGCTTTTGACCTGCACATCGATCTTCGGACCGTAGAAGGCGGCTTCATCGGCGATCTCGATGTAGGGGATGCTGTGCTTTTCCATTGCCTGGCGCACCATGTCCTCGGTCTTCTGCCACATCTGCGGTTTTTCGACATATTTATTCCCCAGCCCCTTGGGATGGTGGGTGGATAAGCGCATGTATTACTCGGTTATGCCAATCAGGCTGAAATACTCCAGGTACATTTTGATCACGTCGGTGAATTCATGCTCGAACTG
>JARKOV010000025.1 GCA_029975965.1 Anaerolinea sp. | reverse complement strand
GTCCGACGTCTCATCCCCCAGCAGGGCGTTGACCTGCGCGGCCACGCTGGCCGGCACGAACCGGTCCAGCACCGCCGTCAGGACCTCGGCGCGCGCATAGCCCAGTTGCTTGCAGGCGCTTTCGTTGACGTCGATGATCTGGTTGGAGGGCGATTCGACCAGAAAAACCGCATCGTGGCTGTGATCCAGCAGGGTGCGAAAACGCTCCAGTTCGTCCAACCGGCGTTTGAGTTCGGGATAGTAGCTTTTGTGCGTGGATTTCTCGCCGAGGCCAATGATTTTTTCGCGGCGAGCCTCCCAGTCGTCCGGCGTGGTCATCAAAGGGATTCCTCGTAGATAACTTCGATGTCGCGTTGATTGGGTCGCCGGGGATTGGTGACCATGCAGGGGTCTTTCAAGGCTTTCTGGGCCAGGGCGGGAATATCCGCATGGTGGACGCCGCGTTGCCCCAGCGTGGCCGAAATCCCGGCCGCCGCCGACAGACGCTGGACTTCCCCCAGGATGCGCGCCTTCTTCTGGGTGGCGGTCTGCCCGCCCAGGTCGAGGCCCATCGCCGCGCCAACCTGGGTGTACCGTTCGGACGTCGCGCCGAAATTGAAGTCCATCACGTGGCGCAGCAGCATCGCGTTGCACTCGCCGTGCGGTAGGTCGAGGTACCCGCCCAGGCTGTGGGCCATGGCATGCACGGCCCCCAGGCTGGCGTTGGAGAAGGCCAGCCCGGCTTTCAGGCTGCCGAGCATGATCTTTCCGCGCAGGTTGATGTCGTCCAGATTCCGGATGGAGGGCAGCAGCGCGCCGGTGATCAGCCGGATCGCTTCCAGGGCATACTGATCGGTGAAGGGGGAGCTGGCATTGGATACGAAGGCCTCGATGGCATGCACGAGCGCATCCATGCCGGTGCAGGCCGTCAGATAGGCGTCCATCGTGGTCAGGGTGACCGGATCGATCAGGGCGATATCGGGCACGGTCGCCTTGCTGATGATCGCGATTTTCACCCGCTCCGCGCGGTTGCTGATGATGGCGAACTGGGAGACATCCGCCGAGGTGCCGCCCGTGGTCGGGATGCAGATCAAGGGAGGCATGGGGGTTTCCACCTGGTCGACCCCCTCGAAGGCCAGGATGTGTTTTTTGTTGGAGCTGACGATGCCGATCCCCTTGGCGCAGTCGATCGGGCTGCCCCCGCCGACCGCCACGATTCCGTCACACCCGTTGCTTTGATAGAAGTCGGCCCCGGCCATGACCTCTTCTGCCCGTGGATTCGGGGTGACGTCGGAAAAGAGGACGTGGGATAGTCCCTCGGCTTCCAGGCCGGCGATCACCTCGTCAGCCCATCCGGCCGCGACCACGCCGGGGTCGGTCACCACCAGCACTTTTTGAATGCCAAAGTTCGTTGCATAGCGTCCCACCAGATCGCGCGCGCCGAGTCCGAAAACGAATTCGGGTGCGACGAATTTCCTCAGGCTCAGATCAATCTCGTGCTCGGTCTCCATCTTCGGCGCTCCTGATCCGAGTTGGGACTTGAAGATTTATCTTTACGGCTGGAGTTTATGTGTACTTTACGATGATTCTAGCACAACTCAAGGTCGAACAGGCGGCAATCCGCCGGGAGTGTTTCCCGTCAGCGGGGAATTGGGCGGCCTGGGCCTGGATCGAAGGCGGCGCGACCGGAGCCGAGACTCAAGCGGGGAACGAGGCAACAAAAAAGCGCCCACTGCAATCGGCGCTTTCGTCTGGGGTACAACCAGTGGACCTGAAGGGGTTCGAACCCTTGACCTCCACAATGCCATTGTGGCGCTCTCCCAATTGAGCTACAGGCCCGTGTCGTGTGCGGTTGGTCAACTGTGTTCGCATTGTAGCGGCGGGCGGGGGGATTGTCAAGAGGAAAAGAGTTATTAGTTATCAGTTATTAGTTTTTGGTTAGTGGTTCAAGATGGGGCGCGGGGAAATCGGGGGGGGGCGCTGCGCGGCCAACGGATTGGGCGCCAGTTCACTGCTCTTGACCAAAAACCACCAACCAACAACTGTTTTCCCCGATGTCAGCGATCTATCAGATTTCTGACAGGTTGGATGGGATCGGCATGTTATAATCGCAAATGTATCGGGGAAAAAGGCTTACAAAACGACAAGATAAACTGCGGATCGCAACCCCGGACGCGCCTTTAGCGTAAACAGGTTCAAATGCGGCCGCATTTTTTGCCAGGAGGAGGCACGTACCAATGGGAATCAGTGGCGCGTTGGGCTTTGTGGCGCTGGCCGGCTGGGTGGCCGTCATCGCCGGTATCGGGCTGGCGATTACCGCCGCTTCGCAGAATCGTTCGTCCCGCACCGGCGTGACTTTGGCGATCGTCGGCCTGATCGTCGGCATCCTGTTCGGGGTGATCAGCCAGGGCATCATCATTGTCCAGCCGCAGGAAGTCGCGGTCGTGTTTGATACGGTCAGCGGCCAGTTGCTGGAACCGCGCGGCCCCGGCATCAGCATCGTCGTCCCGGTGATCCAGCAGGCCACGATCTACTCCGTGGCCCAGCGAGAATACACCATGTCCGGATCGACCTCATCAGGGGCCGCGCAGGGCGATGACGCGGTGGTGGGCCGGACCGCCGACGGACAGGAAGTCCGCATCGACGCGACCATCATCTACAACATCGAAACCACCACGGCCAACCTGATCCACCAGCGCTGGCAGCAGCGCTTTGAGGGGAGTCTGGTCCGTCCGACCGTGCGCGGCATCATCCGCGACGAAGTCGCCCGCTACAACGTGGAAGAGGTCTACAGCACCCAGCGCGAAGCGCTCCGGATCGGAATCGAAGATCTGGTTCGCACGCGCTTCGCCCAGGAAGGCCTGTCGGTCACGGACTTCCTGATCCGCGATGTCCGCTTCACTGATGAATACGCCCAGTCGATCGAGCAGAAGCAGATCGCCGAGCAGAACCGGCTGCGCGCCCAGCAGGAAGCCGACCGGCTGCGCGTGGAAGCCCAGGGCCAGCGTGACGCGGCCGTCTTCCAGGCCGAAGGCGAGCGTCTATCCGCGGTCGAGCGCGCCAACGGCGAGGCCGATGCGCTGCGCCTGCGCGCCCAGGCCGAGGCCGACGCCATCCTGCTGCGCGCTCAGGCGGACGCCCAGGCTCTGGCCCTGATCAACGAGCAGATCAGCCAGAACCCTGACCTGATCCAGTGGCGCTACGTCGATACGCTGGCGGACAACATCGAGATCATGCTGCTGCCCAGTAACAGTCCCTTCGTCTTTGACTTCCAGAGCCTCACCGCCGGGCAGACGGGGACGCGCTCCGCGGGTGAAGCAGTCACGCCCGCCGAGAAACCGGCCGTTGAAGCCGCCAGCGGCGACTAAACCCGCCTGATGCATCCTTTGGGCCGGGCTTCCACGCGAAGCCCGGCTCTTTTTTTGCATGCGAACAGCCGGCGCACGCTGGATGTGCGCCCAGGTTAAAGGTTTATAAGAATGGGTTGAGGAAAGTTGACA
>JARKOV010000019.1 GCA_029975965.1 Anaerolinea sp. | reverse complement strand
GTCACGTCTGCAACAGGGATGGTTAATTCAACCGGGCGGGTATAGCCGTGTTTCTCGGCCGCCAGCAGGCGGGCACGTGAAGGCTCACTGCAACCGGGTTCGTCAATCACCTCAACAGTAGTCTGGTATGACCCCAGGGGAAGGAAGACCATTTCTTTCCCCTGGCAGACCCAGGCTTCAAGAATGTAGGGTGTTTGCTCCGAATCGTCGCCGGCGCGCAGCACCAGGGGATGCCAGGCGAATGTGACCGTGTTGCCGTTACGCAGCGCTGACGCGCCGGTGGGCGGTGCATAGTAGGGCGACATGGGCAGTTTCACCTGGTCGAATCTCACCGGTTCCAGGTCGGCAAAATTGCCTTTCAATTCGAGGTAATCGATTTTTACCCAGCAGGGATTGTTGCCGCCAATGGCTTGAATTTCAATATAGTTGCCGCCTTGCACCCGGCGCAACACTTCCAGGTTGCTACCTTTATACACCCCGTATTTATACAGATAGGGCGCGCCGGGTCCATAGTGGCAAACCGCCTGGTCGATGATCACCTTACCGCGAAATTTGACGTAGGTGGGAAGCGGTGTGAACGTTGGCGAAGGAGATGGTGTGGGTGTGTGTGACGGCGAGGGGGTGAAGGTGGGCGAAGGTGATGGCGTAAAGGTGGGAGAAGGCGGGCTGGTTTCTGTGCTTGTGGATGACGGCGTAGCGCTGATGGTTTCGGAAAGAGCAATGGTTGGAATGGGTGTTTCCATGAAAGGTTCGATATCGGATGAAGATTGACCCACCGGCAAACGGCAGGCAGCCAGCAGGACAATCAGGCATATTACTGAAAACCAATGGCGTTGATTCATGTAACAAATCTCCGATATACATAGTCTAATAAATGGCGATTAATTAGCTCATTTGGGAAAGGTTAATACTCCAATGCGTACTTTTCTTAATCATTATATTCTCACATTCCTGGTGTTTCTGGGGTTAGACGCGGTGTGGCTGGGGACAGTCGCCCCCGGATTTTATCAGGACCAAATTGGATTTCTAATGGCTAAAAATCCGGTTTGGGCGGCGGCAGGTATTTTCTACCTGTTGTTTGTGGTGGGTATTGTGGTGTTTGTGGTGACTCCTGCGGTGCAGCAGTCATCCATCCGTTCAGCAGCCTGGAAAGGCGGCCTCTTTGGGCTGGTAACGTATGCCACCTACGACCTGACCAACCTGGCGACTGTGGAAGGCTGGCCTTTGCTGGTGACCGCGGTTGACCTGGTTTGGGGTACGTTTGTTTCGACAGCAACCGCAACCGTCAGCGCCTGGCTATTGCTGCGCAAGCGCAAGGCCTGATCAGGGGCGCACGTGATAGTCGCCGCGCACCACCCATTTGTAGGTGGTCAGTTCGCGCAAGCCCAAAGGGCCGCGGGCATGCAGGCGCTGAGTGCTGATGGCCACCTCGGCCCCCAGACCAAACTGTGAGCCGTCGGTGAAGCGCGTGGAGGCGTTGACATAAACCGCGGCTGAATCGACCTGCGCCACAAAACGCGCGGCATGGTCGCTGTCGGCAGTGAGGATCCCGTCGGAATGGGCGGTGGAGTGGGCGGCGATGTGCGCCACAGCTTCATCCAGCCCGTCCACAATTTTGATTCCCAGGATTAACGATAACCATTCGGTATCAAAGTCTTGATCATCGGCGGGTTGCAGCACTGAATTGAATTTTTCTCCTGTCAGTTGGCAGGTGCGCGGGTCACCGCGGAAGGTGACGCCGTCGGCTGCCAGGCGTTCAATCATGGCCGGGATGAACTGCTGCGCTACCGACTGGTGTACCAGCACAGTGTCGAGGGCGTTGCACACGGTGGGGCGCTGAATTTTGGCATTGCGGATCACTTCGACGGCTTGCGGCAGGTCGGCACTGGCGTCAACGAACAGGTGGCAAATGCCAATGCCGCCGGTGATGACCGGGATGCGGCTGTTCTTTCGGCAAAAGTCGTGCAGCCCGGCGCCGCCGCGTGGAATGATGATGCTGAGATAGTCATCCATTTGCAACAGTTCCATCACCAGTCGGCGGTCGGTGTCTTCGATCAGTTGGATGGCGTCGGTGGGCACGGCGCTGCCCTGCAACCCCCGGTGGATGGCAGCATGCAGGGCCCGGTTGGAACGGACGGTTTCACTGCCGCCACGCAGCACGGCTGCGTTGCCCGACTGCAAGGCCAAACCGGCTACATCCACGGTCACGTTAGGGCGCGCCTCGTAAATTACACCCAGCACGCCCAGCGGCACGCGCTGTTTGGATAGCTGCAAACCGTTGGGCAGGGTTTGCGCTTCAATGATCTCACCCACCGGGTCAGGCAGGTCGGCTATCTGGCGCAAATCGGCCACCATGCCGGCCAGTCGCGTCTCGTTGAGCATCAATCGGTCGAGCAGGGCAGGGGTGAGGCCTTTTTGTTCACCTTCGTGCAGGTCTTTGGCATTGGCGGCCAAAATGGCGACGCGGTCTTCCCACAGGTGGTCGGCCACCGCCAGCAGGGCGCGGCGCTTGTCGGCGCTGTTTACCTGCGCAAGAATTTTTGAGGCGGTTTTCGCAGAACGGCACATGCTTTCGATGGACATGCTTCCCTCCCTTACAACAAAATCAAATTGTTGTGGTGGATAATCTCATCACCGGCGGTGTAGCCCAACACGGTTTCAATTTCAGTTGTTTGCTTGCCTTGCAATTTTTCTAGGTCGGCGGCGGGATAATTGACCAGCCCCACAGCGATGGCGCGGCCTTCGGGTGTGAGCACCCGCACCGTGTCGCCGTGTTCAAAATCGCCCTGCACCCGGACGACGCCGGCGGGCAGCAGCGATCCGCCGTGCGCCAGGGCGCGGGCGGCGCCGGCATCGACATGCACTTCACCAGCCGCCCGTGAGCCGGAGAGAATGTAGCGTTTGCGCGCCTCCAGTTTGTCGACCGCGGGCAGCAGGCGGGTGCCCAGGGCTTCGCCGCCAGCCAGACGCGGCAGCACATTGGGTTCAGAGCCGCGCGCAATGACAACGGTGGTGCCGCCGTGGCGCGCCAGGTCGGCGGCCTGCAGCTTGGTGGTCATTCCGCCGGTGCCCAACCCGCTGACGGCGCCGCCGGCTGCCTGCCACAACTGCTCGGAGAAGGGATCAGGTCCCACCTGGTGGATGAGCTGCGCCTGGGTGTTGCTGCGCGGATCAGCGGTGTAGAGGCCGTCTTGATCGGTGAGCAGGATGAGCAGATCGGCTTCGATCAGGTTGGCCACCTGCGCCGACAGGTTGTCATTGTCGCCAAAGCGAATTTCTTCAGTGGCCAGGGTGTCGTTTTCATTGATGATGGGGATGATGCGCTGCTGAAGCAGGGCATCGAGAGTGGCGCGCGCGTTGAGGAAACGGCGGCGGTCAGCCAGGTCGGCGCGGG
>JARKOV010000003.1 GCA_029975965.1 Anaerolinea sp. | reverse complement strand
TTTTGTGGTTTTTGGGGGGGCTAACCCCCCCCAAACACCTCAAATTCGGGTCTCTTGCACCTCTGGCCGAGTAGTTCCATTTATTTTCTGAACAATGTGGGGCTAAGCCCATATTGTTCAAAAAAATTGAAACCCTATCGCCGTGAAGGCAATCCAAAACACCAGGGGAAAAACCGGGATCAAGAGCCTTGCTTGAGGTATAAAAAATTGGGGCTGCCCGGCATCAGGCATCCAGGCAGCCCCGTTACGGAGGAGATAGAAGTCAGTCGTGTGCCGCGGGCTGTACGGCCAACATGCCGGCTTGCGCTTCGGTTTCCGCCACGGTGGGCATATCATCCAGGTTGCGCACCGCGGGAATCAGGTAGCCCGCCACGCCCATTGCGAGGCAGAAAAAGCCCGCGATGTAAAACCAGAAGCGGATTCCCAACGTTTCGGCGACCGGCGCAGCCATCGCCAGACCCAGCGGGCTGGCCGCCGCCGAAAGGCTGCCAACCAGGGTAAAGACCCGGCCCTGCATCTCCGGGGTGATGCGTGTCTGCAACAGGGCGAACAGCGGGCCGTTGGTGATCGGATTCATGAAACCTGCCAGGGCCATGCCGCCCAGCGCCACCCCGAACAGGTTGGCGGGGGCCATGCTCAGGATCAAAGTCCCAAGGCTCATCCCCACCAGGCCAGTCATCGAGGTGTAGATTTTCCGCTTGAACCCGCCCCAGGCTCCCAGCGCCAACCCGCCGGCGATCACGCCAAAGCCCCAGGCGGAGTTGATCACACCCAGTTGCATCGCGCCGCCATTGAAAATGCGCGTGATCATCAACGGCATCAGGCTGAAGGCCGGGTTGAAGAGCATGTTGATCAGGGTTGCCATCCCCAACAGGATCAGCATGCCCGGCCAGGCGGAGAGGTAGCGGAACCCCTCGCGCACGTCGCGCAGCACCTGCCGGGGCGTCACCACGCCCTCCAGCTTCTTGGCCGGCTGTGGGATGCGCACGAAGAGCAAGGGGATGATCGCCAGAGTGGCCGTGCCGATATCGATGGCCAGCACGGCGTAAATCGGCAGGATGCTCATCAGAAAAGCGCCCAATGGCGGAGCGATGATGCCCAAAACGCCCTGCAAAGCCTGGTTGATCCCCGCGATGCGCGAAAGATGTTGGTCGGGGACCATCAGCGAGGTCGAGGCCGACATAGCCGGCCAGTGGAAGGTGCCTCCCAGGGCGCGAACAAACTGGGCGACGAAGAGATGCCAGATCTGGATGTGCCCGGTCCAGAAAAGCACCACCAGGACCAGGGTCGCCAGCGCGGTCACCGCGTCGGCCACCAACATGACCAGCTTGCGGTTCCAGCGGTCGACCAACGCCCCGGCGAATGGCCCCAACAGGATTTGGGGCAAAATGGATACGATCGTCGCGGTGGCCAGCACGGTCGCCGACCCGGTTGTCTCGGTCATCCACCAGACCAGGGCGAACTGCACCAGCATGCTCCCGATCAAAGAGAAAGATTGCCCGGTCCAGATCAAGAAAAATGGTTTTTGCCACTTTTCGGCAATTTTTGATTCTTGCGCCATACGACCTCCCGATAGGAAGACCCAATAAGTTTCTTTTCGAAATTATTTTTTGGTTGTGTTTGGGCGGCGAAGTCGCCCAAACACAACCAAAAGAAATTTTGGACAGGTTGTTAAGAGAATCAGGCAGGCATTTCACCTGCCTGATTTATATACGTGAAGGCACGAATTTCGTTTCAGTTATTCGAGGAATACTTCGACGTGCTCTCCGTCTTTGTCGTCCATCACGTCGACGATCTGCCCAATCTCACCCGCTTCGATCATCTGCATCAGCTCATTGGCGTCCAACCCTTCGATCTCGGGCGAGAATTTCGATCCCATCTTCAAGCCGATGCTGACCATGCTCAGCGGCAGGCGAACGTTGACGCGCGGTCTACCCGAATCGCTGTCGGTCACCCGCACGCGAAACCAACGAGGCTTGCGCCCCAGGCGGCCCGACTCAGGGGTGTCGTGGAAGATGGCCTCCCCGCTCCGCTCCAATCCGGTGTCTTTCCTCGCGCTCTCTTCGAGCGCTTCCAACAATAACGAAGCCTCTTCGGCGGAAATTTTCCCTTCCTGCACCATCTGCAAGATCTTAATTCGCTCTTCTGCCGTCGCCATCCTTAATACCTCCTGAGACGCCTAACCCTGATCTCCATCACCGCTGGCTTTAACTTCCTCGCGGATACCCTTCAACCGGCGGCGAGCCTCCTCGAGGTTGATCACCCCCTTATCCAGGTCATCCAGAATCCGCTTGCGCTCCGCCGGGCTGGGCAGGCTGACCGCCGGCTGTCCCTCGTCGCGCGCGGGCTCATATCCCATGGTGCGCAGGATATCGTTCATCCGGTTGCGCAGGGTCGGATAGGACAGGGATAATTCCTCTTCCATGCGGTTGAAGCGCCCTTCACATCGGATGAAGGTCAGGATGAACTGCATTTGCTCGTTGTTCAACCGGGTGAACGGCAACAACCATTTCAATTGCTCGGGAGTAAAAGCCCCTTGCAAGCTGCCACCCACCGGCTGAAAACTGCCCTCGATCGTTGTTTCGCAAGTCGGGCAGGCTAAGCGGGTGACCACCAGGTCTCCTCCGCACACAGGGCATTTGGTCAGCATAGGGTTCATCGTCGCTCCTTCTATTTTCTAAATTTATTTTACACCAAAATTCAAAATTGTCAATACATATATTGATATTATTGAAGAATTGATTAATATTTTGAACAGCCAATTATAGAAAATTTATACCCGGAACAATTCCGTCCATCCCCTGCAGCGCAAACTGCTTATTCCCATTCGCAGTAGAGCAGCCACTTACCTTTTCGGTCGTTGGCATCTTTCGGAGCCCGGTCGTAGTAAAGCTCAAACACCCGCCCATCTTTGACCTTGACGCGAAAATGAAAGCGCCCCACCCCCAGCGAGCCGGTCGCCGAGGCTCTTTCGGCATGTTCGGGGCGCATATTCTGGCGGAAACGCCCGCGCCGGCGATAGTCGCGCCATTCTTCCAGCAATTCGACCACGCGATAAGATTGCCCCCGCCAGACGAACCCGTCGGGGCATGAGGGTGTTTTTTCGAGCGCCGGCGGCGTATCGAACAGGGGGTCGATCGTTTCGCCGTAGAAATGGGATGGGCGAAGCGGCATGACGGGCTCCTGCGCCACAGGAAGGTCCTGGCGCAGTTAATTGTACATCAGTCCAGAGTGGAGTTCGGGCTGGGCGTCTGGCCTACATTGACCAGAAACTGAGCTGGACAGGCGGCCGGCGGCCATCGAGGAGAATGAAAGGCGCCGCCCGGTTGGCGATCACCCCCAGCGCCTTGAGGTCATTGAGCGAGCGCAGCCTGCCGTTCCGCCGGGCGTTAAGGATTGCCAGAGCGCCTTTGGGGCCGACGCCCGGGATGCGCAGCAGGTGTGCGCGGTCGGCGCGGTTGATCTCTAACGGAGCCTCATACAGGTTGTGCCGCGCCCAGGAAAGCTTGGGATCCTCTTCCAGGGGCAAATCGCCGCTTGGCTGGAAAGGCATCTCCTCCAGGTCAAAGCCGTAGTCGCGCAATAAGAAGGATGCCTGGTATAAACGATGCTCGCGCCACGGATTGCAGGCAGGCAACCCTTCGAATGGGGTATCCGGCGTTGGCGAAAAACCCGAAAAATACCCCCGCGCCAGGCGGACTTTCTTGTTGAGGTAAGAAAAGGTGGAGAGCAGCTCGAGATCGGATTCGCCCACCGCCCCGACCACAAACTGGGTTGTGCTGGAAGGCCAGCGACCGTTCCAACCCTGGTGGGCCGGCAGAGTCTGGCGGATTTTCTCCACCCAGCGCAACGGTTGCACCAACTCCTCGAGGAAAACCTTTTGCGGAGCGAGGGACTGTAACCGTTTCGTGTTGGGGCCTTCCAGGTTCACCGATACCCGGTCGGCGAGCTGCATCGAGCGTAACACCTGGTCATATTCCGCGCCGGGCATCAGCTTGAGGTGCAGGTAACCTTTGTAATTCAACTTGAAGCGCAGCACTTCCGCAAAAGCGATCAGTTGGTCCTGGGTGCGCATTCCCCCACCGGCGATTCCCGAGCTGATGAAGGCTCCTTCGATCAATCGCCGCTCGGTCATGCGCACCACCGCCCCGGCCATCTCTTCGGGTTTAAAGGTTACCCGGCGCATGTCGCGCCCGGCGCGAAAGCAACAATAATTGCAATTCCGCTCGCAGGCAGAGGTGATCAGCGATTTGAGGATCGGCATGCGCCGGCCGTTGGGCAAGACCGCAGTTGAGATTGGCAACCCTTCGGCCGGGTCGTCACACCCACCCGGGCTGCGCGATGCCTTAGGCGAGCGAGGCATCGATTGCCCGAGCATCGGGCAATCCTTCGGAGGCGTGTTGCGCGCATCCTCGGCCACTTCGACCTGCATATCTTGCTTGATCGTCGCCAATTTCTCAAACGTGTCCATATCTTGATTATAGAACAACCGTTCTTGCTGTGTCAATGGGGAATTTGGCAAAATTTTCTCACGCACGGGGATCGCGGCGCTCCTTCCGACCACCTCGGCTATAATTCGCTCATGCCGGATTTCGCACAAATATCCAAGCCCACCTTGTTACTGGATGAACGGATCGCCCGCGCCAATATCGCCCGGATGGCCGCTAAAGCCCGCACCAGCCAGGTCGATTTTCGGCCTCACTTTAAAACTCACCAATCCGCAGAAATTGGGGAGTGGTTCCGCGACCAGGGCGTTCGCGCGATCACCGTTTCTTCGTTGGACATGGCCGCATACTTCGCCGACCATGGCTGGGATGACATCACCCTGGCGTTCCCAGCCAACTTGCGCCAGATGGGTGAGATGAGCCGCCTGGCAGAGCGCATTCGCCTGGGTTTGCTGGTCGAGTCCGCCGAGACCGCCCGTGCGCTTGCCCAGGGACTCAACGTGCCAGTCGACCTGTGGATCAAGGTCGACACAGGCAATGGTCGAACGGGAATCGCCTGGCAGGACATCGGCTCCGCGCAATCGATTGTGCAGGTCGCCGAATCATCCCACCGGTTGCGCATGCGCGGCTTGCTCACCCATGCCGGGCAAAGTTACGCCGCTGCGTCGCCGATCCGCGCAGCCGAGATTTTTACCCAAACCGCCAGCCGGCTTGACCAGCTCCGCCAATCGCTTTCCCAGCACACCGGACTTCCGTTGCGCATCTCCACCGGCGACACCCCCGGCTGCTCGGCGGTGGCAAATTTCGCTCCCGCAGACGAGATTCGCCCCGGCAATTTCGTCTTTTTCGATGCCGAGCAGTACCTGATGGGCACCTGCGACTGGCAGGATATCGCCGTGGCGCTGATTTGTCCGGTGGTGGCGGTTCACCCTGAGCGAAATGAGGTGGTGGTCTACGGTGGCGCGATCCACCTCTCCAAGGACGACTACACCCACCAGGGTCAGCGAATGTATGGCCTGGTGAGCCTGCCTGCTCCAGGGGCTGATCCCGCCAGCCCGGCCTGGATGGCGCCTTTGCCCGGCGCCTGGGTCGACCGCCTGTCGCAAGAGCATGGCGTGTTGCATGTTCCACCCGAGTCACTCGTCCACCTGAAGGTGGGCGAACTGGTTTGCATTCTGCCGGTTCATTCCTGCCTGACCGCCCAGTGCATGCGCCGCTACCACAGTCGCTCAGGCAACTGGATCGAGATGATGCCTTGGTGATTCCAATTCTTGCCTGGTGGTTGGCATCCAGCCTGATCGGTTGGCTGGCGCTCCCGATCGGTTTCTGGCTGTTTTCTCGCCTGCCGGATCGCGGCTTTGCGTTCAGCCGGATCCTGGGCCTGCTCTTAGCCAGTTACTTGCTCTGGTTGGGCGCGTCGCTGCACGTTCTGCAAAATGACCTGGGGGGGATCGTCTTCGCTCTGGTCGCCATGGGCGGTGCATCTGCCTGGCTGGCCTTCCGCCGGGGGGGCAACTACTCCGAAATCCGCGCCTTCCTCCGGCAGCACGGACGGTTGGTGCTGGTGGTAGAGATTCTCTTCGTTGTCTGCCTGCTCGGTTGGAGCCTGGTGCGCGCTTACTCGGTGGGGAAGATCATGCGGTTTGGCGGTGAGAAATTCATGGAAATCGCCTTCCTGAACGCGATCCTAAACAGCCCGCAGTTCCCTCCTGCGGACCCCTGGCTTTCCGGGTTCTCCATCTCGTATTATTACTTTGGCTACGTGATGATGGCCCTGCTGACCCGCCTGACGGGTGTCGCCTCCGGGATCGGGTTCGACCTCTACGACGCGCTGCTATTTGCGTTATCGGCGACGGGTGCCTTCGGCCTGGTCTACGAGATGGCTTGCGCCAGTCGAACGGACCGCAAAGGGGCCTTGCTCGCTGGTTCCTTAGGCGCCCTATTGACCGTCTTTCTCGGCAATCTGCAGGGTCTGTTGGAGGTGCTTTACGCGCGCGGTTGGCTGCCGCGCGCCTTCGCGGAGTGGTTGGGGGTGCCAAATTTTCCGGCAGCCGCGCAGGTCAGCGGGACGTTCGATCCCGGCAGCTTCTGGGGCTGGGGCTGGCGGGCGTCGCGGGTGCTCAACGATCTGAACCTGGATAACCAACCCATCGATCTGAACCCGATCACCGAGTTTCCCAACTTCAGCTTTCTGCTGGGCGACAACCATCCGCATGTCCTGGCGCTGCCGTTTGCCCTGCTGGCCGCAGCGGTCTGCTTCCAGTGGGTGCGGCTGGGCCTTGCCGGCGAACTTCCCGACTTCGCGCGAACCGCCTTTTCAGGGCTGGCGATTGGGGCGTTGGCTTTTTTGAACACCTGGGATTTCCCCATCTACCTCTGCCTCGGCCTGCTTGGCTGGTTGGTAGGGCGGTGCGTCGCCGCAGGCCGCTTCGGCGTCCCGTATGCCTGGGACGCCGCCAGGCTTGGCCTGACCACCATCGCCTGGACAATCGCTTTTTACCTGCTGTTCTTCGCCGGTTTTTCTTCTCAGGCGGGCGGCATCTTGCCGTATGTTTTTCCGCCCACGCGCCTGGCGCAGTACCTGGTGATGTTCGGGCCATTTATCTTCATCCTGGCGGCTTTCTTACCCGCCTCCCTCGCCTGGCAAAGTCGCAGCTCCTCGCGCCGACCCAGCCTTTCGGCATGGTTGCGTTGGTGGTTGCGCCTGGCGGTCGGGCTGCTGGTCGTTTTCGTTCTCCTGCTCAGCCTGGCCGGTCTGTTGGTGTGGCTGGATGGAAAACGCGGCGGATCGTTGGGCGCGACGTTGCTGCCATTCCTGGGCGGGCACGGTCTGCTCGAAACCGGCCTGTTGGTCGTCCTTCAACGCCTTCGCGATCCCTGGTTGTTCCTGTTGCTCACCGCCTTGCTCACCACCGCGGGGGCTGGAATTGTGACGGCGGCGTCGGCGAGGAAGGGAGATGCCGACCAGCCCACCAGCGGCGCAACCCAGCCAGTAGATCCCGGCCTGGTGTTCGCCTGGTTGCTGGCGTTGGCAGGCCTGGCGCTGACCTTCTCGGTGGAGTTTGCCTACCTGCGTGACGGATTTGGCGTGCGCATGAACACCGTGTTCAAGTTTTACTTTCAAGGTTGGCTGCTGATGGCTGCGGCAGCCGCATACGCCGTCTGGTGGATGGCGACATTTGCGATGCAGGTAATGGGTAAAATCCCGCGGGTGCTGTTTTTCGCCTCGGCCATTTTGCTGACAATCGCCGGGCTGGTTTACCCGGTGGCCGGCATTTACAGCCGCACCGAGGCGTTTTCAACCCAACCCAACCTGGACGGCGCCAGCGAGCTGCGCCGCGAAAACCCGGATGATTGGGCGGTAATCGACTGGCTGCTCGAAAACGGCGCAACCAGCGGGCGCCCGCCGGTCATTCTTGAAGCCCCCGGGGAGTCGTATACCTACGAAGGGCGCATCAGCGCCTTCACCGGTTATCCCGCCGTGCTGGGTTGGGCGATTCACGAGATGCAATGGCGCGGCAATTACAACGAGCAGGGCTTGCGCGAGCCGGGCATCCAGGAGATCTTTACCAATCCGGCTACTCCGTCCGCGCGAAGCTGGCTGGCGTTGTGGCAGGTCGACTACATCATCTTTGGAAATCCGGAGCGCCAGTATATCCGCGAGCAGTGCAGCCTCCCAGAGCGAACCTGCGATCCAGCTCAAATCGAATTGGCATTTGCTTCGGTATTTCGCGCGGTCTTTCAACAGGGCAGCGTGACCATCTTCCAAGTGCCAGACCGCTAAACCGGGTTGTAATCAAATTGAAATTTCATCCGGATCAAAGCGCTTTATAATGAACTTGCCGGACGATGGATCCGGGTTGCTCATCTTCCTCCCCAGGCGACGCTCCCAATCAGCTTGAGGATGGCTATGCTATAATTTTTTTCACGAAGGGGACCTTTTCTAATGAGTCGAATTTGTGTGATTGGAACCGGGTATGTCGGGCTGGTGACCGGGGCGTGCTTCGCCGACCTGGGCAACACCGTCATGTGCCTGGACGTGGACGAGAACCGGATACAAAAGCTCAAAGAAGGCATCATGCCAATCTACGAGCCGGGACTGGAGCAATTGGTCGAGCAAAATGTGCAGCACGGCCGGCTGATTTTCACCACCAACTACCCCGAAGCGCTCAAAGATGCCGAGTTTGCCTTCATCGCGGTGGGCACCCCCTCGGGTGTGGATGGCGAAGCCGACTTACAATATGTGCGCCAGGCGGCCGAATCCATCGCCGACCTGGTAGATTGGCCGATCGTTGTGGTCAACAAATCTACCGTCCCCGTGGGTACCGGCGATTGGGTGGCTGACATCATCACCCGCCAGCGAAACGGACGCCCGTTGGAATTCCATGTGGTATCCAATCCGGAATTTCTGCGCGAGGGCTCGGCGATCAACGATTTCATGTATCCCGACCGGGTCGTCCTCGGCTCACTGCACAATGAAGCCGCCGAGAAGGTCGCGCGCCTATACCTCAGCCTGCGCTGCCCAATTATGATCACCGACCTGCGCACCGCCGAGATGATCAAGTACGCCTCGAACGCATTCCTGGCCACCCGCATCTCTTTCATCAACGAGATCGCCACCATCTGCGAAGAGCTGGGCGCCGATATCCGCGAAGTGGCACGCGGGATGGGTCTCGACAAGCGCATCGGGCCTTCTTTCCTGGACGCCGGCCTGGGGTGGGGTGGAAGCTGCTTCCCCAAGGACGTGAAAGCCCTGGCGCACATGGCGGTTCTCCATGGTTCTCACCCGCAACTCTTGCAGGCGGTCATGGACATCAATCGCAACCAGCGCCGCCGCGTGGTGGTCAAGCTGCGCCGCGCTTTGGGCACCCTCGATCAGAAAGTGATTGGCGTTTTAGGCCTTTCGTTCAAGCCAAACACCGACGACATCCGCGAAGCCCCGGCCCTGGAGGTGATCCACTTGCTCGAAAATGAGGGCGCGGCGATCAAAGCCTACGATCCACAGGCCATGCCAAATGCGGCGGTCGTTCTGCCGCGGGTCCAGTTGTGCCAGACGCCGTACGATGTCGCCGAAGGTGCCGACGCGCTGCTGCTTGCGACCGAATGGAACGAGTTCAAGGCGCTCGATTTTGAGAGAATCCGCCAGGCGATGCGCAACACGGTGATCATGGACTCGCGCAACCTGTGGGACCCGGAGTTGATCCGCAAGCTTGGATTCACGTATTTCTCAATCGGCCGGCCGAACTTCACCAACGGGCATTGAGCGGTTGCGATCATCCAGGCCTTGCTACCTTGAAACGGAGAACAAGCATTGGCGATGTCTGACCAGGGGGTAGAAGATGCACGTGGCGGATCACGGGGAACCGGGTAAAGACGCGCAGATGGACCTCCAGGCGGTCTTTCAATCGCAGGAGATGTGCGTCGTGCTGGATGTGGAAGGGCGGATGATTGACGCCAACCAGCCTTTCATCGTCCACACCTCGATCCCGCTCGAACAGCTCCGCGGCGAACCCTTCACCAGCCTGATCGAGGAATCCTGCCAGGTTCGCTTCAACCAGGTATTCGCCAAAGCCTTGCGCACAGGGCATCCATCGACCGGGCTGGTCTTACAATCCAGCACCGATCACCGTTATGAGATCGACCTGATCCCCGATGCGACCCAGCCTGTGGCGCGCATGTTGGTGGTGATGCGCGGCCTGCAAAGCCGCACGCTCGACCTCCTGGCAAAAAACGCCATCCTCCTCGAGCGGCGCGCTTCTCAGCTCGCTCTGCTCAACCATATCGGTGGTGTAATCGCATCGGCGTTAGACCTGGACCAGGTTCTGCACAATACGGTCAACCTGTTGCAGAAAAGTTTTGGCTACTTCTTTGTGGCCCTGTACCTCGCCGATCAAAGTGCGGATTCCCTCAAGCTGACCGTCCAGGCGGGTTCCTACAGCGGTCTCTTTCCAGATGATCACGCCTATAAGGTCGGCCAAGGCATCGTCGGATACGCCGCCGCGCACCGGCAAACCCTTTTAGCCAACAACGTCGTCCACGATCCCCGCTACGTCAATTCTTTCCCCGACCGGATCCCCACCCGCTCGGAGCTGGCAGTGCCCATCCTGGCGGGGGAGACGTTATGCGGCGTCATCGACCTGCAAAGCCCGCTCGAAGCCGCCTTTGATGAAAATGACGAGCGGGTGATTGAAAGCGTCGCCCGGCAGCTCGCGCTGGCGATGATCAACGCCCGGCTGTATTCCGAAGCGCGCCAGAGGCTTGAGGAGAAAGAGCGCGCCGAAAGCCTGATGCGCTTACAGCGCGATCTGCTCGCCGAGTTGACCCGCGCAAAAGACTTCAACGAAGTGTTGCAGATCGTCCTGGGACAGCTCACCTCGCTACAAGGTCTGGATTGCGGCAGCATCTTTCTGGTCGATCTCGAAGGTGGGCTCGATATGGTCGCCCACATCGGCCTCACGCCGGCGTTCGCCGCGATGGTATCCTATTTGCCGCCTCAATCGAACAAAGCGAAATTCATCCGCAAAGGGCAGAGCCTTTACAAACGCTATTCCGAGTTGGCGTTTGATCCGCGCCTGTCGGATGAGGTGCGAAAGCAAGAAAATATCCTCTCGCTGGCTGAATTGCCCGTCTTCCACCAATCAAAAGTGATTGCCAACCTCACCCTCGGCTCGCACACACTCGATGAAATCCCGCACGCCTACAAAGATGTGCTCGAGGCAATCGCATCGCAATTGGGCTCCACCATCGCCCGCATCCTGGTCGAAAAGGAGTTAGCCTCCAGCGAGGCGCGCAACGCCGCTTTATTGGAAGCCCTGCCTGACCTGTTCTTCGTTTGCGATTCGAACGGCCGGTTCATACAATACAAGGCGGCCCCAGACGACCACCTGTACGTCGATCCAGAGCAGTTCTTGGGCAAGAAAATGGGTGACATTTTCGCGGAGGATATCGCCATATCCGCTCTCGAAACCATCCGCAAGGCCATTGCAACCCATGAAACCCAGGTGATGAGCTATTCTTTGTTCTCGGCTTCGCATCAACGACAAGAATACTTCGAGGTGCGCATCTCGGCTGTGGATGATAACCTGGTCATTTTGCTCGTGCGCAATGTCACCGAGCAGACCAGGATGCAGACCGAAATCATCCACCGCGAACACAAGTACCGTGCGCTTTTCGAGCAAAATAAAGACCCGGTGCTGTTAATGACGATCGAAGGGACCTTCATCGATGCCAACCAGGCAGCACTTGACCTGACCGGTTATTCGCGGGACGAGTTGATTGGCATGTCTTTCCGCAAATTAGTCCATCCGACTGAGATGGAACAGGCAGAAAGCCGGTTTTCGGACCTCCAGGCAGGCAAACTGCTGCCAAAATATGAGCGCTCGATCGTCAGCAAGGCAGGGCGGAAGATCCGCTGCGAATTCAACACCGCCAGGGTCGATGACGTCGATGGCACCCCCCTGCACATCCAGAGTATTTTGCGCGAAATGATCTCCTGAACCATGCGAAACCGCTTACCGGCGTTTACGGATAGCAGATCCATCGAGTAATTTGTTTCATCATTGGCAATGGCTATTACTTTTGATTTATAATTACATCATCCTGCAAACTGACGCGGAGGCCTGCCAGATGGAAATTACGCATACCCAGTACAAACACTGTGACGTGGTGAAAGTAAAAGGCCGTATCGACAGCTACACGGCTCCACAGCTCTCGGAATCCTTCAACAAAATCACCGAAGATGGACGTTTTAAGATCGCTTTGGACATGAGCGAGCTGGATTTTATGTCCAGCGCCGGCCTGCGCGCGTTGATCAATACCCAAAAAGTCTGCAAACGCTACAACCGTGGTGAATTGGTGCTGGTCTCCGTCCCCGACAACATCCGTGCAGCATTGGACCTGGCGGGATTCATCCCCCTATTCAAACTCTACGACGACGTGCTAACCGCTGTTGGAAATTTCTAATTCTTTTATCACACCCTTGATCGTATCTCGCACCTTCCCTGGCCGATACGAAAGCCTGGCTCAGATAGGCGACTTCATCCGTGGGATGTCGCAAAAAGCCGGGCTCGGCAATTTTGCCGCTAATTCCGTGGAAATGGCGGTTGATGAGGCGTGCTCGAATATTATCGAGCATGCTTATCGTGGTGAAGATAACGGTGATATCAGTTGCACCTGCCGGATCAACAACGAGGGGCTGACGATTGTCCTGGAAGACGAGGGCTACCCCTTCGACCCCGAAACGATCGGCAACCCCGATCTGACCGGTGATCTCGAAGACCGTCCGACGCATGGACTCGGATTGTATTTCATCCGCCAGTGGATGGACGAAGTCGAATTCGAGTTTAAACCGGGCAGCGGTAACCGGCTCACCCTGTTTAAGAAGCGCCCCTTACCTCCCAAAAAACGTAACGTCAAAAAGAGATGACCCGCAAGCCATCCACCAGGCGATTAGCGGAGCCTGTTTGGAAACAATTCCTCCGCCTGGGAGAGCAACTGGCTCAACAGCAACACACACAGGCGCAACGCCAGGTTGTTGAGGATCTCATCTGCCAGATGCTCGGGGGAAGCACGCACCTCTGGCTCAGCCGCCCTTATTACCCTTTACCGGGTGATGACTCCAACCTCGAGCTTTTGCCGTCTGCCCCAGCGCCAGATCTCGTCCACCGCGCCCACCTCGATCAATGCCTGCTGCTTTCAGATGGCGAACATACCGCGGTGGATGTGCACCACATGGGCGTCCGCCTGGCTGCCATCCCGCTTCAATCCAACGATAAGCTGTTGGGGGTCTTATATCACGAACAGCCCGCAGGTCACGCCCTGACGCCTGGCGATGTAGAATTGCTCGAAGGTCTCGCCGCCCATACGGCGACAGCCCTGGAGATCACCCGGCAGGAAAAGCTTAACCGCTGGCGTTTGGAGCAACTCGGGTTGGTGCGCAAGGTTGGCGCACAGGTTGCCGACCTGCTCAACCTTGACCTCCTCTGCGAGCGGGTCACCGAGCTGATCGCGCATTCGTTCAACTATTATTTTGTCGCCATTTTCACAATCTCCGGCGACCCCCCGGCCTTGGATTACCGGGCAGGCGCTGCGCTGGGGGGCGAACCACCTTCTTTTAAGGGATTACGCATCCATCCTGGAGAAGGCCTGGTCGGAAGTGCGCTTGCCTCCGGAGAGCAAATCGTCGCCAGAGACGCGCTGGTCGACCCGCGCTTTCGCTATCTGGACAGCCTGCCTGAAACCCTTTCCGAAGCGGTGATTCCCTTAAAGGTTGAGAATAAGGTGCTCGGCGTGCTGGATGTGCAGAGCGATGTGTTAGATGGGTTCCACGAGATCGACCTGCTCGTGTTGAGCGCTCTGGCCGATAACATTGCCCTGGCGATCCAAGCCGCGCAGTTGTACACCGATCTCGAAGTGCGCGCCAACCAAATTTCCTCTGTGGCTGAGATCAGCCAGGCGTTGAATTCCTATCTCGAGCTTGACCAGCTTCTGGATGAAATTGTCCAGCTCATTCAGCAGCGCTTTGGACACTCCCACGTTCATCTATTTTCGGTGCACGAGGGCCGGCGCCTGATCATCTACCAGGCTGGAAGCGGCGAACGCAGCCAGGAGATGCGCGCCCAGACGTTCAGCTACTCGTTGGATGCTCCCCAAGGGATCATTCCATGGGTGGCTCGGAATGGAAAGTCCTTCCTTGCCAATGACGTTGCCAACGAGCCGCTCTACCTGCCGTCCCCATTGCCGCCCAACGATACCCGCTCCGAGCTGGCTGTGCCCCTTTTGTACGGCCAGGATGTATTGGGTGTGCTGGATATCCAGAGCTCTGAAACCGGTGCATTTTCAGAGGCTGACCGCTCTCTCTTCGAGGCGCTGGCTTCGACCATCGCCGTGTCTTACCGCAACGCGACCCTTTACCGATCCGAGCGCTGGCGGCGGCAGGTCGCCGAAAGCTTCCGAGACGTGGCATACCAGGTATCCAGCGGCGTCGACCTGGAAACGCTGTTGGGCAACATCCTGGAGCGGCTCGAAAACAACCTGCCCTGCGACGCATCCGCGATCTGGTTGGTCGAGGATCAGGAGAACGGCGAAGTAACCACCCAAAATATGCAGCTGGCTGCCGCCCGCGGGGTGGACTCGCAGGCGCTCAACCGGGTACTGGCTGAAAACCCCGAAGTGCTCTCCCTGCTGGATCGTGTGATCGCCAGAGGAGAGCCTTACATCCGCTCCCCGGAAGACCCGCCAGGTCCCATCGGACACGCCCTCCAGCTCGCCGACGACTATTCAGCCCTCACTGTGCCCTTACATGCCGGGAACCGCACCTTGGGCTTGCTTGTCCTGGTGCACCGCACGTCTGGGCGGTATGGCAGCGAGGCCTCGAGCATGACCGCCACCTTTGCCAGCTACGCGGCGGTCGCCATTCAAAACACCCGTCTGTACAATGAGGCGCAAAACCAGGCCTGGGTCAGCACCATGCTCGTCCAGGTCGCGGAAGCCACGCAGAGCGTGCTCTCGGTTGACGAGCTCCTGGGGACCATGTTGCGCCTGACCCGCCTGCTGGTGGGCGTGCGCAAATGTGCATTCCTCTTGCGCACAGAAAACCAGCCGTATTACGAGCTGAAATCCTGGTATGGGTTCGAGCCAAACAACAGTGGCTCACTCTTCTACCCGGTGACGTTGCCAGGTCTGGTCAACCTGGAAGCTTCCCACGCCCTGATCTACCTGGACGACCCCGCAGTTGAAATGGGCTTGCCGGAATTTGCCCTACCGGAAGGCCGCGCGGTGTATGTCACGCTGCCGTTGCTGGTTCGCGGTGAGTTAACTGGCGCCTACATCGTCGCCTTGCAGACGGATTGGAACCAACTGCAAGCCCACCGGGTGGAGCCAAAATCGCTCTCGATTCTCCAGGGCATTGCTCACCAATCCTCCGTCACGGTGGAGAACTTGCGCCTGCTCGAAGCCAGGCAGGAAGAGGCATACGTGACCGCCGCGTTGCTCCAGGTGGCCCAGGCCGTCGTCTCGACCAACGATCTGCCCGAGGTGCTCGAAAACATCGTTCACCTCCTCCCCATTTTGGTCGGCATCGACGTCTGCCTGATCTATCGCTGGGACCAAGACCTGCAGGTTTTCAGGCCGACCAATGCGCATGGCGAAAATCGCCGCCAGGAGTATTTCCTGCTGGACAATGTTTATCTCCCCGGCGAATATAACCTTCTCGATGCCATCCTTGCTACCGGCCAGGCGCACATTTGCCCGATGAACCAGGCAGGGCTACCCGCCGACCTCTGGCCTTCCCTGCCCTGTGAACCGTTGGACGATTACCAGCGCACCGCGCACCAGGTGCACGGCGATTGGCTCCTCGGTTTTCCTCTCGTCGCGCAAGGGCGCGTCTTGGGCGCGCTGCTTGTGCGCGAGCGGAACGCAACCCCGGCATTTCGCGAACGCCGCCTCGAAATTCTGAACGGCATTGCCCAGCAGACCAGCCTTGCCTACCAGAACGACCTGTATAAACGCGAGATCATCCAAAACGAGCGGGTCGAACGAGAAATCCAGCTCGCCAGGCAAATTCAAGAGACGTTTTTGCCCGAACGCCTGCCGGTCGTCGAGGGTTGGGAGATCGACATCCGCTGGCAGACCGCCCGCCAGGTCGGTGGTGATTTTTATGACGTGCTGGATCTGGGCAACGGGCGGATCGGGCTGGTGGTAGCAGACGTCTCGGATAAGGGGTTGCCTGCCGCCCTGTACATGACCGTCGCCCGCACGCTGATCCGCGCCAGCGTGCGCAATCATAACGATCCGGCGCACGTTTTAGACGAGGTGAATGAGCTTTTGTTTACCGAGTCCCCGGAATCGATGTTTATCACCGCAGTGTTTGCGATCTTAGACACCCACAAAGGCGAGGTGGTTTACGCCAACGCCGGGCATAACCTGCCACTGATCTACCGCGCCAGCAGCGGGGCGGTCGAGCAACTGCCCAAGGGCGGGATGGCAATGGGTGTCGTTGCCGAATACGAAATTGATGACCACACCTTCGACCTGCAACCAGGCGACGCCCTGCTGCTTTTTACCGATGGCGCCTGTGATACCCTGTCTCCGTCCAACGAGGATTTCAGCGAGCCGCGCCTGCGCGAGGTGTTCGCGAGGTGCGCACAGAACTCCGCCGGCAAGATCCTCTCAGAAATTGACCGCGCTCTGAGCGAATTCAGGCAGAGCACACCCCTCGCCGACGATATCACATTGGTGGCTGTCCGTCGCACCCCATAATCCTCCATTTTTGAGATGAGTATCACTCGCGCAAGAGGAGAAAGTATCTAAATATTAAACATTCGGTGTTTGGGAGGCGAAACCCCCAAACACCGGATATTTGGATTGATTCAGTTACGATAAACCCTGTCAATCCTCGAAAAACAACGCCCACCAGACTTCCCAGTTGAGCAGTTGTTTTTGAGCCACCTGCGTGACCTGCGGCGTGGGAGTCGGGTTGCCTTCAGGGGTGAGGGGCACCACCAGCTTCTCACCCTCACGCACCATGTGCGCATTGCGCGCAAAATCTTCAGCGGCCTGGTCAGAAAGCGCATATGCCATCTGCGTCTCTAACACCTGCTGCGTGACGCGCAATTCCGCCACCACGGTGCCCAGCCGGTCGCGTTCCGCGCTTAAGCGGTAGTATTCCCCCAGGCGGCTGTTCAAATTCAACATCACCAGCACGAGAACGCCTACCACGATCACGACCAGCAACTGGCGCCCGAACCTGCTCCAGTTCTCCGGTCTGAGCCGGGGCAATTTTCGGGTGACTTTCTCAACACCGGGCAGTTTTATTTCGGGCAGTTCAACGTGCTTACGGTTTCGTCTCGGCATATTTGTATCTTACCCTGGATAACGGTTCCGATCAAGAGATCAGGCGCATAAAAAAATCCCCATCTGCATGGGGATTGTGCCGAAGGAGGGATTTGAACCCTCATGAGAGTTCTCTCACTACGCCCTGAACGTAGCGCGTCTGCCAGTTCCGCCACTTCGGCCGGGAGTTTTTGTATTTTATCCCAATCCCCAGATTTGTCAAGCCGGGCATACTTCCACGTTGCCAGTTTTGTGCCAGGCGCGATTAATCGTCGACCTTTGGCGCATAGAACCGCACCGCCCAGTTTCCCGACCCTGGAGATTTTTTACCGCCCAGGTCAGAATAGCGCTCGGAATCGACCGTTTCGTAGTAGGGGGAATAGGTGGGCACCAGTTCCACCCAGGTCTGGCCGGGTTTCAATGGAAAAGGGTTACCTTGAGCGTCCACAAAGCGGATTGGGCGCAGTTTGCCGGTCGTTCTTTCATATTCCTCGTTTTTGGTCGTCCAAAAGACCTCGTACATTTTTCCATCGCGGAAGATGAGCGCTTTTTGCCGGTTCTGGTACATCAACTCGACATCGATCAGCGTCTCTGCCCGCGCCGTGTGCCTTGCGAAAAGCACGACCACGTTCTCAAACGTGAGCGGTTCGCCGTTGAGGCGATCGTGAATCTGAGAGAAAGTGGCTCCATCCGCTTCATCCTGGTAGCGGTGGTAGGCCCCACTGGCTGAGTCATAACGCCAGATAATCTGGTTCAAGTAATTGTACGGTAACCAGAGCATTTGCCCGGGTTTTCCGCCGGCGGGCGCCTGCGCGTCGAAACGATAGGCGTTGAGGTTGGCTTTGCCATACAGTCTTTCCCGGTTTTTTTCAGCGATTTTCTCCAGGTCGGTCACTTTAATCATCGCCGAGTTGACGTCCGAGCTGTCGGAGCCAAACACGTTGGTGTATTCAGACAGGTTGGCAGCCACCCCAGACCAGGCGGAGGCCATCACCAGGAAACCACCGTAATGCTTGCGGATGGGCTCGTAAGTCAACCGGCCCGAGCGGACGGGGCCAACCGTGTAATCGACGGTCACCTGAGCGTTCCCGGGATTCGCGTTTGCCGTGTCCGCTTCCACAGGGAAATCGCCGTAGAACATCGCCAGGAAGCGGGTCATTCCCTCGCCAATGTACACTTCAAATACAAACGGGCTGTACGAAAGACCGGCTTGCGGTCGCGCCGTCACCGGGAAATTGGTGATGGAAACCAGCGCCGGAGGAAGATCGAGGGTATCCGGGTCCGCTACTGCCAGGCCCGTCAGCGGGTTGATACCTTGCGGGAACGAATCCGGTCCATAAGCAGCACCGTTCCCCCCGGTGGAGGAAACCGGCGTGGCTGTCGGTCGTGCTGCGCCTGGCACGGAAGTTGCAGTGTCCTGTACCTGAAATTGCGGATGCGCAATCATGGCGGCTTGAGGGGGGATAAACCCGCTCAGCAACGCCGCAATAACCGTAAGAGCCAGGATAATCTGAAAACGCATGCTGTTTCTCCTTAACCATCCCATAGATGGGTATGATCGGCAAACAATTCACCATAAGTACAGTCGTTTTCAAGATTGTTAGGTTACTCTAAATTTTTCAATTGTGGCAGCCGTGCTATAATCGCATAAAATCGCATGCACCATAACCGATCATGAATGCCATCTTTCAGCAGCTGCTTTCCCTCCTTGTTGCCCCCCCGGGTAACCTGATTTACCATCTCGTTCTGGCCTTCGCCGTCTTTACCAGCCTGCAGGTGGCATTGCTCAGCCGAAAGTTAACCCAGGAACCCGGCGTTTCAGGGCGTCCCCTTCTCGGCTTGAACCTTTTGTTGATCGCCCAACTGGCGCTTTTTCTCTCCACTGGGCTGGCCTGGCAGGGGGTGGTCAACCCACATTCCTTCTTGCCCATTTTCGACCGGGCTGTCGTCCTGTTCAGCGTGATCTGGATTGGCTGGCTGTGGGCTTTTCCCCGGCCTTCGCGAGCGGCCGATATCATTACCGGGTTGCTCAACCTGGCAGTGGTCGTCCTCTTTCTGTTCACATTTACCCAATGGCAACTGGAAGACAGCAGCTTGCCTTTTAATGCCTCATGGCAAGATTGGACCTGGGCGCTCAGCACCCTGGGAGTAGCGGTGCTTGCAGCCACGCTGATCCTCTTCCGTCGCCCCGACAACTGGGGGATGGGGCTCGCCATGCTGGTGTTAACCATCCTGGGTCACATCGCGCACCTGTTCCTTGCGCCGATCAGCAACGACTTTTCCAGCTACATCCGCCTGGCCCAGCTCGCCGCCTACCCGTTGCTGCCCAGTTTGCTCGTGCGCTCCGGCCAATCCACAATCCAGGGCGAGGTGGAAGGGGTGGAACGATCGAACCATATGGCCCGCTCGATGGATTTGCATACCATCCATGCCTGGTTAGAGCTCAGCCTGCAAGAAAATCCCGACCGCATCCACGCGGCAGTCGCCCGGGCGGTCGCGCAAACCATGCAAGCTGACCTGTGCCTGGTGGTAGCCGCGCCGCAGAGCGAGACTGCTCCGGTCGAATTGCTCGGCGGTTACGATGTCATCCGTGAAGAAGACCTTCCGCGCGCTTTCCTTGACCAGAGCCGGGTGCCAGCCGTCAGCAATGCGCTGGCCAAAGGCAAACCATTGCGCATTTCGACGGCTGAGACACAACCCCCCGACCTCACCGGACTCGGCATCGCCCTTGGCCTGGGGGAAGTTGGCAACGTTTTATTGATCCCCCTTCTCCAGACTGGAGCACCCTGGGGCGGGTTACTGCTGTTAACCCCCTACTCTCAGCGCGAATGGAGCCCGGACGACCCCAATTACCTGGCGTCTGAGGCTGACAGCATCATGAAGATTCTCCTCCGCGAGCGTGCAAAGGTCCAACCTTCCATAAACTCGGAAGAATTGCGCGCCAGCCTGGTCGAATTGGCCGCCGAGCTCAACTTGCTTCGGGATGAGAACAAGGCGATGAGCCGTGAATTGAGCCATCTGCGCACAATCGGCGGAAGGTCTGCGTCCGCTCCTGGCACGGAGATTGAAAACTTACTGGCACTCCAGCACGAGTCGCAGTCGGTGATCAACGCATTGCAGGCAGAAAACGCCCGCTTGCAGGCGCAGTTGACGAAGTACACCGAAAATGTGCAAGAGATGGCCATCTCACGAAGCGAACCGATCTCACGGGCAGAAGCGCTCCAGATGGAGAACGAGCTCAGGGCTACTCTCGAAGAAACGGCCCGGTTGCAGAACCTGCTGGCCGCCTCCAATATCCGCTCCCTGGAGTTGGAGCGCAAGCTGACCCACAATCCGCCGGTGACCGGCGAAGAACACGAAGTGATCGCCTCCATCGTCCAGGAGCTTCGCCAGCCGATGGCTTCGGTGATGGGCTACACTGATTTGTTGCTGGCCGAAACGGTCGGCATTCTGGGCGCGTTGCAGCGCAAGTTCCTGGAGCGCGTGCGCGCCGCCACCGAGCGCCTGCGCAGCCTGATGGACGACCTGATCCAGGTTACTTCCATTGGAAACGAGTCGGTAGAGCTGGTTCACCAACCGGTTGATCTTTCGGTGGTGATTGACGCTGCCATCACGGATGTCAGTGCGCGGATGCGCGAGAAAAATATCCAGTTGAGCATAGAGTTGCCGGACGAGCTCCCGTTGATCTATGTCGACCGCGAGGGAATCCAGCAGGTCATCGGGCAGTTGTTGCAAAATGCCAGCCTGGTCACCCCCATCGACGGCACCATCACCCTGCGAGCGGGTCTTAAAGTCGATCAGCCCAACGAATACCTGATCTTGCAGGTGACCGACGAAGGTGGAGGGATCGCCGCAGAGGACCTGCCCGTTGTTTTCAGCCGTCGCTTTCGCGCCGAGAATGTTCTCATCCAGGGCGTCGGCGATACCGGGGTGGGGCTGAGCATCGCACGCACCCTGGTTGAAGCGCACGGCGGCCGGATCTGGGTCGAGAGCGACCCGGCGAAACGCACCAGCACCTACAGCGTGCTCTTGCCGATGTATCCGAGCCGCGAGAAGGAAAAAGCGGGCGCATGAGCTTCTTGAAGCAAATCTCGCTGGGGCTGCTTGCCGCCATCACTTCCAGCCTGCTGGTGATCGGCGCGCTTTCCGTGGCCTCGGTAGAAGGTTTCGCCCTGCCGACGGCGACCTTCGTGGCCACGCCTTCACCCGGGTTGCCGGTTCCCGGCGAAAACACCCCCACCCCTCTACCGAGCCCGACGCCTGTCCCCCCGACGAGTTGCCCACCACCGCAAGGCTGGCAGGCATTTACGGTTCAAAACGGCGACACGCTGGACAGGCTGGCTGCCCAACACAAGCTGTCGAAGGACGAGATCGTCAAGGCCAACTGCCTGATCAGTGAAACGCTGCTCGCCGGCAGCATCCTCTATCTACCGCCGCTGCCCACGCCGACCCACACGCCGGTACAGGCGGTGGATCAAAATCCACCGGAGCCAACCGCCACCCAGCCACTGCCGACCGTCCGCACGTGCGGTCGTCCGCCAGGTTGGACCACCTATGTTGTCCAGGTTGGCGATAATCTTTACCGCCTGAGCATCGCCTTCGGCACCACCGTGCGCGAGCTTCAAGAAGCCAACTGCCTGCCAAGCCCCAATTACATCCAGGCCGGCATGGTCCTCTTTGTTCCCAATGTTGCCACGCGCACTCCGGAAATCAGCCCCACGGCAACCCGTGTGCCACCCTCCAACACGCCGGTGCCCCCCAGCAGCACGCCTGTGCCCCCCAGCAGCACACCGGTGCCCCCCAGCAGCACGCCTGTGACGCCGTCCGACACCCCGGTTCCACCGTCCGACACCCCGGTTCCGCCCAGCGAGACTCCGGCTGGTTCGTCTTCCTGACGGGAAAGATTATCGTTAATGAGACTTTCAAGATCAGGTGTTCTCCTCATCCTCCTCGCCCTGTTTCTACAGGCGTGCTCACTGCCGCTGGCAACCCAGGGACAGGTGATAGCTGCCGGACCAACCGCCACCCCTACCAACCAGGCCGACGCCCTGTTGGTGACCGCGGCCCCAGATGCCAGCGCAACGCCCACCCCCTTCCGGCCAGTGCCCGCCACCGCGACGCCGATGCCAACCAGCACGCCGACCCCCACGTTGACCCCCACGCTATCGATCCAGGATCCGGCGGGCGACATGCCCCGCTCGAATTACGACGTGCAACCCGGCGGCCCGCTGCCGGATGGCGTGGTGAACATCCTGGTCCTCGGCTCCGACGCACGCCCCGGCGGCGGATTCCGCACCGACGTGATTGTGCTGGTTTCTATCAACCGCAACAACGGCACGGTCAGCATGGTGTCATTCCCACGCGACCTTTACGTGACCATTCCAGGCTGGATGTCGAACCGCATCAACACCGCCCAGGCCGCCGGTGGCTTCGCCACGATGGCCTACACCTTTGAGTACAATTTCGGCGTGCGGCCGAGCTACTACGTGATGACCAACATGCAGGGCTTCACCGGCATCATCGACAGCCTCAATGGAATCAACGTCAAGACCCACACTTCTTTCACCGATAAATGCGACCTTCCCTGGGCCAATGCGAACGGTTACTGCTCGATCGAAGCGCCTGCCACCATCCCGATGGACGGCCAGACCGCCTTGTGGTATGTGCGCTCGCGCTACTCGACCAGCGACTTCGACCGGCTGCGCCGGGCGCAGGAGGTCTTGCAGGGCGTGTTTGCCCGCCTGATGACGCTGGACGGCGTCACCCGCGCCCCCGAAATCTACGAGATCTACAAGAACAACGTCGAGACGAATCTGACCCTGGACACCATCCTGCCCCTCATCCCGGTTGCCCAGCAGGTGATTCAAGATCCCAGCCGGATTCGCCGCTTCACCATCACCCCTGCCGAAGCCTACCCATATATCACCCCGGATGGGGCGTGGGTGTTGTGGCCCAACCTGGCTGCGATCAAAGCCATCGTCTACGAAGCGGTCTATCGCTAAAGACTTCGAACAAAGGCAGCCGGTACACACCCGTTGCCTTTTGCGATTGAATAGCCAGCGCGCATCGATCTGGATCGCTCCCTGGTTAAAGGGCGCCCGGAGATATAAGGTAAACTAACCGAATTTGAGATGCTTGCGGGTGCTTCGTACCCGCAAGCATCTCAAATTCGGTCCGTTTACTCCTCTGGCTAAGTAGTTAAATTTTTTCAACCGTACGCCTGCACAATGGAGGAAGCCCAGGCTGCCTCCCCTGCTCAATAATTTCTCATTTGACAACCGTGCGCCTGCACAATGGAGGAAGCCATCCAGGCTTCCTCCATTGTCTTAAAATTTCTCATTTGACTTTTAAGTTAAAAGAGAGTAGACTCTCGTTACCTACACGCACGAAACCCCACCCGGTGGAGCGAAATATGCCCGCAGATCCGTCACAACAAGCAGCCGCCCATCTCACCTCACAGACCCCACTGCTGCCAGCCATCCATGCCTGGGAGCTGTACCTCAGGGATCAAGGGCGATCCATTTACACCATCAAAGCCTTCAAAGGAGACCTGGAGCTGCTGGCGTCTTATCTCCCGCTCGACCGGAGCTTAAATGGAATCAGCACGAACGACCTCAACCATTTCTTGCAATGGCTGCAGAAAGGCCGCGGGGTGCCGTGCAGCCCGAAAAGCCTGGCGCGGCGCATCACCTCGATCAAGGCCTTTTTTCGCTGGCTGCAGCGCGGCGGCGTGTTGATCAACGACCCGGCATCCAAAGTCATCCAGCAGTCGGTGATGAGCCCGTTGCCGGTGGCACTCACCCAGGAGGAAGTGTTAAAAATTGTCGAGGTGGCCAACGCCGCCCGCCAGGCGCGCAAACCAGACGCCCGCCCCTACGTCCTACTGGCTCTATTGCTCGAAACGGGGATTAAAAAGGGCGAGTGCCTGACGATCACGCGCAACCACATCGATGTGGACGCTCCGGATGGGCCGGTGCTCTTCGTGCGCTATGCCAGCCCTTCCAGCCGGTATAAAGAGCGCAAAATTCCATTATCGCAGGACTGGGTCGCCGCCTACCACGAATACCTCGATCAATACAACCCTGCCGAGCAAATTTTCCCCTGGTCACCCCGCCGCCTGGAATACCTGCTCGAAGACATCGGCGAAGCGGCCGGCCTGGATAAGCATCTCTCCTTCGATATGTGCCGCTGGACCTGCGCTTTGGACGATTGGAATTCCGGCGTCGAGAAGGATAAAATCCGCCAGAAACTGGGAATTTCCAAAATCCAGTGGCGCGAGGTTTCGCTAAAACTGCGCCAACTGGCCGGTGAAAAAGTAGAATCCTGATTCCAACACATGAATCATCCCGAATTTAATATTCGCGGTGATTCATATCGAAGAACCCCATCCCCCCTCCCCTTCCCCAAACGGTGAAGGGGAGAAGATGGTGAAAAACAGGCAATGGACTTTGGCTCTTTGGGGCCAAAGTCAGGGAATGAAAAGAGAGGCGGGAAATGCCTGAAGGGGTGTTTCCCGCCTTAGATACGGGCAGCGGCGGCAATCGCGTTGCC
>JARKOV010000179.1 GCA_029975965.1 Anaerolinea sp. | reverse complement strand
GCCAACCACCTGATCGGCCCGACGATGGAGCAGCCGCAGTACAACATGTTCCACCGCAAGCGCGTGGAAAATTTCCTCTCCCCGGTCTGCCGCGAACAGGGGATCGGCCTGACCACCTTCAGCCCGCTGTACTACGGCATCCTGTCGGGGAAATACAACGAGGGCATCCCGGCGGGCAGCCGGGCGGCGATGGAGAGTATGGCCTGGATGCGCGATCGCATCACCCCCGAGCGCATCCAGATCGTCCGGCAGCTCACCGCCCTGGCGGACGAAGTGGGCGCGACCACCTCGCAACTGGCCATCGCCTGGGTCTTGCGCCGCAAAGAGGTCGCCAGCGTGATCACCGGCGCTTCGAGCCTGGAGCAACTGGACGAGAACCTGGGCGCCGCCGACCTTGAACCGCGCATGAACGACGAGGTGCTAGAGAGCATCGAGCAGGTGATCGGGAATTTCCCCGAGTAGCCTGCCGGTTCATCCAGCCGTGAAAACTCAGCAGACGGCCTTCATCCAGGACGCGCTCACCGACCTGTTCCACTCGTCGCCGGAATCTTTCCTGTCGCTGCTCAACCGCGACGGGACGCGATTTTTGCGTTTCTACTGGGATAAAGTTGGCGAGAAATTTCCTCCGGAGCAGCGCCGCGATTCCTTCGGGTTGAATTACGTGATCCGCCAGCCGCGCGCGAGCACGACCATCGGGTTGATCACCCTGCCTGCGCCGCAGGTTCCGGGTGAGGCGCACTACGCCGCGGTGGTTTACCGCCCGCACCGGCGCTTGCTGCTGGTGAGCGACACGACGGCTTTTTTTGCCTTAGAAGCGCTGGGAGAAGACGAGGGTCTTCCGCGGGCCGAGCTGGTCGAATGGACGCGCAGGCTGGAGCGGGTGAAATTGAAAACCCTCGCGGTGCGAGGGCTGGAAGATTTTTATAACCAGGTCTTCGAAGAGGTGCGGGAGGATTATCCGTAACGGCAGGCAAGCCGCGCGTCGGGGTGGGAGGGGAGCTTCACGCTTCGTTTAACGTGCCGACGCGCTTGACCACCCATTCCAACGGCAGGATGGCGGCTGCCAGGCTGACTGCGCCGCCCAGCACCAATCCCGCGATTTGCCCGAGGATGGGTGGAAAATCCAGCAACGCCGCCGCCAGCGCCGGTCCGATGAAGAAAACAAAGCAAATGGGCAGGAAGATGAACCCCACCAGCGAGCCGAGACAGCCGACCGACAGGCTCTTTTGCTGCGGATTGTCCCAATCGAAGCGCGCGCCGCGCACCCCGAAGGCGAGGTAAATGCCGACCAGCCCGGCCAGCGAAAGCGCCACGGCCAGCAGGCTGACCACAACCGACCACAGGCTGCCCGCCTTGAGAATCTGCAAGATGATCACGTAGACCGCGCACAACGCAAAGGAGGGCAGGTAGGCGACGAGATACTTGGCGGTCAGAAGTTGGCGTGAGGTCAGCGGCGCAGATTTGAGCATCCAGTAGGATTTCCCCTCCATCGAAAAGCCCACCCCGGCCATGTTGGCGGCCAGCATCCAGCCCAGGAAGAGCGCCAGGGCCACGTCTCCGTAAAGCAGCACGCCCTGGAGCACTTCCATCACGACCGGCGGCATGCGTCCCTGCCCCGGATCGACCCTGCCGCCGGATTGGATCAGGCTGATGGCGTACACCACGCCCAGGATGAGCGGGGTGATGATCTGCGATATGCTGCGCAGGTCGCGCCGGTAGGAGATCAGGTCTTTCACGAGGATGGCGCGAATCGGCGCGGGAAACAGGGTGGGCAGGCGGAAGGCCGTCCGGCTGCGCCCGGCAGGGACCGGGGTGGCGGCCTTGTCCTTCTTGCGCTTGCGGTTGTTTTGCAGGCTGGACCAGCCGGTGTAATACAGGCGCTCGCTGGTCGCCAGCGCGATGTAGAAGATACCGCCGGTGAGCAGCAAGGCGGCTCCCAGCAGCCCGATGGCCGGCAGCCAGTTGCCCTCGCCCAGGAGGACCAACCCCCGCCCGGCCCAGTACAGCGGCGACCAGGGCTGGTTGAAGCGCTCGGCCAGCGCCAGCATGCCGGTCACCTGCTCGGCGTTCATGTCGAAATCCATGAAGCGGGAGGTCTGCGAGAAGAGGAAGAAAGCGGTACCGACGACAGCGCCGAGCACCTCAGCCAGGCGGCGCGCCGGGAAGTAGCGCGCGGCGACCATGACGAGCAGGCTGGCCAGCGACGCCGCCGCCAGGGTCAGCACGATCAGCACTACCAGCACCAGCGGGTAAAATAAGAAGTTGTAGCCGGCGGAGGCCCCCAGGCCGTACAGCAGCGGCAGGGTGAAAAGGCACAGGATGCCGAAGTTGGGCAGCAGCGCCTGCACCAGCTTGGAGATGAAGACGGCGCGGATGGGGATGGGCGCGGTCATCAAGAAATCCATGTCGCCGGAGAGGTAAAGCGCCTGGAGCAGCACGCCAAAGCCGGTGACCAGAATGCCCACCGCGGAGACGCTGACCAGCATGACGGGGAAGCTTTCCAGCAGAGGGGTGACATCGCCGATGTAGCCGGCCAGCTCAGGAGAGCGCAAGAAACGCAGCAAGACGATGCTGATGAAGAGGATGAAGCCGAGGAAGACCAGCAGCCCCAGGATGGCAAAGATCGTCCCGATCTTCTGGCCAATTTTTGCCCGGCGGAAGGTGTTGAAGGAGATCAGCACCCGCAGGCGGAGCAGTTTCCAGACGCTGGCCCACAGGCCCGGCTCGCGAAAGGCCGGGGCGCGCGCAGCCGGCAGGCTCATTTGAGCACCTCGGCGATCTCGGCATATTCCACGCCACCGGTCAGCGAGAGGAAGATGTCTTCCAGGCTGCTCTCGCCCTGCCCAAGCTGGCGCAACTGGTCCATGGTGCCCACCGCGATCAGCCTGCCCTGGTTGATGATCCCGATGCGGTCGCACATGTTTTGGGCGATCTCCAGGATGTGGGTGGAGAGCATCACCGCTGCGCCGCGCTCGGCCATCTGGCGCAGGATATCTTTGATCAGGCGCGCCGATTTGGGATCGAGACCGACCGTGGGCTCGTCGAGGATCAGCACCTTGGGGTCGTGGACCAGGGCGGCTGCCAGGGAGGTCTTCTGCTTCATGCCGTGGCTGTAAGAATCGGTGGTGTCGTCCGCCGCCTCGACCAGCGAGAAGAGGCGGAGCAGCTCTTCCGAGCGGCGCGCACTGCTGGCGGGGTCGAGTCCGTACAGGTCGCCGACAAAGCGCAACAGCTCGCGCCCGGTGAGCTTGGCGTACAGGTTGGGCTCGTCCGGCACGTAGCCGCAGGCGGCCTTGGCCTGCAGCGGCTGGCTGACCACATCGTAACCGCTCACCCTGACTGTGCCGGATGTGGGGTGGAGCAGGCCGACGATCATTTTCAGGGTGGTGGTTTTCCCTGCCCCGTTAGGGCCGAGGAAACCGAAAATTTCACCGCCGAAGACCTGGAAGCTGACGTCATCCACGGCGGCTTTGTCGCCATAGTGCTTGACCAGGTGCGACGTTTCAATGAGGGGAGAGGTGTTGAGCATCAAAACCTCTGGCTAACTGGAGAAGACCGGCAAATGCCCGAGGGAGATGATCGAGCCCCATTTGGCGCGCTCGCCTTCGGTGAGGATCGCGGCTTCGGCGACCACCTGCGCCCCGGCCTTCTGCAGCAGCAGGCGCATGCCCTGGAGGGTGGACCCGGTGCTGATCACGTCGTCCACGATGACCACCTTCTTGCCGGTGATCAGCTCGCGGTCTTTTTCGTCCAGGTAAAGGGTTTGCGGCTGACCGGTGGTGATCGAAAGGGTTTCGACCTGAAGGGCGTCGCCCATGTAGGGCTTATAGGATTTGCGCAAGACCACGTAAGGCTTGTGGGTTTCATAGGAAAGCCCGTGCGCGAGGGGGATGCTTTTGGCCTCGGCGGTGACCAGCAGGTCGTATTCCACGGCGGCGAGTTTCGCGGCCAGGGCTTGCGAGCAAGCGGTGACCAGTTCGGTGTCGCCCAGGATATTGAGAATGGCGATGCGCAGGCCGGGCTTGATCTCGAACAGGGTCAATTCGCGGTGCACGCCGGCGATATCGATGGAATAAGTCTCGCGTTTGCTCATTTCTTCCTCTTCTTAACCAATGGGGATCGAAGATCATTTCCGTGGAAAACTACGGATCATGACGGGATTATTTTAACCCCGGTTGAATTTTCATGTGAACCGATAAGGGGGATGCTCTGAGCAGAGCAGCAAGCCTAGACCGGGTTGCGGCGAGCGAGCTCTTGCTTGCGGGTGTGGCTGAGGGCTTTGAGTTGCCGCTCGCGGCGCATGGCGGCGCTGCGGTCGGCCTGCTCCTCGACGTAGATCAGGCGCACCGGGCGGCGGGTGCTGGTGTAGCGGGCGCCCGTGCCGCGGTTGTGCTGCTTCTCCCGGCGGTTTGGATCGGTAGTCCAGCCGGTGTAGTAGGTGCCGTCGGCGCACTCAACGATGTAGCAGAAACAGGCCATGTTTACTTGCCGTTGCCTTTGTCTCCGTCGCGTTTTTCGCGCTCGCGCTTGGGGCGAATCCCAAACAGGCGTCCGATTGATTCGCCGAAGGTGGGCATGGGCGGGGTCGGGCGACCGCCTTCTTCCCATTTGCCGCTGGCGCGCTGGCGGAACCAGGTGGCGTGATGCTGGCGCGCGTTTTCGAGGCGGGCGGTCAATTTTTCCTCGTCGGCCTGCGAGAGGGCCTCACGGATGTCTGCCAGCTCTTCGATCAGGTGATCGAGGGCGCGCACGGCGTTTTCGCGGTTGTGCAGGGCCTCGAGGGCGGGTTTCTTGCCCCCGTCGGTGAAGGCGGCCAGGTCGGCGATGTGGGCGTAGCGCGAGCCGGCGAGCTTGCGACCATCGCTCCAGCCGGGCATGCCGGCGGTGATGTTGACCAGGGCAGCGGCGATCAGGCCGGGCAGCACGTGGCTGGCTGAGAGCAGCCCGTCCACCTCATAGGGATCGGAGAAGATGGCCTTTGCGCCAATCAGCCGAGCCAGGTTTTCAGCCAGGGTGACCGCCGATTCGTCCACCCCGGGGGCGCTGGTGACCATGATGATGTTGTCTTTGAACAAATCTGGATGCGCTGAAGCGGGGCCTTTGTCCAGCTCGTGCAGGTAGCGCGCATTGGCAGCCGGGGTGAAGGTGAGAAAGTAGCGGTCGGGGCCGGTGATGAGCTCGCTGGCCCACTGGGTGGCTTGCACGGTGATGGTCGAGGTGTCCAGCACCACGGCACCGGCCTTGAGGTGTGGGGCGATGGCCTCGAGGGTGAAGCGGATCTCGTCCACCGGCACCGCCAGCACGACCACGTCGGCTTTCTCGACCGCGTCTGGCAGGGTGTAAAGGATGCTGTCGACCACGCCCAGTTTCTGGGCTTCTTTGGCGACCGTGGGCTCTTTGTCGTTGCCCACCCGCGTGACC
>JARKOV010000172.1 GCA_029975965.1 Anaerolinea sp. | reverse complement strand
GATTCGAGCAGTTTCTTGCGCATCTCCTCATAGGCCTGGTTGGCTTCGCGCTCCTCATCCTTGGCCAACTGGAAGCCCAGCGAGGTCTGGGGCTTGATCATGTCCGCGCCAATGTTCGAGGTCATGATGATGTTCGGGTTGCGGACGTCCACCTTGTGCCGCTTGGCGTGTGATAGATGTCCCTCCTCCTTGATCTGCAGGTGCATGTTGTGGGCTTCGGGGTGCGCCTTCTCGATCTCGTCGAAGACGACGATCGAGTACGGCCGGCGGCGGATCGCCTCGGTCAGTTGGCCTGCCTCTTCGTAACCCACGTATCCCGGGGGCGCGCCGACCAGGCGGCTGACGGTGTGGCGCTCCATGAACTCCGACATATCCAGTTGGATCAGCGCCTCTTCACTGCCGAACATGAAGCGCGCCAGCGCCTTGGTCAGCTCCGTTTTGCCCACCCCGGTCGGGCCGAGAAAGATGAACGAGCCGATCGGGCGGCGTGGATCTTTCAAACCCGCCCGCGCCCGGCGCACCGCTTTCGAGATCGCGTCGATTGCCTCGCCTTGGCCGATGATGTGCTTGCGCAGCTCCTCTTCCATGTGCAGCAGCCGTTCCGATTCCTCGGTCGCCATCTGCATCACCGGAACGCCCGTCCACATGTTGACCACCTCGGCGATGTCGTCGGAGGTCACCAGCGGGCTCGACGCGCGGTCCCAACCGGAGCGCAACCGCTCCAGTTGCGCTTCCAGCTCGCTCTCTTTCTCCACGAAACCCTGAGCGTCGTCGTTGCGCCCATCTTCGAGCGCCAGGCTGTGGTTCTGGCGGGCTTCGCGCAGTTGGCGCATCAGCTCGCGCGATGCCGTGGCTGCCGGGCTTTTGTACATGCGCACCCGCGACGAAGCCTCGTCCACCAGGTCGATGGCCTTATCGGGCAGGAAGCGGTCGTTGACGTAGCGCGCCGAAAGGTGCGCCGCGGCTTCCAACGCCTCGTCCGAGATGGTCAGGCGGTGGTGCTCTTCGTAAGCGGTCTTGATCCCGCGCAAGATTTCGATCGTCTCGTCGATGGACGGCTCGTTGACGATGATCGGCTGGAAACGCCGTTCGAGCGCCGCGTCTGACTCGATGTGCTTGCGGTACTCATCCAGCGTGGTCGCGCCGATCACCTGCAGCTCGCCGCGCGAGAGGGCCGGCTTGAGGATATTGGCGGCGTCCACCGATGAACCGGCAGCCCCCGCCCCCACCAGCATGTGCACCTCGTCGATAAAAAGGATCGCCCCCGAGCTCTTCAGCTCGTCGATCACGCGCTTGAGGCGCTCCTCGAACTGCCCGCGGTACATCGTGCCTGCCACCAAAGAGCCGACATCCAGTTGCAGAACGCGCTTGCCGAGCAGCAAAGCCGGCACCTCGCCTTCGACGATGCGCTGCGCCAGCCCCTCGACGATCGCCGTCTTGCCCACGCCGGGCTCGCCGATCAGCGCCGGGTTGTTTTTCGAGCGCCGCGCCAGGATCTGGATCACCCGCTCGATCTCCATCTGGCGACCGATCACCGGGTCGAGCTTGCCCTCCTCGGCCTTGGTGGTCAGGTCAACCGCAAGCTGGTCCACCAGCGGAGTTTTGGGCTTTTCCTGAGATTGGCGCGAAGATGCCGCTCCGCGACCCGGTGCCGCGGTTCCGGTGGGGGTGCCTGAGCCGCCTGGGGTCGTGCTGCTTTCCTGCAAGATCCGGCGCGTCTGGCGGCGAATCTGCTCAGCGGTCACCCCCAGCTTGCGCAGGGTTTCCATGCCCATCCCATCGGTGGAGCGCACCAACCCAAGCAACAGGTGCTCGGTGCCAATATAGTGGTGTCCCATCCGGCGCGCTTCTTCGATCGCAAATTCCAGCACCTGTTGTGTGCCAGGGGCCAGGTCGATCTTGCCTCCCCGGTACTGGCCGTACCCGCTAATTTTTTCCACCATCTCGCGCACGCGGTCCGGCTCCAGGCCTAATTCACGCAACACGCGACCGGCGATGCCCCCATCTTCCTGGATCAACCCCAGCAAGAGATGCTCGGTGCCAATTGCGCTCTGGCGCAGGCGCTCGGCTTCCTGGTGAGCCAGGCTCAGCACGCGGCGCGCCCGCTGGGTGAAACGTTCCATTCCGGACATAAATACCTTCTCCTCGAAACTATAACCGCCGCCTGTCACCGCGAAGAGTCTACTGGCTTACTGACAGGGCTGATGCGAACAGGGAAACCGTCTGGAGCCCGCACTCCTGAAATTCTTTCGCAGGAGGCGCTGGATTGGGAAGGCTCCAGCTCAACCGTTTCCCGCAGAAATCACAGATGCAATGTCTTAACCGATTCTACCATTTTATAAAGGCTTGTCGAGTCACCCATTCTGACGATATAAGGTTAACCCCAACCGGTAGCATCGGTGCCTTGCACTTACTTTACAGCATTGTATGCTTATCAGCATTGTATGCTTATCAGCATTGTAATCGATGAATATTAACACAGCCTATGAATTTAGACAGAATCCATCCGGCTTTTCCAACAGAGCGGTGAGAGATAACGCGCCGGTCCATGCAGATTCGCTCACCCTTGCAGGTCAGGCTAAAATAGCGGATCGAAAGCCCAAATCTCGTTATAATATCTCTCATCCCCCTTCCGCCCCCCTTCTGCGGAGGGATTCACCAGACTGGATTCGCCATGCCGCGTAAAAAAGTCAAATTGATCTTTAACCCCATCGCCAACCTGGGACGTTCCTGGCCGATTGCCTCCTCGCTGCGACCCCTGCTGACCGAGCTGGGCGGCGCCGACTGGACCGGCACGGTTTACCCGACTCACGCCGCCGAGCTGGCTCGCCAGGCCGGCGAAGACGGCTATGAAAAGGTGATCGTCATGGGCGGCGACGGCACCGTGCACGAGGTCGTCAACGGGCTGATGCAGCTCCCTCCAGACCGGCGACCGGTGCTGGGCATCGTCCCGGTCGGCACCGGCAACGATTTTGCTTACAGCCTGGGTATCTCGCCCATCCCTGAAGACGCCCTGCGCCAGGCGTTCGCCGGCCCAGTGCACGCCATCGATGTCGGCTGCGTGCAAGACAACCGCGGGCACAACGAGTATTGGACCAACACCCTCGGCATCGGCTTCGATGCGATCATCAACATCCGCTCCAGGAAGGTGGCGCTTTTCCAGGGCTTCGCGGTTTATATGCTGGCAGTCATCCAGGCATTGTTGCTCGATTACACCCCCTACAAGGCCAAAATCCGCACCGAACAGGCCGAATGGGAGGAATCCCTGCTGATGCTGGTGGTCTGCAACGGCAAGCGCGAAGGCGGTGGTTTTCAAATCGCCCCGCGCGCCAGCCAGCGCGACGGGTTGTTCGACTCGATTCGCGTTCCGGTCATCCGCCGGCGCCGCATGCTGATCACCCTGCCCTACTTCCTCAAAGGCACGCACGAAACGCTGTCCTATGTGCACGGCGCCATGTTCAAATCCCTCGAATTGCACTCCGACCGTCCCCTCTTCATCCATACCGACGGTGAAATTTATGCCGGCGTGCATTCCACCGTGAATCACCTCAAGATCGAGTGTTTCCCCGCCGCCGTGCGCGCCGTCGCCCCCGGCTTTGGCAGTTGAGATGCCCACCCTGGCCGATACTCTGCGCAGTCGAGACCTGGGGTTCCTCCGCATGGTCGCGGGAGCCTGGGGGATCGAATTGACCGCTCCCGACGCAGCCACGGCAGCGCCGCATCTGGTGGAGGGCATCCTCGGTCACCAGTGGCGCGAAGATTTCCTCTCCGCCCTGCCCCCAGATGCGCGGTCTGCGCTGCAAGCCCTGTTGGAGAACGATGCGCGCATGAGCTGGGCGCTCTTTACCCGCCGCTTCGGCGAGCTGCGCAGCATGGGTCCCGGCAAGCGCGATAAAGAACGGCCCGATCTCAAACCGACCTCCCCGGTCGAAACCCTGTATTACCGTGCCTTGATCGGTCGAGCCTTCCTCAACGAGCCCGGCGATCCGGAGCCGGTTGAATACGCCTATATCCCTGACGATTTGCTCGAGCTGCTCCAACCCCTCGCCGGCGACCACGAAACGCCACCCGGGCGCCCGGCCACCCCCGCCGAATGCGCCCACCCCATCCCCGCCACCGATCACATCCTCGACCATGCCACCACCCTGCTGGCCGCCTTGCGCCTCGCCATGCCCGTCGAAAGCCTCAGCGATCGCCGCTGGCCCATTCCGCCTGCGTTGCTGCTCGAGTTGCTCAAAGCTGCGCGCCTGGTGGATGACACCCCTGGCTCCTCGCCGGTGCCGCACGCCGAAGCGGCGCGGGCCTTCCTCGAAGCCCCGCGCGGCGGGGCGCTGGCCCTGCTCGCCACCGAATGGAGCGAGGCGCTCTACCTCAACGAGTTGCGCCTGCTCCCCGGCCTCAAGTTCGAGGGCGACTGGTTGAACGACCCCCTGCGCGCCCGCAAGGCTGTGCTCGACTGGCTGGGCCGCGTGCCGGCCAACAACGCAGGCTGGTGGAGCCTGGCTTCGTTCGTCCGCGCCATCCACGAGCGCGACCCCGACTTCCAACGCCCCGCCGGCGATTACGACTCCTGGTTCATCCGCCGCGACGGCTCCGACGAATATCTGCGCGGATTCGAGCACTGGGACGAGGTCGACGGCGCGCTGGTCCGTTTTCTGATCACCGGGCCGCTGCACTGGTTGGGCTATCTCGACCTGGCCGCCCCCACCCCTGGCGCCGCGCCGGCCGCCTTCCGCTTCTCAGCCTGGGCCGAAGACCTACTGCACGGCAGCGCGCCGCGCGGGCTGACCGAAGAAAACGGGCGGCTCAAACTGACCTCTGCCGGGCGGGTGCTCGCGCCGCGCCTCGCCCCCCGCGCCGTGCGCTACCAGGTGGCGCGCTTCTGCCTGTGGGAAAGCGAAACTGCCGACGAATACCACTACCGCATCGCTCCCCGCGGTCTGGAGCGGGCCGCCGCCCAGGGGCTTCGACCGCGCCAGTTGCTCGGCTTGCTCCGCCGTCACACCGAAAACCAGGCTGTTCCACCGGCGCTGGCGCAGGCGCTCGAGCGTTGGGAGGTTTCCGGCACCCAGGCCAGCATCGAGCCGGGAGTTTTGTTGCGCCTGACCTCGCCCGCGGCTTTGGAAGCGCTCAAGAAAAGCCGCGCGGCGCGCTATATCCTGGAAGAAATCTCGCCAACCGTCGTCCTGCTTCGACCTGGCGCTGAAGAGCAGGTGATGAACGCGCTCCAGGAGAGCGGATACCTCACGGACATAAAGAGTGAATGATTGTATGCGCCTTGGTGGTTTTTGTTTGAAATTCCCGGATATTTTCCTCATCCTGTTCACTCCCTCCGGGCAAGGGATTGTTAGACTCCCTTCTCCCAAAGGGAGAAAGGTCGGGGATGAGGGAAATTACTCCGAAGTCGGCAAGAACACCACTTTTCTCACATCTCGATGATCTACAGGAGGATTGCATGACCGGACGATTGGATTGGATCACGCAGGAGATCGATGGGCTGAAAGCCGCTGGGCTCTACAACCGCATTCGCACGATCAGCTCGCCGCAGGGCGCCTGGCTGGTCGTCGACGGCAAGCGCGTGCTCAACTTCTGCTCGAACAACTACCTCGGCATGGCCAATCATCCCCGCCTGGTCGCCAGGGCCCGCGAGAACCTGGAGAAGTACGGCTGCGGCCCGGCTGCCGTGCGCAGCATCGCCGGCACGCTGGACCTGCACCTCGAGCTCGAGCGCCGCCTGGCCGCATTCAAGGGCGTGGAAGCGGCAATTACCTTCCAGTCCGGCTTTACCGCCAACCTGGCCGCCATCGCCGCCCTGGTGGGCAAAGAAGACGTCATCTTCTCCGACGAGCTCAACCACGCCAGCATCATCGACGGCAGCCGCCTCTCCGCCGCGCGCATCGTGCGCTACGCCCACTGCGACCCACTCGACCTGGAAGCCAAAATCAATGAAAACGCTGGCTCCTACCGGCGGGCGCTGGCCATCACCGACGGCGTGTTCAGCATGGATGGCGACGTGGCCCCGCTCGATCGCATTTACGAGGTCACCACCGCCCACGGGGTGATGCTGATGGTGGATGATGCTCACGGCGAAGGCGTGCTCGGGCGCGGCGGGCGCGGCATCGTCGACCAGTTTCACCTGCACGGCAAGGTCGATGTGGAGGTCGGCACGCTCTCCAAGGCCTTTGGCGTGGTCGGCGGGGTCGTGGCGGGCAGCGCGCAGGTGGTGGACTGGCTGCGCCAGCGCGGGCGGCCTTTCCTCTTTTCCTCGGCGGTCCCCGCCGCAGACGCCGCCGCCACCCTCGCCGCGGTCGACCTGCTCGAGGAATCCACCGAGCTGGTTGACCGCCTGTGGGAGAACGCCCGCTACTTCAAGCGCGAAATGGCCGCTTTGGGTTTCGACACGGGCGTCAGCACCACCCCCATCACTCCCATCATGCTCGGCGAAGCGCCCCTGGCGCAACAGTTCAGCCGCGAGCTGTTCGAAGAGGGTGTGTTCGCCATGGCGCTCGGCTTCCCCACCGTGCCGCGCGGAAAGGCGCGCATCCGAGTGATGATCTCCGCCGCCCATGCCCCCGCCGACCTCGACCAGGGGTTGGAGATTTTTGCCCGCGTGGGTCGCAAACTCGGCGTCATCGCCTGATATCGAAAAAGTTACCCGTTCTCTGTCAAATGATCTGGGATGGGTTATTTTGGGGCTTTCCCCCACAGGTGAGCAGATTTAATAAACGCAGACAGGCCGGCAGCATTGTCGGCCTGTCTGCGTTTAAAGATTCTTCAGGTTAGCCCTGTTTTTCGGCAAACGGATCGTAGTCCGGGTTGGTCCCCGCCCACACGCACGACGCTTCTTTGAGCAGACCGCATTCCACGCCCCGCGAGCAGCGGTGCGCGACCACCCGCGGAGGGGTATCGGGCATGTGCTCGTCCGGGTAAAGCACTTCAGCCTCTAAAGCGACTTCGCCACCCGCATGCTCGCACACCTGCACCTTGATTTCCTGCCAGACCTTCTTCGCCATTCCTCATACCTCCTCAAGCGGCAGGCACCCGCCTGCACCTGCTTTATTATATCGCGCAATCGCTTTGCTTGCGCTAGGCCCAAAGATCACCCGTAATTAAGACATAAATCATCTATTTTCGTAACTACCCGGCGGTGGGAGAAAAAAAACCAAATTTGATCTTTCTCCATTAGCCTGAGCAGTCAGCTATTTTCTGACCAGCTTGAGCACCGATCCGCTGGCCTGTTCCAGCAGGTACAACTCACCCGCGTCATCCTGTCCAAAGGAGCTCAGGTAGGCGCCCGTCTCGAACAACTGCCGGTTTTGCCAGCTCCCGTCCGCCAGGCGCAGCAGACCCCACACCCGCCCATTGCAGTAATCGCCGTACAGGTAAACACCCTGGAACTCCGGCAGCGCGGACCCGCGGTACACGTAGCCGCCGGTCACCGAGCAGCCGGTGGGATGCTCGTACTCCGCCACCGGGTCGACCAGTTGCAGCCCCGCCGGCGCCTCCCCGCTGTAGACGTGCGAGCCTTCGCGGTACTTCCAGCCGTAGTTGACCCCGCCGGTCGCCCCGCCCGGCTGGAAATTGATCTCCTCCCAGGCGTTTTGACCCACATCCGCGATATAGAAGTCGCCGGTGGCGCGGTCGAAGGAGAAGCGCCAGGGGTTGCGCAAGCCGTATGCCCAGATCTCACCCCGCCCCCGCTGCCCGTCGGCGTAAGGGTTGTCGGTTGGGATGCTGTAGGGATCGCCATTGTCCACGTCGATGCGCAGCACTTTGCCGAGCAGCGAGGTCAGGTTCTGCCCGTTATTCTGCGGGTCGCCCGCCGAACCGCCGTCGCCCATGCCAATGTACAGGTACCCGTCCGGACCAAAAGCCAGCGCGCCACCGTTGTGGTTGCCATACGGCTGGTCGATGGTCAGGAGGATCTTTTCGCTGGCCGGGTCGGCCTGGTTAGCCCCCGGAGGGGCGGTGAACCGCGCGACGACCGTATCACCGCCGGTGTTGGTGTAATCCAGGTAGAAAAAGCCGTTCTCCGCGAAGCGGGGGTGCAGCGCGATGCCCAGCAGACCCTGCTCGTTGGCCTGCGAGCCCACCCGCCCGGTAATGTCCAGGAAGGGGTCGGGCAGCAGCACACCCTCCGCGATCAAGCGCACGCGCCCCGGTTGTTCGAGCACCAGCAGCCGCCCTTCGCCCGCTCCTACCAGGTCGGTGGGTCGCCGCAGCCCCGAGACCACCGGGACCCAGGTGAATGACTGCCCGTCCGGCAGCTCGCTCACATTGCCTGCCGCGGTCGCCGGCTCTGTCGGCGCAGCGACCGGCAGGTCAGACCCTGGCGCCGTCGTCGCGGCGGGCGGGTATGCCTCGCTCGTCTCGGCGGGAGCCGGGTAGCTTTCTGGCGCGGTCGTCGGCTGTTCGGTGACACTTTGCTCAGCCGGGTAAGCTGCCTGCGTAGGGGTTGCCTGCTCCCCCGTTTGGGTTGGGTTGGACGCAGGCACCTCGCGCGGCGTGCAGGCGCCCAGGATCAATACCGCCAGCATCCCTATCGCAACCCAAAGAGATAAATTCCGTCGCATCGTTGTTCTTCTCCTTAAGCAACAAGTGTTTCGCGGGCGCGAACCCCCGAAACACTTTTACCCTGATTGGCCAGTTTTGTCAAAAGAGGCGGCTATTTCGTAGAATCTTCGCGGCGAATCTCCTCGAATTCCGCGTCAATGATCTCGCTTGGATCGACGGTTTCTTTCACCGGCGGATTGGTTTCCGCTCGTGGATCCAGCACGTTGTAGGCCGCCTGGATTTGATCCCAATGCTCCTGGACGATATCCTGCGGGCAGAGCTCAACGAACAGGTACGACCCCAGCCAGAGCACGGCCGCGTCGTCGACCGGGATGATCGGCATCAGGTCGGTCGGCACGAACAGGTAGACCACGGAGCCGATCGGGAGCAGCTTGAGCAGCGGGCTGATGCGCTTGTCGGCCATCAACCGCACGATCAGGCGCACCCGGTTGCTGATCCCCTGGAAAAAACCCGGGGTGGTAATGCTGCGCGATTTATTCGCCATAATACTCTCCCTTTGCGGGCATTATAATACAAGTCCCGCTCATCCAACCGACTCAGTCCGGCCTAATCGAACATCCTGCGCCGTTTCAATCGGATCAACGGGGCAGCCAGTTTCCGGAGATAGAACTTGAAGACGATCGGCGCGAACCAGCCCCCGCCCAGGCGGCGGTGCACGCGCAGCATCTCGGGCCAGCAGCGATCATCCGCCGCGATCGTCTTGGCGTCGCTGTGCAACCGGAAGTTCGCCCACACGCGCCCCGGCAGGTACACCAACGGCCCCAACCCTGCCAGCCGCACCCACAGGTCGTAATCCATCGCAAAATAGAAGCTGGGGTCCAGCGGCCCCACCTTGCGCCAGTGCTCGGCGCGCCAGAAGGAGGCCTGCTGCGGGATGTGCACGTAGCCCTGGCGCAAGCGGCGGTAGTCGGTCTGGGCAGCCGGGAAGCGTCCGATCACCCGCCCATTTTCATCGATGAAATTGGCGTCGCCGTACACCAGGGCCGCCTCAGGGTGCGCTTGCAGCGCTTCGACCGCTTCGCGGATCGCCCCCGGCTGGTAAGTATCGTCTGAGTTGAGCCAGGCCAGCACGTCGCCGGTGGCCTGTGCGAAGCCCTTATTGATTGCTTCGGTCTGACCGCGATCTTTCTCGGAAACCCACCATGCCAGGCGGTCTTGATATTTGCGCAAAATGTCCACCGAACCGTCGGTCGAGCCGCCATCCACCACGATGTACTCGATGTCGGGGTAATCCTGCTCCAGAACCGAGCGCATCGTCGCCTCCAGGTAGCGCGCCTGGTTATAAGAAGGTGTCACAACGCTTACCCGCATCCATCCACCTACCGTTCTGCGCTGAGCGAAGCAACATCGTAGAACTGGCGCGCGCAGGTGTTCACCCAGAAATCGGGGTCGGGGTTGAGCTCTTCGAGACCCTGCACCACGTCCATCTCGCGCACCACCACGTCCAACTCGCCGGCCGCTCGCGCCGCACGGATCTCGGCATCGCGACTATCCCAGCGTTGCGCCTTCATCGCCAGCACCCCGATCTCCTCGCGCACCGTGCTGGAGAGGCGCACCGGGTAGAAGCAGGCGGCCAGGAGCAGCAGCGCCGCCAGCGTCTCGGCCCAACGCACCTTCTGCCCGGCCAGCCAGGCCTGCGCCGCCCAGGCGACCCCGGCGGCCGCTCCGCCCAGGCCGAGCAGAAAGGCAAAGCGCGCCGGCATCAGCGCCCGGCCGGCCGGGTACAACAGCCCGGCGTAAGCGCTCGGCGCAAAACAGCACACCACCAGCCCAAAGCCGACCAGCAGCGACAGCGCGCTCGCTGCCAGCCCGCGCCAGGCGGTGCCATCCACCCGCTGCCCGCGCAGCATCAGAAAAACGATTAAACCGACCGCCAGCGCGAACACCGCCAGCGGAACCGGCTGCCCGCGCAGCGAAAACCATACAAAATCCGTGGTGTAGCGCAGCGTGTAGGTGACCAAATCCACCAGGCTGTCCGGCGGAGGCATCTCCGCCTGCCGCCAGGCGTTGGACGGCGAGAGGAACATCACCACCATCGCCAGCAGCGACCCCACCAGCGCGCCTGCCACCAACCGGGTCACCGCTCGTCCGGCGCGGCCATTCGCCAGCAGCCACCCGCCGGCCAGCCCCGCCAGCAGCACGCCCACCTGCAGCGCGACAAAGGTCTCCGAGAACCCCGCGGCAAAAAACGCCAGCACCCCGCTGCCCGCCATGAACGTCCAGCGCGCCTCACGCTGCCAGCGACCGGCCATCCAGCCCAGGTTGAGCAGCATCAGCCCCAACGGGAAGGTGTAGTGCAACGTGCCCATGCGCCAGTAAAGCGACTGCAGCCGGTCGGGGGCCAGCAGCGCGCAGAAGTAAACCTGGACCAGCCCCAGCAACACCAACCAGCGCCGGCTCACCGGGCGACCCGCCGCCCGCGCCAGGCGGGTCAAGAAGAACCACCAGCCGGAGGTCCAGACGACCAGCGTCAGCGCAGGGATCCAGGCGATCGCGCGCGGCCCAAACCACTCGCTCAGGGTGACCATCAGGATCGTAGAAAAGCGGTTGCCCGAGCCCATGTACCAGAACCACATCCCGCCGAGCAAACCGTGCGCCTGAGACACCGCGCTGTAGCAATAATCGTCGGCCCAATAGCGCGCGAAGCTGCCCGCATAAGCGAAAAGAGCGGTTGCCGCGCCAAACACGAGGATGGCCAGCACAGCCGCCGAATCGGGAAGTGGCATTGCCTGGCGCGGTTGCAGTCTCATTCTCCACCTCCGCTCGCCAGCGGATGGCGCAAGTCATAGATCAGGTAGCCCGGTCCATCGGCGAACACTGGGAACCCCGACTCCAGGTAAGCCCGCAATTCCGGTTGGCGGTTCAGCTCTTCCGGCAGGGTGACCAGGAAAAACTCCTTGCCCACGGTGAGGCCGGCGAACGTCTCCGCCAGGTCGAATTGCTGCCCGGCGCTGCGGCGCAGCTCGAATTCCGCCGCGGTCAGCCAGTTCGACGGGGTGATCCAGCCCCAATAGGCCAGCCGCGCGCCATAATCCTGGGTGATGCCCGCCACGCCGGCGTCTCTGCCCATCAAACCGGCCAGGTTGGCCCAAAACGCCGGCTCGCTGCGGTAATCTGCCCGTTTGAGCGCGGTGCGCGCCTGCCAGGCGCTGAGCGCGAACACCGCCAGCAGCAGCACCGCTGAGGCCGCGCTCATCCAGCGCCGCGGCTCGGGCAGCACGCGCCGGGCAGCCTCCACCAACCCCGCCAGGCCCAGCCCGATCAAGGGGATGAGCGGCAGGCTGTAGTAATCGTGCGTCGAAATGTGGTGGGAGAGCGCAAATCCCATTAACAGGTACCCGGCCCAGGCCCCCCAGCCCAGCCCGCGCGCCAGGCGAGAGGGCAGCCACAGCGCCCCCAGCAGGCCAAGCGCCAGCCAGGGCAGCCCGATGGCGTCTTCCAGCAGGTTGAACCAGCGCAGGTAAAAAGCCGGGTCTACCCAATACTGCGGGAAGAAGCGCAGGCTGAATTGCTCTTGCAGGAACCCGCTGCCCCACAACCCCCAGGCCGAATAGACGGCGTAGGGCAGCGCCGCCAGCAGCGCTATCACCCAGACCTGCCCGCTGCGCAGCGAACCGCGCAGTCCGCGCGCCGCCAGCAGCGCACCAACCCACCCGCCGGCCACCAGAAACAGCGCCGTGCCTTTGACCAGCAGCGCCGCGCCGCCCAACAACCCGGCGATCAGCGCGTTTTGCCAGCCCGGCGCGCGCAGCCAGCGGGCCATCCCCCACCAGCTCCACACGACCAGCGCCGCCATCAGCGGGTCCGGCTGGAAGGCGCGGCTGGCGTACACGGCGTAGGGCAGCGCCAGGGCAAAGCCCAGGCCCGCCAGGCTGGCGGGGGCAGAAAAGAACATGCGGCACAGCAAGTACAGCGCAAACGCCCCCGCCAGCCAGAACAGGCTTGAATACACCCTGCCTGCGTAGGGAACCTCGCCGCCCGCCAGCCGGTAGGTGAAAGCGACCAGCCGTTCGAGCAACGGCGGCTCGATCACGCCTTCTGCCCGCCACTGCTGCACCGCCCGCTCGCGCTGCCAATCTGCCACGTCGGCAGACTGCTCGTAATACATCCCGCGCGCCATGATCAGCGAGTGCAACTGCCGGGTGGGGTGAAAATCCAGCGGGGGATCATCCAGGTCGTACAGGCGCACCGCCAGCCCCACCAGCAGCAGCCCGACCAGCCCGAGAACCCAAAAAGCGCCGGCTCGCCGGGGCGCAGCGGGGGTAAGGGGAGAGGGATGTCGGTCAGGCTGGTCGGTCATAGCGGGTCAATTCAAGCCAAAAGCCTCGCGAACCCGGTCTGGGAAAGCCTGCACCTCGAGCACGGTCAGCCCGCCATACCGCGCGACCTCCCGCGTGGTTGCCAGGTCGAAGAAGACAATCTCCGGCCCGCGGTAGGCGATCAACCCCTCAGCCGTTTGACCCTCTTGGGTGCGCAAGAGCAGAAACGCCCGGTAGAAAGGCAAATCCTTGCGGAAGCGATCGTGCGAGAGGCCGTATTGCCGGAAATAATACCACACCGGCGCGTCGCTGGGCGATTCGACCAGCACCAGGTCGGTCTCGGTCAGTTGCGGCGCGAGGAAAGCCACCGCGCGCTCTTCCTCGCCCGGCGGGCACACCAGGCCCGGGCACTCGCGCAGCAGCATCGCGCCGTTCAAAACGAACCCCAGCGCGACCAGCACACCTGTGGTTGCCTTTATCGTTCGCCGGAAGCGAATCGAGCTCACCCGGTCTGCCAGCGCAGTCCAACCCGCCGCCGCCCAGAGATATCCCAACGGGTAAAGGTAACTCCACACGCGCGCCCAGGCATTGGGGCGCTGCCAGAGCATCAATGGGACCACCCACAACGCGATGGCCCAGAGCGGGTGGAAACGGTACGCCGGGCTCCGCCGGAACATCACCAGCGATGCGACCACGCCTGCCACCAGCAACAGGCCGCCGGGCGCGCCCCAGCCGCGCGTCCATTCCTCCCAAACCTCTGGCAGGCGCGCGTGCCACAAGGTCGGCCAGAAATCGCCGGGCGCCATCGATGCGACGAACTGGTTGCCGAAAAGCGCTTCCGGACCGCCCTTGACCAGAACGGGTAGATAGAGCAGCAGCGCCAGCGCGCCGGTCGCCGCTCCGGCCACGAACAGGTGCTTGAGCAACCCCCACCGCCCGCCGTAGGCGCGGACAGCCTGGCGATCGCACAGCGCCGAAAGAAAAATCCACAGGCACACCCCGCCAAAGGGGTACAGCATCATCGGCACCGTCCAGAAGCCCAGCCCGGCGCACACGATCAGCAGCAGCCAATCGACCCGGTTTTTCTCACGCAGCGCCCGCGCCGCCAGCCAGAAGACGACCAGGGTGAGCAGCATGAACAACGGGTACCCGCGCGCGTTGGTGGCGTAAAAACTGTGAATCGGCGCAGCCCCGATCAACCCGGCGGCTACCAGCGCCGCGGCGCGCCCAAACCAGCGCCGCGCCAGCCCGTATCCAGCCGGAACGAGCAGCGCCGACGCGACGAAGGCCGGCAGGCGGATCATCCAGGGGCGATCACCCAGGGTGTTGAAGACGAGCTGCACCTGCAGGGTGTGGAAGATGTGGTTGTTGGGCAGGTGATAATCTTCCAGCGCGTAGCGCAGCGAGCCGGAAGCCCACGTTTCCACCGTGTAGGCTTCATCGTGCAGCATGGGCTGGTCCAGGTACGGCAGGCGCAGCAAGACACTCGCCAGCAGGATGGCCCCCACCGGCAGCCACTCCCTGGCCGCAGCGGGAGTCGGGCGCATCTGGCGGAGAAATGCCCTCAGGTCATCCCAGGTGGTGCGCAGAAACTGGCCCGGGAAAGCCAGCATCCCGCGCAGCGCGCGCAGGCTGCCCTCGCGCCGCGCCAGCATGACCCCCGCCAGGCTTAACCCAAACAGACCAAACAAGCGCACCGGCCAGACCAGGCTGCCGTGCGCCTGCGGCGTCAGCGATTCGAGGCTGCCGTCGCGAGCGATTCCATCCCCCAGGCCGCGCCAGGTGGCATACCCCTGGAAAGAGAGCCAGATGCAAAAAATCCCGCCGGCGAAGAACAGCGCCAGCAGGCCGGCCCACACGCCCCGCAGACCGGTTTTCCCTGCCGGGCTCACCTCAGCTTCAACCCTCTCCGCCGCCGCTCCACGAAAGACCGCCGCAAGTGTTGCGGGTCGACCACCAGGCTGGCGGCGGCAAACAGGATGCGCCGCCACACTCCCAGGGCGGTCGGCGGGTGAGCGGTGAAGCAGCGCAGGTAAGCGGAGAGCGCCGCGCGCGGTTGCCCGCCGTCCAGCAGGTAGTGCGCGTCGAAGCGGTAAGCCCCCGCCCAAATCTGCTTGCGCAGCCGCCGGTAGCGCTCCTGCAGACCGGGTTGGGTCTGCATCCACTCCAGCACGCGGAAAGCTTCGCGCCCGAAATCGGCCCCCAGCGCCACATTTTTCGCCTGTGGATGAAAACGGGCCGCCGCCACCTGTTGCCGAAGGTAGTGCATCCCGGACACCTGCGCCACGCGCAGCCACAGGTGGTGGTCCAGCAGGTAGTGGTAGCTGGTGTCGAGCAGCCCGGTCTTGGCCAGCACCGCCCGGCGCAGGAACACCCCCGGCTGGCTGATTATGCGGAAGCGCATCAGGTCGTCCAGGGTATAGGGCGCAAAGGTCATCACGTTGAACGGCTGCCCGGCTCCATCCACCGACTGCACGTCGCCGTAGACCAGCCCAACCTGCGGGTTCGCGGCGAACACTTCTGCCACCGCGCGCAACGCGCCGGGAAGGTAGAGGTCATCCGAGTTTAGCCAGGCGACAATCTCCCCTTGGGCGCGTGAAAAGCCCTTGTTGATCGCGTCCGCCTGCCCGCGGTCTTTCTCCGAAACCCACCACGCCAGCCGGTCGGCGTAGCGCTGGATAATCTCCACGCTGCCGTCGCCCGAAGCCCCGTCGACCACAAGATACTCGATGGCCGGGTAATCCTGCTCCAGCACCGAGCGCAGCGTCTGCTCGACGAACGCCGCCTGGTTGTACGACGGCGTGACGATCGAGATCAGCGGGGTGTCCATCAAGGGCCCTCCTCGATCCATTCCGCCCGGCTAAAACAGGCTGTCATAGGCCACCTTGGGGAACACGGTCAGCTTGCCGCCCACCGTTGCATCCAGCACGCGCCGCCCGTCCGCTTCAAATGCCGCGCGCGCCAGGCGGTAGCCACGCTCAGAGGTTTCCAGGTCGGGCAGTTGCCAGCGGAAGCCCTTGCCGAAATAGCCCGGCGAGAAGTGGTTCGGGTCGTCGCCCTGCGAAGTGACCGTGGTGTTGGGCTTGCCCTGGGTGACGAAATTGTGGTCCACCCCGATCAGAATCGCCTCGGCGAACCCCAGGTAATACGCCACCTGCAGGGCGATGTTGGTCACCGTCGCCCCCTCCCACAGCCGCCCGGTCAGGTCGGTGGAGAATTTCGGGCCGGTGTACGTGGTGTGCAAAAAGAACAGGTTGTGCGCCGGGTGCAGCCATTGGCGCGCCCGCCAGGAGACGAAGCGCGGCAGGTCCAGCGCCTGCAGCTCGGCCGCGCTCTGCTCGATCACCAGGTCGTTGACCGAGCACAGATAAGTGGTCTGAAAACCGAGCTCGGGGAACATCAAAAAGATGCGGTTCATCCCAATGCTGAACTCGCCTCTCAGTTTGCCCATATCCGTCTGACGCAGGCTCGGCCCGTTGCCGATGATAAACACGCGCTCCCCCTTGTGCGCGTCTTTCAAGGCCGCCAGCCGCCGGATGCTGTCGCGCCGCCAGGGGTGAAAGGTCGCCGCCGGCCACAGGCGCGCGCGGTCAAAAGCGTCCAAAGTCTCGCCGATGGCCCGCTTGACCGGGACGGGCAGGGCTTTCTTGAGGGTCTCGGCGAGCGCGCTCATTCGGTGCTCAACCTGGCGGTCGCCCCGCCGTCCACCACCAGCGCCTGCCCGGTCATGAAGGAAGATTGGGTGCTGTCGGCGAGGAAGTAGATCGCCCGCGCGATCTCCTCCGGCTGGGCCACCCGTCCATTGACCGTCTTGCGCGCCAGGTTCTCCAGCCGGTCGAGCACCGACCCCCCGCTCAGGCTGCCGCGCTCCATGCTGGCGCGCAGCATCGGCGTGTCCACCGCGCCGGGCAAGATGGCGTTGACCCGGATCTCGTCCGGCGCGAACTCGATCGCCATGGAGCGCGTCAGCGCCAGCAGCCCCCCCTTGCTGGCCGCGTACGATGAGATGTTGGCCGAAGTGCAAATGGCATGCACCGACGAGACGTTGACAATTGCCCCGCCTCCGTGCGCTTTGAGCAGCGGGTGCGCCAGCTTGACCCCCAGGAACACCGAGCGCAGGTTGCCCGCCATCACCAGGTCCCACTCCTCGGCGGTCGTTTCGAGCAGCGGCTTGGCAATTTGAATCGCAGCGTTGTTGACCAGCGCGTCCAGCGTGGGGGTAAAGGCAGCCGCCTGTTCAAAGATGCGCCGCAACTGCTCTGGATCGGAAATATCCGCCTGGATGAACAACCCGTCTGCAGGGAAACCCTCGCCAAAGGGTCGCCGGTCGACCCCAATCACCACCCAACCCAGCTCGTGGAACACCTTGACCGTGGCGCGCCCCACCCCGCCGGCCGCGCCGGTGATTAACATGGTTCGTTTGTCAGTTTTCGCGGAGTCCATTGACTTCCTCCCACAAGATATAGGGCGAATCGCTCTTCAGGTACATCACATGCCCGTTCAGCTTCACCCGGCGGTAATTGTCGAGATACCGCTCGCCCAGCGGATAAGTGCTCACGCGCAGCTCTACCACCACGTCCGGCTGGAGCTTGCCGAGCGAGTAGGCATAATTGAACTTGATGTGCCCCGGGCGAACGTCCAGCCAGTCTTCGTACGGCTGCACCTGGATGGCGCCTTTGGCGATCACCGCGTCACCCTTGCCCAGCAGGTCGATGGCGTAGCGATGGGCGAAATACGGTGTGTTGCCGGCCGCCACCACCGCGATCCGCGCCTCCGGCGTGGTGAACCGGCGGATCAGCAGCCCATCGCGCGTGTAGCGCTCGTTGCCCGGCACATAGATTGAGCGCTCCTGGAGCAGGAAGAAGCGCAGCGCTCCCTCCGCCGGGTTGCGCAAATTCGAGATCGGGTTGCCGTTGTCCACCAGGCGGTTCATCATCAGCAGGCTGAGCACAACAAACCCGGCCAGTCCCACGCCGGTCAGCAGGCGCGCCCCGCTCGCCCATCGGGGCAACCTGCGCTTCGCCCAGCTCAGCAGCCAATCCACCCAGGACACCGCAGCCAGACTGAACAGCAGGAAGAAAACCGGCATGCCGAGCGCCACGAACCGGTTGGCGCCTCCGCGGTGCTCCCAGGCGTCCCCACCCACGTAGGCGCTGTAGGCGCAGTAGCCCAGGAACACCAGCCCCGCCAGCAGCACCTTCCGGTCGCGGCGGAACAATCCCAGCGTGGCTGGAAAGAGCACCAGCGGCCAGAACATGCCCCGCGCGAAGTAGTACAGCGCGATCACGCCGCGCCGCACCTGCGCCAGGAAGGGCAGACCAGTCATTTTCAGATAGTAGGTCATCGGCAGCCATTCGCCGTAATACAGCTTGCGCGCCAGAGTCTGCCCGCCCAGGCACACGACCAGCACAGCCGCGCCCCAAACCAGGTGCCTGCGCAGGTGCCGGCGGTCGAACCAGGCCAGCCACAGCCAGACCACCCCGTAGAGCACCGCCATGTCCATGCGCACCAGGGTCGAGAGCCCCATCAGCAGGTAAATCCCCGGCTCGAACCGCCCGCGGGCGTGGGCGCGCAGCGCCAGCCAGACCGAGGCATTGGTCACCAACAGCAAGACGCTCACCTCGGTGCCGATCAACGACCAGTTGGTCAACGGGTAGTAGAACGCCGCCAGCAACACCGCCAGCAGGGCAATCCCCGGCCGGCGCGGAGCGACCGCTTCCCCGATTTTCTTGAGGAAATACAGGCTGGCGACGAAGAACACCCCCCCGGCGACTTGCACGTACAGACTGATCCAGTTCTCAGGGATGGGCAAGAGGTGAAAACCGGCCATCAATACCACCCACAGCGGGTTGGTGAAGCCCTCCACGCGCTCGCCTGGATTCCACACCAGCCCGTTGCCCTGGGCCAGGTTGCGCGCGTAGGTCATCGATATCATCGCGTCGTCGAACAACGCCGAATAAGGGGTTCCAAACCCGTCGAAGATGGTCTTCGAGATGAAGACCGCCGCGTACACCCCATACGCCGCCAGGATCAGAACAAAGGCAAGCGAATACCAGCGGTTAACGTGGGGTCGATCTTGATCGGATGCCATTTCACTCGTCCATTAATCGACACTGTCACAAAGCGCCGCCGCTGCCGGGCTGTTGCGCAGCGCTCCGGTCGGGTCGCTCAGGTGGCAGTAAGCGTTCCAGGTATCCCGGTCCGCACGGATGCGCGCCGCCAGGGCGCCCGCGCCGGCGGCGTCGCCCGTGGCGTGAAACGCCTCGTAGAACGGCAGCCATTCCACCACATCCACCGGTCGCAAGCCGATCGACTCGGCCTGCTTGAGCAAAGCCAGCACCGCCAGCCAATCGCCGCGCTGCCGGGCCAGGTCGGCCTGCTGGTAATAATAGCACCAGTTATGCCCCGGCTCGCGGCCAAACACCGCCGCCAGCGGCTGGGCGGGTGGCTCGCTGGTTAACACCCGGTCGATGCGCGAATACGGCCCGACCAGGAAGATCAACGGGTCCGAAGCCGCCGAGAGCTCCAGGCGTTGACTGTCGACGAAGTGCGCGCAGCTTCCCTCGCCCGCCCACTCCACCACCAGCGCCTGCTTGAAATCGCGGGTCAGCTCGAAGAACCGGATGAAGCGGTATGATTCCTCGCCCAGGATGACCTTGCGCGCTGTGTCCTGGTTGAGAATCTCGCCGTAGATGCGAAAGGCCGCCTCCTCCGGATGGTAAACGAGATTGGCGGCGGAAAAGACCTCGTAATCCTCCGCCAGGCGGTAGCCCGCCGGGAGCAGCGGCATCAACACGGTCTGGTCCGCCAGGCCGGGCGCACGCCATGCCACCTGCCACCAGAACTCGCGCTGGACGGCCCAAAAGCGCCCCCAATATGCCCCGTTCAAAAAGTGCACCGGGATCGACAGCCCCACCAGCAGCGCCACCAGCGCCAGGCGGTAGCGCGAGCGGAGCGCTGTATAAATCACCCCGCCCAAGAGCAGGCTCACCCCGGCGGTCGCATGCAGGGTGTAGCGGTCGAATTGATCTTTGAAAGCGATGCTGCGCCCGGCCGCCAGCACCGGCAGCAGCGCCCCAAGCGTGGCGAGCGCGCCGATGAGCATGGCAGCCTTTGCCCAATCGGTCTCGCCATCTTCCTGGCTCGCTTCCTCGAAGCCGCGCGAAAAGAGGCGCAGCAATCCCAGCCAGATCGCCACCCCGCCGCCAATCCCCAGCAACAACCCGCCCGCCACGTCCGCCAGGCTCGCGCTCGACCACAGATTGTAGAGGGGAACGCTCCAGGCCAGCCAGAGGCTCTCGACGAAATCTTGCACGCCGCTCACCAGCAAGTTCGCGAGGGCGAGCGCGGGCTGGGAGAGGTATTTTCCCAGTAGCAGCTCGGTGTTGGTCGCCGGACGGTCGCTGCTGAAGATGAGCAGTCGCCAGGTGACGAACGCCAGCGTCACCGCCATGTACGGCAGCGAGCGCAGCACCACCTTGCGAAACACCTTTCGCCAATCCACCCCCGCTCGCTGCGCCGTCACCAGCCAGATCACCATCACGCGCAGCGCCTCCAGGCCAATCATGTACTCGTAGATCAACAGGTAACCGGCGGTGAACAGCAGCGCTGGGAGGGTCAGCAGCAGGCGCGCGCTGCCGCGGGCGCGCAAGGCTGCCGCCGTGAGCGCGATCGAGGTCAGCGCCAGCCCGTAGCCGATGAAATGGTTCTGGAAAGTGGCCGCATTGGGCAGTTGCAGGAAACCCGGGTAAACGGCGAACAGCAGGCTGATCAACGCCGCGGGAAGCAGGCGCCGCGGCCATAGCAGGCGCACCAGCACGTAAAACGCCAGCACGCCTTCCAGGCGGGCTGCGAAGGCGAACACCGCCCACGCCAGCGGGCTATCGCCCAACAGCGTGTAGGTCACCCGGTTCAATTGCCCCATCATCGGGCGATCGATCAGGAACGAGTCGGTGATGCGGTTGGGTCCAAAACTGTGCCCGTTGTAGATCATGTGCCAGTCGTCTTTGTAAAAGCCGAACTGGTGGATGTGCGGCAGGTACGCCAGGAAGAAAGCCAGCAGGAGCAGGAACAGCACCAGCGGCTCGCCGGGTCGAAGATCAACCGGTCTGAAAGAACGCTTCATCCTAGCGCAGGCTTTCCAGGTCGTCGTGCGGGATGCCCAGGCCAGCGAGCAGGTTGCGGATGGTATTCCAGTGCACCCGCTCCCAGGCCGCCGGGCTGGAATTGCAGTTGTGCGCCGCCAACATCACGTTGTCCATCTGGCGCAGCGGGGAATCGGCGGGCAGCGGCTCTTCTTCGAACACATCCAGCGCCGCCCCGGCGATCACCCCCTCTTGCAATGCCGCCACCAGCGCCGGCTCATCCACCAGCGCCCCGCGCGCCGTGTTGACCAGGATGGCCGAAGGCTTCATCTGGCGCAGCGTGCCGGCATGGATGAGATGGTAGCTGGTCGGGTTAAGGTCGCAATTCAGGCTGACGAAGTCGGCCCGCTGCAGCAGGTCCGCGAGAGAGGTCATTTCCACCCCGTTTTCGAGGATGAAGTCCGGCGCAATCGGCACGATGTCGTTGCCCAGCAGCTTCATCCCGAAACCGCGCGCCCGGCGGATGACCGCCTTGCCGATGTTGCCCACACCGATCACCCCCAACGTGCATTCGCTCAGCGAGCGCCCCGGCAGCTTGGCCCACACGCCGCCCTTCACCGCGCGATCCATCCAGGGCAGGCGGCGGGCGAAGGTGAGGATGTACCCCAGCACGCTGTCGGAGACCGGCAGGGTGAAGGCGTTGGGCGTGTTGCCCACCCGGATGCCCAGCCGCTGCGCGGCAGCCAGGTCGATCGAGTCGATCCCCGTCCCCCATTTGGAGATCACCTTGAGGCGCGGCAGGCAGGCCAGCATCGCCCGCTCGGTGTAGCGATCGTCGCCGCACATCGCCCCGTCGAACTGCCCGGCGTAGCTCAAAATTTGCTCCTCGGAGAGGCGCTCGTGAACCTTCGCCACGATCAGGTCCAGGCCATAATGCCGCAGCACCGGCTCGAACCGGTCAAGAGAAGGGATCATGTACGGGGCGGAAAGCAGGACGGTTGGCATCGATAACTCCGGTGGAAAATCTGATTCAAGGGCATTGACAGGGACTCAATCGGTCAGGTTCAACCGCTCGCGCATCAAAATTTCGACGACGTGGAAGGTGCTCTCCTCATCGATGTCCCAGGCTTCGGCGGGGTCGATCTCGAACATGTAAGGGCGCGTGCCCAGGCGGTTCCGGCGCTGCTCAAGGAGCTCGCGCGTGAACAGGTAGACGCAGGAATTTTCCATGAAGGTCGGCGGCAGGTCCTGCGTGCGCAGCAAGATCGCCGGGTTGTGGTTGATCGGGCGCGCCAGCTCGTCCCACAGGCGCACCTGCAGGCGGGTCACCCCGAAGAGCGAGTCGTAGGTGGGGTATTGCGCTTTCAACGTCCGCACCGCTGCAGAAAGGGTCGCCGCTTTGAGCAAAGGGTTGGTGCTGTGCGTCTGCAGGTAGAGGTCGGCGGGCACCTGCGCGGTATCGTGCAGCAAAATTTCGTTCATTGGCACCGTTCCGGCGCGCAGGTGCTCGGGGCGCTCCAGAATCACCACCTCCGGGTAGTCGCGGCGCAGCCCGTCCATGATCACCGGGCTGTCGGTGTCGACCACCACCTTCGACACCTCGGGCACGGACAGCAGCGTGTCGATAATATGCGCGTAGAGCGGCCTGCCCGCCAGGAGGCGGTAATTCTTTCCCGGCACGCGCTCAGAGGAATGGCGCATCGGCACGAGCGCCGCAACGGTTTGAAGTTGATTTGAACCCATCAATGCACCTTACTCTCTTGTCCTGCTGAGCCGCCCCAGGGCGGCGAAGCAACCCGTCGTTGGCTAAAAAATTCGCATCATTCCCTCAAAGTGCCAGCTTACGAATCCTCCAGGATAAACTCCTTGCCATGCAAAATCCCTTCCACGATGGTGCGCAACACCGCCGAGCGATCGGGGTGAAAAGCCAGGTAATCCAGGTCCTTGAAGCGCACGTATCCCGGCCAGACGCCGTCCTCTTCGATCCAGAAATCGAACGGCAGCGACGTCTTGAACAACTGGAAATAGAGGAAGCGGCGGGCATTGCGGCGATGCGTGGCAGGCACATTCACCTGCTCGGCCTGCAAGAATTCCTCCGCCTTCTGGCGATAATCCTCCATCGAATCTGGGAAGAACACCGTCGGCAACTGGGTGAAGCGCGCCTTGCCACCGCACAGCACCGCAGCGCCCATCAACGACGCCTCCAGGCCGATGGTCGAGTTGTAAACCATGACGAACTTTGAGCGCTGGATCAGCTCGTACGAGCTGAAGTACTGGCGCGAATCCACGTACACCACGTTGGGCAACCCCGCCACCGCGTTGCGCCGCGCCCAATCGGCCACGCTCTCGCGCGAAGCCTTACCCGGGCGCGACTCATCTGGGTGAGCGCGGATCACGAACAATGTATCCGCATGCTCGCGGGCAATCTCCAGCACCATGTCCAGCCAGGCAAACATGTGCGGGAAAACCACGTTCGAATGCGGCTGGCTGGTGTCGAAGATGACGTTGGTGAACACCGGCACCACCTGCCGGAACTGCGCCGCCCGCTCCACAAACTCGGGCTCGAGCCCGCGCATTTCCGGCCAGAAACGGATGCCCGCCATGCTGAAATTTCCCTGCAGGCGCTGCTCCAGGTAGAAATCCAACCGGCCTTCTTGCTCGGGCGTCAATTGGAACGACCTGGGAATTTTGATCGGGTAAGCTGTGGCTTCGCCGGTGGTGAAAAACGCCGAGTACGGGCGCAAGCCGACCTCGTGCGACACCACGCGCAGCCCGCGTCTTTGCGCCACCCACCGCGCCGTCGCCTCCGGAAAGAACATTCCGTTGAACACCACCACCGCCCGCGGGTTGGATTCGTCGAGCAGCCGGCCAAATTCTTCCGCCACGTGCCAGGCGGAGAGAATGTACTCGCGGAAAAGGAAACGGGTCGGCTCATCATCGGCAAGGTGATGCTTGCGCAGCGCCCAGCGCAACCCCGGCAGGCACAGGCTGCCCAAAGGGACATCCTGCCAGGCAAACCTCGCCAGCTCGTCCACGGTCAGGCCGTTTAACGCGGCCTCCAGCGGCGCATCCGGTTTATAGATAAACCAGCGCGCGTCGGAGTGCTGGTAAACTGCCCGCGATTGATTAATGCAGCCCGGGCAAGGCGGCAGCGCCTGCGGGTCGTCGGCCACCGTGCCCAACACGCAACGGCTCATCCCACCCTGGCAGGCGAAGTGCAGCGTGGGCACCCCGGCCAGTTGCAACGCCCAACTGGCAGTCAACTGGTAAGCCGCGTTCAGGCTCGTCCCCAGCAGGCGCGTAGAGGCGTTGAAAAACACCACCGGGCGGGAGGAATGATCCACATTGGCAGCCCGCGCCACCTGCTCGCCCAGGTGCAGGATACGCTCGTTGCTGCGCGCGTGCGTCCAACGGCGCTTCAGCCCGCTGCGGGCACGGCTGGCCAGGTCCATCATCAGCGGAGTTATTGGAATCTCCTCAATTTCTTCAACGAAGACAGCTCGCTGGCGTAGACTTTCTTTTCCCCATCCCCTAGCGAGAGCTCGGTGACGCGGATATATTTCACCAGCCGCTCGAAGCCGGTCGGCTCCACCGAAGCCGCCTGGTCCGAGCCCCACATCGCACGGTCGAGGGTGATGTGGCGCTCGACCACGCAGGCGCCCATCGCAACCGCCACCACCGACGGAATCAGGCCCACCTCATGCCCCGAATATCCGATTGGGCATGGAAATTCATCCCGCAGCGACTGGATCACGCGCAGGTTCAGCTCGGACGGGTCACACGGGTATGTGCTGGTGGCGTGCGTGATGATCAACCGCTCCAGCCCGATTTCCTTGACCGCTGCGCGAATCTGTTCCATCGAGGACATACCGGTGGATAGGATCACCGGCCTGCCAATCGCCCGCAGGTGGCGCAGCAAGCCGTGGTCGGTCAACGACGCCGACGGCACCTTGTACGCCACGGGGTCGAACTGCTCCATGAAATCCACCGAGGGCTCGTCCCACACCGAAGCAAACCAGTCGATGCCCAGCTCCTTGCAGTAGCGGTCGATCTCGGCATATTCGGCCTGACCGAACTCCATCTTGCGGCGGTACTCGATGTAACTGATGTATCCCCAGGGGGTCTCGCGCATGATCTCCCACTGGTCACGCGGAACGCAGATTTCGGGGGTGCGCTTCTGAAACTTGACCGAATCCACCCCGGTGCGGTGCGCTTCCAGGATCATGCGCTTGGCGATCTCCAGATCGCCGTTGTGGTTGATGCCGATCTCGGCGGTGATGTAGGTCGGGTGCCCGTCGCCGATCAACCGTTTGCCAATTTTCACTTCTCGTGCCATAACAATCCTTTCCGGGAACGATCCGGTTTACCCCCTGAAACCCGCTCCCAGCCATTCGTCCGATGATATTTTAATTCCCTTTTCACGTTTTACTCGCAGCTTGCTTCTTCTCGCGCGGATCAGAATCTCTGCCGTAAAATGTCGAGCAGCTCGCGCACCGCTCCGTGCCCGCCCTTGCGGCTGAGCACGATGTCTGCCGCGCGCTTCGCCTCCGGTTGCGCGTCTGCCACCGCCACCGCGCAGCCCACCAGCGGGAAACACGGCATATCGTTGACGTCGTTGCCGACGAAGATCGCATGCGCCGGGTCGACCTCCAGCTCCTGGAGGATTTCCTTCAACTTTTCCGCCTTGTCCCACACACCCTGGTAAGCCGGGATCTGCATCTTCCGGCAGCGCGCCGAGACGACCGGGTTGGTCTCGGTGGAGAGCACGCACATCTTCAGACCCAGCCTGCGCAGCAGCGCCACGCCCATGCTGTCAGAGCGGTTAGCCGCCACCATCTCGTGGCCTTCCTCATCCACCCACACGCGGTTGTCGGTCAGCACCCCGTCGAAGTCGAACACCACCAGGTCCACGCGCTCCGGCAAGGGTCTGCGCCGCCGTCCTGGGAAAACGATCTCCAGGTCGCTGTACCACACCAGCCACTCGGAGCGCGCCCAATCCTTCGGCGTGTCGATGTCCACCGTGTAAGCCGGGTCGACCATCACCGGCAGGATCACCTTCCCGCTCATCGAACCGGATAGGATTGCCCGCGGCCGGATCGCGTCGATGTGCCCGGTTTGCCAGTAGACTGGCGGGAGCGCCTGGCGCGGCGCGTTGTAGGGCTCCTCCACCCCCGGCACGTCCAGCAAGGGGGTCATGTATCCGCGCTCCGCGTCGATACGCCACATCTTGTGCGGGTTTTGCCCCGCCGGCACCACTCCACGCACCGAATCGGCCTGCGGATTGTCCAGCAGCGCCTCCACCGCCTGGTCGACCAGATCCGGCGGGCGCACCGGTGAGGTGGGCCGAAGCTGCACCACCACTTCGGGGCGGTAGCCTTCGTGTTCTGCCAGCCACTTCAGCGCGTGTTGGAACACCGGCAGGTCCAGCGTGCGATCCTGCGCGAACTCCGCCGGGCGCAGAAAGGGGGTCTCGGCGCCGTACTCGCGCGCCACCGCAGCAATTTCCTCATCGTCCGTCGAGACGATCACCCGCGTCACCCGCTGCGACTGCTGCGCGGCGGCGATGCTGTAGGCGATTAGCGGGTGCCCGGCAAACAGCTTGACATTCTTTCGCGGAATGCCCTTCGAGCCGCCGCGCGCCGGGACGATTGCCAGCACCTCCGGCTTCACCATACCGTCCACCCCCCGTCCACCACCACGTTCCCACCGGTCATGTAGGACGACGCATCGGACGCCAGGAAGAGCAGCGCGCCGTTCATCTCATCCCGCTCAGCCATGCGCCCCAGGATGGTGCGGTAGGCATAATTGCGGGTGAACGTTTCATCATGCTGGTTATAGACCCCGCCGGGCGTCAGGCAGTTGGCGCGGATTTGCGTCCCGGCGTAGTACGACGCGATGTACTTGGTCAGGCCGAGCACGCCCGCTTTGGAGGTGGTGTAGAAGGCGGGCTTGTACTGCCTGGGCTGGCCTGGTCGCTCATAGATGCGCTGGTCCGGCGGCACCAGCCCGTAGGTCGAGCAAATGTTGATGATCGAGCCTTTGCCTTGCGCCTTCATTTGCCGCGCAGCCGCCTGGCAGCACAGGAAAACCCCCGTCAGGTTGACCTCCAGGGCCTGCTGCCACTGCGCCAGAGGGTAATCCTCGAAGGTGTTGCCGTGCTGGCCCGCCTGAGAAGCGTCGAACTTGGGGTCCATCGCGGCCGAGTTGACGATCACGTCCAGGCTGCCAAATTCATCCACGCAGGTCGCCACCACCTCGGCCACCGATTCGGGCTGGGTCACATCCAGCACGGCATGGAGCGCAGTCAGTCCGGCTGCGCGCAACTCGCCTGCCACCCGCTCGGCGGCGGCGGCATTTAAGTCGGCCACCACCACCCCGGCGCCGGCCTGAGCCAGCGTGCGGCAAAATTCCACGCCCAACAGCCCGGCTCCACCGGTGACGACCGCCGCCCGGCCTTTCAAGTTAAATTTTTCGAGAACATCGCTCATCGTTGCTCCACTCAGGGGATCTGGTACAGCTTTTTCATGTACGCCCACTGCTCCGCCGTGCAGGATGGGAAGTCCAGCGACATATCGGGGCAGGTATGCACCGAGAAATAAGGGCCGCACGCATCCGTGCAGGTCGCCACGATGCACGGGCTGCCGTTCGGGGCAATGCGGCACTCGGTCTCGCAGCTCACGTTTTGACCACGCTCGGCGCAGTTGGTGTTGGCCCATCCGGCCGGCGTGGGCGGGACGAGCAACGCGCTCGGAAAAACCAGGCTGGATTCGTACAGCTTTGCGCCGGTACCCTCGTCCAGGAAAGCCAGGCTCAGGGGCGTGTCGTAAGCCGGTTTGGCCAATCCCTGGCAAAACAGGCGGTCGGCGTAATCGTCGTCGACCAGGCAGTTGTAGGTATTCCCGCCCAAGAGCAGTTTGAGCGGCTGGCGTATCCCCGGCAGGGTGAACGTGACCATCCAGCCGCCCACGCGGTTCTCCACCGATAGCAGCTTAAGCTCCGCATAAGCCACCTCGAGGGTCGGTGAAACCACCGGCGAGGGGACCAGGGTAGCGGTGCGCGTCAGGGTCGGGGTGAGTGACGGCAGAGGCGTGTGGCTGGGCCGCTGCGTCGGGCTCGCTGTGGGCAGCGAGGTCGCACTGGCAACCGCATCGGCGGTTGGCGGAACAGCCGCCGCACGCGGCTGGCAGCCCGCCAGCCCGATTACGAATGCGCACAGCACCACCAATACGCTACGGGATGCCATACTTCGCTTTCGCTTCCGCCCACTGCTCCGCGCTGCACAATTGCGATGGCAGGGGCATATCATCCGGACAGGAGTGCACCGAGCGGTACAACCCGCAGGCGTCGGTGCAGGTCGCCACGATGCAGGGGTTGCCGTCGTAATCCAGGCGGCATTCCGTTTCACAACTGATGTTTTTGCCCCGGTCCGGGCAGTTGGTAAACCCGTAGCCCTCAGGCAAGGCGGTCGGCAGCAGCGCCGAGCTGAGGATCACCTTTTGCTCGAAGATCACCTTGCCGCTGGCCTGGTCCACGAAGGCCTGGTTGACCTGCTCGTCCAGGGGCGGGCGGGAGAGTCCCCAGCACAATAGCCAGTCGGGATACTGCGCTTCGAGGTGGCAGGTGTATTTGATCCCCGCCAGGATCATGTCATACGGCGTGGCGATATGGGCAATTTTGACCACCAGGCTGATCCCGCCAACGCCGTTGAGGATGTTGATCACCTGCGCCTGCTGCAGGTCAACCGCCGCGGTCGGCGACTGGCTCGGCGTGGGCGACGTCGTTTTGGTCGCGGTGGCGCTCGGCGCGACGGTCTCGGTCAACAGCGAGGTGACCGGCACCAGCACCGCCGTGGCAGAAGCGATGGTCGGTGTGTTTTCCGGCGGTGGGGTCGCGGATGGCGCAACCGCCGCTGCTGGGGTGCAGGCGGCGAGGAAGAGCAACATCGCGGCGGTCATTATCTTTCGAATCATGGACGTCCCCCCTAAGGAATGTTGAAGCGCGTCTTCAATTCCTGCCACTGCGCATCGCTGCACACATTCCACACACTGACCCCACCGGGGCAGGAATCGACCGAGAAGTAATGCCCGCAGGCATCGTAGCAGGTCGAGACGATGCAAGGGATGTTGGTGCTGGGATCCACCCGGCACTCTGTCTCGCAGGTCACGTTCTGGCCGCGCTGAGGGCAGTTGGTCTCCGGGTTTCCCACCGGCACAGCGGTCGGGAACGCCGCCGAGGCGAACACCGTCTGCGACTGGTACAGCACCCGGCCGCTCTCCGTGTCCAGGAAGGCCAGCGTGATCGTCTGGTCCAGCGGCGGGCGCGACAGGCCGTAGCAAAACAGGCGCTCGGGGTATCGCTCGTCGTAGGCACAGTTGAACTGGATTCCCGCCGCAATCACGTTGACCGCTTTGTTCAGGTTGGGAACGACAAAGGTCAGGTTCCAGCCACCCACCCCGCTGGCCAGTTGGATCGGTTTGGCCTGGTCGAAGGCCGCCAGGGGGGTCGGCGAGGGTGAGGGCGTGAGCGTGTCGGTCGGTCGCGGGGTGCGCGTCGCGCTGGCCGTGGGCGAGACGGTCGGGGTATTCGTCGCGCTGGCTGCCGGAGCGGGTGTTTCGCTGGGTATGGGCGTGGCGGTCGGAGCGGCCTCAGCCGGCGCACAGGCGGCCAGGGCCGCCAGCAGGATCAGCACCGCGGACAGTTTCAATAAATCGTTACGCATTCCGATGATGGTTGCCTTCATAGAACGATATGCCGGGCCGGGGCCCCCCCGTTTGCTGCAACGGGTGGTGAGCCGACCGGGTGACAGCCTATTATATCCCTTTTAACTTCTCCCGCGCCGAAAGCGCCAGCTCGAGGGCGCGCGCGCCGTCCTCCAATGTGCAGGCCGGAGTCACCTGATTGCGCGCGACAGCCAGGAAATGGCGCATCTCGTCCAGAAAGAGGTGGTTTCGCTCGAACCCTTCGGGCGGCCCATAGGTGGCCCATTCTCCCGTTTCCGAGCGGTAGCACATCAGCCGGGCGTCGGCGTTGTCCCAGCGCAGCGTGCCGCCTGTTCCGATCACCTCCAGCGTGTGCGCGGTGGGTTGCTGGAGGTAATCCAGGTGCAGCGTGCCAGAGGCGCCCTGCTCGAAACGCAGCCCGATGTCAGCGCAGTCTTCCACGTCCAGCCCCAGCCCCAAGGAGCCGCCGGCGCACCACTCCACGCGGTAGTCGCCGACCAGCCAGCGCAGGTAATCGAACGGATGGCACAGGGTGAGGATGACTCCGCCTCCCAGGTCGCTGCGCGCGGCATACCCCAGGCGATAATCCTCCCAGGGATGCCAGTTCGGCAGGTATTCGCCCCAGTGCGCGCGCGCCGAAACCACCTTGCCGATCGCGCCTTCCGCCAACAGGCGCGCCGCAGTCTGCAAAGTTGGGTGGTAGCGCAATTGAAAGCCGACCAGGATGCGCGCCCCGCCGCGCTGGGCTGCCGAGCGCAGCTCGGGCAGGCGGGACAGGTCTTGCGCGACCGGCTTTTCGAGCAGAATCGCGCAGCCCATCTCCGCCGCCGGGATGGCCACATCCAGGTGCAGGGCGGTCGGGTTGGCCACAATCACCGCGTCGGGGCGGCGAGCCAGCGCAGCGGTCAGGTCGGTTTCCACGGGCAGCCCGGCAATCTCGTCCTCCGGCAGCGTGCTGCGGCGGGTGCGGTAAAGCAAGATGTCCCGCTCACCCAGCTCCTGCAGGTTGCGCAGGTGCCGCCGCCCAATCGATCCGTATCCCGCAATCAAGAATTTCATCGCACTCCTGAGAATCCAGCCCCATTTTTTTCTACCAACCCAAGCAAATAGGCTCCCGTTCTCCTCCCCGCCGAGCCGTCGGTGAAGGTGCACTCGTCACGGATGAACTTTACCCGCTCCTCGTGGTCTGCCTGCGGATTCTCGAGGTAAAAGTCCAACGTTTCGCGCAGCTCCTGCGCGTTGAAGGTCACCCGCCCGGCGCCCGCCGCGCGAAAGCGCTGGTGCGTCGGCCACTCGCCGATTTCACGCAGCGAGAGCGAGAACTTGCCAGGCGTGTTCCACCCACCCGGCACGTCGATGCACACGCTGATGATCGGGCGATCGTGAACGGCCGTTTCCACTACCATGGTCGAATAGACCGTCAGGAAAACGTCGGCGTAGGCCATCATCGAGGCTTTCTCGGGCATGTCCTCCCCGGAGTAATAGCCCAGCTCGCCGCCCAGCGGCACCGGCTCGACCAGGTGCACGTGCGGCATGTCGCGGATCAACGCGCGCACTCGCTGCGCTTCGCCCTCATACAGCGAGCCCGGCATGAAGTGGTTGGGGTGCAGCCGGATGAGCAACTGGCTCGGCTGGCTGAGCGACTCCGTGTTGACCAGCTCCGCCAGCGCCTGGATGTTGGCGAAGTTGGGCGAGAAGGTCACGAACGAGCAAGCGTAGGCCAATAACTTGCGCTGCGGGTCTAACCCATGCAGCTTGAAATATTCCTCGCGCGGCATCTGCCAGGTGCGCTCGAAGTACCCGTCGTAGGAGGGAATTCCGCCGATGTGCACTCGCTCGGGCGCCCAATCTGCGCCGAGCACCAGCTCCCGCTTCTGGATTTCCGACCAGCAGGTGGCGTATTTCACCGGCGCGCCCGGCAGGCGGTAACTGGAGGGGTTATCCCAGCCGACAATCGCCACCGCGGTGTCGATTCCACGCGCCGCCGCCTCGCGCAGCAGGTAGCGGTCCCAACGCCAGCCCGGCGTCGCCGCCACGACCAGCGTGGGACGATACTTCTCGAACAGGTCGGTGTAAATGTTCGCGGTGAAGCGGCGCTGCACGCTCATCAACGCCTGGCGCGCCAGCCGCGAGTGGCGCAGCGTGTAGGTCAGCGCGCGAATCAGCGGCATGATGCGCTTCCCGCGCGGCGAAGCCTCGTGACCCATCTGGCGCAGGTGACCGTCCATCGCGTTGGTGTTGATGAGGTCCGAGCCGCCCATCCAGCGCAAAAAATGCACCCAATGCTGCAGCGAATGCGCCTGTCCCTCGAAATAGGCGCGGCACTGGGCAAAACGCAGCCCTTCCACCACCAATCCCGGCTGCCCAAAGCGCCGCTCGATCTGCTCTTTCAGCCCGTCGTCGGTGAGCAAGACCACCTGCAAGCCGCCCTCCAGCAAGGTGGGCAGCACGCCGGTCTGCAAGAAATACACCACCGAAAGGCCGTGGTCCGCGCTGATGAAAATCGTCTGGTTCGCCATGAATCTGATCTATGCACCCTGTGTCATCGAAGTCTCACCGGTCGTAATACCAGCGGAAAATTGCGTCGTACAGCGCGAGCAGCGCTTTCTTGAGCGGCGGAAAATCCAGCAGAGGGTTCTTCTTCGCCCTCGCGTTCGCCGCCGGCGCTCCACCCGCGCCTCGAGCGGAGCGAACCCCGCGCAGCGTGTTGCTCATATTCATCGCCAGCGGATCGGCCGTCATCAGGCGCAACAAACCCGCCGCGTTCATGCGCTCATCCAGTTGGCGCACCTGGCCCATCGGGCGGTCCATGGTGAAGGGCAAGAATTGCTGCAGCGTGCTCTTCCAGGCGGTGAACTGCCAGTGCGACGCCCCCGCATAGCTCGGCACGCCGCGAAAGGTCAGGCGCACATCCTGGGTGGATTCGTAGTGCTGGCGAATTTCCGCTTCGCTTTGACCCAGGCTGAGGTCAAATTCCAGAAAGGTCTCCCAGGGCACCAGCGCGCCGCGCTCGAGCTGCACCTCGGCGTTCGCTTCACCCCATGCCACCGTCGCCGTGTAGAAATCCTCGCGCGTGCGGAACGGTCGCGCCGTGACCATGCCCACCTGAGGGTAAGTCTCCAGGATTTCCAGCGAGCGTTTCAACCAGCCCGGCGAAAAGAGCACATCGCTGTCGGCGTAGCTGAGCACCTCGCCCGGCGCGCCGCCCAGGATCACGTTCCACGCCCCGCCCTTGCCCAGATTCCTCTCAGAGAGGATCAGGTACTGGATGCGCCCGGCCTGGTGCTCGTCCAGCAGCCACTGGCGCGCTTCCTCGCACGAGCCGTTGTCGAAAACCAGCAAATCCATCTCCGCCCCGGGGTCGTTGCGCGCGCTTTCCAGGCAGGCTTTCAGCACGTCCAGCGCCTCGGCGTAAAAGCCGCTCAAGAATGGGATGTAATTCAAGACCGCCGTGGTCACCCGCGCGGGTTTAGCGACCTCTTTGACGTATTTTGCCGGGTTCTGTCCGATGCGCATGATCTCTCCTGGTGAGAAGACAACGAGCGATGTGGTAACGAGTGCTCAGCCGCTGCGCGATGAGCGTGCCTCACGGTAGGCTTTGAGCGGGTGGAAAGCCGCGTAAAACAACTGCGCCAGCGCGTAGGAGTGCAGTTTCACCAGCGGGAAGATCTCCACCTCGCGCCAGAAGCGTTTCCAGCTCAGCCTGGGGCGCACCAGCCTGCCCCCCACCAGCCGGTGGCTGGCATCCGGCAGCTCGAAGATGGCGCGCCTTCCGCCCGCCAGGCGGATATTCTCGAAGGTCTCCGGGTGGCGGTAATGCGGCTGCCCCCCCGGCAGGTGGCTGTAATCGTGGTTTTGGTGCACGATCTGGATGTCCGCGGTGGCGTCCACCACCGGCCATCCGCGCGTGCGCCCGGCGTAGATCATCCAGTTATCCCAGCCGGCGCGCCCGATGGCGAAGGGCGGCATATCGCTGAAGCATTCGCGCGGGAAGACAAAGTAATCGGAGCCGGTCGCCTTGTGCAGGCTGCCCTCGGCTTGCACGCGCTTGCGCAAACCATCTGCCCAACTTGCGCCAAATTCCAGATCTTCGCGCACGTCCAGGTCCCAGCGCTGCCCGACGACGAGGAACTGCCGCGCCTGCTCCGCCACACGCTGCGCCGCGCTCACCACCTCGGGCAAGAGCAATATATCGGCGTTGACGCAGCACAGCAATGGGCTGACGGAGTGCTCGCGCGCCAGGGCCAGCATCGAAGACACCAGCGGCGTGCCTGCCGGCGTGCGCTGCACCTGGGGGATATGCCGCACACCCAGCGCTGCGGCGGCCTCGGCCAGCCCTTCCTCCTCGCCCAACACCATCACCTCCACCTCGTCGCCCAGCGCCAGCCACGAGCGAATCGCGTTGCGCTGGATGACCGCAATGTGCGGGTTGGTGAACGGCTTGGGCGCTGAAAATATCGCCAGTTTGGGCATCGTCCTTTACCTCATCCGTTCGTCGGTGTCCGACCCAGATTTGTGCTGCACCGCGGCGTTGATCTGCGCCAGGTGCGGCTCGCGCAAGACGAGGTCCAGCACCTCCTGCCAGGGAACATCCATCCGCCCGCCGGAGCGTGCCACCACCTCACGCAGCAGCGCAAGGTCTTCCGGCGTGTCCACCGTCCAGCGCATCTCACCGTAATCCGGCTCATGCTCGACCACGTAGATGTTGAAGCGCCCGGGGCTGTCGTAGAAATAGGGCATCACGTGCTCGCGCTCATGCTTCAGCGCGGCCTCACGCCAGGCGCGCTCCAGCCCGGCGAAGCTGCACACCTCGGTATCCAGCCCAATCGGCCAGGTGCGTTTCCAGGGCGGGGGCAGGCGGTTAGCCGCGAAATCCACCTTGCGCGAATCGAACGCCTCCAGCACTTCGTCGACGACAGCCGGGTCGATCAACGGGCAATCGGCGGTGACGCGCACAATCACCTCGGCCCCGAACCGGCGCGCCGCCTGGTAGTAGCGGTCGAGCACGTCGAACTGGTCGCCGCGGAACACCGGCCAGCCGCGCTCCGCGCACAACGCCGCGATCGGCTCGTCGGCAGGGTCGAGGGTGGTCGCCACCACCACCTCGTCCACCCGGCGCGCCTTGCGGCAGCGCTCCACCGCCCAGGCCAGCACGGGCTGTCCGCCCAGGTCCAGCAGCACCTTGCCCGGCAGCCGGCTGGAAGCCATGCGCGCCTGGATGATCGTCACAACCTTTGGTTTTTTCTCGCTCATGCAGCTCCTACGAGATCGCGTGATTTAATTTCCGCTAAATGTGGGGCTTCGCCCCCACAAACACCTCAAATTCGGGGATTTCTCCTCTACCCACTGAGCAGTTATAAAAATGGATCCACAATCTTCTACGGGCGATTGGGCGTGTAGCGATACGCAACCCAATCGACCAGTCCGGTTCCCTCCGTGTAGTTCTCGCAGATCCAGCGGTAGACGGCGGGCATGCCGTCCGGGACCACCGCAGAGGTCTTCAACCCGGCTTTGAGGCGGGTGAAGATCCCGCCGTTTTCGACCGCCTGGGCAGCGTCCCTGCCCTCCTCGGACGCCAGCCGCTCCGCCACCTCCTCCGCATCGGCGAGCCCGGCGCAAGCGGAAGCATTGACGTCATAGACGAACGGCTGCCCGCCCTGGCGAGGCTGCAGAATCAGCGCCGGCGGGGTCAACTGCAGGTCGCGCAAGAACTCGGCGGCGTAGGCTTCTCCGGCCGGCGAGCCGTCGAACAGGTGCTTGACGTAAAAGAAGCGGCTGGGCGCCTGGCGGCGGCTGGTGGTGTAGACCATCGGATAACCGCCCCACACCAGCACCCGCTCCTCCGGCGCAGTCAACCGCGACACGTACGCAACCGCTTCGCTCACCGCGCGGTCGCGGGTTGGGTAAACCTGGTCCGCCGTCTGCAGCGCGCCGCTCACCACCAGCGGAATGGAGAGGCTAACCGCCCACACCCAGCCCAGCCGGTTTTTGCCCGCCTGGCGCGTGGAAGACAGCACCCATCCGGTGAAAAAGCCGACCAGCACGGTCATCGAGGGCAGCATCGGCATAAAGTAATGGCGGTAATTGCTGCCCGAGAGCGCGCTGAGCGCAAACTCAACCGGCAGGTCGATGACGGCAAACCCGAGCAGCAGGTTAACGGCGGGCTCGCCTGCCTGCCGCCATTTCGCCAGCCGGCTGAACCATGGGCGATCCAGCCGCCGCAAGGAGTACACCCCTCCCGCGCAGGCCAGCCCCAGGCCGGCGACGATCAAAACCCAGCGGTAAGGGCTCAACTCAGCCAAGCGGTAAGCCTGCATCCCGCTGCGGAACAGGCCGTTGTAGAGCAAAGCCAGCCCCACCAACGCCACCACCCACCCCACCCGGCGATGGGTTAGCAGGCGAAGCAGGCGCTCGTTGTGCAGCAGCAGGTAGGCGACAGCAGCCAGCCAGGCCGCCCAGGCCAGGCTAAAAAACGGCGAGGCGCGCAACACGAATGCGCCGCCTTCGATGAGTGCAGCCAATCGCCCAGCAAGCGGCAGCCGGGCGATCGAAACGTTGAAGGCAAACGCTGCGTCCCAGAATTCGCGCAATGCCCCCGCCGCAGCGAACAGCGCGAACCACACCCCCCAGACGCTGGCAAAGCCCAGGCCAAGCCAGAGCAGGTCGACCAGGCCGCGTTTCGACCGGTCCGACAGGCGCTGCGCCAGCAGCAAAACACCGACTGCGATGAACGGCGCGGCCATCGGTTGCTTGAGCGATGAGACCAGCCCTATCGCCAGCCCGCAGCCAAAGGCCTGAAAGGCTGCCCTCGGGCGCAGGCCAGCCGCGACAACAAGGGAAATCGCCCCGAAATAGAGCGGCAGGGCGTATTCTTCGGTGAGGTTTCCGCCCTCGTGAACAAAGACAAGGTTGGCGAGGAATGCCGCCATCGCCAGCCAGGCCGGGAAGCCACCCAGGGTTTTACGCAGCGCGCCAAACCCAAGCGCTGCGGCCGCCGACAGCGACAACAATTGCAGCGCCCATATCCCCCAACGGCTGCCGCCTGCCAGGCTGAGCCCGAGCGCGTTCAACAGGAAGATCAGCGGCGGTTTGTGATCGAAAACGTCGCGGTAGAGCGTACTCCCTTCGTTCAAACGTTCGCCGGCGTACTGGAAGATGGCGTAATCCACGTTCGGGATCTCCACCAGGCTGGGCAGAGCCGGCGCCAGGGCAAGGACCGCCAGCCCGAACAGGCTGACGGCTGCCGCCACACCCCACCCACGCTGCGCGGCGCTTATCCTCATTGCGGTCTCCTTGCCTGAGGATAGCACTCCACCGCCATGCGGTACCCCTGCAAGAGGGTTTGAAAATTCTTCCGCCAATCCGCGCGCCGCTCGGCCAGGGCACGCGCCTCAACGCGAACACGCGCCAGCAAACCGCCGTCGCCTGCCGCGCGCAGCATGCCCTGTGCCAGCGCGCCGGCATCTCCATCTGCAAAAAGCCATCCCGCCATCCCCGGCTCGATCCATTCCCGGTTGCCGGGAATGTCCGAAACCAGCGCCGGAAGGCCGCTGGCCAGGGCTTCCATCAGCGACACCGAAGAGCCGTCGCTGTGCGAAGCGCTCACATAGAGGTCGGCGGCCTGGTAATAACCCGGCAGCTCGTTTTGCCCCACCTGCCCGCCCATGTGGACGCGCTGGTGCAAACTGTGCTCGTGCAACAACCCCTGGATCTGCCCGGCCAGCGAGCCGTTGCCCAGCAAGATCAGGCGCAGGTCTGGGCGCACGGCGGCCGCCTGGGCAAAAGCGCGCACCACCACGTCGACGCCGTAGATGGGCTCCCAGGAGCGCAGGCTGAGCACCACGAAGCAGTCCTGCCAGCCCAGCCGCTCGCGCAGCGCCGAGGGATGCCCGGCGGGCGCGAAACGCTCCAGGTCCACCCCCCATGGAAACAGCGCCACCCGCTCCGCCGGGAAGCCGTATGCCTGCGCCGCATGCTGCACGGCGCGGCAATCGCCCAGCAGCACATCGCTGTGGCGCAGCGCGAAGCGGGTCGCCCAGGCCATCCAGCGGCTGGAGCGGGCATCCACGAGGATATCCGAACCCCACGACATGCTCGCCAGCGGCCGCGCCCCGGCCAGTGCGGCGATCAACGCGCAAGATTGCAGCGGTCCGGCGTGGATCACATCCGGGCGTTCTGCGCGCACCACCTGCCGCAACGCCAGCGCGAGCGCCGGAACGTCGCGCCAGGCGAAACGCCCTTGCCCGCCCCGCCAGCGCACCTGGCGCACCGCCGCCGGCAGCGCGCGGTCTTCCAGTTGGCGCGGACCGCGTTCCAGGCGCAGGTAGAGCGTCTCCTGCCCGCTCTCCGCCAGGGATGCCAGGAAGCGATAGTCGTGCGGGGTGTAATCGCGGGTGAAGTAGAGAACGCGCATGGTGGGTGGTTCGCGCTCAGCACGCCGTGCGGGCGCAGATGCAGTTTATTCCGCCAGGTCGGTCCAGCGAAATTCCTGACCGGCCGGTTTGTCCACTTTCAAGCGTTTGCCGATCACCTGATCCAGGTCATACGGCATGATGGCGTGGGCTGGCGCCGGGCGCAGCACGTCGATGTCGGCGCGCGCCAACACCTCGCCGGCCTTCATCTCGCGCGCGGCGCGCAGACAGCGCCGCTGCAGCACGACCGTCTCCTGCTCGTTGCCCGCCACAAACTTATCCGCCGACCCGAGTGCGCGCTCCAACTGGCGGGTATTGACCACCATAGCCTCCCAATCGGCCGGGTTCAAGGCAAACTTGTGGTCTGGCCCGGTGCGGTCGTTGTCGTCGGTGAAATGCTTCTCCACCACCCGCGCGCCCAACGCCACCGCCCCCAGCACGGTAGCGTGCCCCGGCGTGTGGTCGGAGAGGCCCAAGACCACGTCCGGGAACATCGTCGCGTAGGTCTTCAGCACGTTGAGGTGGATGTGGTCGAAATTTTCCAGGCTGGCGGTGTAGTTGGTGTTGCACTGCATCAACACCAGCCGGGGGTTGATGGCGGTGATCGCCCGCACCGCCGCCGCCACCTCGCCGATGTCGGAAGCGCCGGTCGCCAGGATCACCGGCAGGCCTTTCCGCGCGATCCACTGCAGGGCTTCAGGCCAGGAGACCTCGCCTGAGCCAATCTTGATCGCCGGCACGTAGGGCACCAGAAAATCGGTCGCCTCGAAGTCGTACGGCGAGGAGAAGTAATCGATACCAACCTCGTCGCACGTCGCCTTCAGCTCCGGGGTCCACTCGAAGGGAATCGACGCCCCTGCGTAGACCTCAAACACTGATTTTTTCCAGCTCGCCTGGTGTGATTGGTGCCCGCCCAAGGCGCGAAAACCGTAGTCGGAAACGATCTTGGGCGCGCGAAAATTCTGAAACTTGGCCGCGTCGGCTCCCGCCGCCTTAGCGAGGCGAATCAGCAGCTTTGCGCGCTCCAGGTCGCCGTCGTGGTTGGCGGCGATGTCGGCGATGAAATAGGTGGGGTGATTCCCCCCGACGGTGTGTTGGCCGATTTGTAATTCCATTTTTACCCGTTCCTCACGCTAATCGCTGCCAGTTGTCAGCGATCAGCGCTCTATAATCCTTTTTTCTCCATCCGGTCAATTCGTTTTAGAAATCCGTTGACTTTTGTCCGCTCATTCCCTTCACCCGTTGGGGGTATCCTTCCTGCCATTGGCGGTGCAGCTCCTCCAGGCCCTCGGCTTGCTCCGGCATGACATGCCCCAGCGCGCTTTCCAGGCGATCCACCCGCAGGGTCAGGTTGGGCGATCGCTTCGCCACCAGCTCCGAGTCGGCCACCCGCATCGGCCGGATCAGCCCCTCGTCCAGCCCAAAGCGCCGCGCCAGCCGCACCCCAAACTCGTACTTGCTCAGGTGCTCGCGGCTGAGGGCGTGAAAAACGCCGCTCAAACCCTTCGCCAGCATCTCCAACAGCACGCGCCCCAACTGGTTGGCCAGCAGCGGGCAAAACAGCACGTCGGTGAAACCGTTGACTTGCCTGCCGTCTGACAGGTTGTAGAAGAAAAATTCGGCCAGGCTGCGCCTGCCGGCCAGGCTCCAGCCATAAAAGTTGACCCGCGCCACGGCAGCTTCCGGGGTCGCCGCCGCGACCGCCTGCTCGCCCGCCAGTTTATCGCGGGCATAGACCCCCTGGGGGTTGGGCGCGTCGTCCTCGCTGTAATCGCCGCGCACGCCGTCGAACACCGCGTCGGTCGAGAGGTGCACCAGCCGCGCGCCGTGCCTGCGGCACTCCTCGGCCACCTCGCCGGGCAGCGCCGCGTTGAGCCGTGCCGAGAGCGCCGGAGCCTTTTCACAGGCATCGATCACCGCCAGCGCAGCGGCGTGCACCACCCAGTCCGGCCTGACCGCAGCCATCACCCGCGCAAACTCACCCGGCTGTGCCAGGTCTGTCTGCAGCACCCGGAAAGGTGCGCCGTGCAGCCCGTGGCTGTTGGTCAGCCCAACCACCTCGTGCTCACCGCAGGCCTCCAGGCACAAGTTCAATCCCAGCAGGCCGCTCGCGCCGGTCACCAGCAGCTTCTTCACCCCAGCGAACCCTTATCGTGCTCGACCTCGATCGGGCGAATCATCTCGCGGATCTGCTCCACCGAGAGCCATTGCGGATTGTTGTTGCTGGCGTAGCGGAACCCGTCCGGCAGCGGCCTGCCCTGGTCTTCCCAATCCCATCCGAAGGGCCGCGCCCAGATGCGCTCGGCCGGCATGACCACGAACAGATCATCCAACTCAACCGTGTGGCGCGACTCATCCTCTGAAATGAGCACTTCGTGCAGCTTCTCGCCGGGGCGAATGCCGATGATCTCGATGTCGTTCTCCGGCGCCACCGCGCGCGCCAGGTCCATCACCGTCATGCTGGGGATTTTTGGAACGAACACCTCCCCGCCGTGCATACGCTCGATGCTTTGAATCACAAAACGCACGCCCTGCTCCAGGGTGAGCCAGAAGCGCGTCATGCGCTCGTCGGTCACTGTGACCTTGCCGTTCTGGCGCTGCTTGAGGAACACCGGCACCACGCTGCCCCGACTGCCGACCACGTTCCCGTAGCGCACGCAGCTCAGCCGGGTCACTTTGCCGCCCGCATAGGCGTTGCTCTGCACGATCAGCTTCTCCGCCGCCAGCTTGGTCGCCCCATACAGGTTGACCGGGTTGACGGCTTTGTCGGTGCTCAGCGCCAGCACCTTCTCCACGCCGGTATCCAGCGCGGCGTCCACCACGTTGCTGCTGCCCAAAATGTTGGTCTTAATCGCCTCCATCGGATTGTACTCGCAAGCCGGCACCTGTTTGAGCGCAGCGGCATGCACCACGATGTCCACGCCCTCACAGGCGCGCTTCATGCGGTCTTTGTCGCGGATGTCGCCGATGAAATAGCGCAGGCTGGGATGGTCATAACCGGCCTGGCGCATCTCGTGCTGCTTCAGCTCATCGCGGCTGAAAATGATCAGCTTGGCCGGGTGGTATTCGCTCAGCAGAATCTCGCTGAATTTCTTGCCAAACGACCCGGTCCCGCCGGTGATCAGGACAACCTTTTCATTCCAGTCCATGCCAACCTCCCAAGAGGCGTGATTGCTTCGTATTCCTCATTCCACTCCCTTCCATGATGAGATTGAAGCGGAGAGCACCTCTTCGCTCTCTCCCTAAGGAAGAGGAAAAAAGTGAGGACCTTCGGTACTCATCATGCGTCACTCATCCCTCGTTGACTTCTTTATGCACCACCACCAGCGGATACTGCCCGTTCTCGCCGAACCAGCGTGGAGCGCGCTCCTCCAGCCAGTAAAGCAAGCGCAGGAACAGCCGCCCCCCGGTGGGAGCGTGCACCAGCGCGCGCAGCCAGCGCACGCTCACGCTGCGCCAGACGAGGATCTCGAAGCGCATTTTGCCACCCAACAGCCCGCGCAGCCAGGCCGCGTCCAGCTTGTTGACGAACGTGCCCGTCGGCTCCTGCGCCGCAGGTTGGCCGGCGGAGCCAGGCTTTGGCTCAGCCGGGGCGCGTCCGCGCAGTCGCGCCAGCCGCTTCCCGGCGCTTTCCGCCAGGCGCACCAGCCAGGCCGTGCGCCGCATCAGGGGGGAATCGGTCCAGCCGTTGACCACCACTGCGCTCCGCCCGGGCGCCAGCGTGCGGTAGATCTCGCCGTAGGCTTTGCCCTGCTCCGCCAGCGGTAAATGGTGCAGGGTGTGCAGCGAGACCGCGCCGTCGAAGACCTCCGGCGCAAAGGGCAGGCTGGCCACATCGGCCACCACGTAAAAGCCGTGAGCGCCCAAACGGCGGCGCGCCTCTTGCAAGGCGACGATCGAGATGTCGGCGCAGACGCGCCGCTCGTAATTTGCCGAGTAGGTCTCGTATTCCTCGTACTGCACCGGTCCCGAGCCGGCGTCCAGCAAGAAGCGCCCCCTCGGCGCGAGGTGCCGTCCAACGCGCAGGTGGCAGCGATGGATGTACTCCGCCGCTACCGGGCGCAGGTCTTCATAGCGCGCGTTCTGGTACAGGTCGCCAGACGTCCTTTGCCAGCCCACCTGGTCGTAGAACTCGCGCACCTGCTGCTTGACCCGCGCCTGCTGCTGGCTCATTTGCCTGCCTGCAAAATGGCTTTCCAGTCCACCGGCTCGCCGATCAAATAGCGGAAGGTCTCACCGTATTGCTCGCGGCCTTCTTCGCTCAACACGGCGTTCAGCGGACGGGCCTTGTAGTCTTCCCAAACCCGCACCAGGTGCCAGGGGAAGGGGCGTGGATACTCGAAGAAGAAGCGATAGGCATATTCCCAGGCGCTCTCGACCTGCTGGCGCGACAGCTTGAAAGCCTCCGGATTGAGCAGCATCTGACCGAGCAGCTTGAAGTAGCTCACCCACGAATCGGGGTCCTGCGTGAAGCCCCGCCCGCGGTAATGCGTCTGACCGGTGACGATCACCGGCACGCCGTACATCGCCATTTCCAGCCCAACCGTCGTCGTGTAGACCAACCCCAGGTCCGCCGCCTCCACCAGGTCGTAGGTGTTGACCTTCTCTTTCGGCCCAATCAGGTGGATGTGCTGCGGCAGCCGCGGAAGCACGTTCCGCACCACTTCCGCCATCGACTGCCCATGCGTCAGCACTTCACCGGGGTGCACCCGGATGATCAACTGGGCGTCCTCTCGCCCGGCAAAGTACTGCACCGTGCGCGCAATCCACTCCGCCATGCTTTGCGAGAACACCTGCCGCCCCAGGGTCAGACTGTCACCCAGCACGTTGGTTGCCAGCAGCACGATCGGGCGGTCATCCAGGCCCAGTTCCTTGGTGATCTTGTTGCCCCCTTTGGTGGGGGTGCCCTGCCATGAGCGAGCGAAGTTCTCCCACAGCGCGCCACGTTGTCGGGCCATGAACAGGCTGCGCATGCGCTCCAGTTGCTCCGCCGAAAGCGCTTCGCCGTCGCGCGCCGCCCACAGGGCGTCTGTTTCCTGGCGCATCACCTCCGCGTTTTGTGCCAGCCAGATGCGTTGGCGCTGGTCGCCGAACTCGTAGGTCACCACGCGGATGCCCAGGTGTTTGGCGACCCGATAGACAATCCCCAGCTCCTGGATCGTCCCGTTGGGCACGATGACCACATCGGGGCGGTTGGATTTGAAATAGGCATACGCGGCGCGCGCCGCTTCTGTGTTGCGTTCCAGGCGCAGCCGGTAGATGTCGCTCTCCGGGTCGATATCTTCGACCTGCAGGGTGTATTGCGTGTCGTACGTGGTCACCAGGTGCACCATCTCCATCAACGCGTCCGGCAGTCGCACCAGCGTGGTCCGCGCGGTGAGGAAGGAGACCGGCTCGAGCAACGGGCCGGCCAGCTCGAGCACCTTGCGCGCGTAGACGTTCTGCCGGCGCAGGTCAAAACGGTTGATCTCCTCGCGCCACTCGGCGTAAGGCAGGTAGCCCAACGTCACCTGGTGCCCCTGCGCAGCCAGTGACATGCCCAGTAAAGCGGTGTGCTCGATCCAATAATGCAGCGTGGCAAAAAGAAACACTTTCTTCCCCGGCGCAGGTTGCCCGCGTAACTCCACTTGCTTGCGCAGCTCTGCGGCTTGAGCCGCAATTTCCGGCAATTCGGCCTGCAAATGCTTCAGTGAAAAGCGTGTCTGGATCGGGCGGCCGTTTTGTCGCAGCAGCCAATAGAGTTCGGCTGTGAACGGGATTTGACCCAGGAAACTTTTAATGACCTGTTTCCCTGCTGCTCTCATAAATCTTTCACCTCGATGTCCCATGGAAGGCGTGGACGCGCTGCGCCCAGGCGCGGCTCGGGCCACTGCATACCCGGCGCGCCGGTCGCGTCCACTGAGAAATTCAGGGCCTGCTCATCATAAAAATATCGCCGCACGCGAAATGAGCTGGCGTTTACCCCGACCGTGTAGCGGCCCTCATTCAAAAAATCGGCCGGGATCGTGCAGCGGCTGACGTAATGCCCCGCCGGGCGCACCGGGTAGCGCTCATACCGGCTGGGGTCGTCGGTGTCGAAGGTGGTGAGGATATACTCGCCGCGCGTGCTCATCAGGTACAGCCCCACCCGCAGGCCGGTGACCGGCGCGGAGAGGCGGTACTCGATCTCGATCTGGAAGGGTTCCGTCGAGCGCACCGAGCTGCTCACCCGGCAGCCGGGGCACAGGATGCGCATCGACAGCGGGCGAAACGGCGCCGCATCCGCCGGCACTTCGTCTTCGTCCCAGGTGCGCTGGCCTTCCTGGGCAAAGCCCTGCGAAAGGTAATAATCCACCGCCTGAGGGGTCGGCGCGCGCATCTTTAACCGTCCCTTTTCGATCACCAGCGTCTCCTGAGTCAGGCGCAGGATGGCGCTCATGTTGTGGCTGACGAACAGCACCGTCCGCCCTTGTTGTGCCACGTCGCTCATCTTGCCCAGGCACTTGCGCTGGAACTCGGCGTCGCCCACCGCCAGCACCTCGTCCACCACCAGGATCTCTGGCTCCAGATGCGCCGCCACCGCGAACGCCAGACGCAGGTACATTCCGCTGGAATAGCGCTTGACCGGGGTGTCGATGAACTGGTTGACCTCCGAGAAGTCGACGATCTCATCGAACTTTTTCTGGATCTCCGCCCGCCGCATGCCCAGGATTGCGCCGTTCAGGTAGATGTTCTCGCGCCCGGTCAGCTCCGGGTGAAAACCGGTGCCCACTTCCAGCAGCGAGCCTACCCGCCCGCGGATCTCGCCGTAGCCGTCGGTCGGGTCGGTGACGCGCGCCAGGATCTTGAGCAGCGTGCTCTTGCCGGCGCCGTTGCGCCCCACGATGCCCAGCACCTGTCCCTGGTGCACCTCGAAAGACACGTCCTTCAACGCCCAGATGCGCCCGTTGGGGGCGCGCTGCGTGCGATCAAACACCGAGACCAGCGCATCGCGCAGCGTCTGGTAGCGCTGGCTGTTCAGCGTGCCAATGCGGTATTGCTTGCTCAGGTTCTCGACGCGAATCGCCAGGTCACTCATACCATATCCGCAAACGTGCGCTCCATGTGCCGGAAGTAAAACAATCCGCTGACCAATAGCACCGCGACCACCCCCACCGAGACCCACAAGATGCGGTCGGGAGGGGTAGCCCCCAGCAGCGCCCAGCGAAAGCCCTGGATCACCCCGGCCATCGGATTGAGCGCGTAGATCAACCGCCAGGGGCCTTCCGCCGGGATCACGTCGATCGAGTAAGCCACCGGCGAGGCGTACATCCAGGCCTGGACGAGGAAAGGCACCATCTGCTGCACGTCGCGATACTGCACGTTGAGCGCTGCCAGCCACAGCCCCACCGCCAGCGCCGCCAGCAGGGCCAAGATCACCAGCGGCAGCAGCCAGAGCAAATTCCAGGTGAACTGCACCTGGTAGTACACCATCAGCGCCACCAGCACCAGGAAGGCAAAGAAAAAATCCACCAGCCCGGCCGCGGCAGCCGAGAGCGGGATGATCAGGCGCGGGAAATATACCTTGGTAAGCAGGTTGGCGTTCTGCACCAGGCTGACGCTGGCGCGTTGCAGCGCGCCCTGGAACAACTGCATCGGCAGCAAGGCGGCAAAGCTGAACACCGGGTAGAGCGTTTCCGAGATGCCGGCGTCCGGTTTCAAGCCAGCCAGCCGCCAGAAGATGACGGTGAAGATCACCATGTGCAGCACCGGCTGCAGCACAGCCCACCCGATGCCCAGCGCGGCCTGCTTGTAGCGCACTTTGATATCGCGCCAGGTGAGGAAATACACCAGCTCCCGGTAAGCCCACAGCGCCGACAGGTTCAACGGAATCCAGCCCCTGGCGGGGCGGAGATAGGTCAATGAGGGGGTGTCGGTTCGGGTCGCCATGTTCGTTCGCTATGTTTGTGAGCCGGGCCGGCGCAACATCATTTCCGCTGCTCCCGGTACCAATCGATCGTCCTGCGCAAGCCTTCCTCGAAGCTGGTGGCTGCCTCGAAGCCAAAATAAGCCTTCGCGCGCGAGGTATCCAGCGCGCGGCGCGGCTGGCCGTTGGGCTTGCTCGTATCCCACACCACCTGCCCCTGGTAGCCGGTCAGCCGGGCGATCAGGCTTGCCAGGTCGCGGATGCTGATTTCGTAACCGGAGCCCAGGTTGACCGGCTCGGGGCCATCGTAGACCTCCGCGGCTCGCACGATACCCGCCGCCGCGTCCTCCACGTAGATGAACTCGCGCGTCGGTGAGCCGTCGCCCCACAGCACCACCTCTCCTCGCCCGTTCTCCTGCGCCTCGATGAACTTGCGGATCATCGCCGGAATGACGTGCGAGCTTTGCAAATCGAAATTGTCGCCCGGGCCGTACAGGTTGACCGGCAGCAAAAAGATGGCGTTAAAGCCGTACTGTTGGCGGTAGGACTGCGCCATTACCAGCAGCATTTTCTTCGCCAGGCCGTAGGGAGCGTTGGTCTCCTCAGGGTAGCCGTTCCACAGATCGTCCTCTTTGAACGGCACCGGGGTGAACTTGGGGTAAGCGCACACCGTGCCAATCGCGACGAACTTAGCCACGCCTGCCTTCCAGGCTTCGTGCATCAATTGCACGCCCATCATCAGGTTATCGTAAAAGAATTCCGCCGGGTGTTCGCGGTTCGCGCCGATGCCCCCCACGTGCGCCGCCAGGTGTAAAATCACGTCCGGCTTGCCGTCGGCGAGCACCCGCTTCACGTCTTCGGGTTTGACCAGGTCGTATTGCTCGAACTGGGGGACGAAGATCTCCTTGGCCCCGCGTTCACGCAGACGCCGCTGGACGTATCGGCCCAAAAAGCCCGCGCCGCCCGTCACGCAGACCCGTTTACCGCGCCAGAATGTGTCGTTCATGCTTGCTCCGCAGGTGGGATGGGCGCGCCGGGCCGCTCATCGGCGCCGTTCCAATCGATGAAAATCTTATATCCCTGGATGCGCAGGACGGGCGCTTCGCAATCGTCGTCCAGCTCGAAGCCCCGCTCCAGGCAAGTCAGGCGGCAGACCTCCGCCACGTCGCCCTCGCCCTCCAGCCGCAGGCTGCGCACACCGGCGCGCTGCACAACGTCGAGTGTCTCGACCATGCGCTCGCGCACCAACCGGTACAGGCGGAACGAGTTTTGAATGTAATCGATCGTCAGGCGCGCGCGCAGCGCGATCCCTTCCGCGGTGATGATGTAGCGCAGCTTGCGCCGCTCTACCCGGCGGACCTTGACGTATCCTTTTTCGATCAGTCGTTTGAGATGCCAGTTGATGGTGCCTACGGCAACCCCCAGCCTGGAAGCCAGGCTGGCCTGGGTGGCATCTGGGTCCTGCTCGATATGCTCTAGAATGACCAGGTCTCGGTCGGACTCAGGCTGGATGCTCATGACACCTTTCAAAATTCAGTCGTTGAATTATAAACCCTTGACCTTGCCCGGTCAAGGGTGACTCACGACTCCACCAGCACTTTTGCCTTAAGCTGATACGTTAGGGGTCTTTCTCCTCCCCTGAAGAGGAGGCCGGGAGAGGTCTTTCTCCTGTAGCGAACATGGCCCGCAGTATAATTTTCCTATGGCAAACGACCAGAAAAAAACCTATTCGAAATCACGAACGCCAGGAAACCCAGGAATCGTCACACAGCAAATTCTATCGCCCGGTCAACAGAATCGCGCCAAATCGATGCGCCGCAACATGACTCCAGCAGAAAAATTGTTATGGAGGCAGTTGCGTGCAGACCGGCTGTCCGGTTGGCATTTCCGCCGTCAACAGATAATTGGGAGATATATCGTAGATTTCTTTTGCCATAAAGCTGGCCTTGTTGTAGAGGTGGACGGCAGTAGCCACTCTTACCAGGTGGAATATGATCACGAAAGAGATGAATATTTGAAAACACGCAATCTGCAAGTATTGCGATTCACTAACACTGAGGTCGAAAAAATATCGAGGCAGTTTTGACTGTCATTGATGAACAATGCAGGCAGTCAATCGAGAACATTCGTGAAGAATAAAGATCCAGCGACCCACCCCGACCCTCCCTAAAGGGAGGGAGTCAGGTAGTGTCCCCTTAAGCGCAGACCGGGAGAGGTCTTCCTCCCCTTTAGGGGAGGCCAGGAGGGGTCTTTCTCCCCTTCAGGGGAAGCCGGGAGAGGTCTTTCTCCTCCCCTTCAGGGGAGGTTGGGAGGGGTCTTCCTCCCCTTCAGGAGAGGTTGGGAGGGGTCCTCCGCCCAATCATCGGCAAGAAGATGGCTCCCGGCAGGCTGGCCAGCATGAACAAGACGCGCAGCAACACCGCCAGCGCCAACCCCGCTTCAACCGGTATCCCCCCAAAGGTCGCGTACAGGTATGCAATCGAGACCTCTTGCAATCCCAGCCCATTGATCGAAAACGGCGCCAGCGAAACGAAATAGCTGAAGCTCCACAGCCCGCCGACCTGCCACAACGGCAGCGTAGCCCCCAGGCTGCGCAGCAGCACGTGCACCGTCAAAAAAGTGAAGAGCATATGCCCAAAAGTGCACGCAAACGCCCAGGCCAGCCCGGCCGGGTGGCGCAGCCAGGTCAACGAGCTGCGCAGCATTCCGTGGAAAAACTCCACCGCCTTTGCCCACAATCGACCCGCCCACGGAAACCCCGCCAGGAGAGCACCTTCCATCACCGGTTCCACCGCCCCCGTTGCCAGAACAACCGCCAGCCCCGCCGGTAACATCAACGCCATACCAGCCATGCCCACCAGGCGGTCGACCATCAGCGATGCCGCCAGCATGCTGGCGTCCAGGCGCAGGTAGATTCCCCCCGCCAATCGCGCGGCATCCCCTCCGATGGTGGAGGGCAGGAAATTCGAGGTAAACAGCCCGGTGAAGACCAGCTTGATAACCTGCCAGAGGTCGATCGGCGCCCCGACCGTTCGCAGCAGCGCATACCAGCGCATGGCAACCAACCCACGCGATGCCAGCACCAATCCAAGCGCCAGCGCCACCGCCGTCCAGGGGAAAGTGGCGAACGCCTGGCGAAATTCACTCCACCCTTGCCGGTAGATCAAGTAGACCAAAAGCCCTGAAGAGACCAGCGTGCCCAGCACGCGCAAGAGCGGAAAACGGCGCGTTTCAACACCTTCCGCCGGGCTTTTTGAGTCCATGCGCCTTAATCCCCTCGATCCGGCTGCTTTTCGCATTCGAACACGGTCAGGAAGCACCAACCCGGCACAGCCAGCAGACGGTTATAAATGCGGTGCAGGATAATCGAGCGCGATGGCTTCCACACCGTCAAGAGTGAAATGAAGGGAAACGTCGGAAAAATTCCCCGGCAAGAACGGATACTGAAATGCCGCCGCAACAACTGGCGATACTCCGCCATGGGGCGGTCGCCGGGGTGCCGGTCAATGCTCGAGGTGCGGATGAGCTTACCGCGCACCAGGAATGACAGCCGCGAAGCCAGGTGGGCCAGGTTGGGGACTGTGAGCAACAATTTTCCCCCCGGCTTGAGCAAGCGCGCAATTTCTGCCACGGCCCGTTCCTGGTCGCCAAAGCTGAGGTGTTCAATCACATCCAGGCACAGCACCAGGTCGAACTGCTCATCGGAAAAACCGGTCTGCAAGATGCTCCCACGCATCACGTAATCCGATTCGTAATTCAAGTCCATCCCGACGATATCATAGTCCAACTGGCGGTATTTCTGCACCAGCACGCCTTCTCCACAGCCCAGGTCAAGAATGCGCCGCCCTTTACAATCCGCCAGGTAGCGATCCACCCGCTCCATCTTTGCCAGGTACACCGGCAAGTAGACCCAATCCTTGGGCTGTTGGCGGTGGTAATCCCCGCGTTCAGCGTATTCACCCAGCCGGTTCTGCATGTAAATTCCTCATCCAGGCATCGATTTGTGAACTACTTTGGCAGGAATATCTCCACCCCGGCTGCCGGCAGGGTGAAGGCGGTCTTGTAATATTCACGGATGTGAGTCGTGACGTTGGCCACCCAGGCATTGTTCTCCTCTGCAAATGGCGAAATCTCCGGGTCTTTGGTGACCTCGTTTTGCATGTTCGCCACGATGACGCGAAAGCGCTTCTTTTCCAGGTCGGCATGAAAACGGGAAAGATAGGACTGGTTGTTCGAGATCGCCATTTCCGAGAGGGTGAGCAGCTCGTACTCGGGCACCATGTCAACTCCCTCGATGGTATCGAACACCAGCAGTTGGCGCTGGGTGATGAACAACGCCTCGCCTCCCTGCGCGTGATGGGTGACAAATTCCCGCAGCCAGTCCAGGTCGGCTTGCGCCTGCTGCATATCGCGCTGCACGAAGGGGCGCTTCAGGTCCATATTCCAGGTGACCGGCATCAATAATAAGAAAACCAGCAGCAGCCAGGGTCGCCAGGCATACGGCGCTCCCCCGCTTTCAGATTCGTACCCCTCCAACCAAAGATAGGCGCTGATCACCAGCACCAGCACCAGGTAGGCGTCCAGGTTGTGGATGTTGCTCCCCCCGCCGATCTTGGTGCTCACCACCAGCCCGCCAGCCAGCAAGACCAGGCCCATGCCACCCAGCCCCAGCACCCGCAGCGGGTGCCAGTGCCGCCAGCCGCGCGCCCAGGTGACCGCGACCAACGCCAGCGCTGGAGCGGTGATGAGCAGAATAGCCGGCAAAACCCCCAACCGGTACGTCACATTGGGGAAAAGGCGGTACCACAACAGCGCAGAGGTGAAGCTGGAGGCGAAGCCGCTGGTGTCTTCGTGCCCCGAAAAGAGCACGTAGACCGCCTGTGACGCCAGCGCCGCGCCAAGCCCGATTCCCCCCCAGATCGCCGGCTGAGCCAGGTAGGCCAGCCACCCGCGGCTGCCCCGAACCGGCTTTTCGAGCAGGTAGAGGGTCGCGGCGAGGATCGCCGGCACCGGAAACCAGTTGACCCGGCTGATGCCCGCCCACAGCGATGCGAGCAAGACGAATACCGCCGTCTTCCAAAAACGCTCCCGGTCGAATCCCACCAGCACCAGGATGACGCACACCAAAAGATGGTAGTACACCGGCCCCTGCAGCAAGAACAGCCCCGCCCAAACCGCCCCCACCAGCCGCGTGACCCAGGATTGCCCCCGGAAGCGCCTCAGCAGCGCAAAGCCCGTCAACCAGGAAAAGCCCAGCCACAGCAACACCTGCCACAGACGGTGCAGCCAGAGCGGTGCGTCCGCGATCAAAAAGGGCAGACCCAGCATCAGGTAGCGGCTGGGATGCCAGGGCGAGAGCGGGATGGTCATCCCATACAGCCGCTCGGCGTATGGCAGCGACGCATAATAGAACCGGCTGGCCTCCGACCAGCCCAGGCTGAAGGGGTACGTGCTGACCTCGGGCAGGTAGCTGAGCGCCTTGATCCCAAAGCCGAACAGCACGCCTGTCGACACCAGCGCCCACAAAGGCGGCAGCCGCCGCCAGGCGCTCATTAAAAACAGCGCGCCCACGCCTGCCGCCAGCCAGAAGAACCACAGGCGCGGGTAGGTGGCGTTGAAATGGCGGTCGAAACGCCACAGCACGACCAATACGTAGAGTACCCAACTGGCGCTGCAACCGGCTACAGCCAGCCAGGGTCGCAGCCGAATCTTCCCGGTCAGGGCGGATAAGATTTGACCCATCCGATCTGCCGCGGGTGTAAAGAGCGATGTGGTCACCGCCAGCAACACCACGCCCAACAAGATCGCTCCGCTCAGCAAGCCCGCCCATTGCCAGGAATAGCTGCCGATCGCCTGGCCAGAGTTTGCACCCGTCTTTAAGAGTTGCGAAATCCCCGCCGCCGATAGGATGGAAGTCGCGGCAAAATACAGTCGGGCCACCGTCAGCCCCCCAGGCCCAGCCTGCCAGGGCTGGACGGGTTTACTCGTTTCGTTGGCTGCCATTGACCGGGATATTGATGCCTTTACGGATAGTGTAGGTCGGTTTGCCCTGCGATTCGTGATAGGTGCGCACCAACAACTCCGCGATCAGGCCCATCAGAATCGATTGGAAACCTAAAATGGCGACCATCGTGCTCATCTGGAATAGCGGTGAGCCAAGCACCGATACCCCAAAAAAGACGCGCCGCACGAACAGGTACGTCAGCACAATGCCGGCCAGCACGATCAACCCGATGCCCGCTCCCCCGAACAGGTAGATGGGTTTATTAGCGTAACTGCTGAGAAACTTGACCGTGAACAAGTCCAGAATGACCTTTGCGGTGCGCTCCAGACCGTATTTGGCTTTCCCGAAGCGCCTCGGGTGATGCTGCACCTGCATTTCGATGATCTTTGCCCCGACCGAGCTGGCGTAAACCGGGATAAAGCGGTGCATCTCGCCGTACAGCTTGAAGCCGGTCAGCACCTCGCGGCGATAAGCCTTGAGCGTGCAGCCGTAATCGTGCAGGTGCACGCCGGTCACCCAGGAAATCAGCCCGTTGGCCATGCGCGAGGGCAGGGTGCGCGTGGTGAAATCGTCCTGGCGATTCTTGCGCCACCCGCTGACCACATCGTAGCCCTCGTGGATTTTCTCCAGCATAAGCGGGATGTCTTGCGGGTCGTTTTGCAGGTCAGCGTCGATCAAGACCACCACGTCGCCGCTGGCGTGGTCGATCCCGGCGGCGATGGCGGCGGTCTGGCCAAAATTGCGGCGCAGCGCGATCACCCGCACGTGAGCCGGGTCCAGCTCCGCCAGCTTTTCGAGTGCCGCCAGGCTGCCATCCTGGCTGCCGTCGTCCACCAGGATCACTTCCCACTCCAGGCCCAGCGGCGCGATGGCAGCCGCAATCGCCTGGTGCAGCAGGGGGATATTTTCTTCTTCGTTGTAGACGGGAGCCACAATCGTGAGATGCATACTTTGGTCCGGCGCCGAGTGAATTGTGGGAAGCTTTGCGGCAATTATATCGCAAAGGCGCTCATTTCGGCCTGCGGAAGCGGTCGAGCAGCCAGCCGCCCGCCAGAACCAGCCCGCTCAGCCCAGCGATGACCGCCACCATGACCAGGAACGGCAGCCTCCCTCCCAGGTGGAAGTAACGGCTGAAGTACCACTGGGTGAAAAAGCCCAGGAAGATTGCCTCTACCAGCAGCCAGCGCCCCAACCACGCATCGCGCTTCGCGCGCGCCCAGCCCACCGCCCAGGCGGCTGCCAGCGCCATCTGCGCCAGGAAGAGCACGCGGTATCGCGGGTTATCGGTCATGTCGCCGCCGGCGCGCAGCGAAGCCACACACATCCACAGCCCGGCCGAAATCACCGCCCACAGCACGAAGCGCCGCTGGATGGGGCTGGCGATCTTCCAGGCCGAAAAACCGGCGTAGATCAACAGCGGGGCGATCAGGTACCAGCCCGACGAGCGCAGCAGCACGATGCCTTTCCACAAGGGAATGGCCGGCTCAGCGATCGCCGCCGGCAACACCGGCTGCGCCAGCCCATACACCAGCAGCACCGGGATACGGAAACGGTCGCCGAGGTCTTCCAGCACCGCCGCAAGGCGCCCCGAGTTGCGCAGAGTTAAGGTCACATCCCATACGGCTGCCTCGCGGAACCAGCTCCAGGTGATCCAGGCCGCCGCCAGCGCGCCCAGCCCCAGCCCTGCCCAGCCGATCCAGCGCCAGGTTTTCCCGCTGTGCTCGCCCGAGTAATCCAGCCAGAACAACAGCGCCATCACCCCGGTCACGAACAGCGCCGAGCGGGTGGCGAAGAAGAACATCGCCGCCAGGCTGAAGGCTAAGGCTGCCAGCGCCCCACGCAGGTTTTGCCGCCAGGTCAGCACGCCCCACAGCGCCATCGCGCTCAATCCCAGCAGGAACGGCTCGCGCATCTGCGACGCAGAGAAGAATAAGCCATCCGGGTAAAGCACAAAGATCCAGGTCGCCAGGGATGCCGCGCGGTCATCCAGGCGCAGGTGCGCCGCCTTCCATAAGAAAGGCACGCCCAGCGCGAAAAACAGGCAACCCAGAATCAACACCAGGAACGGCCGGTGCGCGTCCGGGCTGAGGTAGCGATAGATCGCCGCGCTGACCAGCCCCAACCCGCCGTATTGGTCCGAAGAAAGCGAAAGCTCGGGGTTGAAGAGCAGGCGCTCGCCGGAGACCGCCAGGTCGAAAGCCTCGCGGTCGCGCTCGTAGGCGTCTGGGAAAAGATAGCCGGCGTTCTGCACCTCCTCGTCGTAACCCCAGAGGGGCAGCGCCAGGCTCAACCCCATTCCCAGGCCCAGGCGCAACAGAAAAGCCAGCCCGACCATCCAGGCCAGCAGCCGGCCGCCGCCTGCCCAACGCCAGGCGCTGATCAGCGTGAAAATACTCACCGCCAGCAGCAGGCTGGCCGCCAACCAGCCGGTCAAAAAGGCTCCCGGCCCCAACAGCGCCACCGGCGCGCCGAGTAACAACCCCGCCAGCGCGCTCGCAACCGCCCGCCTGCCCACTGGCTCGATCCAATGCACGGTCACAGTCCCTCCAGGCAACGTCGCTCCCGCTCGATCCAGGTGTATTGTACCGCCAGCTCTCGCGCCCGTGTCGAAAGGCGCTCACGCAGCTCGCTGTCTCCCGCGACGCGCCCCAGCGCCGCGGCCCAAGACGTCACATCGTCAGGCGCCGCGAACAGGGCGCTGCGCTCGTCAAGCACTTCGCGGATCACCGGCAGGTCGCTGGAAAGGATCGCCCGCCCTGCGCCCAGGTAATCGAACAGCTTCATCGGGCTGCAGATCTCTGCTGAATTTCCGCCGCTGCTGCCCTCGATGCGGCTGCCGTACGGCATGAGCAGGATGTCGGCAGCCGCCTGGTACAGCGGCAGTTGCGCGTTGGGGATGAAACCGCTGAAGATCGTGTTGCTCAGCCCAGCCGCCCTGGCGCGGTAAGCCTCCACGTCCTCCGGTCGCCCGCCCACCCAGACGAACTGCAGCTCCGGGAAGCGCCGCGCCAGCCCCAGGAACAGATCACCCCCGCGCCCGGCATAGAGGTGCCCGGTGCAGCCCACGGTCAGGCCTTCCGGCAGGTTGAGCCAGCGCCGCGCCTTGCTGGGAGCCGGGAGCCCCAGGTATCGCTCCAGGTCGAGTCCGTTGGGCGCGATCACCATTTGTTCCGGCGGCAACAACCGCCCAAAACGGCGCTCCAGCGCCGCCTGCAGCGCGCGGGTGATCATCGCCAGGCGCTTCTTGCCCGGCAGGCGCAGGAAGAGGCTCATCCAGGTCGGGCCAAAGCGACCCGTGGGCAGATCGTGGGCCTCGTAGAGCGCCGGCCTGCCGCCGAGCAGGGCGAACACCGCCGCCTGGATCGTCCAGGTATAAACCAACCCGGCTTTCCAGGCTCGCGCCCCTTGCACCGCTTTCCAGGCGAAATCGACGCGCTTCCAACGCGGATCGGCCGCCAGCCACTCGATCTGGAACGGCTGGCCCAAGCCGTACAGCTCGGCCAGCTCCTCCCAACCTGCCGCGCCGTTTCCCGGCAGCATCAGCCGCACTGTGTGGCCCAGCGTAGCCAGGGCGCCGCACACCTTCATCACCTGGATCGAGTTGGCCGTCGTGGAAGGTACCTGGGCGGTGGCAATCGCCGCGATTTTCATGCCAGCACCACCCACACCGGGAAATGATCCGAAGGGAAGAGCCCGCCGCGGCTGGTGCGGTCGATCCCGGCCTCGACCACCCGCAGCCCCTCTGAAACCAGGATCCAATCGATCGCCTGGGGGCGCGGGAGCTTACCGAAGGCGTGGAAGGTGCCTTCGCCACCATCCACGCGCTTCGCCAGGCGCAGCGCATCGCGCAGACGGCGCGCGCCGGTCGCCCCGGTCAGCGTGCGGAACGCCTGGCTGCGCTTGCCGGCGTTGAAGTCGCCGGTCAAGACCAGCGGAATGTGCCCGGGCAACGCATCCACCACCCCGCGCAGCATCCTGGCCATCTCCAGCACTGCCAGGGGCAGGTAATCGAAATGCGTGTTGATCCAGATCAGCTCGTTGGCGCTGGAGCGCTCGCGCAAGTGCAACTGCACCGCGGTGCGCACGTAGGCCGCGCCCCAACTCGAACTGCCCGGCACGTCTGGGGTGCGGCTGAGCCAAAAGATCCGCGCGTCGAGCACCTCGAAGGCTTCGCGCCGCACCAGCGCCGGGGTCATTTCCAGCGGGGCGCCTCCGCTGCCGCCGCGCCGCACGCCGTAGAAATCGTAATCGACCAGTTCCGCCCGCACATCGGCAGACTGCTGCTGGTCGTGCACCTCCTGCAATCCAAGCAGGTCCGGTCCAATCGCCCGGATGCGCTCGAAAGCCAGGCCGCGCCGCTCGCTCCAGGCGTGAGCGCCATCGTTTGCCTCGGCGGTGCGCAGGTTGAAAGACAGGATGCGCGTCACGTCGTAATTTTACCCTTTGCTTTCGCCGCCCTGGTTTAACATGGCAGCCTGGCCGGCTTGATCATCCGTGGCGCTCTCCTTTTCCACCTCCCGCAAGCCGCGCCAGACCATCAACCCGACCGAGACGGTGAAATACAGCGTCAGGAAAACCGCCTCCGCCAGGTAACCGGCGCCCGGCAACAGCAAAACCGCCAGCGCCACCTTGCCCAGCATCGACCAGAAACTGACCTTCAAGGCGTAATCTGCCAGCCCAAGCGAGAGCAGCAGCGGGCGGCTCCAGAAGAGCGTGTTCGCCACCCCGTAGCCGATCATCAACAGCATCAACACCGGGAATGCCGGCAGGTACTGGCTGTCGTAGATGTGGAAGGTGCGCCCAAAAGCCTGCCACTCCGAGAAAAGCAGCGACCGGCCAACCAGGAGCAGCCCTGCCGCCACAGCCGCCGTCCATCCCCCCGCGATCAGGCTCACCCGCCGCAACAGGTTGCCCAGGCGCTGCCAGGCCTTCTCCGCCACCGCGCGGGTGATCTCGGGGAAGGTCGTGCTGATAAATGGATTGACCGGCATCACCACCAGGTTGATCAACTGCAAGGCGGTCTTGTAATAGCCCGCCACCACCGGCCCAAAGAACAGGCCCACCCAGGGCACCTCGCTGTCGCGCGCCACCAGGTTAATCGTCGCGCTGAAGTTGGTCGAAAGGGCAAAGCGCGCCAGCTCGCGCCACGGCGGGAGCAGCGCAAACCGCGCCCGCCACCAACCCGGCTGCACTGCGCGCGGCATCCAGTACAGCGCGGCGACCACCGGCCCGGCCCCCAGGATCACCTTGCCAAGCAAGTAAGCCCACAGCACGTCGAGCAGGCCGCCGCCTTGCAAGGCAGCGCGCACGATCAACCCGGCTACCAGCACGCTCTGCGCCAGGTTGATCAACGCCTGGGTGCGAAAATGCCCGGTCACCTGCAGCACGCCGGTGGCCGTCTCATTGTTCAAATTGGCCAGGATCGACAGGCCGTACAGCAAGAAGAGCGGCGCCAGTTGGGCCTCTTTGGCAAAGTAACGCGCGCCCAGGGGGGCCAGCGCCGCCAGCACGCCAAACGCCGCCAGCGAGGTCAGCGCTTCGGCCAACCCCGCCGCCTTGACCACCGCTGCGGCGCGCTCTTTCTCTTTCTTCGCCAGCGCCTCGCCCATGTAGCGCACCACCACATCATTCATGCGGAAGGAGAGCAGGCGGTTGACGTTGGTCACGAAGCCGGTGATGATGCCCAGCACGCCGAACACCGCCACGCCCAACAGGTTGGCGGTGACGATGCCCAAAACGGCCGCGATGACGTTGCTCAGGAACAGGTAGGTCGAGTTGCGCACCACCCGGCGCAACAGGCGGTCGCCGGTGAAGGCGCGCGCCCGGTCGATCCAAGAAGTCATGCGGTGACCACCTGGCTGGCCCAGGAGCGCTCGGCCAGGTACCAGTCAACCAGGCGCTTCATCCCTTCTTCCAGGTTCACTTGTGGCTCCCAACTCAGCAGGCGGCGCGCCTTGCTGATATCGGCCTGGTTGGCGAGCATATCGGCTTTGTGCGCCGGCAAATATTCGATCCGCGCTTTCTCGCCCAGCAGCGCTTCGAGGCGGGCGATCATCTCGTTCATCGAGATCACCTCGTGCCCGCCCAGGTTGATGATCTCGTAGCCGAGTGGCGTCAAACCGGCGATCGTCCCGCGCGCGATATCGTCCACGTAGGTGAAGCCGCGCGTCTGGCTGCCGTCGCCGTTCAGGCGCACCGGCCGGCCCTCTTTGATCCACTGGGTAAAGCGGAACATGACCATGTCCGGTCGCCCGGCAGGCCCGTAGACGGTGAAATAGCGGAAGATCGTCACGTCAACGCCGTACAGAAAGTGGTACGCGTGGCACATCGCCTCGGCGCCCTTTTTGCTGGCCGAATAGGGCTGCAAGGGGTGATCACTGGAGGCCGTCTCCGGCGTCGGCAACGGAGCATCGTTGCCGTAAATACTGGAGGTGGACGCCAGGATGAACTTGCTCACCGCGTGTCGGCGGCACGCCTCCAGCAGGTTGAGTGTGCCGGTCAGGTTGGTGTTGACGAACACCCAGGGGTTCTCCACCGATGCGCGCACCCCGGCCCGCGCCGCCAGGTTGATCACCCCGGCAAAGCTCTCGCCCGCGCTAAAAATCGCGTCCACCGCGCCACGGTCGGCGATGTCCAGCGCGTTGAAGGTGAAACCGGGTCGCTCCAGCAGCCGCTTGAGGCGGTAATGCTTCAGGCGCACATCGTAGGCGTCGCACAGGTTGTCGACCCCCGCCACCTCGTGACCCTCGGCGAGCAGCAGCTCGCACACCCGCGAAGCGATGAAACCGGCCGCGCCGGTGACCAGGTAGCGCGCCATTACAGCCTCACCACTTTCGGAGAGTGCTTGCCGGCCGCCCCCAGCGCGTTGCGCGTGTCCACGACCAGGCCGGCCGATTCCAGGATCGCTGCGTAATCATACGCCTTGTGGTTGGTGACGATCACCACTGCGTCGGCGGCGCGCACCTCGTCCATCAGGCGGTCGCCAGCCACCGATTCCATCGACCAGTCTTCGTGCCTGAAACGAGGAATATATGGGTCATGGTAGCGCACCCACGCGCCCTTGGCTTGCAGCAGGTGGATCACGTCCAGCGCCGGACTCTCGCGAATGTCGTCCACGTCTGGCTTGTAGGCCACCCCCAGCACCAGCACGCGGCTGTTCTTGACCGGCTTGCCGCGCTCGTTGAGCGCATCCTGCACCTTGCCAACCGCGAAGCGGGGCATGTTGGTGTTGATCTCGGAGGCCAGCTCGATGAAGCGCGCCGTGTAATTGAGCGATTTCATCTTCCACGACAGGTACAGCGGGTCGATCGGGATGCAGTGCCCGCCGATGCCCGGCCCAGGGGTAAATTTCATGAACCCAAACGGCTTGGTCGCCGCCGCGTCGATCACTTCCCACACGTCCACCCCCAGCCGGTCGCACATGATCGCCAGCTCATTGACCAACCCCAGGTTGATCATGCGGAAGGTGTTCTCGAGCAGCTTGGCCATCTCGGCCACCTCGGCTGAGGAGACCCGCACCACCGTGTCCAGCGCCTGTGCATACCAGGCCGCCGCCACGTCCGAGCAGTCCTCGGTGATCCCGCCCACCACCTTGGGCGTGTTCTTGGTCGTCCAGTCGGTGCGCCCTGGGTCGACCCGCTCCGGCGAGAAGGCGATAAACAGGTCTTTGCCCGGTGTCAGCCCCGAGCTGCCGGTCAGCAACGGCAGCACCATCTCGCGCGTCGTGCCGGGGTAGGTGGACGACTCGAGCACCACCACCATCCCGGGATGGATGTAGAGAGCCAATCCCTCGGTCGCCGAGACGATAAAGGAGAGGTCTGGGTCGCCGGTCTTGCGCAGGGGAGTGGGCACGCAGATCGACACCGCATCGGCGGCGCGGCAGGCGGCAAAATCGGTCGTGGCCGAAAGCCGGCCGGCCGCCACCTGCTGTTTCAACGTTTCTGCGGGCACGTCCAGCACGTAGCTCTCTCCCCGGTTGACCATCTCCACCTTTTCCTGCACCGGATCGACCCCCACCACCTTGAAACCCGCCTCGGCGAACACCACCGCCAGCGGCAGGCCCACATATCCCAGGCCCAGCACCGCCATCGTCGCCGTGCGTGTTTCGAGTTTGTTGATTAATTGCTCTTTTTGGCTGTCCACATTCCCTCGGTCTGATTTTGATTGTTCAATCCCTGAATTTTACCCAACTTGCCGAAAAATGCGTAACGAATTTCATGAGCGTCTCCCCCCTTCATTGTAGACCCAGAGAGGTCCATCTCCTCCCCTTCAGGGGAGGTCGGGAGGGGTCTTTCTCCTCCCCTTCAGGGGAGGTTGGGAGGGGTCTTTCTCCTCCCCTTCAGGGGAGGTCGGGAGAGGTCCTTCTCCTCCCCTTCAGGGGAGGTTGGGAGGGGTCTCCGCAGGGTTCTTCTCATAACTCGCCCACAAATTGCGCATCTCCTCGCTGCGCTCGAGCAACTCGTCCAGCTTGCCCTGCGCCGCCACGCGCCCCTCCGCCATCACCAGAATCTGGTCGGCGCGGCGCAGCACCGGGCGGCGGTGCGAGACCACCAGGCAGGTGGCGTCACGCTGCTCAAACAGGCGCTCCCACAGCAGGCGCTCGGTTTCCACGTCCAACGCGCTGGATAGATCGTCGAACACCAGCAGCGAAGCCTTGCGCACCAGCATGCGCGCCGCGGCCGTGCGCTGTGCCTGCCCACCCGAAAGGCGCACCCCGCGCGGCCCCACCACCGTATCCAGCCCGCCATCCATCTCCGCCAGGTCCTTTTCCAGCACCGCCAGGCGCATTGCCTCCAGGATCTCGGCATCGGTTTTGTGCAGCCCCAGCAAGATGTTGTTGCGCAGCGTGTTGCTGAACAGGCGCGGCACCTGCGCGGTGTACGCGCAGCGCGGCGGAACAAAGAAAGTCGCCGCATCCTGCACCAGCGCCCCGTTCCAGCGCACCTCCCCGCCGTCCTTGGGCAGCAGACCGGTCAAAACGCGCAGCAGGGTCGTCTTTCCGGAGCCAACCCGCCCGGTTACCACCGTGAGAGTCCCGCGCTCCAGTTGCAGGCTCACATTCTGAATTCCATGATCGGAGCCCGGATAGTGGAAGCTCAAGTCGCGCACTTCCAACCGCTCCAGCCGGTCCCCAGGCTGAGCCGCAGGAAGGCTCACCTCCGGCAGAGGTCCGTTCAAATTAATCGGGCTAATCTCCACCAGGGCTTCCTTCGGCGCGCCTTGCATCAGGCGATACATCCTCTCCACCGAAACAGTCAACTGTTTGTAGCGCGCCACCAGCATGCCCCCGAAAGTCGAAAGGTCGCCCACGCTTTGCAGCATGTACACGAACAACGAGAAATCGCCCACCGTCAGCGATCCGCTGCGCATTGACTGTCCCGCCAGGATCAGCACCAGGCCGGTGCCCAGGTTCGACATGTTGCGCCAGATCGACTCGAGGATCGTGTCGAACAGGCGCTCGCGCAGCGTCAGCTTGCGCCGCTCCTCGTTGAGGCTCTCGAAATGGCGGATCACGTTCTTCTCGGCGTCTGCCACCTTGACCGCCTGGACCGCGCCGAAGAACTCGCCGATGAACCCGGTCACCGCGCCAGTCGCCTGCCGGCTGGCGCGCCGGTAGCGCTCGATGCGACTGGACGCCGCCGATGCGATGAAACCAACCACCACCAGCGGGACGAACGCGACCACCGTGATCAGCACGTCAATGCGCAGCAAGATGATCACCGCTGTCAGCACCACCAGCACCCCGGTGAGGATGTCGTTGATCCAGATCACAAACAGCGGAATCTCGATCACATCGTTGCGGAAGCGGCTGACCGCCTCGCCCGGCGAATCGGGCAGCGGCGAAGCCCCCGGGCGGCGCAGGATGTAGCGCATCAGGTTCTTGCGCAGCAACAGCGCGATCTCCGAGAAGATCGGCACATCCGCGTAGTAAAAGCCGTATGAGCCGAGCACGCGCCCCAGGTAAGCCGCGACGACCAGCGCCAGCACCGTCCAGATGGTATATCCCGCCCGCGATTCGCCGGTCAGCAGGTCGAAGAAGACCTTCAGCCACAGCCCCGGCAGGATCTGCCAGGCAAGGCGGGTGGACACCACCGAGAAGAAATCGATCACCCATAACCTGAAACGGAAGCGCAGCATGCGCAGGATCACCTGCCAGGCCGCCAGGCCGCCGGTGCCACGCTCGGTGTGCAGGGTCTCGTCCATGGCGCTCATGCCAGCACCTCTTCGAGGCCCGTCTGCAACAGGTTGTAAAAACGGGATGCCGGGTCGGCTGCCAGCGCCCGGCGCGCGCCATATTCGGTCGCCCGCCCGTCTTCGAGGATCAGGATTTCGTCCACGCGGTGCACCGTGCCCAGCCGGTGGGCGATGATGATCGCCGAGCGCTCCCGCAACAGGCGGTCGATGGCGCGCTCGATGTGCTGCTCGGTCGCCGGGTCCAGGCGCGAGGAAGGCTCGTCGAGGATCACCAGCCCCGGGTTGCGCATGAAGACGCGCGTCAGCGCCAGCAATTGCGCCTCGCCGGCCGACAGGCTGCGCGCGCCCGACTCGAGCTGCGTGTCCAATCCTTGCGGCAGCGAGCGGTACCAGCCAGTTAACCCAAGCTCATCGATCACCGCCTCGATCTGCCCATCGCCGATGCTGCGGTCGAAGAACGTCAGGTTGTCGCGCAGGCTGGCCCGGAAAAGCTGCACGTCCTGCGTGACCAGCGCCACCCGGCTGCGCAGCTCGGCGAGCTGCATCTGGCTCAGCTCGCGACCGTTCAGGCGAATCTTCCCCGAGGTCGGGTCATAGAGCCGGAAGATCAGCCGCGCCAGCGTGGTCTTGCCGCTTCCGGTTCGGCCAAGCAACCCCAGGGTAGCCCCCGGCTGCAGGTTGAACGACAGCTCGCTCAGCACCGGCTCGTCGCTGTCGTAGGCAAACGTCACGCGATCGAAGGAGAGCTGCAGCGCCCCCGCGCCAGGGTCGGCTCCCGGCCCCTCAACCACCTGCGGCGCCAGCTTGCGCAGCTCGGTGAGGCGTTCCACGCACGCGCCGATCGTCTGGAAGCTCTGCACCTCGTGGGTCAGCGCGCGAATCGGCGTCTCGAGCAGGTCCATGTAACGGATCACCAGGTAGACCGTGCCCACCGTGATCAAACCGCCGCCAAAAAGGGCGTAGCCCATCCCGATTGCCAGCGCGCTGCCCAGGGCGAGGATGCCGCCCATCAGGTTCTCCAACAGCCAGTTTTTCCAGTGCGCCATGCGGTCGCTTTTGAAAATGTTCGCCTGCAGGCGGTGCAGCTCGCGCGCCACGAAGCCTTCGGCCCCGTTCGACCGGATGTCCTCCAAACCGGTGAGCTGTTCTTCGATGAAGCCGAACAGGTCCGCTTCTGCCTGGCGGCGCGCTTTCCAATAGGGCAACGCGATATCGCGATACCGCACCAGCAACGCCACCCCGATAGAAGCAAAGAGGCTGAACGCCAGGCCCAGCCGCCAATCGCGGATGAACAGCGCCACGAGGATGCCGATGACCAGCAGCAGGTTGCCGACCAGCATCACCACGAACTGCGAGAAAAACAGCGCCATCTCCGACACGTCGCCGTCGATGCGCTCGATCAACTCGCCGGGGGTGTGCTGGTTGTGAAACCCTAAATCCAGTCGCAGGCAGTGGGTAGCCAGCTCGGCGCGCAAGGCGTTGGTTGCCGTCCACGCCACCGACTCACCCAGGTAGGTCACCCCCACCAGAACTGCCTGGAGCAGCAGGGCGATGCCGAGGAAGAAACCCGCCGATACAGCCAGCTTCTCCAACGCTTCGCCCGCCAGGGCGTCGTCGATGAAGCGACCGATGATTTGCGGGTTGATCACCTGCAAGCCGATGCTCAGCAAGAGCAAGGCACACAGCGCGATAAACCGCCAGCGCTGCGGGCGGATATGGCGGGCCAATAAATCCCAATAAGCTTTGAGCGGTATTTTCAAGCCGGTTAAAGAGACAACGTTTCAGGCGTTGCTCGCCTTATCTTCTAGAAACAATGGGTCGGTTTTCGTTATGAACGCGGTGCCGGGCCTAGAACAGGCTCAGTTGCGTCGGTTGATCGTGGTTAGCGACCGGCGGCGCTTCGCTTTCCTTCTTTGCCTCGATTTTCGGGGCGGCCGTGCGCGCCTGCTGGACAAATTCGCTCAGACGCGCAAAATCGCGCTCCACGCTGGTTTTCAACGACGGTTGGTGCAAGGCGGCTGCCGGGTGAAACATCGGCACCACCAGGCGCCCGCGGTTCCAGAAAGGCTGCCCGTGCACGTCGCTGATGCGCACGTTGGCCATGAATTTCGCCATCGAATAGCGCCCCAGGGTGACGATCACGCGCGGGTTAATCGCCTCGATCTGCCGGTCGAGGTAATCGCCGCACGCCGAAAGCTCCTCGGGCAGCGGGTCGCGGTTGCCAGGTGGCCGGCATTTGACCACGTTGGTGATAAAAACCTCTTCGCGTTTCAACCCGCCTTTCAAGAGCAACTCGTCAAGGTACTTCCCCGCCGCGCCAACGAAGGGGCGACCTTGCTCATTTTCATAGAACCCGGGACCTTCGCCAATTAACATGACCTCGGCGTCCGATGGTCCCTCGCCGGGCACGGCCTTTTTCCGCGACAGGTGAAGCTGGCAGCGAGTGCACACCACCGTCTGGCCGGCAATTTCATTCAGCACTTTCTTCGCGTCCATTCTTCACCTCCACAATCCGGTCTAGGGTTGGTTGCCCGCTTCGATCGCTTGCGCGTCAAGCGGCTGCAAGGTCATCAACAGCGCATCTTCATGGTTGTCCTGGTAGTAGCGCGGTCGCACCCCACTGGTCACGAAACCAAAACCCGCATACATCGCCTGGGCGGCCTGGTTGCCGCGGCGCACCTCCAGGTAGGCCAGGCGCGCGCCTCGCTCGACCCCCGCCTGCAGCCCCTGCACCAGCAGCTTGCGCCCAATGCCCATGCGCCGGTAGTCCGGGTGCACCGCGATGGTCGCGATGTGCAGCTCGTCGAGGATGATCCAGTTCACCATCATCCCAACCACCGTCGGCTGGCCGTCATCACCGCTCACCTCGGCCACCCAGCAAGAGGAATTTTCGTTCTCAGCCACCTCGAAACGGTAGCTGCGCTCTGACCAGGGCAGGCTGAAAGAGAGCACATCGATCTGTCGCACGCGCGGCACGTCTTCCAACCGCATGGGCCGCAGCCGCACATCCGCTCCGTGAGCGGGCCCGCTCAAGAGGGAATCACCTCTGCCACGTGCAGGTAGATCGGCGCGAGGCTGTTGATTTCAGATATTTTTCCCGACTTCCAGATCTGCCAGGCCATCTCGGCCAAGAAGGACGGCCGCCGGACCGATTCAGCCGGCGATGCCAACAGGGCGATGCGCCGTTTTCTGCCAAAGATTTGCCGCTCGGCGGCGGTCAGCTCACCGACGACCAGCGTGGGAGTCTCGATCTGCCCGGCAAGGTCCTCGGCGGTTGTGATCACCGGCGCGCCTTGTGGCTGCCAGCGCCCCTTGTGGGCTTTGTACCACACCAGGCCCAACCGCCCGCGCCCGGCTTGCAGCACGGCCGCCATCGGGATATCCCGCACCGGCTGAGCCATGGCGAGGAAATCCAGGCTTGGCACGCCGATCACCGGCGCGTGCAGGCTCAGCGCCATACCCTTGACCAGGGCGAGCCCGATGCGCAGGCTGGTGAAACTCCCCGGCCCCAGCGCCACCCCGAAACACTCGATTTCGCCGGCCGTGGTGCCGCTCTGCTCCAGCAGGCGCGCGACCGCCGGGGCCAGTTCCACCGTATGGTGGTGACGGGTCGTCCAACTGATCTCCGCCAGCACCTGGCTGCCATCGTAAAGCGCAAGCCCCATCCACTGGGTCGAGGTGTCAACCGCCAGCAGCATGCTACCCTCCAAACGCTTTCTGGCGGAATTCGCCCAACAGGCTTACGAACCGCGCGCCGCGAGCGTTGATCACCATCCCGCGCTGCTCCTCTGCCAGCCAGCGCAGGTTCACCCACAGGCACTCCTCCGGCAAGATCTCGCGGATTCGGTCGGCCCACTCCAGCACCAACGCGCCCGACTCGAGCATTAAATCCAGGTCGAGTTCCTCGGCCTGCAGCGCGTCCTCGATGCGGTACGAGTCCATGTGATAGAGGGTCTGCCCATCCGGCCGCCGGTAATGGTTGACCAGCACAAAACTCGGGCTGGAGACCGGGTCCAGGGTACCCCAACCCTGCGCGATACCCTGGACCATGGTGGTCTTCCCGCTGCCCAGGTCGCCCGCCAGGCAAACCAGGTCGCCGGTCTGCAGTAAAGCACCCAGGCGCGCGCCCAGGCGGCGGGTTTGCTCGGGGCTGCGGCTCAAAAATTCAAAGGTGTTCCCATCCAGAATGGGCATACGTACATTATAAGGGAAAATTGACCGGGCAGTTCAGTCGGGACGTTGCGGTTTCATTGAATCCCGATCCGCGCCGCCAGCAGCCGCGCGATCTCCCGCGACGCATGTGGGCGCGCCAGGCTGCGCGAGACTTGCGCCACGCGCCTGTGTGTCTCGGGGGAATCCAGCCAGGTGCGCAGCGTCTCCACCACCTCGGCCGGTTCGGGTGCCCACACCCCCGCGCCTTTCTCCACCACGAAGGTCACATTGCCGTCTTCCTGGCCGGGCATTTTGCTGTAGAGGATCACCGGCAATCCGGCGATGAAGGCTTCGCTGATCGTCCCCGGCCCGGCTTTGGTGACCAGGAAATCCGCCGCATGCATGAAGGCGGGCATTTCGGTTACGAAGCCATAGATCTGCACCGGCAGCTTCCAGCGGCGTTTCTCCAGGCGACTTTTCAGCGCCTGGTTCCGGCCGGTGATCACCGCCAGCGCCACCGGCAGCCCGGCCTGGTCGAGCGCCGCGGTCATCTCCTCCAGCGGTCCCATGCCTTCGCCGCCGCCGACCATCAACACCGTCGGGCGATCTTCCGGCCAACCCAGCCTCTGGCGAATCGCGCTGCGATCGCCCTGCGGCTGGCAAAAGCGATCCGCGACCGGCATGCCCACCACGCTCATCTGGTGCGGAGACATCCCGGCCTTCAAGCCGCGCCGGTACGCCTCCTGCGTGGGGACGATGGTGTGCGTGGCGCGCGTGGCGTACCAGGCGGCGTGCGTGGTGACCATGTCGGTCACCACGGTGATGAACGGCAGCCCGTACATCGCCACCAGCCGTGCCACCGGCACGTTGATCAACTGGTGCACCGACACCACCAGGTCGGCGGGGTGTTCGTCGAGCAAAGCGCGCAGGTTACGGCGAACATAAGGCCAGATGGCGTTGTAAAAGGCGCGCGTTCGCCGCGGCCCGTCGCTCAGGCGGTAACCCATGCCCCACAGCGTGGGATGCCGCGAGAGCGGCGGGTAAATGCGCGGGGCCAGGTTGAGCGGCGGGGGGGCGTATTCCTTGAAGATATCGACCATCTCGCAGGCAATCTGCCCCGGAAACTCGAGGCCGAGCGCCTCGATGATCGCTTCGGCTGCGCTGCGGTGACCTCCGCCGGTATCGGAAAACAGGAAAAGGATGTTGCGCCGGTTGGCGCCGGGCGGTTCGCCAGGTTGGGAAGTCTGCCGGTCAACCGGGTTGAGCATCATGCCCGCCCCCGTGTTCGATCTTCTTGGCCCGCCGGGCCACCTCGCGCCGCGCCAGCAAGACCACCCGTTGGCAGGTCAGGCATTCCAGCCCGATGTCCGCGCCCAGCCTGACCACCTTCCAGCGATACCCCCCACAGGGATGCGGTTTGCGTAGCGTGACTACATCGTCGAGGCGAAGATCGGGCAGCACGACCCGATTATACCATTCGCCTTCCCCCCAGGCCGCATGATATAATCCACGCTACCTTTACCCGTTGCAGATACGATGAGAGAGATTGTGTTTCAATTTTTATGTAAAATGTGGGCTTGGCCCCACAATTTACAGAAAAATTGAAACTC